>CAUQLV010000001.1:0-176403 GCA_963519235.1 uncultured Oscillospiraceae bacterium
CCTATATCCTGTTCTATCGCGATAACTACTCTATTATATTGCAATTTGCGCCGGTTTTCAACCGGTTTTTTTAATATCTAATCGTATGACGTAAAATGATTCGATTGAAAGGAATGTCGAGCAATGAAAGAATTTCAGGTTGGTGTTGTCGGCGCAACGGGTATGGTCGGTCAGAGATTTATTTCTCTGTTGGAAAATCACCCCTGGTTCCGTCTTGTCGCGGTGGCCGCTTCCCCTCGTTCAGCGGGAAAAACCTATGAAGAAGCAATCGGTTCCCGGTGGGCAATGCCTACCCCAATGCCGGAGGCTGTGAAAAAGATGGTTGTTATGGACGCATCAGATGTGGAAGCGGTTACAAAAAAAGTCGATTTCGTATTCTGTGCGGTTGATATGAAAAAAGAGGAAATCAAATCGTTGGAAGAGGCTTACGCTAAAGCGGAATGCCCAATAATCTCCAATAACTCTGCTCACAGATTTACACCAGATATTCCTATGATTATACCCGAAATTAACGCTGCCCATGCTGATGTTATTCCCGCGCAGCGCAAACGCCTTGGTACAAAACGCGGCTTCATTGCAGTAAAGTCTAATTGTTCTTTACAGAGCTATGTCCCTGCCCTGCATCCGCTGATGGCAGATTATGGCGTCACAAAATCACTTGTCTGCACCTATCAGGCGATTTCCGGCGCCGGAAAAACATTTGAAACCTGGCCGGAAATGATTGATAACGTGATCCCGTTTATCGGAGGCGAAGAAGGCAAGAGCGAAAATGAGCCGTTGAAGATCTGGGGAGAAGTAAAAAACGGAGAAATCGTGCCTGCAAAATCCCCTTCCCTTACAGCACAGTGCCTGCGGGTTTCCTGCAGTGACGGCCACATGGCTGCGGTATTTGTCAGCTTTGACAAGAAACCCACCATCGAACAAATCAAAGAAAAATGGGCCTCCTATTCCGGTGAGCCACAGGCGCTCAATCTGCCCAGCGCGCCAAAGCAATTTCTGCATTATTTTGAGGAAGAAAACCGCCCGCAGACCAGGTTGGACCGGAATCTTGAAAATGGAATGGCGGTCTCCATCGGCCGGCTTCGCGAAGATACGCAGTATGATTACAAGTTTGTTTGTCTTTCCCATAACACCCTGCGCGGAGCAGCGGGCGGCGGTGTCCTGCTCGCAGAATTGCTTGCTGCAAAAGGCTATTTTGATTAATTTGACATCATATTATTAATAAAGGATTTGATTCATCGTGAAAAACACAATTTTCACAGGCGCTGGATGCGCGATCATTACCCCCATGCATGAGGACGGTTCTGTAAACTGGGAAGAACTGGGCCGTATTATCGATCATCAAATCGCTCACGGAACGGATGCCATTGTGATTGCCGGAACGACCGGAGAGGCCTCAACATACAGCGACGAAGAGCATGTTGAATCCATCCGGTTTACTGTGAATAAGGTTTCGGGACGGGTACCTGTCGTGGCGGGTGTTGGAAGCAACCATACAGAGTATGCTGTGTGGCTTTCAAAGGAAGCAAAAGCAGCCGGTGCGGATGCACTGCTGCATGTGACGCCTTATTATAACAAAACCTCCCAGATGGGATTAATCAGGCATTTTGAAACGATTGCGGATACTACTGACCTGCCCATCATATTATATAATGTGCCAAGCCGCACGGGGTTGAGCATCAAACCGGAAACCTATTTGACATTGTCTAAACACCCCAACATTGTAGCGGTAAAGGAAGCCAATGGCAATCTTTCCGCAGTTGCTCAAACACGCTATCTCTGCGGCGACAACCTTGATATCTATTCCGGAAACGATGATCAAATCGTCCCGATCCTCTCTTTGGGCGGGAAAGGCGTCATTTCCGTACTTTCGAACGTCATGCCGAAAGAAACGCATGATATTTGCCAGCTCTACTTCGACGGCAAAACGGCAGAAAGCGCTGCACTTCAAATTCGGCTCATGGGATTTATTGACGCCTTGTTTTGCGATGTGAACCCAATTCCGGTAAAAGAGGCAATGAATCTGCTCGGCTGGAAAGCCGGACACTGCAGATTACCGTTGGTTGACATGAGTGACACAGGCAGAGAACTGCTGATAAAAGAAATGAAAGCCGTCAAACTCCTATAATTAGCGGCTGATGGAGGTTCAAATGAAGAGGATTCTGTTGTCCGGTTGCAACGGCAAGATGGGCAGAATGATTACCGCCTGTGTGCGGGAGCGAGATGACTGCACAATCGTAGCCGGAATTGATATTTCCGGGACGGTTTTGGACGCCTATCCTGTGTTTACTTCTTTGACGGAATGCTCGGTTGCGTCTGATGTCATCATTGACTTTTCACACCCGAGCGCGCTCGGCCCGCTGTTGGAATACGCTGTGAATACCCATGTGCCCGCTGTAATTGCTACAACAGGGCTATCCGCCGCTCAAATTGCGCTGATTCATGAAAAGTCCAAAGAGGTTCCACTGTTTTTTACCTTTAATATGTCACTTGGCGTCAACCTTTTAGCGCAGCTTGCTAAAAAAGCTGCGTCGATACTTGGAGATCAGTTTGATATTGAAATCATTGAAAAGCATCATAATCAAAAAATTGATGCCCCAAGCGGTACTGCTTTGATGCTTGCGGATGCTGTTTCAAGCGCTTTAGCCAATGAACCCCAGTATATTTATGACCGCCATGCAGTGCGTAAAAAACGCTCTAAAAACGAGATTGGAATTCATTCGGTGCGCGGCGGAACGATTGTAGGAGAACATGAGATTATTTTTGCCGGACGTGACGAGGTAATCTCTCTTTCCCACTCTGCGGCCAGCAAAGAAGTATTTGCTGTTGGAAGCATTAACGCCGCGTTATTCCTGAGTGAAAAGGAAAATGGTCTATACGATATGGGAGATCTTGTTTAATCGGCAGTGAAAGGAAGCGCTGAATATGAATGGCATATCAAAGATGACAGTTTGTGAAGATGTGGCTCTTGTCACTTTCCACAGGGTGCCAAATAATCTTTCTTTGATATCGGAAATTTTTTCTGAGTTTTCAAAGGCAGGAATTAATCTGGATATGATCAGTCAGACTGCCCCACAGGGCCATTTGATTAATCTTTCGTTTACCCTGCCTTCCAATCAGCTGATTAAGGTGCTTGAGCTGGCCGGACGCTTCCGCGAAAAAAGCTCAGAATTAAAACCGATGATTAGCAATGGAAACTGCAAAATTCAACTTTACGGCGAGGAAATGCGGTCTATGCACGGGGTTGCGGCTTCCGCATTTGCTGCGATTGAAAAAACAGGCGTCGAGCTTGCTCTTATTACAACGAGTGAAGTGGACATTTCACTTTTAGTAACACAACCGCACTTTAGTGAAGCCGTCGAAGCGCTGGAAAAAGCCTTTTCTGTGCGCGCGGAAATCTGATTAAAATGAATTCAGGCGGAAGAACTGACCAGTTCTTCCGCCTGTACTTTTACCTAAATTTCGCTTTGAAATGTAAAAAAACCGGAACTTCGTATAGAAATATAAGTAGAGCCGGCAAAAATAAAATGGTCAATTAATTTGATTTTTGCCATACCCAATGCCTGGTAAATAAGTTGCGTTGTTACAAGATCCGCATTTGATGGGATTGCAAGACCATTTGGGTGATTGTGAGCAAGGATTACCGATGTTGCCGAACAGCGAAGTGCGATTTCAAGAATATTGCGGGTATACATAGGGGCAGAATCAATCGTGCCTTCGATAATAAAGTCACCGTAGGCCACCCCACCTTTGTTGTTTAAACAAAGCAAAAAAATCTGCTCTTTCGTACGGCCGATAAATTTTGGCCGAAGAAATTCCCCGATTTCATCAATCGTCGTTAACGCAACGGTTTTTTGATCACAATCATCCAAATAACGTCGGGTTAAATCGGGAATCATTTTGATGAGAGTGGCAACATTATTGCCCACCCCTTCTACTTTGCATAGTTCATCAAAATGTGCATTGAATACTGCAGACAGAGAACCGAACTGTTTCAAAAGCCGATGCGCCAGCTCGTTGGTATCCCGCTGAGGTACTGCGTAAAACAAAAGCAACTCCAGTACATTGTGTGTTTCAAAATCATCCAGGCCGTTTTTTAAAAAACGGTCTTTTAAACGCTGCCTATGTCCTTCATGTACACTCGACATCCGCACACCACCGTTGATTTTTTGTTACTTTTTATTTGTCAGATTTCTGCTGCCGGGTTTGATTGCCGGAAGTTTTCCCTCTTTGCAAAGCGGGCACTCATCAGTCTCCCATGAAACCACTTCAATCGGATAAACCGACTTGAACGGAACCCCGAAATCCACAGTCCCGTTGCTGCGATCCACAATCGAACCGATGCCGACAACAATTCCGCCGGCTTCTTTGACTAACTCCGCCACTTCTTTTACGGAGCCTCCGGTTGTCACCACATCTTCAACAAGCAGGCAGCGCATGCCTTGTGTCACTTCAAACCCCCGGCGCAAAACCATCTTTCCTTCTACGCGCTCGGTAAAGAAATTCTCACACCCAACCGCGCGGCTAACTTCATACGCCATTTGTACGGCTCCCATGGCAGGCCCAATCACAACATCAATTTTTTCCTCTTTATATTGCTCAGCTAGCGCAGCGCAAAGTTCCTCACTGTATTTGGTATGGCGGAAAATTTTAGCACACTGCATATATTTATTTGAGTGCCTTCCCGATGTAAGTAGAAAATGTCCTTCCAAAAGAACTCCGGATTCTCTTAGTATTTCCTCAACTCGTTCACGTGTTATCATGGTTGCTCCCTCACTTATAATAGATCCTTACTTATCATTATATCAAACGAAAGCATTTTTGCAAATAGAATCTATCGAATATCAATTAAATGTGCTATAATTATCCGCATATATAGGTTTTGGAGGAAATTATGAAACAATTTGTCATTAACACCAATGATGCTGGACAGCGTATAGATAAATTCCTGGCAAAAGCAGCCCCTTCATTGCCGCAGTCACTGCTCTATAAGTCAATTCGTTTGAAGCGGATAAAGTTGAACGGAAAACGCTGCGAAAGTTCCACACGCCTTACAGAAGGCGACGAATTGTCCCTTTACCTCAATGATGAGTTTTTTGCGGAATCTGATTCCCAACAATTATTTTTACGCGCTCCGACAGCGCTTTCCATTGTTTATGAGGATGAAAATATCTTGTTGATAGACAAGCGCCCCGGGCTGATTGTGCATGAAGACAGTCAGCACACGGTAGACACTCTTATTAATCGGACTTTGCATTATTTATATAGGAAAGGCGAATATAAGCCAGATATGGAAAACAGCTTTGTCCCCTCTCTTTGCAACCGAATTGATCTCAATACCGGAGGGATTGTAATTGCCGCTAAAAATGCTGCTTCCTTGCGTATCCTCAACGAAAAAATAAAAGAGCGGGAAATGATCAAGCAGTATCTTTGCATTGTTCACGGTACGATGCCGCAAAAAGAGGACACGTTGAAGGGGTTCCTGTTAAAAGATGCGGAAACAAATATGGTTAAGATTTTTGATTGTCCAGTCAAAGATGGCCGCACAATTCTTACGCGTTATCGGGTTTTGGAGCAGAACGACCGTTTTTCTCTGCTGGAAATTGATCTGCTCACCGGGCGAACGCACCAAATCCGAGCCCATCTTGCCTCAATTGGTCATCCGTTGCTGGGAGACACAAAATACGGACATAATCGGGATAATAAAGGTACAGGATATAAATCGCAGGTACTCTATTCCTACAAATTAACTTTCCACTTTTTGACCGATGCGGGAATTTTAAATTACCTCAATGGAAAAAGCTTCGAAGTGAAGCAGGTTTGGTTCCGGGATGATTTTTTTGCCGGAAAGATCAAATAATTCAGAACAAAGCCCGTACTGGTGACAGTACGGGCTTTGTTTGCTTATGCACCTTTGGATATTGCTTCGCAACGGGATTCGCAGGTAACAATTGCACCTGTCGGACAAACGGCGGCACAGGCGCCACAGTTTGTGCATTTAGCAGGATCAATTGAAGCCAGATTATCCGTAACGATAATTGCGCCGGATTCGCAGGTCTTCTCACATTTTTTGCATCCGATGCAACCGCTTTTACAAACCTTGCGGGTAAATGCACCTTTATCATGAGAACTGCATCCCACATAAATTGTGCTCTTTTTCGGGATAATGTTGATCAAATGATTCGGACATACCTTTGCGCACATGCCGCATCCCACGCAGGCGGATTTATCAATGATTGCGATGCCGTCTACAATTGAAATTGCTCCGTACTTGCATACATCGATGCAGTCGCCGTAGCCGAGGCAACCGTGTGAGCAGCTTCCCTTGCCCTGATAAAATAAGTTACAGGCAGCGCAGGACTGCTTGCCGCGATAATCCATGATGCTGTCGGTTGCGTAACAGTTGCCGGAGCAGCGGACAATCGCGTACTGCGGCTCCACATCTTCACTGACAACGCCGAGAGCCGCGCTCACTTTTTTTGCGACTTCGCTTCCGCCCGGAATACAAAGGTTCGTTTTTGCACCATTATGGGCACAGGCTTTTGCATAGTCGTCGCAACCGGCATAACCGCATGCGCCGCAGTTCGCGCCCGGCAGTTCAGCCCTGACGGCTTCAAATAATTCGTCAGCCGGCACAGCCATTACTTTCGCGGCAATAACCAGCACAATGGAAGACAGCAGGCCAATTGAGCCTACAATTATAATCGGTAATATCATTTGCCCTTGCCTCCTAACTATTTGAACAGGCCATCAACGATGCCGCTGAAGCCCATGAAGCTGATTGAGCAGATAGATGCCGCAATCAGCGTAATCGGAATGCCCTGAAAAGACTTTGGAACTGTGGAGGACGCGTCGACACGGGAGCGTACGCCGGAAAACAGCACCATTGCCAGCAGAAATCCCAGACCGGAACCAATCGAGTTCACCATTGACTGCGCAAAATTATACCCCTCATCGAGGTTCAAAATTGTTACACCCAAGACAGCGCAGTTGGTAGTAATCAGCGGAAGGTATATGCCCAATCCGCGATGAAGAGCGGGAATGTATTTCTTTAGAACCAGTTCGATAAACTGAACCAATGCTGCAATAATCAGAATGAACACAATGGTTTGCAGATATTTTAAATCTCTGGGTACCAGCACATAGGTATAAATAGGCCATGTGGCGGCGGTGGCCAGAGCCATAACAAATGTAACCGCAACACTCATTCCAAACGCGGAATCCAGTTTTTTACTAACTCCAAGAAATGGGCAGATTCCCAAGAATTTTGCTAAAACGTAGTTGTTTACAAGAACAGCACTAACAAGGATAATCGCAAACTCCTTCATCAGTTACAGCCTCCCTTCTGTACAGCAGAGCAGGCAGATGCAGACGGACAGCCTGCACAGCCAAATTCCTTCTTTTTAATTGCTTTGCCTTTGGTGAGGAAATTCACCAGCGCAATCAGCGCTCCGAACACCATAAATCCACCGGGGGCAAGCAAAAAGACAATGATCGGATCCCACAAATTTGCAGTGATCGTGTAACCCATCCAGGTGCCGTTTCCAACCAATTCACGGATGGAGCCCATGCAGAACAGCGCGAGTGTAAATCCAAGGCCCATACCAATGCCATCACAGGCAGAAGCCAGAACGGTATTTTTATTTGCGAACATTTCAGCACGCCCAAGGATGATACAGTTTACGACGATCAGCGGCAGATAAACGCCGAGAGCTTTGTCCAAAGCGGGCGCGTAAGCCTTCACCAAAAACTGAACGATCGTTACAAATCCCGCAATAACAACGATATAACAAGGAATACGAACCTTATCCGGAATGACATCTTTCAGAAGAGAAATTACCATATTGGATCCGATTAAAACGACCATTGCCGCCAAGCCCATACCGATGCCGTTGACCGCCATAGTGGTGACCGCAAGTGTCGGACAAGTACCGAGAATCAAAACCAAGGTGGGGTTTTCTTTAATTATACCGTTTAGTAATACCTGCCAATTGCTTTTTTTTGTTAAATCACTCATTGTTTATGCACCCTCCCCTGCAGCATCGAAAGCATTATACGCGGTTGCAATCGCACGCAGGAACGCTTTCGAGGAAATCGTCGCACCGGTAATCGTCTCAACGCCTTCCAGCTCCTTGTCTTTTCCGACAAACTGGCCGGTGAAAGATGGCATTCCGGTTTTTGAACCTAATCCCGGAGTCTCCGTATTGTCAAGCAGCTTTGTACCGGTAATTTTTCCATCAGAACCAATGCCGACCATAATTACATAAGCGCCGCCAAAGCCTTTGTCCTGAACTTTAAATGCCCATCCGGCACCGCTTTCGTCCTTAGCCGCAACCAGCAGGCCTTCAACGCCATCCACCTGTACCTCGGTAAATGAGGTTGCAGCGGGAAGCACTTCCGCCATGGCCTCGTCGGATGCTTTCTTTTCCGACTGTGCAATCAGAGGCGCAGTCACATTATAGGTAGCGCCAAGCAGGCCCGAAGTAATCAAACAGATAACTGTCAATACAATAATTGGTTTCAGTAACTCTTTCATAATGCGCCCCTCCTCTTATTCTGATTTCTGCGCAAAGACAGCTCCAAATGGTTTTGTAACAGTGAGACTGTCAATATGCGGCGTGATAATGTTCATCAGCAAAATCGCGTACGACATTCCTTCCGGATACGAGCAGAAACTGCGAATAATCATGGTAATAAACCCGATTCCGATTCCGAAAATTGCCTTTCCTTTATCTGTGACAGGGCAGGTAGAATAATCAGTAGCCATAAAGAACGCGCCAATCATAGCGCCACCCGAAAGCACCGCATAAAACGGATTCGCACCGAAGAGAAGCGCAAACACAAAAATGCTTCCGAGCGTGGATACCGGAATTACCCAGCTGATAATCCCTTTATAAATCAGGAACAAACCGCCTAAGAGCAGCGCGACTGCACAGGTTTCCCCAAGCGAACCGCCGCGGGCGCCTAAAAACATCTGAAAAAGCGAAGGCAGCTGTTCCATCTTGCCGCTCAGCGGAGTCGCGGAAGCGACCATATCAACTCCCATGACGCGGACAATCTGGCTCGGAGATGCTCCGCCGACAGATTCTACCACTCCGTGCAGAGGTGCCACCCAGGTGGTCATATGGCTCGCAAAGGATACTAACAGAAAAATACGGGCAGTCGCCGCCGGGTTTGCAAAATTGCACCCGATTCCGCCAAACAGGCCTTTTACCACAACAATTGCAATAAAAGAGCCAAATACGATCATCCATAAAGGCAGTGTAACGGGTACATTACAGGCAAGAATGATTCCGGTTACCACAGCGCTGAAGTCACCAATCGTAGACTCTTTTTTTGTCAGCATGGTAAACAGATATTCAAATAATACGCAGGACAGTACGCTGACCACTGTCAGCACTAACGCTCGAAACCCAAAATAATATACTGAGGCAAGGATGGTAGGAACCAAAGCAGCTGAGACCGTCAGCATAATTTTCTTTGTGGAAATGGAATCTTTGATATGTGGAGACGGTGTCATAATCAGTTTTGAACTTTCAGCCGCCTGAACTTGATTTTCCGTTATAATTGAAGCCAATTGATAGCCCTCCTATTCTACTTTTTCGCAGCCGCGCGCAGTTTTTGTTTTGCAAGTTTATTGGAGAATGTCAGGTCACGTTTTGCCGGACAGACATAAGAACAGCTTCCGCATTCCATACAAAGCATGACTTTGAGCTTACCCAACAGTTCCAGGTTGTCATTCTGTGACGCAAGCTCAATCTGGCGGGGCATTAGATGATACGGGCACGCATGCATGCATCTGCCGCAGCGAATACAGGCTTGCTCGGGCTCAACCTTTGTCTGGCTTTCATCAAATGCAAGCAGCGCATTATTGTTTTTCAATACCGGATATGTATCATCAAACAATAAGATTCCCATCATCGGGCCACCCATCATCAGCTTTTTGGGTGTGCAGGAGTATCCCCCGCAAAACGCGATTACATCGGAAAAATGCGCGCCAATTGGCGCTATAACATTCTTTGGCTCATTGATAGCTCCGCCGTCAACCGTCAGGCATTTGCTTACCAGCGGCATGCCGGTGCGCAGATACTGGCCGATAAAAGCGGTGGATGTAATATTATTGACGATCACTCCCGCGTCAGACGGCAGCATCCCCTCTTTGATTACCCGGCCGGTAGTTTCAAAAACAGCTACTTTTTCAGCGCCTTTTGGATATATCGCATGCAGGCTGCAAACTTCAATGCTAGGATCTTTTTCCGTAAGCCTGCGTAGTAGCTCAATTGCCTGCGGTTTGTTGCTTTCCACCGCAATTTTCACCTGCGAGATTCCAACATATTTTTTGATGGCGGCAATTCCGTCAAGAACGTCTCCCGAACGCTCAATAATGGTTCGGTAATCAGACGTAATATAAGGCTCGCATTCGGCGGCGTTAACCACCAAAGTATCCACTTCAGACAAATTCTTGGGGTTCATTTTAATATGTGTTGGGAAACCCGCTCCACCCAAACCGACCAAGCCGGATGCCCGGATCGCTTTTACAAAATCTACGTGGTTTTCAATAACCGGAGGTTTTACAGACTCGTCAACTGTTTGATGCCCGTCCGATTCAATGATCACCACCTGCGTTCTGGAACCATTGGCGGTGACAAGCTCCGTAACATTGGTCACGGTTCCTGATACGCTGGAATGGATTGGCGCGCTCAAAAAAGCTGTGCTGTCCCCTACCAGAGTGCCCACCTTCACAGAGTCTCCTTTTTGAACGACCGGCGAACAGGGCGGCCCCATATGCTGAGACATGGATATGCAGACCTCTTTCGGGATCGGCATTGCAGTGCTTGGACAATTTTCAGTATTCTTGAAGTGTCCGATTTTCGCACCCTTCATCGTTTTCTGCAAAAAACTCATTCCCTTTATTCCTCCTCTGAGAATAATTGCTGTATATTGTAATTTTGATATCGAATGATATCAAAAGAACATTCGACTCATGTACGGTTTCAAATACCGCAACAAAATTCCTGTCAGCAGCCCCATTATAATTCCGGAGACCAAAAGGACAGGAGAATAATAGAACACCGTGCTGCTTTTTAATGCAATAGATGCCGCGATAAGCTGACCGACATTGTGGGAAACACCGCCGCATATGCTAATAAACAACTCGCTGTTTTGATGTCTTCTGGACATCAGCAGCGACATAACTGCCACTGAGAGGATTCCTCCCGCAAGGCTCATCGCCGCCCCGACTGGGCTGCGCAATAAAACAAAAAACGCTTTTAAAACAGCCAAGGTTAACGCTTCCCGCTTTTTGAAGAAAAAGAGGCAATACATGATGATCACATTTGATAGGCCCATCTTTATGCCAGGAATCGGAACCAGGCCTGAAAGTCCAGACTCCACGATACTAAGCACAACAGAAAGCGCAAACAGCATACCGAGCAGCGCAACTCTGGACGCACGGTTTTTCATGAGTTCACCCCATTAAACTGATAGGAGCCGGAAGAGTCTGACGGCGTAAAGCTATTTTTTAAGCGTTCCGAAAGATACACATTTCGATCCTTATCAATAACAATTAAACCGCAGTTCAGCGAGTCAAGATGCGCAAGCACAAATGCCTTCCCCTTAATAAACAGATAGGTGGACATAAAATCCGCATAAGCACCATCGGGCGTCACAACAGAAACAGACATCAAATCCGTTTTGGCCGGCCATCCGGTTTTCGGATCCAAAATGTGATGGTACCGAATCCCATCCTGCTCAAAATAGCGCTCATAGTCCCCGGAGGTTGCCATAGTGGAATTCGGCAGCGTGACAATGCCAATATAGTCGTTTGCGCTGCCTCTTGGGTTGCGTACCCCGAATTTAAATGGCTGATGATTTGGCTTTTCTCCAATTACCATCAGATTGCCGCCAATTGAGATGTAACCTGAAGTGATACCGTATTCGCTTGCGGTTTTCCGAACGAGATCACACGCGAACCCTTTTGCAATTCCGCCGACATCAATCGCTTGTCCTTCACGCTTCAAATATGCCGTTTTGTTTTGTGAGTCAAGCAGCAAATCCTGATAATTCACCAATTCAAGCAACTTATCAATGGTTTGCTCCGACGGCACCTTTGGAAGCTCGGCAGTTACATTCCATGCTTGGGTTAACGGGGAAATCGTGATGTCAAATACTCCTTCGGAAAGCTCCCCATACGCAAGGCAGCGGGAGAGCAAATCAAATGTATCCTGAGATAACGAAATGGGCTCAATACCGGCTTTCTGATTCAAGCGATCGATCTCGGAGCCTTTTATGTATCGGGATACTTGATTTTCAAATGCCGAAAGCGTTTGCTCAACAGCTAACTTTGCCTGCTCCGCATTTTTTCCGTATAACTTATATTCTACCACGGTATCCATCAGAAAAGAAGTGCCTACAGCGGGCTTTTGCGTCTGAGAAACTAAATAACAGGCGCCAGCTGCCACGGCGATAATTAAAACAGCGACATAAATTAGAATTCGTTTTTTTGCCAAATAATTACCCCTTTCCTGCTAAATATGTTAATTTCGTCAAATATCTAACAAGCAGTAAAACACCCCGCAAAAGCGGGGTGTTTTTTTCTGATTCAATTTTGAATCAGTTACTTTTTGCATTCGCTGCAATCCTCATCTCCACAGCCGCAGATGCCATCGTCTTCAAGGTCAAACTCGAGCAGTTCCCCACAGTTCGGGCAAGTAGTCTGGCCTTTCTCCAACATATCAGAGTCGATACAAACAACGTCTCCGCATGTAGGGCAGCAGACTTCATAAATATCTTCGTCGAGATAATCCTCGTCGTCCTCGTCGTCGTCCTCATCTTTACAGCCGCAGCTGCACCCGTCGTCCTCGTCCTCATCATCGAGTTCATAATAGTCTTCTTCAAGGGAACCAAGATCCTCGTCGATCGTGTCAACCTGTTCGCTGAGTTCATCAATTTCTGCTTCAAGGTCCGAAACAGTCAGCGCCATGTCGTCGAATGCGCCGATCAAAGCACGAATAACTTTTCCCTCTTTTGTGGAATCATCGATGCCAAGCCCTTCGGCAAGACCTTTAATATAAGCAGCTCTTTCTGTAATTGTCATGAAAATTACCTCCCTTTTTGCAATTATACTTGGACAGGGTTTGCAAGAAATTATGCCCTAAACAAGTGATTTTATGCTCTTTCCATGTACTCGCCGGTGCGGGTATCTACCTTAATGTGGTCGCCTTCGTTAATGAAGAGTGGAACACGGATCTCTGCGCCGGTTTCCAGTGTAGCGGGTTTGGTTGCATTCGTTGCGGTGTCTCCCTTAAATCCGGGATCTGTTTCAGTTACTTCCAACTCAATGAAAAACGGCGGTTCAACACCGAAAACGCTACCTTTGTAAGAAAGAACCTTAACATCCATGTTTTCTTTCACAAATTTAAAATTATCGCCGAGCGTAGAAGCGCTGATCGGGATATTTTCATAAGTTTCATTGTCCATGAAGTAAAAAAGATCACCGTCACGGTAGAGATATTGCATGTCTCTTCTTTCGACATAAGCGGTTGGGAATTTGTCCGTCGGATTAAACGTTCTATCGGTAACGGCACCAGTAATGACGTTTCTGATTTTCGTTCTGACAAACGCAGCGCCCTTACCGGGTTTTACATGCTGAAACTCTATGATCTGGACAACGTTACCGTCCATATCAAAAGTTACGCCGTTTCTGAAATCGCCCGCTGAAATCATAAGTTTACCTCCAAATGTTCTGATACGTTAAACATCCCCACGTTTCGACGCGGGCAAATTTGTACCATCCAGATTAACACTCTAATTTTATATTAAAACAACAAATTTTGCAAGACCTTTTAATAAATTATGTCCGGAAAAAGCATCATTAAACGATTATAAGCTGTTTGGAAGAGCCCGTCAAAAGGCTGCAGCCGGTTTCGGTTATGTGCGCCATGTCTTCTATACGCACGCCGAACTGCCCCTCGAGGTAGATTCCCGGTTCCACAGTGATCACCATGCCGGGTTCGCAAATAGTTTCATCTGCGATAGAAAACGCAGGCCTCTCATGAATTTCAAGACCAACAGAATGCCCCGTATTGTGCCCGAAACAGCTGCCATACCCCGCGTCTGCTATGACGCTGCGCGCAGCCGTATCCACATCTTTGCAGGGGATTCCCGCTTTGATGGCCTGAATTGCAGCCAACTGCGCTTTCAGTACGGTATCATAAACGGATTTTTGCTTGTCGGAGACAGTTCTTACCACCACTGTGCGCGTCATATCGGAGCAATAGCCATCCACAACACAGCCAAAATCCATAGTAATCAAGTCACCTGATTCCACCGGCTTATCCGTCGGTACGCCGTGAGGCATGGAAGAGTTTGCACCCGAAACAACAATAAATTCAAAAGAGGGGCGTTCAGACCCATGGCGGTTCGTATAGTCCAGCAATTCACAGGCAATCTCTTTTTCTGTCATTCCGGGACGGATATAACTGCAAATGTTCTGGAATGCATCATCGGTAATTTTCTGCGCCGCCCGAATGCTTGCCAGTTCTTCCTGTGATTTTATCATTCTCATTCGGCGGATAGCTTGATCTACCTGCTTATTAGAAATAAAGGATACGTCCGAAAACAGTTCCTGAAAGCGAGAAAATTCCGATACGGTCATATATTCGCTTTCAATTGCAATGTTTGCTAAAGAATGGCGTTTCATCAGTTCCGCAAGCTGTACAGATAATTTATCCTGCAAAATCACTTGACAGTCCTGTATAACGGCACGCGCCTTTTCGTAGTAACGGAAATCAATGATAAAATATGCCCCCGCATTTTTAATCATCAGCAAAATTCCCGCAGAAGACTGGAAACCGGTAAAATACTGCCGGTGAACTCCGGAAGTAACCAGTACGGCGTCTATATCGCCCGGAAGCTGTTTAAGAATTTTCTCTATTCTGTTCTTCAAAAATGACATCCCCTGTCAGCGTCATATTGTCTGTGCCATATAGTGCCTGCAAATACATCCTTTTCATCGCCGCCGCGTCCTCCGCCTGAGTACCGGCAGATTCGCAGATGATTGTCGAAGAATAATTTCTGCGGGCGATCAATTCGGCGAGCGGTTCAAAATCCGGCCCGAACTGCGTATCCGTAAACGTGAGATGGCGTTTTTCGCCACCCGGATTTGTGTATTCAATTTTGCTGAAATGCGCATGGAACATACCGGCTCTTGAAACGCCAATCGCATTTTCCACCTCATCCAATACCTGTTCAAACGCATGTGCACTGTTCAGGCCACCGTACGAGCGCGCATTGAGATGCCCGAAGTCCAGACAGGGCAAAAGCCGCTCGTCGAGCTTACATAAAGCAAGCACTTCTTCCAGAGTTCCAAGCTGATTCAGTTTGCCCATTGTTTCGGGGCAGATATGGATATCATGCAATCCATGTTCGTCCAAAGCTGCAATGCAGTTTTTCATCGTATCAGCAGCTAGCATCAGTGCCTCTTCCCTGCTTATTTTACTGCAGGACCCTGTGTGCACAACAATACGATTCCCGCCCATCGCATGAACTGCCTGAGCGGCCTGCAATACATAATTGACGCTGTTTCGCCTTTTTTCCTCTTCCACACTGGACATGGAAATATAGTAAGGGGCATGAACGCTGAGCTGGATTTGTTTTGCCGCTGCGGCGCTGCCCAGCTCGGCTGCGGCAGTCTCCGATATTTTAACACCGCGTCCGCATTGATACTCATAGGCAGATAGCCCCATTTTTTCAACGTATTCCGGAATTTGAAGGTTTTTACGATAGCCCATTGCGGTAAAACTATCTGAATTCCCTGCGGGGCCAAACCGAACAGTGCTCATAAATGGTCTCCCTTATTGAAATTCTGCAGCACAACCCGCTCAAGCCGCCGTTTCAATCTAAGAAACAGATAAGGTTCCTTCTCAATCGGTTCGACAAGTATAGAGATCACGCCTGCACTCTTTGCGCATAAAACATCCGTAAACAGCTGATCGCCGACCATCGCTAAATAGTTCCTATCTGCCTTCAGGCGTTTCACAGCGCGCAAAACACCAATGCCCAGCGGTTTGGCGGCATTTGCGATATAGCCTACCCCCAGCTTCTTTGCAAACGGCGCAACACGTTTTGCTTTGTTATTGGATAAAATCAGCAGCCTTATTCCGGCTGTTTTGACTTTTTGAAGCCATTGCATCACTTCGATTGGTACTTCCGGGTTATTATGTGTAGTCAATGTATTATCCACATCTAAGAGCAGTACCTTGATATTGTGGTCTCGCAGCCACACGGGCTCCAAATCCCAAATGCGGTGAAAATAATAGTCCGGGTAGAGTAGCAGCATGACCGCCTCCTGTTAGCAAAAGTTTCTATAATTAGTATACAGCGAATCCATCTTCTTTACAAGAAAAGATAAAACGGACAGGAAAAATTCCTGCCCGTTTTATGAAGCATATTATTTGAATTTGCGTTTACGAGCTGCCTCAGACTTCTTTTTGCGTTTGACAGAAGGCTTCTCATAATGCTCTCTCTTTCGAACTTCAGCAAGAACGCCGGAGCGAGCGCAGGAGCGTTTAAATCTGCGCAGAGCGCTGTCTAAAGACTCGTTGTCTTTGATTCTGATTTCTGACATTTACCAATTCCCTCCCCACGCCATCTGGCCGGAGTCTATATCCTTCACTGAAAAGTAAATGGATAACATAGATTATTATACAATAATCTTGTATAACTTGTCAAGTCATTTGCTGGAAGAGCAAAAATACTATTTTGCCACAAGATTTACCAGTTTTCCTTTTACAACAATTTCCTTGACAATCATTTTCCCGGCAAGGGCCGCCTGAATCTCGGGCTGGCTCTTTGCCGCGCAAAGCATTTGTTCTTCTGTGCTGTCGGCCGCGACTGAAATGCGTGCTTTTATTTTGCCGCAAATCTGCACTACAATTTCAACCTGCGAATCTATGCACTTGCTTTCCTCATAGGTCGGCCACTTTTGTTCGTTGAGCATTCCTTTTAACTTTGCCTGTACCCACATTTCCTCGGTGATGTGAGGCGCAAACGGATTCAGCAGCAACAGCAACGTCCTAAGTTCTCCGTGATTTATGGAGCCATGATCAGCGATTTCATTGAGCAATGTCATCATTGCGGCAATAGCCGTGTTATATTTCATTGCTTCGATATCCTCGCTGACCTTTTTAACAGTCTTGTGGAAGCCGCTTTCCAATTCGGGCGAATAGCTTTCCCCATCTTTCAGGATGTCAAGCAGACCGTAAATGCGCTCCAAAAAGCGCTTGCAGCCTTTAATGGAGCTTTGAGACCACGGGGCGCTCTTTTCAAAATCGCCGATGAACATTTCATAAAGGCGCAGCGTATCGGCTCCAAAATCACGCACAATCTCGTCCGGATTCACGACGTTTCCGCGTGATTTGCTCATCTTCTCGCCATTTTCACCGAGAATCATTCCATGGCTTGTGCGTTTTGCATAAGGTTCCGGTGTGTTAACAACCCCAATATCGTAAAGGAACTTATGCCAGAAACGGGAATAAAGCAGGTGAAGCGTTGTATGCTCCATGCCGCCGTTGTACCAGTTGACAGGCATCCAATAATTCAGCGCCTCTTTTGACGCGAGCGACTCGCCGCATGCGGGGTCGCAGTACCGGAGAAAGTACCAGGAAGAACCGGCCCACTGCGGCATGGTATCCGTTTCACGTTTTGCCGGACGTCCGCATTTGGGGCAGGTAACATTCACCCACTCGTCAATCACGGCAAGCGGAGAATCTCCGTCACCCGTGGGTTCATAGCTCTCGACCTCCGGCAAACGGAGCGGGAGCTCGCTTTCATCCACCGGCACATAGCCGCAATGATCACAATGAATAATCGGGATCGGCTCGCCCCAATATCTTTGGCGGGAGAACACCCAATCGCGCAGTTTATAATTAACCTTCGGCTCGCCCTTATGCGTTTCAGCCAGCCAGGAAACGATTTTCTTTTTTGCTTCTTCAACTGAAAGCCCGTCCAGGAATCCGGAGTTTACCATTATACCGGTCGCGCAGTCGGTAAACGCTTCTTCCTGCACACTGCCGCCCTGAACGACTTCAATAATCGGCAGACCGAATTTTTTGGCAAACTCCCAGTCGCGGGTATCGTGGGCGGGAACCGCCATGATTGCGCCCGTGCCATAAGACATTAAGACATAGTCCGAGATAAAAATCGGAATCTCGGTATTGTTTACCGGGTTAATCCCACGAACGCCTTTCAGCATCACACCGGTTTTATCCTTTGCAAGCTCGGTACGCTCAAAATCGGACTTCTTCGCGGATTCCTGCTGATAAGCGCGCACAGCATCCAGATTTCCGATACGATCCGCCCATTTTTTAATGTAAGGATGCTCGGGCGAAATGACCATGTAAGTCGCACCGAAAAGGGTGTCCGGACGGGTGGTAAAAACAGTAAGCAAGTCCCCGGCCGTTGTGCCGAAATCGACCTGAGCACCGGTAGACCGCCCAATCCAATTTTTCTGCGAAATTTTGACGCGCTCGATATAATCAACCGTGTCAAGGTCATCAATCAGTCGCTGCGCGTATTCCGTGATTTTGAGCATCCACTGGCTCTTGACCCGGTGTACCACCTCGCTGCCGCAGCGTTCGCAAACGCCGCCGACCACTTCTTCATTGGCCAATACCACTTTACAGCCTGTGCACCAGTTGACGGACATCTCTTTCTTATAAGCAAGCCCATGCTTATAAAGCTGTAGGAAGATCCACTGCGTCCATTTATAGTAATCCGGATCAGTGGTATTGATTTCTCGGTTCCAGTCAAATGACAGCCCAAGACTTTTCAGCTGGGACTTAAAGCGCGCCACATTTTGCTTTGTGACAATTTCCGGATGGATATGGTTTTTAATCGCATAATTTTCAGTTGGCAGACCAAAAGCGTCCCAGCCCATCGGGTAAAGAACGTTATATCCTTCCAGACGGCGTTTTCTGGCAACAATATCCAAAGCCGTATAAGAGCGCGGATGACCGACATGCAAGCCTTGCCCGGACGGGTAAGGAAATTCAACAAGCGCGTAAAATTTAGGTTTTGAATAGTCAGTTCCCGCGGTAAATACATTTTTGGATTCCCAGATATCCTGCCACTTTTTTTCTATGGCTGCGAAATCGTACTTCAATTTGTACACTCCCTGTCAACACCCTATGAAGGGTGCACAATCATTAATCTTCCAGTTCGAGCGTGACCTTCGGCGCATCTGCCCACAGTCGCTCCAACGAATAAAATTCACGGGTCTGCTCATAAAACAGATGAACAATTATTTCGGTATAATCAAGCACGACCCACATCCCGGACTGATAACCTTCAGTACGCAGCGGTTCAAAACCTAAAGAAGTCATCCCATCTTCCACAGCGTCACACAGCGCTTTCACCTGCGTACTGGAAGAACCGGATGCAATAATAAAATAGTCCCCCAACGAGGTCAGATCTTTAATTTCAATGGCGGTGATGTCCTTCGCTTTTTTATTGTTCAGCATGGAAGCCACCGCGTGAACCTTTTCAATAGCTGTCAAATGCATTCACCTCTGTTCTATTCATACTTGATATAATAATTATATGCTTCAAAGCTGTCCCGGCTGATTCCCCGTTCATGGCTGATTAAGTCGCCCAGAATATAACACATCGCATATTTCATAGCCGGACCAACCGCTGTTTCGGCAAGCGTGCGCATTTTTTCAATATCAGGGTAACTGCGGTCCTTACTGGTTAAATCAGCAAGATAAACCACCTCATCCAAAAGGGTCATATTCCCGCAGGCGGTCGTGTGATAGCGTACCGCTCTCAGAACATCCTCGTCATGGATTCCCAGGTTGCACTTCATGAATCCGCAGGCTGCCATACCGTGCCAAGTCTTATGCTGACCCTGTTGAACACTGTCAAGAATAATACCATATTTCGTAAGCCATTGCAACTGCTCCTCACGCGGCAGTTCCTTACAGATATCATGCAGCCATCCTGCCGCCATGGCTTTTTCCAGATTGCAGTGATATATGTGGGCCAGCTTTTCGGCCTGCTCCACCACACACTGGGTATGGTAATACCGCTTATCGGATAACATTTTTTTGGCAAGTTTGTCCAATTGTTGGAAATCATATTCCATGCAATCACTTCCCCATGGCAAAAATCTATTGGTATAACCCATGCGCCCAGATATATTTGGCAACCGTAGGCGAAACCAGTCCATCAAGAGCTTCCCCGTTACAGATTCTTTTCCGTACCAAAGTTGAAGAAATCGGAAGAGGCTCAAAGTCGACTAACTCACAGCAGGCCCCCAGCGCTTCCAGCTTGCGGCGCTGATCTTCCATTTCATTATCGGTCGAACGGGCTTTACGCGCCCCGGCACAGAGCACTGCAAGCTGAAGAATACGCTGCCAGTGGTGCCAGCTGGTAAAGGAGCAAAACATATCGCTGCCCATAATCAGAAAGAAGCGGTCGTGCGGATAGATGGCTGTCAACTGTTCCAGTGTATCGACGGTATAGCTTTTTTCTTCCCGTTTCAGTTCAATATCGCTCACTTTACACAGCGGTTCCTCGGCAAACGCCAGCCTGCACATAGCAAGCCTGTGAGAAGCGCCCACAAGCCCGTTATTAGACTTGTGGGGCGGAATATTGGCGGGAATAATCAGCAGGCGATCCAATTGCAGCGCGGAGAGATAAGCTTCTGCCAGCTTTACATGCCCGTTGTGCACCGGATTGAAAGTGCCGCCCAAGATGCCGGTTCGCATCAGTTCAGCTCAATAACCGGTTTTTTGCTATTACGCCGGTAAAGGACAAAGCGGGTTCCGATGGTCTGTACCACCTCGGAATTGGTTGCTTCGGCAAGTTTTCCGGCAATTTCACGCAAGGATTCCGGTGAAGTCTCGAGTACCCTCATTTTGATTAGTTCGCGCGCGGTCAAAGCGTCGTCGACCTGCTTGATCAGAGGGTCATTGATACCGCCTTTTCCCACCTGTAAAATAGTCTCCATAGGATTAGCCAGCCCGCGCAGCTTCGCTCTCTGTTTGCTTGTTAACATGTTTGCTCTCCTATCTATTGCGTTGTTCTAATTTTTTAGCCAGTATTCTGAGTGCTTTTCCCCGATGGCTGCATGTATCTTTTTCTGAATCAGACAGCTCGGCAAAGCTTTTGCCGGTTACCAAAAACAAAGGGTCGTACCCAAACCCACCGTCTCCGCGCGGTTCAAACCCCATTACCCCTTCGCAAACGCCTTCTGCGTCGATATGCGAGCCATCTTCGCCGATAAAGCAGATATGTGAAACGAATCGTGCGGTACGCTCTTTTTCCGGAACACCTTTAAGTTCTTCAAGCAAGTGTTCCATCTTCACAGAGTACGGTGTCTCTTCGCCGCAATAGCGTGCGGAATAAACGCCGGGGGCTCCGCCAAGTGCATCAACACATAAGCCTGAATCGTCTGCCACCGCGGCGTGACCGGTCAGACGGTGAACGGCGTCTGCTTTAAGAAACGCATTTTCAGCAAAGCTGGCTCCGTTTTCCTCCACAGACAATTCCGGCAGGACCTCTTTCTGGGCAGTGACCTCAATTCCAAATGGAACGAAAATTCGGGCGAACTCCATGAGCTTACCAGCGTTGCCTGTTGCAACAATCACCTTCATGAGCGGCTCCCCTCCGGTTCATCCTGGTCTCCGGAAAACAGCGCATCCACAAAATCCTGCGCGTTAAACGGACGCAAATCGTCCAGCTGTTCGCCAACCCCAATATATTTAATCGGCACTTGCAGCTCAGACTTAATTCCTATGACAACGCCGCCGCGGGCGGTACCGTCAAGCTTTGTTAAAATGATCCCTGTAATGCCGGCCGCTTCCTGAAACTGCCGCGCCTGGTTGAGCGCGTTTTGCCCGGTCGTTGCATCCAAAACGAGCAAGACTTCCGTATCACAGCCGGGAGCTTCCCGCTGGATCACACGCGAGATTTTGGAAAGCTCGTCCATCAGATTCTTTTTATTGTGGAGCCTCCCGGCGGTGTCGCAGATTATGACATCGGAGCCGCGCGCTTTTCCTGCCGTAATGGCATCGAATATCACGGCGGCCGGATCGGAGCCTTCGGACTGCCGGATCATTTCCACCCCCGAACGATCCGCCCAAATTTGGAGTTGATCAATTGCCGCAGCGCGGAAAGTATCCGCGGCGCCAAGCAGGACTTTTTTGCCTTCCGCTTTCAAATTCGCCGCCAGCTTACCGATGGTAGTGGTTTTTCCCACTCCGTTTACTCCAATGACAAGTATAATGGAGGGCCGGGTGCTGATCTGCAATTCTTCGCCGCCCGAAAGCATTGCCGCAACGATTTCTTTAATGAGCCCCTTAACCTCGCTCGCGTCCGTGATACCGCGTTTTTTCACCTGTGCGCGCAACTCTTCGCAGATACGTCCCGCGGTCACAGCCCCAACATCAGACATAATCAGTGTCTCTTCCAGCTCTTCAAACAGCTCTTCATCAATTTTGATAAACGAGTTTACAATCTCGTCCATCTTCCTCGCCATAGACTCCCGTGTTTTTTTTAACCCGTCGGCGAGCTTTCCAAAAAAGCCCATTTAGACCCTCCCAATCATTTATTTCAGCCCTAGCTTGCTCTCAATCTCGCTGACATTCAGCTCCAGCAGCTTGGAGACCCCCTCTTCCTGCATCGTGACACCATAGAGAACATCCGCTTCTTCCATGGTTCCGCGCCTATGCGTAATCGCGATAAACTGCGTTTTATTGCACATGGTACGAAGATACTGCGCATATTTGGTTACATTGACATCATCGAGCGCCGCTTCAATCTCGTCCAACAGGCAAAATGGAGATGGGCGGACTTTTAAGATTGCAAAGTAAATTGCGATTGCCACAAATGCCTGTTCGCCCCCTGAAAGCGCAGCTAAATTTTTTATCAGTTTGCCCGGAGGCTGCACGTAAATTTCAATGCCAGACTCCAAAATATTGAGCGGATCCGTAAGCGTCAGCTCTGCTTTACCGCCGTCAAATAATTCGGTAAAGATTCGAGAAAAATGAAGGGATATCTTTTGAAAATTATCCATAAAAATCTTCTGCATGTCTCCGGTCAGATCCTGAATCATCCGATTGAGCTCCAAACGGGAATTTTCTACATCCTCAATCTGTGTTTTTAGGAACTGGTAACGCTCGGAAACCTCTTTATATTCTTCAACAGCACCGACATTTACGTTTCCGAGGGCTTTGATTTTAGACTTCAACTCGACAAGGCGCCTCTGCGCCGCAGTTTCATCCTCAATCGGCCGCGCAAATTCCGCGGCTTGGGAACGGCTTATTTCATACTCATCCCACAGGCGGGCGATAATGGCATCGTATTCCGCCTGAATGGTTCCCTTTTTTTCCTCCAGACGGCTCAGCTCTTTCGCCACGGTTTCGCGTTGCGCAGTAATCTCTTTTTCGCCAGACCGCATAACAGTCGCTTTTGCCTCGCATTCATTTCGCCGCTCCGCAAGAGCTTTGATTTCTGCATTGAAAACCCCAATTCTGGCCGTGTCCTCTTTTTGCTGATTTTCCGCCTGCTCAATTGTTATAGCAATCTGAGCGATTTGCTCTGTGAACTCACCGATTTGCCGCTCTAGCGAAGCAATATGTTCTTTCTGGTTGTTTTTCTGAGTCATGAGCTGCTCGTTCATCTGACGGAGCGCACTGACCTCCTGCTCAAGGGTAACAATCTGAATCTTCCGCTCCGACATCTGTGCCTGAAGATCGTTAAACTGCCGCAAGAAGGACTCTCGGTTTTCACTGAGAATTGAAAGCTCCGACTCCACCTGTTGAAGCTGTCGGTTTAAGTCCTCGATCAATCCGGCATTTGATACATCTTTTTCTTTCAGCTCTTCCAGCCGGCCAGTCAACCGGTCATATTCCAGAGCCGACTGCTCTCGAACATGAACCGCTTCTTCATAGGAATTGCACAGCTGCTTGAGCTCGGCGGTATAACGGATTTTGTCCTCCTGGGCGGTTGTCAGCTCCCCGTCTATTCCTAAAACCGCTGCACGCACAGACGAAAGCTCTTCCTGCGCGGTTTTGATATCGGCATTCAGCAGCACAATTTGTTTTTCATAGTGCTTGGCCTTGGTGTTCAGTTCCTCAATTTCTTTTCCACGTCCCAAAATGCCCGCGCTCTTTGTCGTAAAACCGCCGGTCATCGAACCGCCTGCGTTCACCACCTGACCATCCAGCGTTACCACACGGAACCGGTAGTTTGCTTTTTTCGCAAGCAAAACCGCGCAGTCCAAATCCTGTACTATAACAATTCTACCCAAAAGTTGGCAAATAATGCCGTCAAATTGCTTGTCATACTGCACCAAATCGGAGGCGATTCCAATAAATCCCTCTGTTTCCGGCAGCCAGCCATCTGTAAGCTTATTTCCCTTCACAGACGAAACGGGCAAAAAAGTGGCACGTCCGGAACGGGCATTTTTCAGCATTTCAATTGCCCGCTTTGCAACAGTTTCATCCTTCACGGCGATATTCTGCAAGGCTGGTCCGAGCGCAACTTCGATTGCAAGGGCGTTCTGGTCCTCCACCGATATCAAACGGGATACCGGGCCGTAAATATCCCGCAGCGCGCCACGGGCAGCCTGCGCCATAATGTATTTCACGCTGTTCTGAAAGCCGTCCATGCTGTTCTCCATGTCTGTCAGCAGTTTGGCTTTCTGTATGCATTCCTTCATCCGGTCTTCAAGTCCGCGCTTTTGATTCGCCAACGTTTCCGCTTTTGCGCCGCGGCTTTCCAGTTTCAGCTGAAAGCCTTTCTTCGTATTCTGAAGCGACTGGATATTGTTTCCGATTTCTTCCAACAAACCTTCGCAGTCATCCTTTTCCTTGGCAAGCCGGCAGATATTTTCGTCTTTAACGGCGGCGCTTCCCTTTAGGATTTGCAGATTTGTGATCGATTCTTCTATCAATGAACCGCTGGACGCAGACGAAAGCTTGATTTCATTGATATTTTGCGAAAGGGCAAATCGTTTTTCCTTGAGCGCATCCGTTTGGATACGGCCGTTCTCCTGCTGAGTTTCCAGTTCTTCCTGCGCTTTTAGTGCCTGCTGTTGCTGAGCATCTAATTCCCGCAAGGATGCTTCCTTTTGAGAAATTTCCTCATTATATGTACAGATTTTCTGCTCAAGTGCCCCATCAGAAATTCCAGATTCGTTCAGCTCTTCACGAACACGGGTGATAGACGCTTCATGATGCACGATGTCATTGCGCATGACTGCGATTTCTGCAACCTGCTGAGCGGAGGCCGTTTCAATCTCCCGGATCGTATTCCGCTTTTCTTCAATCTTTACCGAAAGATTCTGCATATCCGCATAAAGCAGATTCACTTGACTTTCGATTCCGTCAAGCTCTGCCTGAATATCTTCGTGCTGGGTCTTGCATAGAAGAATTTTGTCTTCCTGTTCCCTCAGTATGTCCTTGGACTTATTTAAGGTCAGAATCCATAGAGAAATTTCAAGCGTTTTCTTTTCCCCCGCATATTCAAGAAAACGCGCAGCTTTTTCCGACTGGACACGCAGCGGTTCCACGCGGCTTTCCAGTTCCAAGAGGATATCGCGTAACCGCAGCAGGTTTTCTTCCGCGGCTTCCAGCCTGCGCTCCGCTTCGAGTTTGCGATAGCGGTACTTAGAGATTCCCGCAGCCTCTTCAAAAATTTCACGCCGCTGCGTGCTTTTTGCGCTGACAATTTCTGAAATTCTGCCCTGCCCGATAATGGAATATCCGTCCCGCCCAAGCCCGGTGTCCATAAACAGTTCGTAAACGTCCTTGAGCCGGACATTGACATGATTAATCTGATATTCACTTTCCCCCGACCGGTAAAGCTTTCGCGAAATAGACACGTCGTCATGATCAAAATGCAGAGCGCGGTCGGTATTGTCAATGGTAATCTGTACAAACGCATATCCCTGAGCCTTGCGCGTCTGTGTTCCGCCGAAAATGACGTCTTCCATTTTACCGCCGCGCAGTGTTTTGGTGGACTGCTCGCCCAACACCCACCGCACAGCGTCTGCAATATTGCTTTTGCCGCTTCCGTTTGGCCCTACAACGGCTGTAATTCCATCGAGAAAAGTCAGCCGTGTCCGGTCCGGAAACGATTTAAAGCCATGTATTTCCAAACTGCGAAGCCGCAAATTTACACTTCCTCTACCATGATGTCCAGTCCCACTAAGCCCGGTTCCTGCCTAATACTCACATTATAGCCTAATTTTCGCAGATTCTCAACAGTTCTCGCGCCATGTCCGGTAATTTTGGAAACCGACCGCGGGGAGATTCTGACGAGATAATTTCCCTGCTTCCTCATGCTTTTCAGGATGCGATGATAGAGAAGACGTCCCTCGCAAAGCTCCCGAAAGGCCGGATGGTAGGGCCCCGCCAGCACGCTCTCCCGCAGCGACTCCTGCGCATGCAGTCCCATACGGATGACGGGAATCGCACAATCATGCTCGAACAGTTCAAGAAGCCGCGCTCCAAGAGAGACCGCCTCCTCCAGTGTCTGCGGGCGATAACTGCCCGTCCGCCAAAGTTCCGCAAGAGCTGTTCCCTCCACCACAAGCGTCGGATAAATGCGCACTGTGTCAGGTTTCAGGGACACCAGCTGCAAAGCGGTATCCCAATCGGTCTGTTCATCAGAGCCGTAAAGTCCCGTCATCATCTGAAGCCCTAATTCAAAGCCGCTGTCCAAAATCTGCGAAGATGCCTCTTTCACCTGCGCCGCCGTGTGCCCGCGGAAATTCCTCTCCAGCACACGGTCAGACATACTTTGCGCGCCAAGTTCTATCGCAGTCACGTGGTATGTCTTCAGAACAGAAAGGATTTCCCGGTTAATCGCATCGGGACGGGTGGAAATCCGGATACCTTTGAATACACCGTCCTGCACGAACGGCTCGGCAGCGCGTAGAAGCTCCAGCATATAAGCTGGAGCGATCGCAGTAAAGCTGCCGCCGAAAAATGCAATTTCAGCGTCCTTATAGCGCCCGCCAAGCTGTTTTTCAGCTGTAATGCACATTTCCTTTACAGATTCGCGGTCAGGGAGAACCTGCGCGCCGGAGATACGTCGCTGGTTGCAAAAGCTGCACTGGTGCGGGCATCCGACATGCGGAACAAAGATCGAAAGGTTAGCGTGTTTCATTGTCCCATCAGTTTCAGTGCTTCCTTGGCTGCCGCCTGCTCGGCGCTTTTTTTGCTTGCGCCTCTTCCTCGACCAATGACATTGCTGTTCAGATGCACTTCTACCACAAATTTTTTATTGTGATCCGGTCCGGATTCCTCCACCAGCACATAAGCGAGCTTTTCCTCCGGATTTTTCTGCGTGATCTCCTGAAGCATCGTCTTGTAATCGTTGAAGGCAAATGTATTCTTGTTTTCTAAAACATCAACAACAAATCCGAGCACAAATTTTCTGGCGGGTTCAATTCCCCCATCCAGATAAATCGCGGCAATCAGAGCCTCAAACGCGTCGGCCAGAATTGATGGACGCGTCCGTCCCCCCATCATTTCCTCGCCGCGGCCGAGTTTGAGGTAATCACCAAGGTGGATTGCTTCTGCAAATTCCCACAGCGATTTTTCACAGACCATTGCCGCACGCAGTTTTGTCAGTTCACCTTCCG
The DNA here is from genome assembly GCA_963519235.1 of uncultured Oscillospiraceae bacterium. Lineage (GTDB taxonomy): Bacteria > Bacillota > Clostridia > Oscillospirales > Ruminococcaceae > Anaerotruncus. Next base: position 27,656 of record CAUQLV010000001.1, read on the forward strand.
CAAGGTGAAAGGTATTGAACAGATAGTCCGATACGATAATGGAAAGGACGGCATCACCCAAAAACTCCTGCCGCTCATTGCAGGAAAGATTCTTTTTTACCTCGTTGGCGTAGGACGAATGGGTGAGCGCAATGTCAAAATATTTGGGATTTTGAAATGAGTAGCCAATCTGTTTTTCAAGCAAGCCGGTGTCTTTTAAACTTTCCATTTCAACCCTCCTTCGTTTTTAACATTGCCAGCGAGTTTTCGATCTGCCTGACAACGCCGCGTTCGGTATATTCCTTCGCCTGACGAATCGCATTTTTAAACGCCCTGGCGTCAGAACTGCCGTGCGCCTTAATCACCGGCTTTGTAATTCCCATCAGGGGCGCTCCGCCGTATTCCTTGTAATCCATCTTTTGTTTAAAACCGTTCACGCCATTTTTTACGCAAAGATATCCGATTTTAGACTTGGTACTCTCCATAAAAATCCCCTTGAGTTCGCCGGAAAACCATTTGCCGAGTCCCTCGGTCAATTTTAGAATGATATTTCCAGTAAATCCATCGCATACCGCCACATCGCAGCAGCCAAACGGTAGATGGCGGGGTTCCACATTTCCGATAAAATTGACCGGAGCCTGCGATAAAATAGCATTTGCCTCTTTCTGCAATTCCAGGCCTTTGGAATCTTCAGCACCTATATTGACCGTTCCAACGCGAGGATGCTTGACACCAATTATATTTTCCATGTAAAGGCTTCCCATCAACCCGAACTGGGCAAGCATTTCAGGCCGGCACTCTTTGTTGGCACCAATATCCACAAGCATATAGCAGCCATCCTGACAGGGAATAGCCGTCGCAAGCGCCGCACGCTTAATTCCTTTGATACGCTTGACATAAAGGGATGCGCCGACGACTACCGCGCCGGTAGAGCCCGCACTCACAAAAGCGTCACCCTCCCCGTTGGCAAGCATCCGCAGACCGACCGCCATGGTGCAGTCATCGTAAGATTTCACCACTTCAGTAGGATCGACTTCCACAGGAATCACTCGTTCCACATTGGTAATGTCAATATGTTCCAGCGAAATGTGCTCCGACTGGCTGACCTCGCGGATGATTTTTTCATTTCCGCACGCCAGAATATCCACTCCATATTCCGAAACAGCCAACGCGCATCCTTTCAAAATTTCCACTGGTGCCTTGTCGCCGCCGAATACATCAACGATAATCCTCATGGCTTCAACTCCCCTTCCTGTTCCAACACTTGTTTCAAATGCGCCAGACCGCGTTCCGCAACAACAAGATAACGCTGCTGCTTGTCCTTAATCCGGTTTTCGCTCGGAGGCAGCAAACCCATATTTGCTCCCATAGGCTGAAAATCGGTGCAGGCAGGATCACTGATATAAGAGGTCAGCGCGCCGCACATGCAGTCTCGCGGCAGTTTGAGTTCCTCTTTTCCCTGCAACCGCCGGGCAAGCTGCGTTCCCGCAACAATTCCGGACATTGCCGATTCCATATATCCTTCGACGCCGGTGATTTGGCCGGCAAAATAAAGTCCATCATGATCGCGCATGCGGAAGTTACGATCAAGCAGATGCGGCGAATTCAAAAATGTGTTGCGGTGCATGACACCGTAACGCGCGAATTCGGCGTTTTCCAAACCCGGAATCATAGAGAAAACGCGCTTCTGCTCCCCAAACTTCAAGTTGGTTTGAAAACCCACCAGATTATATAAGGTTCCCTCCGCATTCTCTCTGCGAAGCTGCACAACCGCCCACGGCCGTTTTCCCGTCTTCGGATCACGCAGCCCGACAGGCTTCAGAGGGCCGTAGCGCATGGTATCTGCGCCCCGCCGTGCCATTATTTCGATCGGCATGCAGCCCTCATAAACATGGTTTTCCGGGCGGTCGAACGCATGTAGTTCGGCGGACTCGGCATGCAGCAAGGCGTCATAGAACTGCTCATATTCCTCACGGGTAAAAGGACAGTTGATATAATCATCCTCGCCCCTGTCGTAACGGGCGGCGAAAAATACTTTTTCCCGATCGAGCGAATCAAATGCAACAATCGGAGCAGCCGCATCATAAAAGCTGAGCAGGCCACCGCAGACTCTGCCGATATCCTCCGCCAAAGAATCCGACGTCAGCGGGCCTGTGGAGACCACTGTTACGCCGTCCTCCGGCAGCCGCTTCATTTCCCCGGCAACGAGTTCAATCTTATCGTGTGCACAGATTTTTTCTGTTACCAACCGGGAAAATGCTTCCCGATCAACCGCCAGCGCACCGCCAGCGGCTACGCTTGTCTTCAGGGCGCAGTCCACGGTCAGCGAACCGAGCATCCTCATTTCTTCTTTCAGCATTCCTGCCGCCGAGCCGATGCGCTGTGCTTTCAGCGAGTTGGAACAAACCAGTTCCGCGAAATTGGGGCTGCGATGTGCGGGAGAATATTTTTCAGGCTTCATTTCGTGTAGCTGCACCTGAATTCCCCGATTCGCCAGCGCCCAAGCTGCTTCACAGCCCGCCAGACCCGCGCCGATTACCTTTATCTTCATTCTTCCGTGTCATCCTTGCTCTTTTTTTCAATCGCACGGGCATAATCGCAGCCTTCTTTCAGGCAATGGATCAAAGCTCCCCTGCCTGATTTCTGATAAAGCGTGGAACCACATTTCGGGCATTTTTCATCCAGCGGCTTATCCCATGTCATGAATGAGCATTCCGGATTGTGCTCGCAGCCAAAATAGGCTTTCCCGTTCTTTGATTTTTTCGCGAGCACTTTTCCGCCGCATATCGGGCACAAACCGCCAGTCTCTTTCACAATTTTTTTGGTATTTCGACATTCCGGAAAACCGGGACAAGCCAGAAACTTCCCAAAGCGGCCGGTCTTAATCACCATTTTGCGGCCGCAAAGCTCGCAGACTATGTCGGTTTCCTCATCGGGCACTTTCATGCGGGTGCCTTCCATGTTCTTTTCTGCCTGTTCCAGTGTTTGGATGAACGGGCTGTAAAAATCACTCAGCATTTTGACGTAGTCGACAGTACCTTCTTCCACCGCGTCAAGGTTTTTCTCCATATTGGCGGTAAAATCAACATCGACAATGTTTGAGAACTGTTCTTCCATCAGCTTTGTGGTGACTTCTCCCAAAGCGGTCGGCTTCAGCGACTTTCCCTCCCGCTCAACATAACCGCGTGTCAGGATGGTTGTAATGGTCGGAGCATAGGTGCTCGGGCGTCCAATCCCATTTTCTTCCAGCGTTTTAATCAAAGACGCCTCTGTAAATCGTGCAGGCGGCTGCGTAAAATGCTGGTTAGGAGCAAGCTCTTTTAAATTCAGCTCATCTCCCGTCTGAATAGGAGGCAGCGCAGCAGAATCTTCGTCATCAGAATCCTTGGTGTCTTCGTACAAGGCTGTAAAGCCATCAAACTTCACAGTGAATCCAGATGCCTTAAACAAGCAGTTTGCCGCTTCTATATCAACCGTAACAGTATCAAGCAGTGCGTTTGACATCTGGCTCGCAATAAAGCGCTCCCAAATCAACTTATACAGTTTATATTGTTCGGATGTCAGGCTGCCCTTTACCAGCTCCGGCGTCAGGGACGGGTCTGAGGGCCGAATCGCCTCATGTGCATCCTGCGCATTTTTTTTACTCTTGAAAACCCGCCTTGTGCTGGGGAGATATTCTTTACCGTACTTTTCTAAAATATATGCTTCAGCCATCTCTGCCGCTTCATTGGAAATGCGAAGAGAATCCGTTCTCATATAGGTAATCAAGCCAGTGGCGCCCAGGCCTTCGAGCTCAACGCCTTCATACAGTTCCTGCGCTATTTTCATAGTCCGGCGAGATTGATACCCCATCCGGCGGGAAGCTTCCTGCTGTAAAGTCGAGGTGATAAATGGCGGAGAAGGTGATTTTTTGCGCACACCTTTTTTAACGTTACTGACAACGTAATGGGCGCCTTCCAATGACTGAACAATCGACTGCGCCTGTTTTTGATCCGGTATTCCGATCAACTCCAGCTTTTTGCCTTCGACTGCATACAATTTTGCTGAAATCGGTTTTTTGGAATACCCTTTTGCCACAAGCTTTGCGTCAATGCTCCAGTATTCCTGCTGTACAAATTTTCGAATTTCCTCTTCACGGTCAACAATAATACGGACAGATACGGACTGAACACGTCCGGCAGAAAGCCCTTTCCGGATTTTACGCCAAAGAAAGGGACTGATTTTATAGCCTACGATGCGGTCCAGAATTCGGCGAGCCTGCTGGGCATCCACTAATTTGGTATCGACTGTGCGCGGATGTTCCATTCCGGATTTTACACCGCTTTTGGTGATTTCATTAAACGTAACACGATTGTCCTTTGTTAAATCCACGCCGAGCATCTGAGCCAAGTGCCACGAAATTGCCTCGCCTTCGCGGTCAGGGTCAGTTTCAGCTCCTTGATTAGGTCTTCTTTCCCTTTAATGTCTACATACTGCGGAACAAAATTGTTTTCCACATCAACACCCAGTTTGCTCTTCGGCAGGTCACGGATATGCCCCATAGAGGCGATTACGTCAAACTCTTTTCCGAGGTATTTCTTTATCGTTTTCGCCTTTGCAGGCGACTCCACAATCACTAGATTGGACATGATACCATCCTTTCTTGGAATACCTTTATATCAATGCGCATTCTGCGCAGTTGTATACGAATTAACTTTATTTTACCGGATTGTATATCGCTTTCCAGGCAGACTGTTCACAAGTTCTAACAGTTCCAGCTCTGTGAGCGCCGCCATAGTTTCCATTGCGGACAAGCCTGTTTGAGCAAACAGATAATCACAGTCGACCGGCCCTATACTCAGGTTTTCATAAACCGCCGCTGCCCATACGGATACGCCCATGCCCAAAAGCTCCTGCTCGCTGAGCTTTACAGCTGACGCGCATACGGAATTATGAGCCGCCGCAGGCAGCTCTCCGGATCCGGGGTCGCAGGAAACATGTCTGATTTTTCTGGGTATATTGGCTGGAAAAACAGTTTTAATACCGGAAGCAAGGCGGATTTTTGCGACAATTGTCTTTGGGTCCATTTTATCCGGGAATCTGTTGATGTATTCTTCCAGAATACTATAAACATTGATCACAATTTTTCCGCCGTCACGAATAAGCCGGTTGCAACCGGCCATGCTCACATCAAAAATTTCGCCAGGAACCGCGAAAACATCGCGGTTTTGTTCCAGCGCGTGACGCGCTGTGTTCAAAGCTCCGCTTCTTTCCGGCGCCTGAACCACCACAACACCGGAAGAGATACCGGAAAGAAGCCGGTTTCGGATATTAAAATGATAACGGGCGGCTCTTTCCCCAAATGGGAATTCACTGATTAATGCCCCGCCGCTCTCCAAAATGCGCTGTTTCAAATCATGACTGGAAGCCGGGTAGTCAACATCCAGCCCGCAAGCAAGCAGACCGATCGTCCGGCCATGGGCCGCAAGCGCGCCCTCATGGCATGCATAGTCTATGCCGGCGGCAAGCCCGCTGACAACAACACAGCCGGCCGCAGCCAGGTCAAAAGCCAGCCGGCGGGCGGTATTCTCGCCATAGCCAGTGCTCTCCCTTGTTCCCACAAGGGTAAGCAGCAGTTCCTCGTTCAGTCCTGTCAGGTCACCTTTTACATATAATACGCAGGGCATGCATTCGATATTTCTAAAGCCAAAAGGATAATCGGAGTCATCCGGAGTAATGATTGTGCATGCGTGTTTTTCAGCAAGGCGCAGACATTCTTTCGCACCTTCTAAAGATTTTGATTTGATTTTTTCAATTTCTCCGGGAGCAAAAATCCCGCATTTCGCAAGCTGCTCACGGTTCATCTGATAAAGCAGTTCAGGTGATCCGATCTGCCTGATTACTTTATCTGTTTTCATGCTGCCTGCACCCAGTGCATGCTGCATCCAAATCCAGTAGATTACGTCGGCCATGTCTGCCCCTCCGCTGTTATTTACCAGTTCATCTCCCATAGTATGATTCCTGCCGCCATTGCTGCGTTCAGGGATTCACTGTCGGGACGCATCGGAATCTTGATTGTTTGACTGCATTGCCCTATCAGTTCATCCGATAAGCCGTTTCCTTCGTTGCCAATGACTACCGCGCATCCGCCCTTCAACGGTAGATCCCGCACAGAAATCGCGCTGTCATCCAGCGCAGCGGCATAAACCACAACCCCGCTGTCTCTGAGATTGCGGACGCAGCCGCACAGATCAGGAACTACAAGGGTTGGAACTTTGAATATGCCCCCCATGGAAGCACGCAGAACTTTCGGACTGAATAAATCCGGGCAGTCTTCGGAAAGGATGACCCCATCCACACCAAATGCGGCCGCGGTCCGGAGAATTGCCCCAATGTTGCCCGGGTCCTGCAGGGAAGATAACAGGAGAAATTTACCGTTACAGTCTATTTTAGCATTTGTTACTTCATTGTCAAGCATATGAAAAACGCCAAAGACGCCCTGCGTGCTGACAGACTGAGCAAGCTTTTCAGCAACAGAAGGTGAAATGCGCAAAAATTCAGCCGATTTCAGTGCAATCGGCTGGGCGTCTTCATAATACCGGTCAAGCGCATCTTCCGTTGCGAAAAACAGTTCCGGACAGTAGCCGGCCATAAATGCTTCAGCAGTAAGCTTCATTCCTTCCGTTACAAACAGCCGTTGTTCGTAACGGGCTTTCCGCGAGGCAGCAAGCTGCACATATTGTTTCACAGCTGGATTATCTCGCGAAGTAATTTCCTTTGATAGGTTGTTCATTTCATCACGCCTTTAGCAAAATACGCCCGGCGTCAGAGACGCGGGCGTATGCATTTCGCTTATTAGAGAGCCGCTTTTGCTTTTTCAACAAGCGCGGTGAAAGCCGTAGCGTCGTTGATTGCAATCTCGGAAAGCATCTTTCTGTTCAGTGCGACACCCGACTTGTTAAGTCCATTCATAAATGTGCTGTAATTCATGCCGTTCATGCGGCAAGCAGCAGAGATTCGAGTAATCCACAGGCTGCGGAAATTACGCTTTTTCATTTTTCTGCCTGCAAAAGCGTAGTTGCCGGATTTCATGACCTGCTGTTTGGCCATTTTAAAGAGCTTGCTCTTTGCGCCAAAATAGCCTTTAGCAAGCTTTAATGTCTTTTTTCTTCTCTTGCGCGTCATCATTGCGCCCTTAACACGAGCCATATCTATTTACCTCCGTTATGATACAATTATTTGTAGGGGACGAGCAGTTTGATCGTTGCCACATTCGTCTTATCCGCATAAGTACCTTTGCGCAGACGACGGCATCTTTTCGTATCCTTTTTGGTCAAAATATGGGATTTAAACGCATGGGCGCGTTTTACTTTACCATTTTTAGTGAGTTTAAAACGTTTTTTGGCACCAGTGTGAGTCTTTAACTTAGGCATTCTTGTTTCCTCCCTTTGTATTGGTTGCCGGCTTTGCAGAAATAAACATTACCATACTGCGGCCTTCCATTTTGGGCTGCTTTTCTACAGAACCATATTCGGATACAGCATCGGTAAATCGTTGCATCATGGTCGTGCCTAGCTCGGGATGCGCCATCTCACGGCCTCTAAAACGCAAAGCAGCTTTCACCTTGTCCCCGTCCTCAAGGAACTGGATAGCACGGTTGACCTTTGTGTTAAAATCATTGGTATCGATATTCAAGGAAAGACGAATCTCTTTGATTTCGATTACCTTCTGATTCTTTTTTGCTTCCTTCTCACGTTTTGCCTGTTCAAATTTAAACTTCCCATAGTCCATAATTTTGCAAACAGGCGGTACAGCCTGAGGAGCAATTTTTACGAGGTCAAGACTCTTCTCGTCTGCCATTTGCTGTGCGGCGACAATAGATACAACACCTAGTTGCTCGCCTTCTGTGCCTACCAGACGAACCTCCTTGTCCCTGATCTCCTCATTGATGAGCAAATCCTTACTGCTAATGCGAAACACCTCCAAAGCCTTTCTATCAAAATGAAACTGAGCGCAGACAGAAACTGCCCACGCTCATCAATTACTTTGTTTATCAAATGGATAAACCGTATTGACCAACCGTTTTAAGGAACGGCGAGGTGAGAACAGCACCTGTTCTGCTTTGTTTACTTAAATAGAATACCACGTCCACCAAAGTCTGTCAAGTCCCGGCCCTATTTTATTTTCTCCGTAAGTATTTTGTTACAGCACGATTTCCTGGGAAAGCGAAAAAGAATAAAGGACACACTCTTTCACCGGAACCCCCAGACTTTTACCCAGCACTTTGCGGTATAAATCCAGTTGGATGTGATAGCGCTGCACCAGTTCTTCCGTTGTTTTCACATAATCAGTTTTGTAATCGACGATTACTGCCGCGCCGTTTTCCAAAAACACACAGTCCGCAACTCCCTGGATTGCGGTTTTTCCCTCCCCATCAAAAATGTCTGTGTATTCGCCGAGGAGTTTCCTTCCCGCTTCCGCTAAAAACCTCAATTCCCGCCAAACCTGTCCCGAAGCAAAGATGCGCTTTGCCAAAGGACTTTCAAAAAACTGCTTGAGTTTTACCGTCGAAACAACTTGCGCTTCTTCTCTTGAGAGGAAGCCTTTTGAAACCATCCGTTCCAGTTCGCTTTCCACATCGGCAGCAGCGGCGTGATAATTGGAAAACTGCATGAATTTATGCATTGCATTTCCGCGCTGCGCTCCGGTCAGCCCTTTTTCCAGAAGAAATGCCGGACGCCTAGCAAACCGGTAAGCTTTTGCCATATCTCCTTTTGCAAGCTGGGAAACCGCCAGTTTGGTCGGTATCTTTGTCTGCTCCTCATAAGGATAGTGAAATTACAGCCGACGATTTAGCAGGGCCTCAAAATCGACATCCGGCTGTACCGGCTCCGAATCTTCCAAGGCTTCACTAACCGGCTGCTTTTCTGATATTGGAACGATTTCCAGGGAAAGTGGCGCGTCGACAGAAATTTTGCTTGCCTCAACCCCGCAGCCAGCCAATACACCTTCCAGATCCGGGTGATGAACAGCGGCCATTAAAACCCAGTCCAGATAAGACCCCGCTCCGCGCACCTGATAGGATAGCAGCTTGCCGTCGGCATCCGGCTCGTAAACGAGCCCCGACAGCTTTTCCGCCGCTCCGGAAACTGTGCCGGTAAGATACAGCTGTTCTTTCGCGCGGGTCAGCGCCACATAGAGAATTCTCAACTCCTCGGAAAGCATGGAACGCTCGAGTTCCAGACGCAGTGCCTGCATGGGGACGGTGGTAAACTGGATCATTTTTTCAAAGTCACGCCGCATACAGGCAAATCCCAGCCGGGAGTGCAGGAGCGTATTGCTCCTGAGATCTTCCTTGTTAAACTGCTTTGCGCAGTCGCATAAAAATACCACAGGAAATTCCAGACCCTTGGAGCGGTGGATGCTCATGATGTGAACGGCATCTGCCCGCTCGGATAATCCGGCGGCGGGAGATAAGTCGGAGCCCCGTTCCAGCAGGCGGTCCAAAAAACCGGTGAAACCGGAAACCCCTTTATAGCCGCCCGCATGGTAATTGCAGGCGTACTGCACCAGCAGCAGCAGATTGGAGCGCCTAGCCTGCCCAAAGTGCATCGCCTGCACTTTGCCCATATAATCAGTCTGCTCATAGATTTTGCGGATTACTTCATCGGCGGTGGCTGCTTCGGCAAGCTGACGTAGAGAACGCAAAGCGGCAAGAAGCTGGGCACAATGCCTGTCCCCGCTTTCGGCGCGCCTGCACACTGCCGTATAAAGCGGCCCGCGCTTTTGCCCAATACGGATTTCTGCCATTTCATCGGCGGTGAACCCGAACAGCGCGGACATCATTGCGGCGGCAAGGTCGATGTCTAAAAGCGGATTTCCGATGACACGCAGCAGCGCCGCGACCGGCGCGATTTCTTTTGTCCCGAGAAAGCCGCTTTTCGGTTCTGCCCAGACCGGTACGTTCCTCTCGTTTAGCGCGTTTACATACGCCTGCGCTTTTCCAGCGGGAGAGCGCAGTAAAATACAGATGTCGGAGGGCCCTATTTCCCGGAGTTTGCCGTCCTGCGCAACCTGTCTGCGGCTATCCAGCAGCTCTGCGATTCTGTTCGCCACAAACTCCGCCTCGATCGCGGTCTTATCCTGCTCGCCGGTGTAGTCGTTCATATCCAAAAGGCAAACATTGCATCCCCTTTGCATTCCTTGGGGAAATTCTGCTCCCGCAGTCAGCGCTTCTTCTTCATCATAATCGATCTCTCCGATTTTTTCGCTCATCAGGAGGGAAAAGAAAAAGTTGATGCCGCCTGTGATTTCCGGCGCGCTGCGAAAATTCTTGCCCAAAATGATTTTGGCGGGAAAATCGGAACCGTTATAAGGCTGATAAATTTTTTTCTTCTCCATGAACAGTTCCGGCATGGCCTGACGGAACCGATAGATGCTTTGCTTGACGTCCCCGACCATGAACAGGTTATTTTCTTTATGCGAAATAGATTTGAAGATCATTTCCTGTGCCGCGTTGGTATCCTGAAATTCGTCAATTAAAACTTCATCGTAAAGCTGCGATACGGATCGCGCCAGAGAAGTCGGCTCATATCCCGGGCCGGCGGACCGCACGAGCAGCGCGATGGCGTATTGCTCCATGTCGGAAAAATCCATCAGGTTTTTCTGCTGCTTCGCCGCCGTGAAGGTGCGGTCAAAGTCTTTCACGAGGTCAAACAGCAAGCTGACCAGCGGACGCAGGAAAGCGATGTCCTCTGCGAATTCTTCCGCTGTCGCGCAGAACTGCTTTTCGCGCAGAGCTTTTACCATGGCTTTTACCCGCGCGCGCAGAGCCTGCACCGTTTCTTTGCGCGGGTCTTCCCCTCTGAGTGCGCCCAGTTTATCAAAGCTGAAAACCTCCAGCTTTCTGCATATCCCGTCCCAGTCGCGGGCGGCAGCCAACGACGCCGTCTGCTCCAGCTGCAGCAAGTCGTGCGAAAAGGCGTCATAATAGGCCGCGGACATTTTTTCGTCCCCTGAAATGGTGTCAAGCGCCTGCCGCGTCAGACCCCTAGCGTAATCGAGCGCGTCCTCGGCGTAATCGAGAATGCAGGAGCCCCAGATAGAATCCGCCACATGCACGCCATCGCCGTAAAAAAGCAGGGTACGGTCGAGCCAGTCCAAATAAAAAGGATGCGAGCGTACAAACTGATAAAGACGGAAAAGGGTGGAAAACACCCTGCTGTCGTCTCGTCCGGAACTGAGCAGCTCCGTCAGGCGACCGAAATCGCCGTTCTGATTCTGCTGGTGAAACCGTTCAATCGATTCCTTCGCACAGTCCATTCTGAGAATGTCGAGTTCCTTCTCATCCGCAATGCGGATATTGGCGGAAATACCGAGCTGCTGGAAATTGCTTCGAATCAGCTCCAGACAAAATGAATGGATTGTGCTGATCTGCGCGCGCGTTAAAAGGAGCTGCTGGCGTTTTAAATTTGCGTCGTCGGGGCGCTCGGCCAAAAGCCCCGCGATTCGTGCCATAATACGCTGCTTCATCTCCATTGCGGCTGCATTGGAGAAGGTCACCACCAGAAGGCGATCGGCATCCACAGGATTTTCGGAGTCCAGAATCCGCCCGACTACGCGTTCCACCAGCACCGCTGTTTTACCGCTGCCCGCGGCTGCGGAAACCAGCACGGTGCCGCCGTGCGCTTCAATAGCATCCCGCTGCTGGGGCGTCCACCGTTTATCAGCCATCCGTCTCACCCTTTCCGATCAATTCCAGCGCCGCCGCCTTGTCCAGATCCGCGATCTTACGCACAGCATCTCCGTCCTCATGAGCGCAGATTGCGTGATAATCACACCACGAGCAGGGCGCATAGCGGGAAACCCCGTCCACGGGCATCGCAGCAATATTGCCGCTGTGCAATTCCCTGGCGATCCCGCACAAAAGGTTTTCCACCCGTTCCTTGATCTGCCCCATCTGTGACAGGTTGGCAAGCGAAGAATTTGCGTCGTAGCTTCCGTCTTTCTTCGTCTTTACGGGAATAAAAATGCCCGCAAGATTAGCCTCCATTGCTGTAAGAATTTCTCTGTTTTCCAAAAGGATGCCGCTCATCTTCATCTGTTTGCCTTGCGCGTCCCGTGCCGTTTTTTCATCCGTCTGCCGCTCGGCGGACAGAACCTTATCCCGCGCGGGCATATAGAGCACACCCGCGGGGATGTTCTTCAGCTCATCCTCCGAACCATTTTCGCAGAGGGCAAACAGGTAAATCAGCATCTGCATGTTTAACCCGTAGTAAACATCCGAAAGCCTGAACTCTTTCGCCCCGGACTTATAATCCACCACGCGGATATATTGTGCGCCGTTCTTTTTCAGCACGTCAACCCGGTCCACGACTCCCTCCACCAGAATGCGGCTGCCATCAGGCGCGCATAGCACAAGCGGTTTGTTTGGGGCGTCTGCGCGAATTGGAAGTTCAAATGCTGCCGGCTGGAATTCGCTCTGGGCAAATTCTTCCGCCAGCCGTTCCAACAGCCTTATCAAGGTATTGACAAGCCTTTGAAACAGAAATTGAAACCGGGCAGGCATTCCCGCCAGGTCGGCAACCCGCTCGGAAAGATAGCAGCGGATGATTTGGGAAACTTCCTGCCGCATCTCTTGCTGATCGAGTGATGCCAGCCCCGCGCCGCCATATTTTTGAACCATCTGTTCCAAAACAAGATGAATCAGCGAGCCTGATTCAATGGGGTTGAATTCCGCTTTGCGGCGCGGGTTCAGCTGCAGCCCTGTCTGGCAGAAATAGGAAAACGGGCAGTTGTAAAACCGCTCCAACCGCGACGGAGAAATCCGGATTTCGCTGCCGAACAGCCGCTTTGCCGTATCTTTTCTGGAAAGATGAAATTCTCTCGCATCACAAAAACGCTCCAGCGCCTGTAGCCTTTGCGGGGAGCTTGAAGCAAATAAATGCTTGAGTGCCTGCTGACGCGGTGTGCGTTCCCTCCAATGTCTCGTCATCATGTCAAACGCGGTCTTTTCGTTGCAGATTCTGTCCAGATCGTCTGTTGAGGGAGTCCTTTTGCAGTTCAGCAACTCTTCTGCCTGCCGGAACAGGCCGGAAGGTGTCAGCCCGTTTCCGGCGGTATCCTTCAGCGGACACGTGAGCCAGAGTTTTTCAGAGGGCTGCGTGATGGCAAAATAGGCAAAATATTTTTCAAACAGAGCGGTGCGTTCCGGTGTTTGCAGTAAATCAATGCCGTGTTTACCAAGTAAATTTCTTTCGGTAGCTGAAAAAATACCGGACGGAACAGACCATCTCGGGAACTCCCCCTCATTTAACCCGATGACAAATACAGCTTTCGGTGCGTTGGGACGGACGCGGTCCGCCGTTCCGACAATGACCTGATCCAGCGTTTGAGGCAGTGTTCCTATATCCGCAGTGGCAATGCTCATGCGGAACAAATCAATCAGCCGGACCAGCGGCATCTGCACGCCGTTCAGCGCACCCCCGAATACATCTAGCAGGTTGATAATCGCGTCCCACACCTGTGCGCCGGTATCGAGGAACCGTTTTTGAATATCTTCGGGCATTTCTCTGGCGCTGTTTGTCAAATTCTCCACAGCATTACAATCTGTCAGGTACTGAAACACCGCCGCGGCAAATCCGCGTCCGTCGCAGTCCGCCAAACTCTTTTTCATGCGCAGCAGCGGAGCCATCAATTTTCTGCGCGCCGCATTGAGCTCGGCAAGGCGCGAGGCGTCTTCCTCCGAAAGGGTCTGCTCCATGCCATCCGGATGATTGACAAAATCGGAGGTCCAATCTTTACCTTTGACGCCCCAGACAAAGCAGTAATTTTCGAGCATACCGGCCTCCATTTCATGAAGCCCGGTGATGCACTGTTTGGCAAGCGAAAGCATAAATTCGGAATCAAAATTGCTGCGCACGGCGTCCAGCGCGCAGAGCAACCCGTTTACAAAAGGATAAACCTGAATATCGGAACGCAGGTCTGTAAAAAAAGGAATTTCATAACGGGAAAACACCGTCTGCAAAGGCACCAGATAACGGCTCAAATCCCGCCCGATCACAGCGATATCCCGATAGCGGTAGCCCTGTTCCTGGATCAGCAGCGCAATCTGACCGCCGATATATTCCAGTTCGTCGTAGACATCCTCGCAGACAACGGAAGTCACACCCTGTGCGGGAAAATCACACGCGCGCGGCTGATCCTTCGGATATTCCGAGGCAAGATAGGCCAGCGCGGGGTTCTGGTAGCGGTAGGCATGTCCGAGTACCACCGGTTTTGCCACACGCCTTCCGCATCGTTTTGTTTCTTCCACAAGCCTATGAGCCGTTGCGGCAGATGCCGCCAAAACGCCGGTTTCGTCCCCGCTGTCCAGCCCCTCGCAGGTAAGCGAAACCGTAATCTCGGGGCTGTCGGACAGAATGTGACGAAGCAGCTTCCACTCCGCACCCATAAACGCCATAAACCCATCGATAAACACGTGATAGTTATGAAAAAACTGCTCGCTTTCCAGTGCCTTGCAAGCGCGCGGCAGGCTGTCGTCAGGATCGCTGTATCCCCGGTCTATGATGGCTTGATAGGCTTCAAAAATCAATGCAATCTCTTTCAGCTTCTCAGAAAGAGCCTTGTCCGTACTTTCCGCAGACGCACTGCGCAGCGTTTCAGGCGTGGCACCCGCCGACTTCAGCTCACTGATTGTTTCGCAGATCGTGGAAACAAACGCGACATTTCCGCTGCTTTTGTTATAAATCTTAAGCCCCCCGCCCATTCCAAGTTCCCCGAGGGTCACGCTCATGAGCAGGTATTTCGCGGTGTCCTCCATATGAACGCCCGCCAACCCGCCGTATTCGCGGAAAATCCGGTCGCAGAGGCGTGTAAAGCTCAACACCTCCACAGACAGCGCATCCTTGGGGCCAAGCTTTCTGTAAAGCGCTTTTTCACTTTCAAACGAGGACTGCTCGGGCACCAGCAGAATCGTTTTTCCGCCGGCTTTTACACAGTCCTTGATCTGCTCAAAAAGCAGAGCCGTCTTTCCAGTTCCGGCCGTCCCAAGAATCAGATGCAGCATGTTTCCACCTTCATTCCCAATTTCGATATTTTTTATATTATCACAAAACGGCAGAAAAAGACAGAGGGCAAAGCGCCCTCTGTCTTTATGTTAACGGATCTTAAAGGCTCATGCCAAGCTGAATCGCACGAAGATTTGGTTCTGCAAGATGCTGTTTTTTCGGCGGGACACATTTGCGAATCGCCTGTTCAACAGTTTCAACTGAGCCAAATTTGGATTCGGCCAAAACCTTTCCAAGAATGATGATATTCGCTAATCCCTGCAAATTTTCAGTCTGAGCAAGCTCCGTGGCGGGAACATAAAAGCACTTGATATCTGTGCGCTCACACTTCTTGTCAATCAGGGAGCTATCGATGACCACAATGCCGCCGGGAACCACCTTGTCAATGAATTTATCATAGGACGGCAGGTTCATGGCAATCAAAACGTCCGGGGTCAGCACAAGCGGTGAACCTATCGGCTGATCGGAGAGGCAAACGCTGCAGTTGGCAGTGCCGCCCCTCATTTCCGGGCCATAGGAAGGAAGCCAGGATACGTACTGATCCTCAATCAAACCGGCATAAGCGACAATTTTGCCTGCAAACAGGACCCCCTGCCCGCCGAATCCGGCAAAGAGCATATTAAGCATTGTGCTTCACCCCCTCCTTGGTTCTGTCCATATAAACGCCAAGAGGATAATAGGGCATCATATTATCACGAAGCCATTGAATCGCTTCAACAGGTGTAAAGCCCCAGTTGGTCGGGCAGGTAGAAAGCACTTCTACGATCGAGAATCCTTTTCCCTCAATCTGCGTGGTAAACGCCTTTTTAATAGCCGCTTTTGCCTTGTTGATGTTGGGGACGCTGTCGACAGCCACACGCTCCGCGTAAGCAACACCACTTAACGTGGACAACATTTCACAAACGCGGATGGGAAAGCCCGCGATATCCGTATCGCGCCCATAAGGCGTGGTCTGGGTAACCTGGCCGGGAAGGGTTGTCGGAGCCATCTGACCGCCGGTCATGCCATAGATTCCGTTATTTACAAAGATAATGGTGATATTTTCACCGCGGGTAGCGGAATGAACGGTTTCGGCGGTGCCGATTGCGGCAAGGTCGCCGTCGCCCTGATAGGTAAACACCACGTTGGTGGGGATCGCCCGTTTCAGGCCGGTTGCAACAGCCGGAGCGCGTCCGTGGGGAGCCTCTACCGCATCACACGCAAAATAATCATAAGCCATAACCGAGCATCCCACCGGTACAACGCCGACGGTGTTTCCTTCAATGCCGAGTTCATCGATGACTTCCGCCACCAGCTTATGTATGACGCCGTGTGTGCATCCGGGACAGTAATGGGTTGGAACATCCAGCAGTGCATGTGGTCTTTGATAGACAATTGCCATTACCTGTCACCTCCTGTTAATTTCTCAATTTCAGATAATATTTCCGCCGGTGTCGGGATTACGCCGCCGGTATGGCCAAAGAATGAAACGGGTACTTTGCCATTTACAGCAAGCCGGACATCGTCTACCATCTGCCCCATGCTCATTTCAACGGTCAGAAATGCTTTCGCTGTCTGCGCTGCTTTTGCAATGACAGCAGATGGATACGGCCAAAGGGTCTGCGGACGGATTAGGCCGACTTTGATGCCTTTTGCCCTTGCGCTGTTGATTGCGCTTCTGGCAATACGGGAGGTCGCGCCGTAAGCAACTACAACCAGCTCCGCATCCTCCACCAGATATTCTTCGGCACGGGCTTCTTTGGCTTTGATGATTTCATAGCGCTCAAAGCGCTCCTTCACCTTCTGCTCCAGTTCGGTAGCCTGCAGGTAAAGGGAATTCACAATATTATGGGAACGCTGATTTTTATGTCCGTTGGTTGCCCAGGATTCTTTGTCAAAAGTGACAACTTCCTTTTCCGGGAAAACAACCGGTTCCATCATTTGTCCGAGCATTCCGTCAGCCAGAATCATGGCGGGCATCCGATAACGGTCGGCGTTCTCAAACGCGTCAAACACCATATCCGCCATTTCCTGAACTGTGGACGGCGCAAACACCAAAATGTGCAAGTCTCCATGACCGGGAGCACGAGTGGCCTGCCAGTAATCCGACTGGGACGGCTGGATGCCGCCAAGTCCCGGTCCGCCGCGCTGGACGTTGATAATCAGGCAAGGCAGATCCGAACCGGCGATATAGGAGATTCCCTCGCTCTTCAGGGAAATGCCCGGCGACGAAGAAGAGGTCATCGCACGAACGCCTGCGGATGCGGCGCCCAGCACCATATTGATTGCCGCTACCTCAGATTCTGCCTGCAGGTAGGTTCCCCCGAGTTTCGGCATACGCTTGGACATATAGGCCGCGACTTCAGTCTGCGGAGTGATCGGGTATCCGAAGAAATGATGGCAGCCCGCCTGGATTGCAGCTTCGGCAAGCGCCTCATTTCCCTTCATCAGTACTTTTTGATTGGAAGCCATTCTTTACACTGCCTTTCCTTATTTCTCTACGGTAATCGCACAGTCCGGACACATTACCGCGCACATTGCGCAGCCGATGCATTTGTCCATTTCATCCACTTTTGCAGGATGATAACCCTTTGCATTTAACACCGTTTTATCCAGAATTATAATTTTTTTGGGACAAACATGGATGCACAGTCCACAGCCTTTACAGATGTTATCGTTGACCGACATCTTCGCCATTCAAAACACCTCCTTATCGTTGAATCCAAAAAATCAACAGAGAGGTTATTCCTCCCATGGTTTTTTTACAAATATCCGTACGGGAAATACCGTACCGTCTTTAAGCAGCGCTCCTGTTTCAGAGGCAATCCGCTCGTCAACTGCTGTGAACAGCATGGGCACTCCATTCGCTTCGGCAGTTTCCCGGGCAAACCTGTCCGTCGCCGCGATGTCCTGCGGAGTGGTCGCATCGGATAGATTGGAATTGTTCACCACCCCGGTCACAGACAGTCTGGAAACCTGCTGAATCTCGCCCAATATTTCCCCGGCATCTTCAGCCGTGCGGGTTAAATAGCGGTAACCGTTCACCACATAGAGCATATCGCATCCGCCTGCCTCGCAGATTGCGGCGCCGTAGCGCCCCAAGGCCGCCGCACCGGCATCATCGCCGCCGACATCAATAATCAAGGTCTTATCTGTTTCTATTTCAGCATCCAGCCTTCCGGTAAGGGCCGGTATATCCAAATTTGTGCGGGCAAACGTAGGCGAAACCAGTTCAATCCCATGCTGCTTCATCAGATCGGCAAAATCAGCGCTCCTGAAATAAGGGTTCACAATATCCAAATCGACCAGAACTACCGACTTTCCCATGGACTTCATATGCAGCGCCAAATTAACCGACAAGTTCGTTTTCCCACTGCCGTAATGCCCCACGATTACCAGAATTCTTTTTAAATTCTCGAACAAATAATCACCTCACAGCCAACATTATTATTGTTATTATAACACGGTTGACAGTTCAGAACAATATGGGTTTGCCAAAAAGGAATCATTTACTTTTAGAAATTGACTTGATAAAGCGATACAGGAATAAAAAAGCCCCCTCAAGAACTTCGTTGTGCCGAACATTCCCGGGCAGGCTTTTCACTTTTTTATTTTTTCTTCTTTTTAGATAAAACAGCAAATATAATAATCAAAACCAGTGAAACAGCAAGAAGCCCGCCCATGATGACAATCATGGTACCGGATGAATCACCGGTCGCCGGGTTGAGCGCAAAAACAGGCAATTCCATACAAACCGTCAGCATCAACGCGGCTGAAACTGCAAAGAACTGCTTAAATAATCTGCCAAACAACGAAAACACCTCACAAATATTCTTAGTAAACGATAATTTTCTGTTAATAGCCCAGCTGTTCGCCCACAAGGATGACCTTTATACGGCCTTTGGCGGTTTGCTGGCCATGAATGACATAGTCCGCGCAAATACGGTCGTCACTGCGGCAATTCTGACAGGCTCCCAAAACTTTACAGGGCGTTTTTTTATCTAAGCGCATGGCATTGGCTGGGGCCGCAATTTCACGCACACGGTGTCTGGCCGCTTCCAGATCAGCAACAATTTTATTGTAACCGGCTACAACAATGACACTTTTAGGCCCAAAAAGCATCGCGGCCACCCGGTTCCCGTTTCCGTCGACATTATAAAGCTCACCCTGTTCGGTAATCGCATTGCTGCTGGTGAAAAATGTATCACAGAAGAAAGCCTGACGGAATATTTTCCCAACATCCGCGCACGGTGCATAACGGTCAAAAAACTGATATTTTCCGGAGCGCAGGTGATCAATGACGCCGCATTCAAATAACGTCATAGAACCGCCTACCGCCACCGTCTCCCCCTCCGCGCAGAGCTGATCAATCAGATTGACAGCATCCTTGCAGGTTTTAACAGAGTAGGCATCCATCTTGTTATTCTGCAGATTTCCGATCGTCCTGCTGATTTTCTTTTCAATAACCGCATTCAGAGATGCGTCCATAAAGGAGTCCCTCCTCGCTTCTGTAAATGGTTGATCTATCCCTTTTATATTACAACTTTTTTCCTTATTTGACAATAAAATCTCACAAGGATTCTCTTAAAATTCTACTGATTTCTTCCGCGTCGTGCGCAATTCCAATGCTGTTCGGTCTGTCCCGCTCTTCATCGATGCCAAAACCATACGCAGCCGCCACAAAGTCGATACCCGCTTCTTTCGCGCCCACGGCGTCATAAATGGTATCCCCAATCAGTACGGCACGGGATTTATCCCGGCAGCCCAATCTTTGCATTGCTTCCAGAATAATTCCGGCTTTCGTAATATCGGAGCTCTCATCGCCCCCGGTGCCAACACAAACATCGACTAAAGCATCAAGCCCGAAATGAGCCAGCAGCAGCTTTGCCATCCGCTCCGGTTTCAGCGTTGCGACACCAATTCTGACTCCTTCCGAGCGCAGCTGCAAATTCAGCTCCTTTATTCCATCATAAACGCGGGCGTTGTATATTCCCCGTGTTTCGTAATCCTCCCGGAAGCGCAGAACACCTTCCTCCGCCTGTTCCAGCGTAAAGCCTAGAAACGTCTGAAATGAATACTGCATCGGCGGGCCGATAAATTTACGAAGCATCGGCACTTCAGGCACCGGCTGCCCCATCCGCGTAAATGCAATCCTGAGAGATTCAAAAATGCCCTCAGAGGTGTCTACCAATGTGCCGTCAAAATCCCATAAAACCACATCATATTTCATGAATCAGATGCAATCCTTTCCTTTTTTGTGCAAACTATACTTTATAATCCAGTATACCATAGTCATACTGCCGATTCAAGCAAAACGCCATTCCGATCTGTATACGAACAGTTCGGAATGGCGTTTCATGATTACAGCCACCAGCAGTGATTCAGCGGCCCGCTTCCCGCCCCAAGGTTCAGGTTCGCCTTGAGCGCTCCGGTGATATAGGCTTTTGCGTTTTGTATGCTTTGTTCCAGACTGTGGCCTGCCGCCAAACCGCAGGCGATTGCGGAGGAGAGTGTACACCCGGTTCCGTGCGTATTGGGATTATCAATTTTTTCGCTTTGAAACCAGACCTCTTTTCCTTGCATCCAGAGCAGATCGTCGCTGCAATCGGACATATGCCCTCCCTTTATCAGGATTCCGCCCTGATAAAACTCCGCAATCTTTTCAGCGGCCTTGGACATATCCGGCCTGCTTTGAATGTCCATTCCGGTGAGGCATTCCGCCTCGGGGATGTTCGGTGTAATTACTGTTGCAAGCGGAAAGAGCTGTCCAATCAGTGCATTCATCGCGTCGTCTTTGAGCAGCCGACTGCCGCTGGTCGCTACCATCACCGGGTCCAGAACGACAACACGCACGTCGTATTGCCGCAGCTTTTTGGCAATGGAGACAATAATATCCTTGTTGGAAACCATTCCGATTTTTACGGCGTCCGGCCTGATGTCGGTAAACACCATATCCATCTGCTGTTCCACGAATTCCGGTGTTGCGTCCATAACCCCCGCCACTCCTGTGGTATTTTGCGCAGTCAGCGCCGTTATGACGCTCATGGCATACATTTTATGGGCGGTGATGGTCTTAATGTCTGCCTGGATTCCAGCCCCGCCGCTGCAATCCGAGCCCGCTATGGTGAGCACTTTTTTCACGATTGATTCCTCCAGTTCATTCTTCCAGAAGCTCTTTGTAAGAGCGGATATAGCGGTCGCACAGCATTCGAATTTCCACCTCATCCTGCGAAGCGGATATGTCCTGTACGCCAACGACATAGAATCCGGCGATCTTTGCGGTTTTTATCGCATGCAGCGCGTCTTCATAAACTTTGCATGCTTCAACTGGCGCGCC
The DNA here is from genome assembly GCA_963519235.1 of uncultured Oscillospiraceae bacterium. Taxonomy (GTDB): domain Bacteria; phylum Bacillota; class Clostridia; order Oscillospirales; family Ruminococcaceae; genus Anaerotruncus. Next base: position 48,998 of record CAUQLV010000001.1, read on the forward strand.
GAGCCTGCTGGCAGACTGAAGGTAGATATCCGGGCTGTTTTTGCCACTTCCCGCTTCGCCGCAATCCAGTATAAATGAAAAATACTGCAAAAGGCCAAGACGTTTTAACACAAGTGCCGCAAGCTTCGCAGGCGTCGCAGTCGCAACGCAGAGCTTCTGACCGTATGTATGCAGCTTTTCAAGATAATCATGCACATAAGGCTTTGCCTGAATTGTTTCGGCATACTCCCGGGTAATCATTTCATGAATGCCAATCAGAATTTCTTCGACGCTATCGGAAAGCCCCAAGTCATTGCGAAAATAGTCGGCCGATTCCTCGAGCGTTTGTGCTTTCAGAATTTTCAGCAGGTTTTCCGGCGGTCTAACCCCCCTGGACAGCAGATAGTTACGTCCTAGATTTCTCCAAACCGGCATGGAATCCAATAACGTACCGTCCAAATCAAAAATCGCGTACTGACGTTCCATCTAAGCTTCCCTCATGGTCTTTGCCAATGCAAGAAGATTTTTTGTTGCAGCCGCTGCATCCGGCTTTGCAAAAATTGCGGAGATCACCGAGATTCCATCAATTCCGCTGCCTTTGAGCTGCATGAGGTTTGTCTCGTTGATGCCGCCGATTGCGACAACCGGAATTTCAACACTGTTACAGATCTCTTTGAGCTCTTCAAAAGTAACCTGATTTTCGTCTTTTTTGGTTGTCGTACCGAAAACAGCGCCCACGCCGATGTAATCCGCGCCGCTTTCCTTAGCAATCCGCGCCTGTTCGACCGTACGGGCGGAAACGCCGATGATCTTATCGGGACCCAGCAACTGCCGAAGATCCTGCGCCTGCATGTCGCTTTGCCCTACGTGAACGCCGTCCGCGCCGCAGGCAATGGCGATCTCCACATCATCGTTGATCACAAACGGGACATGATACCGGTCGGTCAACTTTTTGAGTTCCTTTGCTTCCCGCAAAAAGTGCTCTCTGTCCAGGTCTTTTTCCCGCAGCTGCAAAAAGGTGGTACCCGCCTGTAATACCTTTTCCACCTCGCCGGCCAGACTTTTGCCGTTGAGCCATGAGCGGTCTGTAATTACGTACAGCAGTAGGGAGTTTCTATCGAATTTCAAGTTTCATACCTCCATTCAGTCTCTTAGGCGTTAGGTTGCTCATATAGTCAATTAGGTAGGTACGGAAACTCAGGGTACCGCCCTCCATCTGAACAGTTTTGGCGTGAGCCAGTTCCCCGCAGACCCCCATCGAGCAAACCGCGGCCGCGGTAGATTCCAAAATACAGCCGGGATTTGCGCCGCTAAACGCGCCGATTAAGGCGGTCAGCATGCAGCCTGTACCGGTAATGCGCGCCATCATCGGATGCCCGTTCCGAATGACATACGCTTTCTCATGGTCGGCCACGATATCGATCGCGCCGGAAATGGCAATGACTGCCCCCGTTTTCCGGCTTAACGCTTTCGCCATCTGAACGGCTTGGTCAAGCGTGTCCTCCTGCACGGTATCAAGGTCATCCGCGTCCACACCTTTTGTGGAACCTGAACCGGTCGCAATTGCTTTAATTTCGGAAATATTTCCGCGGATTACAGAAAACTGAACCTCGCCATCCAAACTGCGGTAAGCATTTGTACGCAGCTTTGACGCACCCACCGCCACAGGGTCAAGTACTACCGGATGCCCAAGTTCGTTCGCCTTTTTTCCCGCGACGATCATCGCATCCAAGTCATCGCCGATGGTGCCCATATTGAGCACGAGGCTTTGACACATCGCGGTGATTTCCGCGACTTCGCCCACATCGTGCGCCATCGTCGGGGAGCCTCCGCTGGCAAGAATAATGTTGGCGCAGTCGTTAACGGTCACAAAATTGGTAATGCAGTGCACGATGGGCCTTTTTTCTTCCAATTGTTTCAATATCTCATCAAACATGAATCTGCTCCTTTTCTTTTCCGACAAACTTCACACGCAGGTCGGCAATACTCATTCTCCTGGAGACCGCTTTCAAGAACAAAAACGCAAGCGAGGCTCCCATCGCTGAAGACGGGATAGCGCATCCCGCCGGTGAGCACGGCGCAACAAGCAGTATCTGTTTCATATCTGTATCAATTTTTCCTATTCCCTATAGTATTTACCTAATTTTTTCTCAATGCTCCACACACCCTCGGGATTATAATTGATTTTGACATAAGACATCACGCTCGGCGCTCCCGCGCGAATACAGATCAGCTGGCATTCCTTTACTATTTCCATCAGCTGGTCATAATCCCCCTCGATGGTCGTTTCAAACGGTGCCACAAACATATTCAACCCGGTGCTTTTGATATAGGCAATCACCTCATCCACGATCCGGATGGTTCCTTCTCCCTTAGCCTCCGGCAGAACCTGAATTGCTACGCTCGCATGATACATCTTCTTTCTTCCCCTTTCCAAAATAAAAAACACATTTCCGATTGCAAGGATGCTTGCACGGAAATGTGTTATCTTTCACGAATTCCCTACGTTGGCATTATCCAAATCAGGTTTTTCGGGTCGAAATTTTAAATTTCCTCTCAGCTTGTGCACACAGGCTCCCCGGTTATTCTTTTTTCCAATCTATATTAGCACAGGCTTCTGGCGGTGTCAATACAATCAAACGCATAATTGGAACCCCCAACTGACAAAATAGATAAGGGTGATGAAAATGAGTGATCTGCCACTTGGCTTTGGCATGGCACTGGCGCAAAATGAGGGCGCCATGCAGTATTTTGCCACTTTACCAGAACAAAAGAAACAGGAGATTATTTCGCACACACATCAGCTGCATTCCCGCGATGAAATGCACGCTTTTGTGCAAAGTCTTAACGAACAGAATGTGAATTTTTAGGAGGTTTTATAATGCCTGATTATTTTACAGACAGCCCGGAAATGCAGCAATATTTCAATTCCCTACCCGCCATTGTACAGGAAACCCTAAAACAAAGTCATATGAAAATTCATTCTCTGGAAGAACTGAAAAAATGTGCGGAAAATCTAACCCGAGGCGAATAATATACCAAATGGCCCGCCATTGATTTGGCGGGCCTGCGCTTTTCAGAACTGTTCAATGGAGCGCTGTTTGCGCAGTGCGCTCCGCTTTTCTCCCGATTCCCAATCAAGCCTTTCCTGAGCTGTTTCGAGCTCCAGCCCGGGGACGATTGTGGGGCGCTCCCGATCATCAAGCGCAACCATTGTCAAAAAGGCCCGGTTTACCAGTTGTTTCTCGCCATTTAGGTGCTCCACAAAAGTATCTACGCGCACTTCCATAGAAGTCATACCCACAAAGGTAATCTGCCCGATCAAAACAATCGTATTATCTACATAGGCTGGTGCCTTGAAGTGCAGATTGTCTATGGACACCGTTGTTACTTTACAATTGCTGTGGCGGCGCGCAACCACTCCGGCAACAATGTCAATCCATTCAACAAGCTGACCGCCGAACAGCCGGTTGTAGCCGTTGATATGCTGCGGCATGATAATCTGTATTTGTTCAGTACGCGAATCGCGTACATGCTTAACTGGTCTTTGCATTTCGTCACTCCTTTGCGGTCTAAAAATTGAGAATTGTTTTTATTTATTATAGCCGTTTGCATGTAAAATAGCAACAAAAGAGGGCTGCCGCGAAAAACGCAGCAGCCCCTGACAAGGGCGGCTTATGTAATGCCGCCCTCATCGCCCAATCCAAAACTAATGGAGAGCGCGTGGTTTACCTGTCCCATAGATCCATCGTCCAGGCGTCCCATTCTTTCTTTCAGGCGTTTTTTGTCAATGGTACGGATTTGTTCCAGCAATACCACCGAGTCCCTTGAGAGTCCGCAGGCCTGCGAATTGATCTCAATGTGGGTTGGCAACTTTGATTTTTCCTTCTGGCTTGTGATTGCGGCTGCAATCACTGTAGGGCTGTAACGATTCCCGACATCGTTCTGCACGATCAAAACGGGCCGTACTCCGCCCTGTTCCGAACCTACCACCGGACTCAAGTCCGCGTAGTAGATGTCCCCTCTTTTTACAGTCACGTCTATCACACTCCGTGGATTTCTTTGGTTCGTAAACTTCCACTGGTAGTTTGAACGATACCGGCACGGTTTAATCATAGGGCAAAAACTTTCCGTACCTTTTACATTCTATTGATAGGCGCCCTCTTTTGACAATAACAGGGCCTGTACCAGGCGGTACAGGCCCTGTTGTTTTTATAGGTTTCATTCCAGAATTTTGAAATTCAGAATCTCCATTTCCAGCTCACTTGCAGGAATCGACAGCTTTAAAATATTTCCGTTGTTCCGGTCAATCACCAGAGAAAAAGATCCCTCATCCATTTCGCCCTTTACAATTAGCTGCTCCTCTTTTTGCTCCACAGTAACCCCGGTATCATTCATCGCTGAGTTGAGTGCCGAGACAACAAGGCTGGATGCGGCTTTTCCGGGCAACGTGTCGGGAAGAAAATCAAAATGCATGTCTTTGTAGTCAACCGCAACTTTATTCGTATAATAAGTCAGCTTAAAATCTTTTAGATTCTCAGGACTCTCAAACCGTACGGTTGCACAGTTCATGGGTTTTTTATATACAGTCATTACTGTTTCAAAATCGTGATATTTTACTTCTGCAGTCGTTTCATAGGATTTGCTTAGGTTTTCCTTTATTTGTGCCTGTTCCTGAGCGTTCAATTTTTGGGTACCGCAGGCGGAAAGCCCAATTGACAGCACCACCGCAAATACAGCAGGAATCAATTTCCACCGCAACGATTCATCCCTCCCGACTGCAATTTTATAGGGTTAGCATCACCGGCTGTTTGCCAGAAACACCTTCGTCAGCGCCTGTATCACATCACGCGCTAGCATTCCGTACTGCGAATAACTGCACGCAGCCATGTCGCCGGCGGCACCGTGCAGCCAGACCCCGCATGCTGCTGCGGTCTCCGGTGAAATCCCCTGTGCAGCCAGTGCGCCGATAATTCCGGCCAGGACATCCCCGCTGCCGGACTTAGCCAGACCTGCGTTTCCGGTGGTGTTGATCAGCACCTGCCCATCCGCGCACACCGTATTCGTATAAGCGTCTTTCAAAACCAGAGTCACGCGATATTCCTGCGCAAAAGCGCGCCCGACCGTCAGTGCGTCCCGCCTGAGCTGTTCCAGCGGGGTGCCGGTTAGCCTTGAAAGTTCCTTCAGATGAGGCGTCAGTATCACAGGCCCCCGCGCCTGCTTCAATATATCTATATTCCTGGAAACCGCGTTTATGCCATCCGCGTCCAAAATCAGAGGGCATTTGGTCTCGCGCACCAGATCAAAGATCACGTTTTGGGCATCCTCGGAATCCCCAATCCCATTTCCTGCCAAAACCGCGGTGCTTTTTTGGACGGCAGACAAAATCTCAGGCATGGATTTATAAGAAATAGCGCCGGATTCCGTCGCTTCCAGCGGCAGCATCACACACTCCAAAAGTTCAGGAAGCGCAGTTCGGCAGACCTCGGCGGAAGAAGCCAGCGTAACATAACCGGCGCCGGAACGCATTCCCGCCAGGGAAGCCAAAATGGCAGCTCCCATATAATTTTGAGAGCCCGCCACATTCAGCAGCTTGCCATAATCTCCCTTATGCGTCCGGCGGCGGCGCTTTTGCAGGCAACTAAACACATACCCCTGATCTACCATCGTAAATTCCGTACGAATGCCTTCATGTGCTTCCTCGGGGATTCCGATATCGGCCAGAACCACCTTGCCGCAGTATTCCTCCGATGCAGGAAACACACAGGCAGGCTTGCCGCTGTCAAACACCACCGTCATTGCCGCCCTTACGGCACAACTGTCGGCAAAGCCGGCGTCGCAGGTTAAGCCACTTGGAATATCCAGCGCTACCGTATCCACATCAATTCCGTTCATGAGCCGGCAGATATCCCTGTGCCGGTCATCCAGTTCGCCGTGAAACCCCGTCCCATAGATGGCGTCTATCAGAATATCCGTTTCCGCCAGCCGCTCGGTAAGGTAATGCGGGTCGACTCCATATTCTGCAATCGCAATATCCATCATGCGGATCATCTCATACATGGATTTAGCCTGTTCCGTACGCGGAGCGCCGTCGGTCAAAATTACCGCAACATTCGCACCGGCTTGGCACAGCCTTCTCGCTGCAACAAACCCGTCCCCGGCATTGTTGCCCCGCCCGCAAAAAATGGTGACATAGCGGCCGTCCACTTCATATTCGCGCCGTATCGCCATTGCCGCCGCGCTGCCCGCATTCTCCATTAAACGCGCCATGGACAATCCGCAGGAAACCGCGTTCTGTTCAATGGATTTCATCTGTTCGGCTGTTACAATGCGCATAAAAAACGCTCCTTCGCTTCTGACGTTTATTTTTTATTATAACACAGGCAACCGTCGCAAAAAAGCGCATTACAAGTAATTTATTCCTGCGCAGGGCTTGACTTTGCTGTTTTCTACTGCTATAATTTACTGGTTAACCGTGGGATTATTCTGTCTTGCGGTATAACATCCTTGCTCTGCACATCAGAGGCAGGGCCTAAAGTCCAAAAGGAGGTGTTCAAATGGCACAGCTTAGAGCAAACTACGAGACTGTGATGGTATTCAGTGTAAAAAATGGTGAGGAAAGCGTTAACGCCCTTGTTGAAAAATTCAACAAGCTGATTTCCGACAACGCAACAGTTATCAGTGTGGATACTTGGGGACAGCGTCCTCTTGCATATTCCATCAATGATGAAACGGCTGCGTATTATGTGGTTGTTAACTTCAACTCTACTCCCGATTTCCCGGCCGAACTTGATCGTATCTATAAGATCACTGACGGCGTCCTGCGCAGCCTGATCGTTGCGAAAGAAGAAGTTCCCGCTGCGAAAGAAGAAGTTCCCGCTGCAAAGGAACCTGTGGAAGAACCTGCAAAGGAAGCATAAGACAAGGAGTGTTGCGCAATGTTAAATAGGGCGATTCTGATGGGGCGTCTTGTTGCCGACCCTGAGCTCAGGCAAACCCCAAACGGTATATCCGTCGTTTCTTTCACCATTGCGATTGACCGCAGCTTTTCCCGTGACCGTGAGCGTCAAAGCGATTTTATCGACATTGTTGCGTGGAGGCAGACTGCTGAATTTGTATCGAAGTATTTTTCCAAAGGAAAAATGATTATCGTCGAAGGCAGCATTCAAACCCGCACCTATGAAGATAAGCAAGGCAATAAGCGCAAATCGGTCGAGGTTGTTGCTGACAATGTTCAGTTTGGCGAAAGCAAAAACGCCTCCGGCGGCACTCCCGCTGCGGCGTTTAATCCACCGGCGCCCGCTGCTCCCGCAGAACCTTCTGTCACGTACGCCAGCGGTGATGTGGGCGATTTTTCAGAAATGGCCGGTGATTCCGACGATCTGCCTTTTTAATTAACATGCTTCGCTTTTAGATTCTTAAAACACTGAATCATTCTATTATCAGTATAAGGAGGTTTGTATTTATGGCTTACGAGAGATCCGATAGAGACAATAGAGATAGCAGGGGCCCGCGCTCCGGCGGCAGAAAAGGCAGAAAAAAAGTCTGTTCCTTCTGTGTTGATAGACTTGGCCCTATTGATTATAAGGATGTTCCCCGTCTGAGAAGATACCTCAGCGAGCGTGCAAAGATCGTTCCCCGCCGTGTGACAGGTACTTGTGCCCATCATCAGCGTGAACTGACCATTGCAATCAAGCGTGCCCGCCATCTGGGCCTGCTGCCTTACGTCAGCGATTGATTTCGATAAAAAAACCTCCGGACATGCTCCGGAGGTTTTTTCATATTCTGAATTATCCGTTGCATTCCAATTCATGAAGGATCAGTTTCTCAAAGACGGCGGAAAAGGCCTCGTTCTCCTCTTTCCCCCGTTTTTTCATGTTCACTGTTCTTCCGCCCGCACGGCGCACCTTTTGGCCTAAAAAACGTTCAAATAACAATCGATCCATGTTATCCGCACTATACAGCATCCCGTTCTGGTTCAACGCGCGTGCGCCTTTACCAAGTGCCATGGCTGCTACACCATAATCCTGAGTGACAACAATGTCTTCCGACGCAAGCAGGTTAATCAGCTTAATATCCACGCTGTCGCGCGCCTTGTCAACCGTAATCACTGTACTGTATCCATCATTTAAGATATGGCTGGTATCTATCAGCATAATGACCGGTAAACTATATTTTTTCGCAATCCGGACAATCTGTTCCTTGACAGGACACGCGTCCGCATCTACTAAAATTCGCATGACTCCTCCTAAAAAGACAGGGCCACCCTCTCGCGGCCCTGTCTTTTATGCTAGTTTTATACTACCTTTTTGACTAAAAGTGCCGATATTATAGCTGGTGATGTTTCCAGGTGAAAACGCGTAAAACACATCGCCAACGAGAAGCCCGCGATTGAATGGGCTGAACTGGCTATTCCCAGCTTCTGAATTCTGGCGTAAATCTGCTTTCAGCGTAAACCCGTTTTGTTTATTATATGAAAACACATAATATCTGTCAACAGTGCGGCCATGGCTGTCCACCGTACTTGCCGGGAACCCGAGCAAACCGCGGCTTTCATCACATAAAACTGCGTGATGAGTATCAAACGCTTCTGAATAGGCATCGCTGGCATTAATCTGGTAGTTCTTTATTTCTTTCATTTGAAGCGGATCTGAACTATCAAACAAGCTCAAATTGATACCTGCAGCCAATCCGTTTTTTCCAATGCTGCGGCCAATCCCAATCAGCAGCCCATCCCCCACTGGATGCAGATATTCCGGAAGCCCTAACAATTTCAGCTGCCCTAGGAGCGCGGGCTTTTGAGAATTGGAAAGATCAATCGCAAAGATCGGATCGTTCTGTCGATAGGTAATCAGATAGGCGGTATCTCCCACATAGCGAACAGACTGAACTCCCTCGCCCGAAGCTAGTCCTTCGACCTTGCCAATGCACTGCATTTTTGAGTCAAGCACATAAATAGAATTTGTCGTATCCCCGTTCGGCTGTGTTTCGGCCGCGGCAACTCTCAGCATGCCATTCGATGATTCGCTAAACGCAAACTGTCCGTAAGGATAGCCCTCAACCGTTCCGTCTGCCGCAAGACTAAGCTGGCTTTTGTTCACGGAAAAACGGATAATTCTTGTTATTCCAACGCTTTGGTTGTCATTCGTCTGCTGAAAATCCGTGCGATAAAGGTATAGATTGTTTCGTGACATATACACGCCTTCACTGCTGCCAAGAACTGCCTGTGTTCCGGATTTACCGGAGCTCGTATCCATAGCGGAAATCACTGTATAACTTGCACGGTCAGAGTTTGGCAGAATCGCGATCTGGTCAGCCGAAAGCAGCTGCGCTCTGGATGAAGTGCCGTCATATACTGCCGGAACAAGGCTACGAAGATAAGCATTTTGCAGATCGAAATCAGGGAAGATTTGGTAGTTACTTACAATATAAAGTACGCCGCTCTCCATACGCGATGAAATATAACTGCCATCCTGCGCAAAGGTTTTGACAATTTTAGGGTCTGACCGGTTAGAGAGATCAAAAATACGAACCTGCACGGAATCCGTCTCCTGCTCGCCCTCACGAGCAATCTCCTGCTTTTGAACCGGGGGGACTGCCTGCTGAATCTGCTTTACCAAGCTGTCATCAGTTGCGCCTACAATTGTCACCTCTGGCAATTTTCCCTGTGGAATTGCGTCTGAGGAGTTTTCCACTGTAATTAAACGGTTATCGCTGACATAGAATTCAGAAACATCATCATCCACTTGTATTTTTGCGGTAACTTTCATTTTTGCAGCATCGGTAATATAGATATACGATCCTGCCGAATCATTCTCGTCAAGACTATAGATATAATTCCCGTCCGTCTTTACAACATCCGCCCCGTCAACCCCGTCTCCCAGAGCAGTAGAACCAGCGTAACCGATTTCAGCAACTGAAGGACTTGAAAAGAGTTCCATCTTTGAGCTTTGCGGCTCGGCTTGCTTTCCCTTTATGTCTTGGGAATAAACTTCGTCCGCGGCTGCTCCTTCCATATTCTGCGCTGTGTAGCGGTCTATACCGCCGCTCATCTTGAATGCGGCGTCCCGCAGCTGTGTATAGTTGCCGGCGTAGGTAACCCCGCCGCCTGCATTTTGATTGTCTGCGGCCTGCTCGGCTTGCGCGTTTACTTCGCCGGAGTCCGCTTTCTGGCCGGACTCGCCGCCCCCCATATCTCCGCCGCCCATTCCTCCTGCCGGTTCCTCCAAAGCACGCAGCGCATATTTCGGAGCAATAGCGTCGCCTGCTTCCGTTGAAACAGACAGTTCAGAGGAAAGCATAGAGGAGGACTTGCTGCCCGTCCCTCTTAAAGCATAGACGGAACCTGCAACAATCACAAAACAAGCGGCAATCGCTGCCAGTGGTTTCAGCCACAGCACTTTATTGTTCTTTTCTGTCTTTGGCTCCTGTTCAACCTTCTCAAGCAGCTGCAGCATAGCGTCCGCTTCGAGTGAATGCGGAAGCCGGATTCCGCGATTTAATTTATCAAATTGTCCGCGCAGAAATTCTAAATCCTGTTCCATTTCCATTTTTTTATCCGGATTCAACCCATTCACTCCTTTCCCTGGTCTTCAAGTTGCGAGCGCAGCTTTTTTAAGGTACGATGTAATTTTGAACTGACCGTTCCCTGAGGGGCGCCGAGAATTTCAGCGGTTTCCCGCACAGTATATCCCTGGATTACAGCCAGAGCCACGATTTCACGTTCCTGGGGAGACAGCAATTCCAGCGCATGAAGCAGCGCAATGCGGTTGGAAGAATGTTCTTCCACACTGGCGCCTTCTTCGCTTAGATCTAAAAAGTCGTCAATATCCAGCTGGTTTCTGCCGGAAATGTACTGCCCAATTTTTCGTTTGCAGCGAATCGACAAAATTCGCATAATCCATGGCTTAAAGCTGTTGTCATCCCGCAAATTTTTAATTCCTTTATAAGCTTCTATAAAAGTTTCACTCACAACATCCTGCGCGTCATGCGCATTGCCAAGCGAGTAAAGCGCAACTTTAAAAAGGTCATCGGCAATCTGCCGGTAAACCTCGGCAAAACTTTCCTTATCGCCCAGCCGTGCTTGCCTCACCGCATTTACATCAACTACCATCACTTACCACCATTTTGCATGCAACGGTTCGCTTATTAAGTGGACTCCATAAGCCATTTTACTGCATCCTCTCCAGAACAAATTATGGAAAAAGGGCATGCCGTTTGCTCCTTCCGGCATGCCCTATATTATATCATATTTTCTTTTGCTAGCCAATCAATATTATCCTTCAATTATTTCCTCATCTGATATGTCGGCAGGATGTTCCACTCTTAAAATGGCGTAAGCGCAGGTGGTAACCACCGCTAAAAAATTGGCCAGAAGATTAATCTGCTCCTCCGACAAGCTATCGCAAAGAATATTAGCGACCGTGGCGGCGGCATAAACAAACTGCGCACCCTGCCCCGTTCTTCTATAAACCGTCTTTTTATTGCTCTCGCTGTTTTTAATTTTTTTTACTTCTCGCAGGGCTTCCAATATTTCTTCCGTGCTGACATTTTCCAACCCTTTAGAATCGAAATTCGAGCTCACACCGCACACCACCTCCATGCTATTCTATGCGTTGAGCGCTGCTGGTGAGCCGAAAAGAGCGGCAGCATAAAAATGCTGCCGCTCAAATAAGATTCAATTCTTTGAGCCGATATCCCTGCGGTAGTGTACGCCCTCGAAGGATAGTTTCCCCACGGCCTGATAAGCCCTTTTCAAGGCATTATTTCCGGTTGGCGCAGTCGCTACCACACCAAGGACGCGCCCTCCCGCAGTTCTATAGACGCCATCATCGTATTTTGTTCCCGCATGATAAATAGTGGCGCCTTCCGCCTGACCTTGCTGGTTAAGCCCCGAAATCGGGAAGCCTGTCTGATAGCTCACAGGATAACCTCCGCTTGCCAGAACAACGCAGGCCGCATGAAAATTAGAAAATTCCACCTTCATTTTATCAAGACGTTTTTCCCAAACCGCAAGCATAATCTCCAACAAATCGGTTTTCAAAAGCGGCAGTACCACCTGCGTTTCCGGGTCACCGAAACGGCAGTTATACTCGATTACATAGGGGCCATTTGGGGTGAGCATCAGTCCAAAAAACAAGCACCCGGAAAACGGACTGCCTTCCGCTTTCATTGCTTCCACCGTCGGCTGAAAGATCGTCTTCCTGCAGCACTCGGCGATTTCTGCCGTATAATGCCGGTTGGGCGCCACTGTTCCCATTCCTCCGGTGTTCAGGCCCTCATCGTTGTCCAGCGCACGCTTATGATCCATGGCGGACACCATGGGGACAATGGTATCTCCGTCGCAGAATGCCAGCACGCTTACTTCAGGCCCTGTCAGAAATTCCTCAATCACCACACGGTTGCCCGAAGCGCCGAACACCTTGTCCTCCATAATGGAATGGATTCCTTCCTCGGCCTCGCTCATGCTGTTCACAATCAGCACACCTTTTCCCAGCGCCAGTCCGTCCGCTTTGATGACGACGGGAAACTGCCCGCGCGCTCTGATGTAGGAAATTGCATCCGCCGCATGATCGAAAGTCTCATAAGCCGCAGTGGGAATCCCATATTTTCTCATCAGATTTTTGGAAAAGACCTTGCTCCCCTCAATCCGGGCAGCTGCGGCGGTAGGCCCAAATGTTTTGATTCCCGCGTCATTCAGCGCGTCAACCATACCGAGCACCAGCGGGTTATCCGGCGTCACAACGGCAAACTCAATTTCTTTCTCTTTTGCGATCGCGACCATGCCTTGCACATCGCATGCTTTTACAGGCAGGCAGACCGCGTCTGCCGCAATGCCGCCGTTCCCCGGCGCGCAATAAATGGTTTCGGCGAGGGGGCTCTCTTTCAGCTTGCGGATAATCGCATGCTCACGTCCGCCGGAGCCGATCACTAAAATTTTCACAGGGCGGCCTCCTTATCAATGGTGGAACAGACGGACACCTGTAAAGGCCATCGCAATTCCATATTTATCGCAGGTGTCGATCACATTATCGTCACGGATGGAACCGCCCGGCTGTGCAATGTATTGCACGCCGGAACGATGCGCGCGCTCGATATTATCGCCGAATGGGAAAAAGGCGTCGGAGCCGAGGGAAACGCCTGTCAGCTGGCCCAGCCAGGCGCGTTTTTCTTCCCTGGTGAACACTTCCGGTTTCTCTGTAAAAAAGTTTTTCCAGATACCATCCGCCAGCACATCCATGTAATCATCGGAAAGATAGACATCAATCGTGTTGTCGCGGTCGGGCCGGCGGATATCCGCTTTGAACGGCAGAGACAGCACTTTGGGGTTCTGGCGCAGCCACCAGATGTCCGCCTTGTTGCCCGCCAGACGCGTACAATGAATTCGGGACTGCTGCCCCGCCCCGATGCCGATGGCCTGTCCGTCCTTTACATAGCACACCGAGTTGGACTGCGTATATTTGAGTGTAATAAGTGCAATCAAAAGATCCCGTTTGGCCTGTTCGGGCAGTTCCTTGTTCTTCGTGATCAGGTTCCCGAGCAGGGATTCGTCCAATCTGATCTCGTTTCTTCCCTGCTCAAAGGTAATGCCATAAACATCCTTGCGCTCGATCGGCGCAGGGACATAAGCGGGATCTATTTTCACAACATTGTATCCGCCCTTACGCTTTGTTATCAGAATTTTGAGCGCTTCCTCGGTATAACCGGGCGCAATGATGCCGTCGGAAACCTCGCGCGCCAGCAAAGTAGCCGTTTCGGCGTCACAGATATCGGAAAGCGCCGCCCAATCTCCATAACTGCTCATGCGGTCGGCGCCTCTGGCCCGCGCATAGGCACTGGCAATGGGGGAAAGCTTCAAATCCTCCACAAAGCAAAGCTGTTTTTCCACAGGGGTAAGCGGCAGCCCCACTGCCGCACCGGCCGGGCTGACATGCTTAAAGGAAGCCGCCGACGGAAGTCCGGTGGCGGCTTCCAGCTCCCGAACCAGCTGCCAGCTGTTAAATGCATCCAGAAAATTGATATATCCCGGTCTGCCGTTGAGTACCTCGACCGGCAATTCTCCGCCCTGCATAGAGATACGTGCCGGCTTCTGATTTGGATTACAGCCGTATTTTAATTCCAGTTCCTGTGCCATCGTGCCGCCTCCTCAATGATTTTTATTGACAATTCGCGTTTCATGTGTTCCGTCCGCGAGACTGATAAAGCGAACGAACAGCGAAACCTTATTTTCCGAATTCAGGCTCTCCCAGACTGCATTAGAAAGCGCGTCGATGCCACCTTTCAGCGAGACCTCTTCCGGTTCCCCTGAAAATGAGGGGATCGGGCTGCCGTCGCAGCGATAGGTATGGATAAAATGGCCCGTTCCCGCCGCTGTGCTGTCATATTCATAGAAAAAGCGGCGGGTAAAATCGGCGTCACCATCCGCGCTTTTCAAAATGGAAAGCCGATAGTTAGAATTCTGCACCAAGCCGGAGATGCGCGGCGTAAAATTGGGTGCATCCGGTTCAAAAGTACGGGTGCGCAAAGCATCTTCAAATGTTTTTCCCTGACGGAGAAACTCATAGACGGTGTCCGTCTGGTCGCCGTTAGTAACAATCGTTGCACCATTAAAAACACGCACCGGATGATAAATAATGAGGCTAGGGTCAGTCAGCTTTGCCGGATCAAACGCCTGCGTGCGAATACCGTCTCCGTCGGTTACAAAAACGCGGTTTCGGCTGTTTTCGCTGCGCCCCATAATGAAATAGACAACCACCATGCTCTTTTTGTCTTCACTGCGCCCGATTACAATGCCCCTTCCAGGATACGAATTCTCTTTTAACAGCGTTTCTATTGGGGAAAGCTGCTTCATCTGCTCCACTCCCTCTTTTTTACTTGATTTTGCCCTCACAGAAGAGCGAAACCGCCTTGGGAAGCAATTCCCATTCAGCCTGTTCCATAACCCGCCTTTGCAGCGTTTCCGGCGTGTCTCCCGCTTCGACTGAAACCGCCTTTTGCAAAAGAATCTGCCCGCCGTCGGTTACCTGATTGACAAAATGAACGGTAGCCCCCGTCACTTTGACACCGTAACGCAGGGCTTCTTCGTGCACCTTTAATCCGTAGAATCCATCCCCGCAGAAGGAAGGAATCAGCGACGGATGCACATTGATAATCCGGCGGTCGTACGCTTGTATAACCGCATCGCCAAGGATGCACAGGAAGCCGGCTAGTACCACCAGATCCGCCTGCAGTTTCCGCAGCTCCGCCAAAAGCGCCAAATCATAGTCCTCACGGGAAGAATAACCCCCGCGGGGCAGGGTCGCCGCAGGTATTCCGGCTTTTTTCGCACGCTCCAAAGCGAAAGCACCCGCTTTAGAGCTGATGACGCCCGCAATCACTCCGTTCTTGATGTCGCCCCGACTTTGCGCGTCAATCAGCGCCTGCAGATTGGTTCCGCCGCCGGAAACCAGCACTACAACCCTTTTCAGCATAGCTCGATTCCCTTTTCGCCGTTCTCGATATAGCCGATCACGTGGGCATCCTCGCCGTTTGCATTCAGTATTTCCATCGCTTTTTGCGCGTCCTGCTTATCGACAACCAGAATCATGCCGGTGCCCATATTAAAGGTGTTATACATGTCGCGATCCGGAATTTTTCCAGTTTTTTGAATGATATCAAAAACCGGAAGCGTACCGGCAGTTTTTTTGCTGACCTTTGCGCGTTTGCCTTCCGGAAGCGCGCGGGGTATGTTTTCATAAAACCCGCCACCGGTGATATGAGAGACGGATTTTACCGTCAGCTGTTCCATGACCGCAAGGACAGGCTTCACATAGATTCTCGTTGGGGTAAGCAGCGCTTCTCCAAGCGTCATTCCCAGCTCGTCATAGCGCTTGTTCAACCCGCCGTTATTTTCAACATCGAACACCTTGCGCACCAAAGAAAATCCATTGGAATGTACGCCGCTCGAGCGGATGCCCACCAGCACGTCCCCCGCCGCCACAGAATTTTTATCCAGAATACGGGATTTATCCACCGCGCCCACCGCAAATCCGGCGAGATCGTATTCATCCTCCGGATAAAATCCTGGCATCTCGGCTGTTTCGCCGCCGTTCAGGACACAGCCGGCCTGCACGCATCCTTCCGCAACGCCCGACACAATGGACGCGATTTTTTCGGGGATGTTTTTGCCGCAGGCAATATAATCCAAAAACAGCAGGGGCTTTGCTCCGCAGCAGATAATATCATTGACACACATTGCCACGCAGTCAATGCCCACCGTATCATGCTTGTCCATCAAAAAGGCAAGCTTCAGCTTTGTACCGACGCCATCCGTTCCGGCGCACAGCACCGGATGAGGCATTCCCGACAAATCCAGCTCAAACAACCCGCCAAAACCGCCGAGATCTCCCAGAAGCCCTGGAAGCGCAGTGCGGGCGACATGCCGTTTCATCAGCTCAACCGCCTTGTATCCGGCGGTCACGTCAACACCCGCAGCCTTATAGGAATTGGAATAGCTATTCTCCATCTGTTTCTACCTCCTGATTTCCATGATACCCAATTTTCGTCTCAAACTTGTCTTTTTGCATTTCATCGGGCACTTTGATTGGATATTCTCCGGTGAAGCAACCAACGCAGAAACCGCAGCCCGCGCCCTCCGCTATCGACTTCACGCCTTCCACACTCAGATAATTCAGCGAATCAACGCCGATTTCCTTTGCGATTTCCGGAATCGAAAGCCTGCATGCAATCAGCTTGTCGCGGCTGTCGATGTCTGTCCCGAAAAAGCAGGGGTTCTTGAACGGAGGCGCCGAAACAGCGAAATGAACTTCCGTCGCGCCGGCTTCGCGCAGCAGATGCACGATTCGTGCACAGGTGGTGCCGCGCACGATAGAGTCATCCACCAACACAACCCGCTTTCCGCGCACAGTTTCAGAGATGACGTTCAATTTAATCCGGACAGAGTTTTCACGCTGTCCCTGTGACGGCTGAATGAAAGTCCGTCCGACATAGCGGTTCTTAATAAAACCGACTCCGTAAGGAATTCCGGATTCTTTGGAATAGCCCAGCGCAGCATCCAGTCCCGAGTCTGGAACGCCGATGACAACATCGGCTTCCACAGGCTGCTCCCGATAGAGAATTCTTCCCGCTTTTTGACGGGCGGCGTGAACACTGACCCCTTCTATCACAGAATCGGGACGCGCAAAATAGACATATTCAAATACACAGATATTGCCCATGTTTCCGCAGTGGGCTTTGATGCTGCGCAGCTGCCCATCTTCGGCGACAACGATTTCGCCCGGCTCCATATCGCGCAAAAATTGCGCCCCCACGCTGTCCAGTGCGCAGGATTCCGAGGCAAAAACATAGCCGCCGTCTTCCAGTCTGCCGATGCAGAGCGGGCGGAATCCGTTAGGATCACGCGCCGCAATGAGCTTTTTGGGGGACATGACAATTAGGGAATAAGCGCCCTTGATGGAATACATCGCTTTTGCGACCGCCTCTTCAATGCTGGGGGACATCAGCCGCTCACGCGTTATCAGGTAACTGATGACCTCTGTATCGTTGGTGGTATGAAAAATTGCGCCGTTCAGTTCCAGCTGCTTGCGCAGTTCGGGGGCGTTTACAAGGTTGCCGTTGTGCGCAAGTGCCATCGTTCCCTTGCAATGACGCACTACCAATGGCTGGGCATTGATCGCATTGGAATTGCCTGTGGTGGAATAACGGCAGTGCCCCACCGCCATAGTTCCCTGCCCCAGTTTTTCCAGCGCATCTTTGTTGAACACCTCGGGAACAAGCCCAAGATTTTTATAACAGTTAATCACGCCGTCGTCATTCACCGCAATGCCGCAGCTTTCCTGCCCGCGGTGCTGGAGCGCATAGAGCGCAAAATAAGTGCTTGTCGCCACATCGGCGCGGCAGGGTTCATAAATGCCAAACACTCCGCACTCTTCATGGAGTTTATCAAACATGGATACATCTCCTCACAAACTTCGGCGCAGCAGCCGTAAACGGGTTCCTATTCACCCAGCAGACGCTTTAAAATCTCATGATAAGCGCCTTCCACACCGCCCATGTCCCGGCGGAAACGGTCCTTGTCCAGTTTTTCACTGGTCGTGCTGTCCCAGAACCGACAGGTATCAGGAGAAATTTCATCCGCGAGGATGATCTTTCCATCCGGGGTTTTGCCGAATTCCAGTTTAAAATCAATCAGTTCAATATTCAGGTCTTTAAGATATCCGGCAAGGATTTCATTGATTTTAAACGCATAATCCGCAATAGTTTTCAGCTCCTGCGGAGTTGCCAGTTCCATTGCGAACACATGGTAATCATTAATCATCGGGTCGCCCAGCGCATCGTCCTTATAGCTGTATTCAAGAACTGTTTTTGCCAGCTTGGTTCCCTCGGGAATGCCAAGACGTTTGGAAAGAGAACCCGCAGCAATATTGCGCACAATCACTTCGATTGGAACAATGGTTACTTTTTTCACTACCGTTTCACGGTCGGAAATTTGCTCGATCACATGTGTGGGTACTCCATGCCTTTCCAACATTTTCATTAAATGATTGGATACCTTGTTGTTGATGATGCCTTTTTCTGCGATGGTTCCTTTTTTCAAGCCGTTAAAGGCTGTTGCATCATCCTTATACTCCACAATGTATGCATTCGGATCGTCTGTTTTAAAAACCTTTTTTGCTTTGCCCTCATAAAGCTGCTCCAACTTTTTCATTTCAATTCCTCCACTATCATATGATAAGTTTTTATTTGACCTGATTAGGCAAATTCCTTCTGAATTTTCTGGTCCTTTTGAAGAACCTCCTGTTCCATGTCGGAACGGCGCAAAGAAAGTTTATAAGCAACCTCAGCATCATTCACCCCAATGATCTGCGCGGCAAGGATACCCGCGTTTTTCGCGCCGTCAATGGCAACCGTGGCAACCGGGATGCCCGCAGGCATCTGAACCGTAGACAGCAGGGCGTCCAGCCCATCCAGCGTGGAAGATTTCACCGGAATTCCAATGACCGGAAGCGTCGTATGCGCGGCAAGTACGCCCGCAAGGTGTGCAGCCTTGCCTGCCGCGGCGATGATTGCCGCGAATCCGTTTTCTCTAGCGTTCGCCGCAAACTGACAGGCTGCGGCGGGTGTTCTGTGAGCACTCATCACATGCACTTCCACACCAATCCCAAAGCTTTTTAATTCCTCAACCGCACCCTTGACAACCGGCAGATCACTGTCGCTTCCCATAATCACAGCTACTTTTTTATTGGCCATAATCACACTTCCTTTTAATAAAAATGAAAACAGGCTGCGGCCTGCCGCAACCTGAAATAATTCCATTCATAAAAGCCTACACTGATTCCCTTTTACACAGCATCCCTGTTCGGCAATACCGCCATAAGTAACGCAACAATCCAGTATAGTCTGAAAAACTCCGGATGATCTAGCCAATATCGCCACCCCCTTGTGCTTTTACTACTTTTAGTTTACAAGAAAACTTGTCGATTTTCAACGCTTAAAGTCGCTGGCTGAAAAAGATTGGAGGGTTGATTGAAAAGGAACAAATGCCTTGTAAGGTTTTTGTAAATTCAAACGATTGGTCATACGAGCTACTTTGGCGGATTGGAACATAGAAAAACTCCTGCGGCCGCAGGAGTTTTATCTCTTAAATGGAAATTACATTAGCAATATCGTAGAGGGGCTTATTGAATTCCTTTTTCATATTCAGCGCCTCAAGAATGTCATAATCAACAATTTTATTCTCATGGCTGACTACCACTCTGTTGCCAACTCCCTGCTCGAGCAATTCCACAGCGTGGTAACCCATTTCGCTTGCAAGCACACGTTCACGCGCTGTCGGCGCGCCTCCGCGCTGGACATGGCCGAGCACGGTCGCGCGGGACTCAACCCCTGTGCGCTCCTGTATTTCCCGGGCGATATCGTGGACGGTACCAATCCCGTTCACGCTGGTTACACCTTCTGCAACCATAATAATAAAATGCTTCTTGCCTGTGCGCAAAGTGCGCTGCATTTTTTGGACAATTGCGTCAATGGAGAACGGAACTTCGGGCACCAGAATTGCCAGCGCGCCGCAGGCAATTCCCGCGTGCAGGGCAATATCACCGCAGTGCCTGCCCATCACTTCAACAATAGAGCAGCGGTCATGGGATTGCGAGGTGTCGCGCAGCTTGTCAACCATGTCCATAACGGTATTGACCGCAGTATCAAATCCGACGGTATAATCACAGCAGGCAATGTCGTTGTCAATGGTTCCGGGGATGCCGATGCAGGGTATCCCTTTGAGTGACAAATCACGTGCTCCCCGGAAAGAACCGTCGCCGCCAATGACTACAAGTCCATCGATTCCGATCTCCGCACAGACCTCCCGGCCGCGTTCAACCCCTTTATCCTCACGAAATTCGGGGCAGCGCGCAGAGTAAAGTATGGTGCCTCCGCGATGCAGGGTATCGCAAACGCTACGCAGATTCATGTCCACCATATCACGTGCTAAAAGGCCGCTGTATCCGCGGCGGATGCCTATGACACGCATGTTTTTATAAAGCGCCGTCCTCACAACAGCGCGAACAGCCGCATTCATACCGGGCGCATCGCCGCCGCTTGTAAGGATTCCTATGGTTTTTTGCTGTTTCTCCATAACGTCGTGTCCTCCATCAGCAGGGCTAACCCCGCTTAATTTCATAAAAATAAGAACTTCGTACCCTCTTACCCATTATACTTGATGACAGCGAATTGTTCAAGGTTTACCCTTTATGTTTATAGAATTTTACTATAACAGAAAAGATTTTCATTGATTTCTTGTCACATTTATAAATTATTACGGGAAGACGCGGTTACGCGCGATAGACCACGTTCTCCTCCCCCAACATCTTTTTTAATTCCCGCTCCAAGATACCGTTGTAATGCACCCATAGTGATTGAGCCGCGAGATGGTATTTTTTAGTGTTTTGAAAATAGAAATAGACCGCAATGTTAGGCTCTCCCCTGTTTTCCGGCACAAAAATGGACAGCAGATTTTTTACCCGGTCGAACACCGTCGCCTCACTGCTCTCCATACGAAGGTAAAGTCCGGGATTTTTCACCGGGGCTTTTGCCTCCTGTCTTTTCACACTGGTCGCCTTTGCGGCTTCTTCATATTCTTCAATCAGGGAGATTGATTCAACAATCAGCTTCGCTTCCTCTTCCTCCCGGACTGAAACACGGCCGGTCAGAATAACAATGCTGCCTTCCGCCAGTTTTGACGAGAAGCCTGCATAGACCTTCGGAAAAATGAGCGCCTCCATCCCTCCGCTTGTGTCTTCGATCTGCGCAAACGCCATCATCTCGCCATTTCGGGTAGATTTCAGCTTTCTGCTGTTAACAATGGCAGCGACCTTTACAGCCGTACCATCCTGAATCCCGCTTCCGCGTTCTTCCGCAGAAGCGATATCCGCAATCAGCGTGCAGCCAAATTGATCGATCAGATTCTGATATCTGGAGAGAGGATGTCCACTGATGTAAAGCCCAGTGGTCTCTTTCTCGTTCGCAAGCAGCAGGGAAACCACCATTTCAGCGGTCTGCGGCAGTGTGCGCGTCTGTTTTGGCGCAATTTCCGGAATATCAAACAGGTTTGTCTGACCGCTGAGCGTACGTTTATAAACCTCATCAATATCCTCGAGCACCGCTTCGTAGCCAGACAGCATTTGGTTGCGGTTGTTGCCCGTGCAATCCAGCGCACCCGATTTAATCAGGCTTTCAAGCGCGCGTTTATTCATATCTTTTCCGTACATCCGCTCACAAAAATCGGTAAAACTCAGGAACTTACCGTTCGCCTGACGCTCCGCGATCAGTTCATGGATAAAGCCTCTCCCGATATTTTTAATCGCAAGCAGGCCAAAACGGATTTCCTCGCCGCTTACGGTAAATCCTTCACCGCTGATATTTACATCCGGGGGCAGCACCCGGACTCCGATCCGGCTGCATTCTGCGATATATTCGATGACTTTAGCGGTATTATCCAGAACACTTGTGAGCAGTGCCGCCATAAACTCTTTTGTATAGTGGCATTTCAGATATGCCGTTTGATAGGACACCATCGCATAGGCAGCGGCATGTGACTTGTTGAACGCATAGGAGGCAAACGCGGACATTTCATCAAAAATCTGGTTGCCGGTTTCGCGCGGCACCCCGTTTTGTAGAGCACCTTCTACAAAAACAACCCGTTCTTTTTCCATGACGTCATGCTTTTTCTTTGACATCGCACGCCGTACAAGATCAGCTCGTCCATAAGAATAACCGCCGAGCTCGCGGCAAATCTGCATTACCTGCTCCTGATAAACGATACAGCCGTAGGTTACTTTCAAAATCGGCTCGAGGAGCGGATGCTTATAGGAAATCAGCTTCGGGTTATGGCGGTTGCGGATATACGTGGGAATGGATTCCATTGGGCCGGGACGGTAAAGGGAGTTTACAGCAATCAAATCTTCGATTGATGTCGGCCCCAGCTGGGAGAGCACCGACCGCATACCTGCTGATTCAAACTGGAAAATACCCACGCACTGCCCTTTTGTCATCATGGCAAACGTCTCTTCATCTGTGAGAGAAATCTCATTAATGTCAAAGCCCGGCTGATACTTGTTGATTTCCGCCACCGCATAGTTGATGACCGTCAAGGTGCGCAGGCCGAGAAAGTCCATTTTCAGCAGGCCAAGCTCCTCCAGCGTTGTCATCGTATACTGCGTGACCGGCATGGTTTCCTCGCTCTTATAAAGCGGCACATAAGTATCGACAGGATTGCGTGTAATCACCACGCCCGCGGCATGGGTTGAGGCGTGCCGCGGCATTCCCTCAATCTTGCGCGCCATATCAAGCAGTTCCTTGATTTTGGGATCGGAATCATACATCTGCTTTAAATCGGCGGAAACCTGCAAAGCCTTGTCCAGTGTCATTTTCAGCTCGTTCGGAACCAGTTTCGCAATCTCGTCCACTTGCTGGTAAGGCACATTCAAAACGCGCCCGACATCCCGGATTGCCGCGCGGGCTGCCATCGTTCCGAAGGTAATAATCTGCGCAACATGGTCGGCGCCATATTTTTGCACGACATAGTCAATGACTTCCTGCCGCCGTTCATAGCAGAAGTCCACGTCAAAATCGGGCATGCTGACGCGTTCTGGGTTCAGAAAGCGTTCAAACAGCAGATTATAGCGGATAGGGTCAATACTGGTTATCCCGACACAGTAAGCGGCAAGGCTACCGGCACCGGAGCCTCTTCCCGGCCCGACCGGGATGCCCACACTTTTCGCATAATGGATAAAGTCATAGACAATGAGGTAGTACTCCACATAGCCCATGCCGGAGATGACGCGCAGCTCATATTCCAGGCGGTCCACGACCTCCTGCGAGGGATTATCCCCATAATTGCGCTGCAGGCCCTCATAGCAGAGCCGCTTAAAGTAGGTAAGGTTGTTTTCTCCGCCGGGTGCGACAAAAAGCGGCAGCTTTGTCTGGCCGAATTCAAAATCGAACTTGCACATATCCGCAATTTTCCGGGTATTCTCCAGTGCGCCCGGATAGTTTCCGAACAGCTGTGCCATTTCATCTTTGCTCTTAATATAGAATTCATCGGTTTCAAACTCCAGACTGCCCGGCGCATCCACCACTGTATTCGTCTGAATGCAAAGCAGTACATTTTGCATCTTTGAATCTTCTTTTTCAACATAGTGTGCGTCATTCGTAGCAACAAGGCCGATTCCTGTTTCCTGAGACAGGCGCAAAAGATCCGGCAAAATCTGCTTTTGCAGTGCGATACCGTGATTCTGAAGCTCGATATAATAGCTGTCTGCACCAAATAAGTCGCGATACCAAAGAGCCGTTTCCTTTGCTTTTTCATAATCGCCCTGCGCCAAGCTGCGTGGTATTTCACCCGCAAGGCAGGCTGACAGGCAGATTAGGCCCTCATGATATTGCACCAGCAAGTCGCGGTCGATGCGCGGCTTTGAATAAAACCCTTCAACAAAGCCGGCGGAAACCAGTTTGATCAGGTTTTGGTAGCCCTGGGAATCCTTGCAAAGCAGGATTAAATGATAGGGCGATGTATCAATTTTATGTTGTTTGTCAAATCTGGTACGCGGCGCAACATAGACCTCACACCCGATTACCGGTTGAATGCCTTGTTCTTTCGCGCATTTATAAAAATCCACAGCGCCATACATCACGCCGTGGTCAGTGATGGCTATAGCGCTCTGCCCCATCTCCTTCACTCGTTTTATCAAACGTTCAATCCGGCAGGCACCGTCCAGCAGGCTGTATTCCGTATGTACGTGCAAATGCACAAAATCTTCCATGATTCATCCCTTATCCTAACTGATCATAGCGGGCACATGGCCCTGAGCCATTGTACCCTATCCCGTTATCACTCTACGCAAACCGCTGTACCTGATGCCGTTACCATCAGCATGCCATTGTTTGCACCCAGCACCTCATAGTCGATATCGACGCCGACCACCGCGTCGGCTCCAAGATTGGCAGCGCGCTGGGTCATCTCTTCAATCGCCTGCTCGCGTGCCTGAATCAGCTCGTCTTCATAAGTTTCCGACCTGCCTCCGAAAAAATTGGAGAGACCGGCAGCAAAATCCTTGATAAAGTCCACACCGGAAATCACTTCACCAAATACAATCCCTTTATATGCCGTAATGTGCTTTCCTTCAACTGAAGGTGTTGTTGTGATAATCATTATCCGTTTCCCCTTTCATGGCGCAGTGGTTCTGCAAGCTCTGCAATTCTATTTAACCTGTGATTGACCCCGGAACGCGTTATTGGCACAGACAGCATTTTACCCAGCTCCCGCAGAGAAAGATCCGGATTTTCCAGCCGCAGTAAAGCAATTTCCCGCAAATCCTCCGGCAGGGATTCTATTCCGCGTCGGGACTGAATCAGTTGAATCCATTCAATCTGAGCCATCGAAGCGTCGATCGTTTTTGTAATGTTTGCCGTTTCACAATTTGTTTCACGGTTCACTTTGTTGCGCAGTTCTTTCACGATTTTAATTTCCATCAGGTTCAGCGCCGCTTTGGGCGCCCCGATAAAAGTCATCAGGTCTTCAATGTTCTCACTTTCCTTATAGTACAGCAGATAGTTATTGCGCCGCGTCGTGCTTTTTGGAGCGGCAAACTGCTCTGTCAGAAGCGCCGCCAAATCGTCACAAAGAGGCTTTTCCGAAATCGAGAATTCTACACGATACTCCTTTTCAGGATCGGGAACAGCCGCTGTCGCAAGAAACGCTCCGCTTAAAAAAACAGGAATATCTGAATCTGTCAGCAATTCGCGCCGAACACGGCAGCAGTCCTCCCCGGCTTTGCAGCCAAAGTAGGAGAGAACCGAGACACGGTCTGTCAGGCTGTCAACAGTTACCATATAAATACTTCGCCGTCCCTGCCTTTTGACTTCTCTCAGCGTAATACTGTCTGTAAGCCCGATCAAGTCGGCAATGCTGTCTGCGTAAAGGCGGGCAACCACCTTATGCTCGGTATGAATGGAAATACTATCTATCCCAAAGCTGTTTCCAAACAGCAAAAGACCGTACGCCTGCGCTTTTTTGTTACGATGGCGAAACGGCCTGTTGTTGCAGATTTCGCTTTTGATGTCATAAGCAAACGACATGATTACTCCTTATGCTTTGAAATATCCCTGTGCGAAACCGTGCAGCGGACGCCCTGGTCGCGCACATGGTCTGCCAGAAGCTGGGCGAACACCACAGACCGATGCTTGCCCCCGGTGCATCCAATTGCAATGGTAAGCTGTGTTTTTCCTTCGTCCCGGTAAAGTGGGAGCAGATAATCCAGCAAATCCAACAATTTTGGCACTAACTGCTTTGACTGCTTCCATTGCATCACATAATCCCGGACAGGCTCCTCCAGCCCTGTTTTCATCTTCAGTTCCGGAACATAAAACGGATTGGGCAGACAGCGGACATCGAATACCAGATCTGCTTCTTTAGGCAGCCCGTATTTAAATCCAAACGACATGCAGTTTACCAGCATCGACTGGTTCTTATCATCCAAAAAAATACCGACCACTTTTTCACGCAGCTGATTGACCGACAGGTAAGTCGTATCAATGATGTAATCGGCATTATCCCGAATTTTTGAGAGTATCCGGCGTTCCTCTAAAATCGCGCCTTCCACTGTCGGGTTATTCTGATCCATCAGAGGATGCTTTCTGCGGGTTTCTTTGTAACGCTGAATCAGAATAGAATCGTCGCAGTCCAGAAAAAGCGTCTGAAAGCCTCCGGCGACCCCAACAAACCCCTCCAGTCCGTCAAACAGATCTCCAAATATTTCTTTGCTGCGAGCGTCAATCACGATCGCGACCTTGTCGATCTTTTCATCAGCCTGCGTACATAAATCAGCGAATGATTTCACCATTTTAGGCGGAAGGTTATCCACACAGTAGTAGCCGATATCTTCCATGGCCGCAATTGCGCGAGATTTGCCTGAACCGGACATTCCGGTAATCAATACAAAATCCATTCTGACTCCCCCAGTTCTTATTACAGCAGCTTGATTTCGCATTCCAGCTGAAATCCCGTTTTCCCAAATACTTCCTGCTGAACCTGCCGAATCAGTTCCAGCACATCCCCGCAGGTCGCGCGGTCATAGTTGATGACAAAGCCTGCGTGTTTCTCACTGACCATAGCACCACCGACACGACGTCCCTTTAAGCCGCACTTGTCGATCAAAACCGAAGCATAAGAGCCTTCCGGACGCTTAAAAGTGCTGCCCGCGCTGGGATACTCGAGTGGCTGTTTTGATTTTCTCCGCTCCATAAAGTCATTCATCTTTGCACGGATTTCAGACGGATCTCCTTTTTGCAAACGGATTGCGGCTCCTGTGATCAAGCAGCCGGGGTGATCGGAAAACCAGCTGTGTCGATAGCGATAATCCAAGCTGCCTGCTTTTCGTATTTTTATGTCAGAATTTTCTGCGTCCAGATAAGAAACTTCCTCAATTACATCGCATAATTCCCCGCCGTACGCGCCCGCATTCATATAAACTCCGCCGCCCAGACTGCCCGGAATTCCATAGGCAAACTCCAAGCCAGCCAGCCCGTGCTCCTGCGCAAACCAGCAAAGAGCCGCCAAACTTGCCCCGGCCGGGCAATCAATCAGGGTTTCATCGCCTTCAAGGATGGACGGGACGGCGGATAGTTCGTCAAATGACAGCACTACCCCGCGGATGCCGCGATCATTTACCAATAAATCAGAACCCTTTCCAACATAACACAGCGGAAGTGCAAGCTGCATTACTCTGCGGATAACCTGCTGTGCCTGCTTTAGATCGCGCGGACGGATAAAAAGGTCGGCCGGTCCCCCGATTTTAAACGTCGTGTGCGAGGACATAGGCTCATCTGGCAAACAGGTACAGCCAATTTGCCGGCAGAAATCCCGCAGTTCCAAAAGTTCGTTCATGATATCCTCCAAATCAGTGCTCAGTGATATTGTCTGCCCAGCAATGCCGCCCCGATGATTCCCGCATCATTTCCAAGCTTTGCCTGCAAGATTTTCGTGCAGTTATGATCCTCGTGGTTAAAACATTGGGCATAGGTGCGTTCCCGCACAGGACCAAATAGGGTTTCGCCTTCTTTGCTGATTCCACCGCCTATTACAACCGCCTGCGGCTGGAACAGATTGATGATTCCCGAAACCGCATAAGCGATATACTCCTCATACTGTCTTACCACTTCTGCCGCAAACTGGTCTCCCGCGCGCATTGCGTCAAATGAGGTGCGGCCGCTTACTTTATCCAGACTGTGCTCCGCAAGCTCCCACATCTTGGAGCCTGCATTCAGCTGCATGGATTCCCGGGTCATGCGGATCAGCGCGCTGACAGAACAGTAGGACTCAATACAGCCGCGCCTGCCGCAGGTACAGGGCACGCCGTTATAAACCATGCCAAGATGCCCAAGTTCGGCTCCCTTATAGTTAAAGCCGGAATATATTTTCCCGTCGATGATGATGCCGCCGCCTACTCCGGTACCAAGCGTAATCATGATTACAGAGTCCAAGTCCTTGGCGGCTCCGTTCATCAGCTCTCCATATGCCGCTGCATTCGCATCATTCTCGATAAATACGGGTTTGGAGATCCGTTCAGAAACAAGCGTGCCCAACGGCGCATTGCGAAACCCAAGATTTGCCGCCAGCCCCACTACCCCGGTTCGGGGGTTGGCGGTTCCGGGTGTTCCCACGCCGACCCACTGCACATCTTCCAATGAGATACCGGCATTCGCAATTGCCTCCAGCGCAGTGGTAACCATATCATCCGCTATTTCCTGCGCAGGATGGAATGCGCGGGTTTTCGTATCTGCCCTGCCGATAATTTGGCAGGATTCATTCACCACACCAACCGCAACATTTGTTCCGCCTAAATCAATTCCTACATAATAGTTCATTGATGACACCCCGTTTTGTTTTGAATAGGTTCTATATCAACTGTCTTCCGGATTTTTCGCGTGCAACCGCAAGAAAACGGTCATAGTCTGTATTGAGAATCAGTTTCTCGGGATATCCGATCTCCATGAGCATATCAAGCGCCTCTCCCGCGTTTCCGATCTCAGTGAAAAAATGAGCGTCTGAACTGCACACAACTCTTACCGCGTATTTTTTGCAAAGCAAAGCGATCTGGCGGCAGTTTTCTTTCGACCCGGGTCTGCCGTGAAAAGAATGCGCATTGATTTCCACAATTTTTTGATGCTCTGCAAAAGTTCTGATCACAGGCTCATAATCAAACCTAAAGCGTTCGTCGCCGCAATGTCCAATCACATCAATGTCCGGATTTTTTGCAACCGCGAGCCAGCCGGCCGTATGGGAGGCGATGTCAGTAGGAGCGCAGCAGGGCGTATGATACGACGCAATCACCCAGTCCAGCTTTTTCAGCTGCCGCTCGTTCAGATCCAGCGACCCGCCAAAGTCGAGGATATTTGCCTCCGCTCCTTTTAAAACGATGACCCCGTCAAGCACATCGGGTACCGTGGCCGGCAGATTGTTAAAAAACCATTCATGCGGCCCATCGGGCATTTTGGAAGCATGTTCTGTAACACAAAGAAATTTCAGCCCTTTTTTCGCCGCTGCCTGCACATTTTCATAGATCGTACTATAAGCGTGGCTGCATGCGACAGTGTGGCTGTGCGTTTCCGCGATTATTTGCATGAAATTTTCCTTTCCTAAATTTTTTAAAAGCTCCAATCGGAGGTATCCGTTCCTTCCTGCTCCACCATTCCGAGCTTCTCCAGCAGATCTTGCGCGGCGTTGTAGCCCATGCGCTTCTGCCGGTTATTCATGGCTGCCACTTCGATAATAATAGCCAGGTTTCTGCCGGGCTTGATCGGAATCGTCAGGGAGGGCACCTGAATACCCAGTACATCTGTATATTCTTCGGTCATTCCCATCCGATCATACACCTTGGTTGCATCCCACTGCTCAAGCTGTACGATCATGTTGATTTTTTCGGTCATTTTGACTGCACCAATACCAAAAAGCCTGCGGGCATTGATGATGCCCACACCGCGCAGCTCCATAAAATGGCGGATATTTTCCGGCGAGGAGCCAACCAGCGTTTTATTGGAAACCCGACGGATTTCCACCGCATCATCCGCAATCAGCCGATGCCCGCGCTTTACCAGCTCGATCGCGCTTTCGCTTTTTCCTACCCCGCTTTCACCTAGCAGCAAAATCCCCTCGCCGTAAACTTCTACCAACACCCCGTGCCGGGTGATGCGGGGCGCAAGCTCCACACCAAGTTCCGCGATGAGAGCGGCCATAAACTCTGAGGAGCCGTCCGCCGTTCTCAGGAGCGGCACTTTGTGAGCTGTTGCAAGATCTACCATCCGCTGAGGGACTTCTATACACCGGGTTACCACAATAGCAGCCGGGTTATGGGAAAAATAGCAGTCAACCCGCATAAACCGTTCTTCCTCGTTGAACTGATCTAAAAAAGCAAATTCACTTTTTCCAAGGATCTGAAATCGCTGCGGATTGAAATATTCAAAAAAACCGTTCAGCTGAAGGCCGGGCCGATCTACTTCCGGCGTGGAAATGAAAATTGTATTCGCATCCTCAGGCAAATAGATCGCTTCGAGATTAAAGTCCTTAATAATTTTCTGCAAAGGAACAATGAATTTTGTAGCCACGGGAGCACCTTCCTTAGTCCTGTTTTCTAAACGTTTTGCCGACAAGCCCTTCCTGTCGATATTAAAAATATTATACCGTATCTGCAGCAATCTTTCAAACACTATTTTGGGCAAATTTGTATTGGGGTTGCAGTTGAAAACTTTTATCAAATGTATTATACTGGGTATTGAATTGTTGAAAAATAGAACGAAAGGAAGGGGGCACCATTCTTGTTGAAACGAATTGCTGCAGCGGCAGTCGCCTGTTCGCTGTTTTTTTCTGCCGCATTTCCCGTTTTTGCCGCTGAACAGCAGGTCATATTCCCGGTTTCGGAGCAGACCTGGCAGTATCTTGACCGCAATTCTGCCGGTCGAAACAGTATTACTGTTTATTCGCTGGGAGCCAGACAAATTCGCGAAGATGCCAGGAAAAGTCTTACGGCGGAACTTGACGCTGTTATGCAAACCAACTTTTCGTCGGCTGAGCGGCTGGAACAGGTGATTCTTTCTCTCATCAAGCTTGGTGAACATCCCACTGATTATAAAAATAAAGATTTAATTGCGCTTTTATCCAGTCACGAGGATCCTTATGAAACCGGACTCAGTAGCGCGTGCGGGGCTCTGACAGTCTATGACGCTGCGCATGCGACCATACCGGAAACCGCGCGGAACAGCCCCACCAGTCTTGTCGACTATATTGTTTCCTCACAGCACAGAACAGGCGGCTTTGCCCCCACCACAGGGCGCAGCCCCGATGTTTTATCGACAGCAAAGGTTATGACGGCTTTGTCTCCATACAAAAGCACTCCTTATGTGGATTCTGCCCTCAACAAGGCGCTGGACTGGCTTGGAGGGCAGCAAAGCGCGTCCGGCTCTTTCCCAGCGGACAAGCCGGACTGTATCACAACCGCGGCCGTATTGACGGCGCTGAGCACCCTTGGAGTCCCCGCAGAAGACCCCCGATTTGTAAAGAATGGTAATACACTTCTGGGTGCGCTGGATAGCTTTCAGAACACGGACGGAGGGTATGGGAAAACTGTCGGGAGCGAATCAGGCGTGGATGCAACCGAGCATGCCGTCATTGCTCTTTATACCAATGCATTTGCACTTGCTCCTTACCTTTCGCCTGATTCCTACCCCAATTATGTGGAGCCGGAGCCGGACGGGATTGCAGTTTATCTTCGTTTTCTTTTCAGCTTTCTTGGCATGTTTGCCGTCGTTTATCTGCTTTTGATTCTAACGAATCTGATCGGAAAAAAATGGGGTAAAATAAATCCGTCCGAAAATCAGAACTCTGATAAAACCGGGACGGAGGACAACGGAAAAACGATGGAAATCCGCATCCCCATGAAGGCGGAAATGACGGACTTTGAATCTATTTATGAAGAAGAAAACCACAAGCAAAATGAGAAAAATCCCGCCGAATGATCGGCGGGATTTTTTTCATCATTCCGTGAGCAGCAAGAGATTGGTGTCGCTTGTGAAATTCATAAAGCTGTACATGAGCAGTACGTCATCGAATGAATGAGCCGCCATAAAATCGCTCATTTTTCCTTTCATGGAACGCAG
Organism: uncultured Oscillospiraceae bacterium; assembly: GCA_963519235.1. Lineage (GTDB taxonomy): Bacteria > Bacillota > Clostridia > Oscillospirales > Ruminococcaceae > Anaerotruncus. Next base: position 80,678 of record CAUQLV010000001.1, read on the forward strand.
GTCGACCACATAAACCTCATCATAGCTGTAAGTCAAAAATGGCGCAAAGCTGTTCCCAAAGCTATCCTTAATCAGTAGAATTCTGGTGGTTTTACCTTTTTGCGCATTCAGATTATTCTGGGACTTCATGACCGTAATACCGTTATTCCCCCAAAGAAAAGCCGCGTGTTTATCCCGCTTGCCCCAAAGCAAAGAATCATAGAGGCTCGGCTTCTCTTCCCCATCGATCAGAATGGACTGAAACGGAATATCAAAATAGGTGATCGCATCCGGGACCGCAGAATACAGTTTGCATTTGCTGTAATAGCTGCCGTAAAAATCAGGAACCTGATGTTCCAGCGGCAGAAGGCTATCCCAGTCAACCGCTTTCAGACCCCTAAACTGCACAAAGCTCTGGTAGGCGTTGTAGGCTCCGAAAGTGGTCCAGTGGTGGTCTGTGCGGTAATAAACAGGGTCTTGCAGTCCCTCTGCATCTGCCTTTTGTGCCGCTCCTTTCATGACCGGGAACAAATCCCAAACCATCACGCTGTCAGGGATGCAGGCATTGATTTCCTGAATTCTTTTGTGCTGGTCCACGTTTTGCAGCCCCCGCGGGACAAGGTTGTCAAGTATCGCATAGGAGTTCGGAATAATTGCCGCCGTAAAATTTGATTGCCCCGCATACTTTTCAAAATAGGAACTGATAAAATTAATATTTTGTTCGAGGCGCCGTTCATCGGTGGAACGGTAATCTTCAAACAGATGGTGTTCACCGCCGTATACGATGCCGTTGTTTTCAATTTTCCCAAGCGCCGATTCGCTGACGGATTTTACTGTAATCCAAGCGTCGCGCGCCACGAATTGGTCATTGATATAGGCTTCGTATTTTGGCGTGTATTCATTTCGAAACAGCTGCGACAGACTGAACTGAGGACGCTGTGTGAGATAGCGGTTTTCCATTTCACTGAACCGGCGGCCATTCACAAACATGTCCGCAACGGAAGTTGCCAGAAGCAGCGCGGAAAAGAGCAGGAGCAGAGAATATTTTTTAAAAGCCTGCAAAACGGCTTCGCCTCCTTAGAACCGGAAATATAGAAACGGATTATATGTGGAATCCACCAAATAAGCAACCGAAAGCAAAAATACAGCCAGAAGAAACGGAACGCCAAGCAGCCGGGCCAGCTTCTGATGCTTGTCCGAAAAATTGCGAAGCCATGGCGTGGACATAACAGCGCCCAGGAGAAGAACAACCGCATAGTTTCGCAGAAAGAATATCCAATCGTCCCCGCTCCGGAAACAGAACAGCCGGCTTATAAATACTCCCATTTGGTTCATGTCCGTGATCGCAAACAATACCCATCCGAGAACAACTGCTAAAATCAAATACAGGTGTGATAGCAGGCGGTGCCTGTCCAAAAACTGCTTGAGAAACAAGCGTTCACAGGAAATTAGTACAAAAAAGTAGAGCCCCCACAAAACAAAATTCCAGCTCGCGCCATGCCAAAGGCCGGTTGCGGTCCACACGATAAACAGGTTCCAGTATTGGCGGGCGGTTCCTACCCTGCTGCCGCCAAGCGGAAAATACAGGTATTCCCGAAACCAGCCGGAAAGTGTCATATGCCAGCGGCGCCAAAATTCTGTGATACTGCGTGAAATATAGGGATAATTAAAGTTTTGCGGGAAATGAAACCCCATCGCGCACCCCATTCCGATTGCCATCAGGGAATAGCCGGAAAAATCAAAATAAATCTGCAGGGTAAACGCCACAATTCCAAGCCACGCAAGCGGCGTGGAAATCTGCGCGAATCCAATCTGCTCAATCTGTGTCCAGAGGGCACCAACAGAATTCGCAAGCAGCACCTTACTGCCCAGACCCAGAATAAACAAGGCAATCCCGTCCTGAATATCCGTCAGGCTGATTGTGCGTTCATGCAGTTCCTTGTGAATATCGGTGTATTTCACGATCGGGCCCGCAATCAGCTGCGGAAATAGCACCACAAAAGTGCCAAAGTTAATGAGATTATGCTCCGCGTCAATTTTACGCAGGTAAACGTCGATTGTATAGGTCATGATCTGGAATGTATAAAAGCTAATGCCAAGCGGCAGGTTTTTGGTAACCTCAAGATAAGGAACCGCCGTGCCTGCCAGTGCATTGACGTTTAGGATTAGAAAATTGCTGTATTTAAAAAATGCCAGAAATCCGATACTGAAGAGCACGGATATCGTCAGCACCACACGGCGAAGCGCCTGATTTTCCTGCCATTTTTCGATTAGAAGCCCGGCAAAATAGTTGACCAGAATGACGGAAACCATTATCGGAAAATAGCGTACTTCCCCCCAAGAATAAAAAGCCAGACTCACAATCAGGAGGGTCAGATTTTTCAGTTTTGCGGGTGTCAGATAATATGCAATAAATGCCACCGGTAAAAACCGGAATAAAAACAGGATACTGCTGAATACCATCCAATTCCTCCTTAAAAATAAAGCGTACCAGACACTTTAATATCCAGTACACTTTACCAAATTTTATAGGTTTATTCAAGTGCAAAAATTCTAACTTTCACCCGGAAAAGCTTCATTGATCAAGGCAATGGCATCCTCCATGTCCGCGTTTCGGCCCTCCGTCGTGTCGTTCAGAATCAGCAAAAAAATATAATTCCCTTTTTCGACAACCTGACCATCCCCCGTATTTTCGTTTTCTTCTAAAGGAAAAGCCTGAACGTCGGATAGCCGCCTGCCAAGGCTGTTTACCACTGTCTGCTTTTTTCTCGGATTTGCTTTAATTGCAATAATTTGCTCCGTATCGCCGGCTTGCATCGCAAGTTTGCCCGCAAATTCCTCAACATCATTTTTGCCCACATAAAACAATTCTTTTAGCGCTGTTTCATCCAGTTCAGCGGGCATTTGCATTCCGATTTTTTGCGTTATTTGATCCACAACACTCTGCAAGGACTGCTCATTTTGCATTTGAACCAATTCCTCCGTCAACGGTACTGCTTTCGAACCGCATCCGGCAAACAATAACATACTCAAAACGGCTGCATTCAGCAATTTTGTTACAGGTCTTCTCATGTTCACACTCCTTCAGCAAGTATAAAAACAACGAACCCATGTTGAATTTTACGCTGAATGCCCGAGCAAAATGACTGTATGCCTAAAAAAGAGATCAGCTGAGTGCTTCTGATAGGTATCTTTGACAAATGATGGTTCTCTATTCAAATGCGCTCACGCTTTATGCCCGCCTGATGTGCCGAAAAACTCAGCGGTTCTCCGGTCTTTGGGGTGCTGAAACACTTCTTCCGGCGTGCCTTCCTCCGCAATTTCTCCGTCGCACATAAATAAAATCTTGTTTGCCACCTCGCGCGCAAAGGACATTTCATGAGTGACAACGAGCATGGTCATATGGTCGGCAGCCAGCTGCTTCATAACGTTCAGCACCTCTGCGGTAAGCTGCGGGTCCAGCGCGGAAGTCGGTTCATCAAACAGCATAATGTCTGGGTTCAGCATCAATGCCCGTGCGATTGCAACGCGCTGCTTCTGCCCTCCAGACAGTGTAGAGGGCATCGTGTCCATTTTCCCGCTTAGACCAACTTTTCCGATCAAAGATTCAGCAAGCTTGTCAGCTTCTTCCTTCGACGTACCCTTCACCTGTATGAAAGGCATCGTCAGGTTTTTCCGCACAGAAAGATGCGGAAAAAGATTAAAGCTCTGGAAAACCATGCCCATTTTAGATGTAATGTTTTTAACCTTTACATGTTCAGAATAAGTACCATCCCGAACAAGAGTCTCCCCTTCCACCGTAATTGTGCCGCCGTTGACTTGTTCCAGATTGATCAGACAACGCAGCATCGTGCTTTTTCCGGCGCCGGAAGGGCCGATTACCGCAATCACATCTCCCTTATTAACTGAAAAGTTCACATCGGTAAGCACTTCGGTGTCCTGAAAACTTTTTTTCAGACCCTTTACCTGAATCAATTCCATTGTTCTGTCCCCCAATCAATAATTGGTTTTCTTCTCAAGCCAATTGAAGAACAGCTGAAGAAGAGTGTTTACAATCAGATAAATTACAAATGCAATCATATATGGGAAAACGCTCCCCGTCCGGCTGACCGCAACTTTTGCGTAGTGCAGAATTTCCGGAACAGAAATGGCAAAAACCAGCGCGGTATCTTTTACCAAAGTAATCGATTCATTTGTAATGGACGGTAAAGCCACACGGAACATCTGCGGCAAAATAACACGCACAGTGGTTTGAACCTTGTTCAGACCAAGCACCTGGCTGGCTTCATATTGCCCCTTGTCAATGGACAAAAGCCCCCCGCGGAAGATTTCGGCAAAGTACGCCGCATAGTTGAGTACAAATCCCACCATTGCGCAGACAACAGCAGAAAAGAACATCTTTTTAAAAAAATCTGAAATGAGAGGCATTCCAAAATAGATAAAAAAGAGCTGGAGCATCAGCGGCGTGGCCCTCATTAAATAAATATAACTGTTTGTCAGCCAGCGCAGCGGAGCAAACCGGCTGCGCGTGAGCAATGTCAAAAAGAATCCCAAAGGCATTGCCACCGCCAATGTGACGGTAAACAGCATCATGACTACGCCAAAACCCTGCATCAACGCCGCCGTAGTTGTTACAATATCGCTCCAGTTCATATGGCACACTCCTGTTTCTCTTTATAACGCTAGCAAGAAGAATCGTAAAAGCATTTATTCCCATAAAACAACCAGCACTCCCATTCTGAACCCGAATGGGAGTGCGGATATTTCATTACAGAATGAGATTAATAAGTGGTAATCAGATTATCTTTCCCGAACCAGTTCTGAGAAATTTCTGCGATTTTGCCTTCCGCCGCAAGCTCGGAGAGCGCCTTTTCAACTGCTTCCAGCAAGGCTGTTTCGCCCTTCTTGAAGGCGATGCCGTATTCCTCGGCAGCCATTTTGTCTTCCAGAACCACCATCGGTTTTGCGTTCGCGGTAATATAATAGTTAGCTACGACAGAATCCATGACAATGGCATCGCAGCGGCCAAGCTCAAGGTCGCCCATCGCGGTGACATAGTCGGCATACTCTTTTGCTGCCCCATCTTTGATGGAAGCGAAGATTTCATCTTTTTGCAGAGCCTCAAGCCCGGAAGAATCAGCCTGTGCTGCAACGATCTTTCCCGCCAAATCCGCCTTGGACTTGATTGCGGAATCGTTCATGACGACAACGACCTGATCGTTGCTCATATAAGCACGGCTCAGCTCGAATGCTTCTTTCCGTTCATCTGTGATGGTTAGGCCATTCCAGATGCAGGTGATTTTGCCGGTGTTGAGTTCCATTTCCTTACTGGCCCACTCAATCGGCTTTGCCTCAAATTTCATGCCCAGTTTCTCGCAAACCGCTTTGGCGAGGTCAATATCCACACCGATGACTTCATTATTCTGGTCGGTAAAGCCCATCGGCGGGAACGAAGCATCCAATCCCAGTACAAAGGTTTCCGGCAGGTTGCTGTCCGCGGCAGCTTCAGAAGAAGACGCCGGGGTCTCAGAGGACGCAGCAGGCGCCTCAGAAGATGCCGCTTCACTGGATGACGCGGGTGCCGGAGCGGAAGCGCATGCACCAAGCGCAGCACTCATAATCGCTGCCATTACAATTGAAAGTATTTTTTTCATTTTCATTCTCCCATAATTCAAATGGATTCACGGATACCCCGAAACAGGCTACCGCTCCGTCTATTTTACACTTTATCTTAGTAATTGGCTAACCTTGTAGCAAACTGTATGATTGAATTAGTTCGTTTTATGACCAATTTTCTATTAAATACGCCGATTTTCTTAAAATGTCACGATTTATATCCAATTTCCTTTTAAACTCACTTCACCAGAAGAAAGAATTCTCTTTTCTCCCAATTTCGTTGTTACCAGCAAATGCGCATCCCGATCAATATCGAAAACCGTTGCTTCATAGACATCCGCTCCCCGCACTACCTGAACTGTTTTTCCCAAAACGCAGGAACGCGCTTTATACTCCTCAATAAATTCCCGCGTTTCCAGCTGGCGGTAAACAACCGCAAACTGATTCAGGACTTCCGCTATCAGCCGGTTTGCGTCTAAATCGCCGCACCCCGCTGCGGCAAGTGAGGCCGCCTTGTCCGAAAGCTCCGGCGGAAAGCTGTTGGTTGATACGTTGATGCCGATGCCGATAACTGCATAATCCAGGGTTCCGCGCGGAGTGAGCGATGACTCTGTCAGAATTCCGCAAAGCTTTTTCCCATTCCAGTATAAATCGTTCACCCATTTGATTTTTACAGAGACTCCTGAAACCAATTTGATGGCTCTGGCGGCGGCGACTGCAATTGCAGAAGTCATCAGGATGGAATATTCCGCCGGCAGCTGCGGGCGAAGTATCACCGACATATAGATTCCTTCGGCATCCGGAGAATAAAAACTGCGGCCCAACCGCCCTTTTCCCGCAGTTTGCCGACCCGCCACAACAACAGCTCCATGCGGCGCGCCGTTTTTTGCCAGCAGTTTTGCTGCGTTATTGGTGGAATCAATAACGCTATATACGGAAAGCTCCGTGCCCATCTCATCATTTAAATATGCTTTGATTGCATCCTCAGAAATAGTTCTCATTTAATTCTTCCCTTTGTCCGTTAAAATCGCCGCACATAGCCGCAGCGGCTGCAAAGCGGTTCAGCGGCTTTGCGGTTGGAAAATCCGTCATAAATCTTTTTTGCCCGTTCGGAGGATAGAATTTCGGCGAGCGGAATGCTAAACAGATTTCCAAGCGCCAAACTGCCGTTATGGTCCAAGCAGCAGGGCACCACCGTTCCGTCAGCGAGAATCCCGATGTGGTCTCGCAGAGCATAGCAAAAAACGGACTCTTCCGTATCCGCCCGTTCGTGATCGGGCCAGTCAAAAATTTCAGCAAAATTAATAAACAATCGTTCGCGCAGTTTAAAACTGCCCCGCAGTATTTCCCCCTCTGGAAGTTGAACCCCGAGTTCACGAGCGAATAATTTCAGAACGGTTTCATTCAGCTTATTTTCGGCCACCCGGCTTTCCGAGTCGGCGTTCCAAAGGCGCAGCTCGCAAATCAACTGTGTGTCTTTTGCTTCCTCAATCAATACGCAGATTTCATGAATGTAATCCTCAAGGGTTCCGATACTGCTGTTCGCTTCAAAGCTGTGTATAGAAAAAGCCACTTTCCGCAATGCAGCGGAATTCAGCAGAACATCCTTCACTCGGCCGACCAGCACGCCGTTTGTGGTCAGATTGACACGGATACCGTGCTTCTCGCAGAGTGCCAGCAGTTCATTCAATTGAGGATGCAGGAGCGGTTCCCCCATCAGGTGCAAATAAAGATAATCTGTATAGGGGGTCACTTGGTCAAGCAAAAAAGAAAACTCCTTTGCCTGCATGAATCGCGGCTCTCTTACCGTTTTCGCACAAAAAGTGCAGGAGAGGTTACACACATTGGTTATCTCGGCATATATTTTTTTAAATCGTTTCACAGTTTTCCCTTACCCTATCGCAAAGTATAAATTTTTCAATTAGCTCCGCAACGGCTCCCTCACAGTTTGACCGCCGCGTAATGTAATCCGCATGGCTTTTTACATCATTCAGCGCATTCTGCACAGCAACACCGACTCCCGCTCCCGCAATCAATTCAATATCATTCCGGTAATTCCCTGCCGAAACAATATCCTTTGACGCAATGCCAAGCGAATCCGCAATCCATTTTGTTGCAAGCCATTTATTCACACCGCCCGGCATGATATCCACGGTTCCCGGTTCGGACTCCGCGCAATATAAATCCAGCCCGGCTTCGCGGATATAGTGAACTGCCAGCTCGTAATTTTCACATGCCACGAATCCGTCAATTTCCTCAAACGGCAGATCAAAGCGGAACCGGTAGCGTTCCGGCTTTTTACCGGTCGCCCGCGTTATGGATTCACTTCTTGCGGAGGGAAGATTAATCCCCCAGTAGTTGTCGGTTGTAATATTCAGAGCAACACCGTGCAGATTACAGAAGGTAATCAGTCGGTCGGCAGTCTCCGCCGACACCATTTTATTGGACAAAATTTGCCCGTCAGGCATTTTAACCACCCGGCCGCCATTGTTCATGACAAAATAATCCGCAAGATCAAAAAGGTGGCTGAGCGGCTCCATGCTCTTTCTTCCGGTGACTAGGCAGATAATCGTACCACATGCCTTTGCCTCGCGCAGGCGCAGAAGGTTTTCATCAGGCAAAGTCGTTCCATGACTAAATGTGGTTCCATCCAAATCCAGCGCCAGCAGCTTTGGCATTCCATTCTCCCCTTATTACACATGATAATGATTATGATACCACAAGTGCAGAGCACGCGGTGGTATAATCGGCCATCAAAAGGCGGTTGCCGCATAAGCGGCGAGCCGTAGGCCATAAACGTATAATAGCCGCTTTGCGGCCATTATACCATATGCAATCACAAAGGGTCAATTTGGCAGCAAGTTTCCTATTCGACATTTTTATAATTTTTATGTATGATATTGAAGTCGAGAGGATTTGTATCTCGTTTTATTAGCGTAAGGCTTTTGAGGTGGTGAGTGCAGGACAAAAATGACAAATGAAAAATTTAAAAGCTTAGTGGAGCAATATGAACGCCTAGTTTTTACCATTTGTCATCAATTGGTTCAAGACTATCACGAAGCACAGAATCTTACGCAGGACACCTTTGTTGCCGCTTATGCGCACATTGATACTGTGCGTGAGGAGAACCTGCGCGCGTGGCTGGCACGTATCGCTACCAACAAAGCGAAAGACTATCTAAAGAGTGCGTATAACCGCCGCGTCTCTTTGTCTGAAGACATGAGCGAACTGGACGTTATCCGCGCGGAGAAATCGCCCGAACACCTTAACGTAACAGGAGAAAGCGCAGATTATATTCAGCAGACGATTCTAGATCTTAAAGAGCCTTATCACAAAGTTTCGGTATTATTTTTCCTGGAAGAAAAAACAGTTGAAGAAATTTCAGAACAACTGGGGCGCCCCAGGAAAACTGTTCAGACTCAACTTTACAGAGCCCGATCAATGCTTCAAAATCAGTTAAAGGAGGAAGTATAGACATGAATGATCTTTTCGATATAGACGGACATCTGACAGATGAAGCTTTGCAAATGCTGATTAACGGCAATCCGCTCACGGAATTGGAACGACTGGAACTATCCGAGCACTTGGCATTTTGCGACATCTGCGTGGCGAAATATGCCGATTTGCTAGAAGATCACCTGCTTCTTTCTCCGGCTGAACCAGTCGCACCTTCGGTGATCAAGCGGGTCCAGGAGCGAGTTCGCAGAATATTTGTAAACAAATACGCAACAGCGATTGCAGCGGCATGTTTCGCCATTGTATTTTGGAATATAGGACTTTTTAATTTTAACATAACGGACAACGGCAAATTATTAAACCAGCTGAGCGACAAGGCATCTAGTTTCAGCGAAAAGACTGAACAGGTATCTACTCAGCTCTCCGAAGCTCTGGACAAATTTATGAACAGTTTTACGATTGAAAGGGGTATTCACCATAATGAGAAAAAGTAGCTTTTTCACTTTCTGCTGCGCGTTTATTCCCGGCGCCGGCGAAATGTATCTTGGAATGATGAAAAAAGGGATTGCGATTATGCTGGGATTTTTCGGCATCATCAGCATTGCAAGTTTCTTGAGGCTGGAGTTTCTTTTGTTTTTGCTGCCGATCATCTGGTTTTATTCCTTCTTTGAAACGCTTAATGTCAAATGGTTGAGTGATGAACAGCGAAAGGAAATTGATGACGCTTTCCGAGTGGATTTGCTGTTTGGGTCGGTAAATTCTCAAAAATGGTTGAAAGCCATGAATGGTAAAGGTGCTTTCTTCGGAGGAATCGGTCTGGTTTTGCTTGGCATTTATCTACTGTTTTCAAACCTTATCCGGCCGGTTGTCGATACCATTTTTGACACTTACGGAATTGACCCTTGGCTTTTCCATTACATTGTGCGGTCGATTCCCTCGCTGGTTATATCCGTTGCGATTATCAGTCTGGGGCTGCACCTTGTCCGCGGCAGAAAAGCGTCTTCGTCTGAAGAAGATTTTGTAGAATTTAAAGGAGAACATCATGAGTAACGATTTTCAGGAATTTGAAGATAAGAAGCCCATATCCGACGATCAGACCGAGCAGTACGCCGGTCAAAGCTCTGACGACCCCACCGACACCAATTCGGAACAGGAAGCAGTTCACGCGGAACCGGCTAAAAAACCCTACCGGTTTCCGCCTGTTCCACGGGTACATCGGGTCGGAACCTTAACAATGGGGTTTTCGCTGATCGCAACCGGCATTATCGCGCTGATCTCCACATTTTATCCGGGATTTGATCTCACAGCTGCTTTTAAGCTTTCGCCGGTCATCTTTATTTTTCTTGGCATCGAAATTTTGATCGCTTATTTTTTCCATAAAGAAGAACGCATCAGATATGACTTTCTCAGCGGTATCGTCTGTTTCTTACTGATCTGCGGAGGACTTGTTTTGGCTGCGCTGCCTACAGTTTGGAGCTATGTGGGGCCCGAGGCGCAGTTTGCACGGGAACAAGCAGAGTATGAGGTGGAAAACAACATTTATCAGGCCCTTCAAAGCATTCCGTCTGTTGAATCTGTTTCAGTGGATACAGACCTGTCGTATAGGGTTCCCTTTACCGCCGGGTCCGATCTTGAAAAACTGGCAGCCCGTGCCAGAATTCATGTATACGCAAATCTTTCAGGCCCATTCGCGGATGAAAAATCCTTTGCAGAAGCCGGCAAAACCTTACTTAACCAGCTCAATTCCCTTCCCTATCAGTTTCGCTCGGTTACAATAGAGTATTCAGACGAAAGCAAGCGCTTTGACCTGAATTTATCCACGCCGTTTCAATATCAAATCAGTGTGGATAAACTGACAAATCTGGTAGATATCGCCCAGTTTAAAAGCGATGAAGTGGATACTGACAGCGAAACCGAAATATTGAGTGAGCCTGTGACTGAATCCAGCGAAGCAACAGCAGCGTTTGAGGATTTGGCTCCGATAGAATCATAAAAAAATGCCGCCCATGGGGCGGCATTTTCAATAGATAACGAAATCTAAATTCTGATATTTCCCGTTGAACGGTATATAGTATTCATTGCGGAACTTGATTGCGAAAAGCGATTATGATAGAATGAAAAACACCCGCCGCAAAAGCAGTCGGATGTTTTTGGTTCATGCATCGCTTTTTACACGAATGCAAACGTATCTGTTCTCACGCACCGCAAGAACAACTAAAATCAGGCTTACAACAATGTCAAGCACAGTTCCAATGATGGTAAAATCCAGAATTCCTAGTTCTGCCCGGCTGAACAGTTTCATAAAAATCAGATTTAAGACTACGGACACCGACATGGCGGCATAATAAGCAATTAAGTCCTTTGATGACACCGAGGAAATAATATTTTTGCAGATAAGAGCGATGCCGAATAAGATGACAGCTCCTGCAGAAATATAAACGGATACCGGCAAATGCTCAATCTCAGTTGAAAAAACAAAAGTCAAAGCCAGAAATCTGCCTGCCGTTTGGAACATCAATAGATATAGCATAATCTTTTTGAGCAAGCGCAGCCCTCCTTTATTTAAACTTCAACAATTAATTGCTCGGAACTGTTCATAATTTTAGCCGATTTGGGCTTAAATGTCAAGTCCGCTAAAATTAAGCGGTTTAATCCGTATGATCAAGCAGTGCGCCAACGCTTTCATAGCTGCCGGTCAGCAGGGCAACAACCCCTTTATAAACGACGATCGGATCGCTTAAAAATCTGGACTGTATCTGTTCGCAGCTGGTAAGATCCGGCAATAGTATCGTCAGGGTCAGCAGGTCGCTTCCTATGTCTTTAATCGTCATAGTAAGGAGATAGCCGTCTTCTACTTTTTTAACAACCGTTTTATTCTGAGCGCGGCGCTTCTGGATCACAAAGTATCGTTTGGCGGCTTCAATTGCTTTATCACGCACGGAAAGAGGCAGGTCTTTTTCAAAAGTCTGCGCCGCGCTTGTTCCAAGCGGAGTGATCACGTAGCAGCGCTGATTTTCCGGGGTGGATTCTACTGCAATGTGTCCGCTCTTCACCAAACCGGCAGCGGCGCTTGCCGCTTCAAAATAATTGCCGATTCCCTGTTCTACAAAAACCTCGATCAATGCCCCAATCGGCATCGGGCAGCCAATGTGGTGCAGAATATGGCAAATCATCATTTTTAGCTCATAATCGGCCGTCAAACCGCCCGGCTCCACGCCACCGCGAAATACATCGTACATGTTATTCCCTCCATAAGCCTGTACTTTTTATATATTACATCATTTTTGAATAGATTGCAAAGATATCCTGCCGCAATTTGGCACACAAAATTTCGGAGAGCAATTGGAAAGCGAGGAACTATGAAAAAAGGGCCAGACAAATTAAACGGGCAATCAAATCTAGGGATAGTCGTCACAGTGATATTTTTTATCTTGCTTGTTGTTTTAACGGTAGTAATCCTGCCGTTCTTTACCCGTTTGTCAGATCCTGCCATGCAGCAAAGATTGCGGTTATTGGTGGATTCTATGGGATTCGGCGGATATTTCCTAATTCTTGGGATACAGATCTTACAAGTCGTCATCGCATTTATTCCAGGCGAACCGGTTGAGCTCCTCGCCGGAGTTCTTTTCGGTGCCTGGGGCGGGCTACTTCTCTGCCTATTGGGAATTGTTCTTGCTTCCTCCGCAATTTTCTTCACCGTTCGTCGATTTGGTTACCCGCTGGTTCTCCGCCTTTTCGGGAAGGAAAAGATCAGGGATTTCAAATTTCTTAACAACAGCGAAAAAGTCGAAATCGTCACTTTTATCCTGTTTTTGATTCCGGGTACCCCGAAAGACATGCTGACCTATCTTGCAGGCATCAGCGGAATTAAGCCGTCCCGCTTTCTGTTGCTTTCAGTTTTTGCGCGCATTCCGTCCATCGTTACTTCCACTACAATGGGCGCAACAATGAGCCGCGGAGACTGGAAAATGACACTCTTTATCTTTCTGCTGACTGCGGGAACCGGACTTCTCGGGATTCTTTATAAAGATAAAATCATCAGTCACCTTCACCGCCAGCATAAAAACAAACCAAAAAGATCCGATGCCTGAACATCGGATCTTTTAATTTATCGTTTCCATTTTTTGTAACTGTATAGCAACGCAATCAAGAAGAAAATGAAACTTGCAGCGATTAAAATCCAGATGGATCCGATTTGATTCTGCCGGGCGTTTTTGAACTGAACTGTTTTTACAATTTCTTCAAATTCCTTACGGTGTGCGTCGGTAAATTCATCTGTATATGAACGATAGGATAGGTTGATCTGCTGCCCGTTTACAATTGTGATATAGCCGGCAATACTGATCGGCATCTCATTTTGTTCCAATTTTCCCTCAAAAGAAACAAACAATGCCTGAGGAAGCTGCAAGCGACCATGGTTTTCTATGCTGATCCCGCTGGTACCCGCGAGCAGGCCAGACTGATCCATGCTTTCAAGCTGGTTTAAGTCAACCCCTGTCAACGCTTTTTCCAGTTCCTGAATCCGACTTTCAGGCAATTTGCTCAAATCTGAAATTGACTGGGTATTTTCATTTTCCTGCATGGAAACAACCAGTTCCGTCCCCGCGTTCAGATTGACAGCATTATAATAAATTCCAGCTTTCTCAAACAGCTCCAGCATTGTGTTTCGATTAAGACCTAAGTCTGCAAGAGCTGGGTCTCCTTCCTCCGTTTCACGGGTAAGCGCTTTCCAGTCCTCCGGAACCGAGATTTTCATATCAAGACCCGGAATTGTATTCATTTTTTCCGCCGCAAAAACAGTTACGCCTGCAAACAGCAGGAAAAAACAGAGCGGCAGCGCAACCCATTTATTCATCCTGACTCCTTTTATAACTTAACGAATCAACTGCATCCGCAGCATAATCTGCGTGCAATACATCATAAAATAATCTGTTAGTTCCGCGCCATAGCGGATAAAAATAGGATTCTCTTCCTTATCGCAAAGCTGCGCGAATACCCGCCCGACTGCCACTGATTTCTCGCGTGCAGAGCGATGGGATAAAATATAAAGTGAGAATGCGGCGGTATCATTGATCAGGTCATAGAGATCTGCCGACTGCTGCCGGACACTTTCATAGAAGGAAGCCAAAATCGACTGCGCAACAATCGAATTCGGGGCCATATCTTCCACCACACGATTGACTACATAGGCAAACAATACTTTCCGCTGTGCCATCGTGCTGTCATTATCAAATGCGCCGACTCCAAAAAGGGTGGCTCCTTTTGACGGAGCAATCAGCTCCGCTGCAAACTGCTGCCCTAATTTGCGGGCTTTATCCATATTTCCATTTGACTTTTCACGTACAAACGCGTTGGCCGCACCTTCAGACATATCAAATGCCTCTGAAATACGGTCAGGCGCTATTTTCATATCGCTGTCGTCAAATTGCATAGAAACACACCCGCCTTTACTTATATTTGCCGATTTCCTAATAAATCGCCTGTTTTAATGCTTTTGCCAGCTGATCGGGGCAGGAAGTGCTTTTCGCACCGCAGCGAATGCCTTCCAGCATATGGATTACGTCCTCTGCTTTTTTTCCTTTTACAAGCGCGCAGATTCCTTGCAGATTTCCGTCACAGCCCCCAATAATTTCAACATTGTTGATCATGCCGCTCTCGATATCAATATTTATGAGCTGAGAGCAGACGCCTTTCGTTTTATAACTGAATTTCAAGAATATTTGCTCCATTTCACGTCATTTATGTTCTTTGCTTTTGGCAAGTTTAAAAATATGCTCCAGGTTTTCCTGCGTTGTCAGGCAGGTGCCGAGCGGATTCGGATGCTGGCTGTTTGCGCCGTGAAAATCGGTGCCGCCCGTAGCGATCAGACCATATTCCTGTGTGACAGCATCGATCTCCGGAATATCTTCTTCATCCACGCGGGGATGATAACGCTCCACCCCGTCAATCAGGCCTTCCGCCGCCAATTCACGCATCAGCTCTATGGAACGGTAAACAGACGGATGAGCCAGCACGCAAACGCCTCCAGAAATGCGGATTAGCTTTGCCGCGTCCCGTACATCCGGATAAGGATGCGGCACATAGCAGCTGCCTTTTGAACTCAAAATCTGATGATAAAGAGACCCATAAATGGAATCTGCATAGCCCAAGTCCATCAGGGCGTTCATAATATGTGCGGAAAACAGCGATGCGGAACCGGAGGAAAATTTATGCACATGCTCCTCTGTCACCGGAAACTGGCGCATCACTTTCCGCAGGCTGGCCCGCATGGAAGCTTCGCGGCTTTCAGTCGTCCGTTTCAGCATTCCCACCAGCCGGTCAGGGTTTTGCGGAAGATAGCACAAAAGGTGGACCTTTCTCTTCCTCTGCTGATCATAGGCAGATATTTCTGTTCCCGCAATGATTCCAATGCCAATTCGCTTTCCAAGCTGCTCAGCGCGCCTGATTCCGGCCATCGTATCGTGGTCCGTTACCGCAACAAAATCAAGCCCACTTCTTTTGGCATAAGTAATTAAATCGTCTATGCCCATCGAACCGTCAGAAAACCGCGTGTGGCAATGCAAGTCGCCAATCATAGTTTCGCCCCCTGTTCCCAGCATGTATTAATATTATACAACGTTTTGCACTTTTGGTGCAACTTATATTTTGAAATATCGGCTGTTTGTGCTATAATAATGTTTGCCAATTCAAATGTTTTTTAAGGAATCTAATATTTTATATAATCGCTTATAGATCAACTATTGTTTAGCTATGGAGAGTGTTATGGCTTATCTGATTGACTCCGGTATCTGGTCCTCTGTGTTTGCCGTTCCTTCGGCAATCGTAGACAAGCATATTAAAATGTGTTCTCCTCTTTCGCTGAAAGTTTTGCTGGTCATGCTGCGGTATCCCGGTAAACCGGTTGATGCCCAGTGGCTTTCCGGACAGCTCAACATGGCCCCTGCCGACATTTCCGACGCTTTGGGATACTGGATTGGCGCCGGAATTGTATCGGATTCGTCGCTTTCCGCGCAGATGTCCGAACCGCAGGATCAAGCATTGGTTCCTCAAAAAAATGCTGCTGCGGAACCTGTTGTTACAGAAACAAAAAATGAGGCAACCGGCCAGAAAATCATCACCATTGCGTCGCGCCCGAAGATCACCCGTGAGGACGTGATACAAATCGCACAGAAAGATCATTCGATCGCCCAGCTATTACAGGAGGCGCAAAGCATTCTTGGCGCGCCCCTGACGCCTGTGGAGAGTGAAATTCTTGTGGCACTTTGCAGCTATTATGGCATGCGGTCGGATGTGGTCATGATGCTGCTTCAATACTGCGTCTCAATCGGGCATAAGAGCATGAGCTATGTGGAAAAAACGGCCGCGAACTGGCTGGATCGGGGCATTATCTCTCATGAGCAGGTCGAGAGTGAAATTCTCCGGCTTACCGCAGAAAATGAAAATGAGAGAAAAATTCTCAAAGCCTTTGGGCTTTACAACCGGGGACTGACCCCGAAAGAGAAAGATTATATCCCGCGCTGGTTTTCACTTGGTTTGGATGAAGTGTTGATTTTCCTTGCCTGCGAACGAGCTGTTGAAAATACCGGCAAGGTTTCATTTGCCTATGCTGACAAAATCCTGACTTCTTGGAAATCCAAAGGGATTGCCACCATAAAGGCCGCCACCGAAGATTTGAACAGTTTTGCCAGGCAGCCTGAGCTAAAACAAAACAAGTCGGCGCAGACGGGGGGGGATTCCTCCCTTGATATGGATAAAATTCGTCAGCTTCTGCATCAGCCGTTTCATGAGTAATCGGATTTTGGAGGATACATATGGGTTATTCAAAGGACATCTACCAAAAAGCGCAACAGATTCTGGACGAATCGAAAAGCCGTGCTGAGCGGGACGCTGATCTGCGGCGTACCCGGCTTTATGAGCAGTATCCACAGCTGCGGGAAATTGAAAATCGTCTGGCAAAAACCGGAATTTCTGCCGCGCGGGCGGCAATCGGCGGCGGGGATCAAGCCGCTCAGCTCATTGAACAGCTAAAGGAAAGTAATTCAAACCTCCAGCGACAAAGAGCCAATTTGCTGTCTGATGCGGGTATGCCCTCCAATTATCTGGAAGTGCATTACGCGTGTAACCAGTGCCAGGACACTGGATTTGTCGGTCAGCGTCAGTGTGTGTGCTTAACCGCTCTTTTAAGAAAGCTCGCATATCAGAAGCTGAGCGATACCAGCAGCGCAGAAGAATGCCGTTTTCAGAATTTTCATCTGAACTACTATTCTGAACAATCATCCGGGCCTTATAACGTGGTGCCGCGCCGTGCAATGGAAAAGGTTTTTTCTTTTTGTACAGCATATGCCAGAACCTTTTCGGGCAGAAGCGATAGTCTTTTGCTTTGCGGCGGAACCGGGCTTGGAAAGACCCATCTTTCGCTCGCAATTGCCTTTGATGTCATTCAAAGTGGCTTTGGCGTAGTTTACACCACGTCCCAGCGCCTATTAGACAAGCTGCAGTCCCAGCAGTTTTCCCGCAATCATCAGGACGACACCGATTATCAGGCGCTGGCGCTTTCCTGTGATCTGCTGATTATTGACGATCTCGGTGCCGAATTCTCCACGAGTTTCACGGTTGCCGCGCTGTATAATATCATCAACACCCGTATCATCGAGCGGCGCCCCACCATTATCAGCACCAACTTTGACGAGCAGGTTCTGCGGGAACGGTATGGAGACCGCATTCTTTCCAGGCTGCTCTGCGCCTATCGTCCCCTGCAATTTTACGGAGAAGATATCCGGATGCTCAAACGGTTCAGATCGAAATAGGAATTTGACAAAAAGAAGCCGGCCCAAAAGGCCGGCTTCTTTGTTATTCTTCCGCTTTTGCTTTGATGGCGTTCAGCAGCCCATTGGCGTCAATGATTTCCTTAATGAAAGCCGGAAACGGAATGGCGGAATAGGTTTTGTTTTTCGAAAGATTGGTGATGATTCCGGTATCAAAGTCAATTTCCACTTGATCACCATTTTCAATCGCGTTGCTTGCTTCCTCACATTCCAGAATTGGGAGCCCGATGTTAATGGCGTTCCGATAAAAAATCCGCGCAAATGTTTTAGCAATCACACAGGAAACCCCGTTTTCTTTAATCACCATCGGAGCGTGCTCGCGCGAGGAACCACAGCCAAAATTAAATCCTCCCACAATGATATCTCCCGGTTTTACCTTTTTCACAAAATCTCTGTCAATATCCTCCATACAGTGTGTCGCCAGTTCCCTGCGGTCAGAAATATTCAGACAGCGGGCCGGGATAATGACATCTGTATCGATGTTGTCGCCGTATTGATGCACAGTGCCAATTACTTTCATATGCTCGCCTCCTCCTTTTCAACCCGCTCCGGGTTCGTAATTTTGCCCGCGATCGCGCTGGCGGCCGCTACTGCCGGGGAAGCAAGGTAAACCTCAGAGTTCACATGCCCCATGCGGCCGACAAAATTGCGGTTCGTGGTCGCTACGCAGCGCTCCCCTTCCGCCAGAATCCCCATGTGGCCTCCAAGGCACGGTCCGCAGGTTGGGGTGGAAACCGCACATCCGGCGTTGATGAACGTTTCGATATAACCCGCTTTCATCGCTTCAAGATAAATCCGCTGGGTGCCGGGGATGATGATGCAGCGCACGTTTGGGGCAACCTTTCTTCCGGTAAAAAAATTTGCGGCGACCGCAAGGTCGCTGATGCGGCCGTTGGTACAGGAACCGATTACCACCTGATCAATGGGGACGTCGCCGACTTCCTCAATGGTGCGGGTATTGTCCGGCAGATGTGGGAAAGCGACCGTCGGACGAATCCCTGAGAGATCCAGTTCGATGACGCGATCGTAATCAGCGTCGTCATCAGCCTTGCACACTTCAAATTCACGGCTGACTCGGTCTTTCTCATATGCCAGAGTTACTTCGTCCACTTCAAAAATACCGTTTTTTGCGCCTGCTTCAATTGCCATGTTTGCCATGGTGAGCCGATCGTCCATCGAAAGATATCGCAGCCCCGGGCCACCGAACTCCATCGACTTATATAGCGCGCCGTCCACGCCGATCATGCCGATGATATGCAGGATCACATCTTTCCCGCTCACCCATTTGGAAGGCCTGCCTGTCAGCTCAAACCGGATAGCGGACGGAACCTTGAACCAGCAGTAGCCGGTAGCCATTGCCGCTGCCATATCGGTGGAGCCGAACCCGGTGGAGAAAGCGCCCAGCGCGCCATAGGTGCAGGTGTGGCTGTCTGCTCCCACCACCAGTTCACCCGGCGCGACCAGTCCTTTTTCAGGCAGCAGCGCGTGTTCGATTCCCATATCACCCACGTCAAAGTAATGGACAATGCCGTATTTATGCGCAAATTCTCTGCATCGTTTGGAAAGCTGGGCCGCCTTGATGTCCTTGTTCGGGGTGAAATGATCCAGCACAATCGCGATGCCCGCGCGATTGTAAACCTTGTCAAACCCGTATTTTTCAAACTCATCGATCGCGACCGGTGTTGTAATGTCATTTCCCAGTACAAGATCAACTTTCGCGTTAATCAATTGTCCTGCCGTTACGGCCTGCAGCCCCGCCTTCTTTGCCAGAATTTTCTGGCTCATCGTCATTCCCATAAGGCGCCTCCTCTTTTCTTTATCATATCACCGCGTATTTCAATCTGCAACCGCCTAACTGTATTGGGCAGGCGTTATTCCAGATTCGCTTTCGGGGCGGCGCTGATTGCCTTGTTGATCGCGTTCAGGTAGGATTTGATGGATGCTTCCAAAATATCGGGAGACAGGCCGCGTCCTGTGACAAGATTTCCGTTAAAGCTGATTTTGCTGATGGCTTCTCCAAGGGCGTCCTCGCCTTCAGTTACCGCATTGATCGTCCAGTTTTCCAGCTTGCTGTGGCAGCCTACGATTTGGTCGATTGCTTTGAACGCCGCATCAATCGGGCCTTCTCCGCGGGCGACCTGTTCAAGTTCTTCCTGCCCGTCTTTTTCAAGCTTTACCACCGCAGTGGCGGAAATCACCGTGCCGCTATTCACTACAAAGCTTTTCAGCTTGTAGGTCTCTTTCACGTTTGCAATCGCGGAAGCTCCGATCAGAGCTTCGATATCGCGGTCGGTAATCTCTTTTTTGCGATCCGCAAGCACCTTGAAGCGCTCAAACGCCTCTGCAACATCCGCCTCGTCCATCTTGTAGCCCAATTCATCAATCCGGTCGATAAACGCATGCTTCCCGGAATGCTTGCCGAGCACCATTTTGTTCTGGTTGACACCGATATCCTCGGGAGACATAATCTCGTAGGTCATGCGGTTTGCAAGCACACCATGCTGATGAATGCCGCTTTCGTGAGCAAACGCGTTTGCCCCTACGATGGATTTGGTGGGGCTGATGGGAACGCCCGTAATCGTGCTGAGCAGCTTGCTGGTACGGTAGATCTGTTTGGTATGGATACCGGTTTCGCAGTCATAGTAGTCCTGCCGGGTTTTCAGCCCCATGACAATTTCTTCAAGCGCCGCGTTTCCCGCGCGTTCACCGATTCCGTTGACTGTGCATTCCACCTGCGTTGCACCCGCACGGATACAGGCAAGCGAAGTGGCCGCCGCAAGCCCCAGATCGTTATGGTTATGAACAGAAAGATCGACATGCGGATTCTGTATATGGGTTTTGACATAGGAGACCAGTTCATACATTTCAGTCGGGGTGCTGTAACCGGTGGTATCCGGAATATTGATGGTTGAGGCGCCTGCCGCAATGGCGGTGTCAAACACGCGCACGAGAAACTCCTGATTGCTGCGGGAAGCGTCCTCAGCAGAAAATTCGACATCCGGGCAGAGGCTGCGCGCAAAGGCAACCATCTTCGCAACCCGCTCCACAACCTGATCCGGCGTCATTTTGAGCTTATACTGCATGTGGATATCGCTTGTGGCTAAAAACACATGAATCCGCGGAGACTGTGCATATTTTACCGCGTCGTAAGTGCGCTGGATATCCCCTTCCACGCAACGAGCGAGTCCCGCAATCGTGGAGCCTTTGATTGCCTTAGCAATCGCTTTCACCGATTCAAAATCGTCCGGCGAGGAAACCGGAAAACCGGCTTCAATAATGTCGACCCCCAGTCGTTCCAATTGACGGGCCATTTCCATCTTTTCACTGAAATTCATGCTGCAACCGGGAGACTGCTCTCCGTCACGGAGGGTCGTGTCGAAAATTTTGATTCTTCTGCTCATCTTGTTCTCACCTTTCATACATGTTTTCAGAGGAATTTCGTCAAACGGAAAACAAAAAGACCTTCGTCTCTAGTTAGAGACGAAGGTCTAAATAGACTTCCGTGGTACCACTCTGATTGGCTGCAAAAGCAACCCGCTCGGCCGCATCTATCAATGCGCTCTCCAATTAACGGTGGGATTCCGGCCTTATCTACTCGCTAATGCTTTCGAAAGACAGCTCAGGGGCGAGTTATTCACAAAAACGGTACCGCTTTTCACCAACCAGCGGCTCTCTGCAACGCATCTCTTGTGTTTTGTTCCCCATCATAGCCTTTGACGTATTCATCTTGGTTGCTATCATAACGTTTTCTCAAACTCTTGTCAAGAAGTTTTTTGTCTTCTTTTCAAAATTATTCGAGAGTAACCTTGTGGTAGATCTTTTTACCTTTGCGCAAAATGACATGGCCTTTTTCAAAATCACCGATTGAAACCGCATCTGTAAAGTTTTCTATCTTTGCGTCATCCACGGCGATTCCTCCCTGCTGGATGAGCCTCTTGGCTTCCCCTTTGGAAGGAGCAAGACCGGTTTTTACCAGTAAATCAGAGACCAGTATTTTCCCATCTGTAAAGTCAGATTTGAAAATTGTGGTGGTTGGCATATCGTCGCTATGGCTGCCCGCTGTAAAGAGAGAACGCGCGACCGCCAGTGCTTTGTCGGCCTCGTTCTGCCCATGCACCATCTTGGTCAGCTCATAAGCCAGTGTTTCTTTGGCCTGATTCAGCTGGCTTCCTTCCCAGCTGTCCATTTCTTCAATTTGCTCGATTGGAAGGAACGTCAAAAGCTTGAGGCAATGGACCACATCAGCATCCGCAACGTTGCGCCAATACTGGAAAAAATCGTAAGGAGAGGTTTTGGCAGGGTCCAGCCAGACCGCTCCGTTTTCCGTTTTTCCCATCTTTTTGCCTTCTTTGGTGGTCAACAGCGTAAAGGTCATGCCGTAGACTTCGTCGCCAGTTACGCGGCGGGTCAGGTCGATACCGCCGAGTATATTCGCCCACTGGTCATTGCCACCGACTTCCATCTTGCAGCTGTAATCCTGATGCAGCTTCAAAAAGTCATAGCTTTGCATGATCATGTAGTTAAACTCTATAAACGAAAGCCCGCGCTCCAACCTGGTTTTGAAGCATTCGGCAGTCAGCATCTGGTTTACGGAAAAATGTACGCCGATATCACGCAGTAGCTCAATATAGTTTAATTTGAGAAGCCAGTCGCCGTTTTTCAGCATCAGCGCTTTTCCGTCGGAAAAGTCCAAAAATTTTTCCATCTGATTCTGAAAACACTGGGCGTTATGGTTAATCTCTTCAATCGAAAGCATCTTTCTCATATCGGTCTTGCCTGTGGGGTCTCCCACCATGGTAGTACCGGTTCCCAGCAGGGCGATGGGACGGTGTCCGGCGCGCTGCAGATGCTTCATTACTACCAGCTGAAGAAAATGACCGACATGCAGGCTGTCAGCGGTCGCATCAAATCCGATATAAAAAGTAACCTTCTCGCTGTTCAGAAGTTCTTCAATTTTTTCGGGATGCGTCATCTGCGCAATCAGGCCGCGTCGGGTTAGTTCTTCAAATACTGTCATCGATCTGTCTCCTCATACTCTTTCTTTCGGCTGTATGGCTGAATTCTTTTTACAGCCGTGTATTAATTGAATTATTATAGCATGCCGGTTTTTAAAACACAACCGGTTTCCTCAATTTCCGGCATCAGCAAGCATCTCCGCCGCATGTTTGAGCGCAATTTCGCTTGCGTCATCCCCGCCGGTAATGCGCGCAAGCTCCCGGATACGCTGCTCGCGTCCAAGCGGGGTAATGGCAGTAAATGTACGGCCGTCGTGGGTGCTTTTGGAGATTAAAAGATGGCGGTTGGCAAAAGAAGCCACCTGCGCCAGATGCGTCACTACAATGACCTGACGGTTCGCCGCCACCTGCGCCAGCTTTTGCCCAATTCTGCGGGCGGCGTGCCCGGAGACACCCGTATCCACTTCATCAAAGATGAGTGTGCCGATATCATCCTTTTTCGCCAGCACATTTTTGATCGAAAGCATCAGGCGGGAAAGTTCCCCTCCCGACGCAATTTTTGCCAGGGATTTTGCATCCTCACCCACATTGGTAGAAATGAACAGTTCCAGATCGTCAATCCCATCGGCGGAAAGCGGCTTTTTCTGATGCTGTACAGAAAGCCGCACCGAAGGCATATCCAAAAACACCAGTTCCTCCTGAACCGACTTGATGAAGCCGGATGCAGCGGTTTCCCGCTTTTGGAAAAGCTCGTCAGCAAGGGAGGCGACCTCTTTTAGCAGACGGCCTGTTTGGTCTGTAAGCTGCTTTGCGCGTACATCAGAAGACTCGATCTGTTCAAGTTCAGCGCACGCCTGCTCATGGTAAGCCAGTACCTTGGCAATCGTCGCGCCGTATTTCTTTTTGAGCGAATAGAGGGTGTCAAGCCGGCGTTCAATCTGGTCGAGCTGCAAGGGGTCACAGTCCAAATTATCCAGCAGGCTATGTATATCGCTCGCAAAGCCCTCAAATTCATAGGAAATTTCGGTCAGTCGGTTCACCGTTGGACTGGCGGCGTCCAAATATTCCGCCGCTTCTGTCATATTGGCTGTCAGCTCCCCAAGTTGATCGATGATTCCCCGTGACTCGCCCTCCCCGTCAAGCAGCGCCACACTTTCCCCTAAAGCCTGCGTAATGCGCAGAGAATTTTGTATCATTTTACGCTGCGACTTCAGCTCGTCTTCCTCATTCGGCTGTAGATCCGCTGTTTCGATTTCACCAATTTGATATTGCAGCAGATCGATCCTGCGGGCTTTTTCCGCTTCATCCGTTTGAATGGCTTCCAATTGCCTGCGGACATCCATGTAATGATGGTAAGCGGCACGGCAGCGCCCCGCAAGTTCTTCCAGCTCGCCGAAACTGTCGATAAACGCGACATGCTTCTGCGGGGAGAGCAGCTGCTGGTTATCGTGCTGTCCATGAATATTAAGCAGATATTCTGAAATTGACTTCAAAATTGAAGCAGTTGCCGGACGCCCATTGATTTTGCAGTTCGACTTCCCGTCTGCGGAGATCTCACGGTAAATCAGCACGGATTCCTCCTCGGTCGGATAACCCGCCTGAGCAAGCGCTCCCTGCGCCGCATCCGACAGGTCGACAAATAAAGCGGTAATGACCGCTTTGTTTTCACCTGTTCGAATTAAGTCTCTGGAAGCGCGCTCTCCAAGAACAGCGTTAATCGCATGAATCAGAATGGTTTTTCCTGCTCCGGTTTCACCTGTAAATACATTGAGGCCACTTTCAAATTCGATTGTGGCTTCGCTGATCACCGCCACATGATTGATATAAAGCTGTGAAAGCATCCTATCACCCCAATTTCAAGAAATAGCGGTCAGTTTTCCGACGCCATCTTTTTCCGAAGTTGCGTAACAAGTTCCCGCGCGTTGTGGTCATCGCGCATCACCATAAAAATTGTATCGTCTCCCGCAAGGGTTCCCACAACGCCGCTCCAGTGAAGCGTATCCATTGCCGCGCAGGCGGCGTTGGCCATTCCGGTCAAACATTTGATTACAACCATATTGCCGGCAGAATCAATTTCCTTGACAGCCTCCGCGAAAATCAGCATGAATTTGCCGGTCATTTCATTACTGGGAGGGGCGGTATGCGTCGTATAGTGATACTTTCCGTCTATGGTAAGGGTTTTCACCAGCCGCAATTCCTTAATATCACGGGATACAGTCGCCTGCGTCACCGGGAATCCGCTTTGTCCCAACAAGTTCAGCAGTTCGTCCTGCGTTTCAATCGGTGTGGAATTGATCAGTTCTAAAATTTTTGCATGTCGCCTAGCTTTCATATGCTTATCCTCTCGATTTTAACTTATTGCTGAGAATACTGTTAAAATTCTTCTCCGGAAAACCGATAAACCGTACTGACTTTTGTGCTTTTCGAATATGAACCGATTTGCTTTCATCCAAAAATGCGATCCGCTCCCCGTCAACACTGACAACAACGTTGTCGGAATTGTTAATATACCGGCTGCGAACCTCCAGTTCCATGTCCGGAGAAAGCAGCACGGTTCGGTCATAAAGGGAGTGAGGGCAGATCGGCGTTAAAATGATGGTGTTGATAGAAGGGTTCACGATCGGGCCGCCCGCCGACATGGAATAGGCAGTGGAACCTAAAGGCGTTGCAAAAATCAACCCATCCGCCCGGTAACTTCCAATGGACACCCCGCTTTCCTCTATATCAAGGTCCACAAGCCGGGATTGCTCTCCCTTACTGATGACCACATCATTAACGGCATACCGGGTGGTATTTTCGTCGCCGATGGAAACCTCGAGCAGCATGTATTCGTGGATGAGATAGTTCCCTGTGGACAACCGAAAAAGCAGATCCGTTTCGTTTGCTTCCACCTGAGCCAGAAAGCCAAGTCTGCCTGTGTTAATGCCGAGCAAAGGCTTATCATAATTCACAGCGTGTTTCGCACTGTGCAGGATTGTGCCATCCCCTCCGACTGTCACGACAAAATCACAGCCCGCAATTACTTCGTTATAAGGGCCGTATGCAGCCCCCGGAAACTGCCCCGCAAAGCGCATGTCCAGAACAGGCCGGCAGCCGCTTTTCAGCAGCGTGGCGATAATCTGTTTCATTAAGTTCGCCGTATTGGGTTTTGTCAGGTTCGGCATGATTAATACGCTTTTTTCCGCCATGATAGGATTCACCACCCCTTTAGTCGAGGTCCTCATGGGACTGATTGACTAAATTTACTATTTGCTCGCTTAAAACCATGTCCTTAGCGCCGCGGCACAGATACATCAAGTATTCAATATTACCTTCCGGCCCTTTTACCGGTGAAAAGGCAATGCCGCATACCGAAAATCCATTCTCCCGCGCATAGCGGACTGCGTTTTCCAGCACTTCGATATGTGTGGAACGTTCCCGCACCACGCCCTTTTTTCCAACCTTTTCGCGGCCGGCCTCAAATTGAGGTTTCACCAGGCAGACCGCCTGCCCTGTTTCGCTGAGCAATGCCGCAGCAACGGGCAATACAAGCTTGAGAGAGATAAACGAGACATCCACACTGATAAAATCCACAGGTTCAGGTATTTGCTCCCGTGTGACATAGCGGATATTTGTCCGTTCCAGATTGATTACCCGAGGGTCGTTGCGCAGGCTCCACGCAAGCTGACCATATCCGACATCCACCGCATATACCTTCACAGCCCCGTTTTGCAGCATGCAATCCGTAAAACCGCCTGTGGATGCGCCGATATCCATACAGGTCTTGCCATCCAGCGTAATCGAAAAAACCTGCATCGCCTTTTCCAGTTTCAGCCCGCCGCGGCTGACATACTGCAATGTCTCCCCGCGGACTTCCAGAATCGCATTCTCGTCCGTATCTGTGCCAGGTTTGTCCGCCTTTTGATGGTTGACGTAAACCTGCCCGGACATGATAACCGCTTTCGCCTTTTCGCGGCTCGGAAACAAGCCTTTTTTCACTAACAAACTATCCAATCGTTCTTTCACGATGTCCTCCATATTTCTGCATCAAAAATAACGCGCAATAATCTCGTTTACCAGCGATTGCGCGTCAAGCCGGCAGTGTTTTAGCGCCCGCTCATACTCCATCTGCGGAACAAACGGGTACGGGATCCCATGAATCGTCATATTGCCCCGATACTGCTTTTCCGCCAGCGCCGCAAGGAAATGCTCGCCGATTCCGCCATGCTCCACTCCTTCTTCCACAAAGAAAATGGAACGGTATCTTTTCGCGAGCCGGATAGATTCTGCCGGAATCGGCCATATCCGGTTCAGCTTGAGCAGGTCCGCCTTAATCCCGCGCCCCTGCAACAGTTTTGCGGCGGCTTCCACCTGAGCGAACTCCCGCCCGTAGGTTGCAATCAGGAGCGACCCGCCATTTCCGTAGTGAAAATAGTCTCCTGTGGAATAATTCAGTGATTCCCCGATTTGAATCTGCGCGCCTCTCGGATAACGCACAGCCGCAAGGCCTTTTTCTTGATAAAGCGCACGGTCGAGCGCATAGTACAAATCCTGATAAGTGGCAGGAGAATAAACCGCGGTGCCCGGGAGCTGGGTCAAAAAGGCCGTGTCGAACAGCCCCTGATGGGTTTCTCCGTCATCCCCGACAATGCCCGCCCGGTCCACCGCAAGAACGATATGGCGCGGCTCAATGGAAGCGTCGTGAATCAGCTGGTCATATCCGCGCTGCAGGAAGGTGGAATACACCGCGAACACGGGGGTCATTCCTCCGGCCGCAAGCCCGCAGGCGAAAGTAACCGCATGTTCTTCGGCAATTCCCACGTCGAAAAAACGGCCTTTCGACGAAAATTCATTGGCAAAAGTCTGCAAACCTGTGCCGCTCTGCATTGCCGCTGTGATCGCACAAATTTTGCTGTCCTTGTTGGCCAGTTCCACCAGCCGTTTTCCGAATACGGAAGAAAAATTTTCACTGGGGCTTTTCATTTTCCCGCTGGCACTGTCAAAACTGCCCACGCCATGGAACTGAGCAGGATTTTTTTCCGCAAAGGCATATCCTTTTCCCTTAACCGTGTTGACATGCACAACAACCGGCTTGTTCAGGCCCTTTGCGCGGTTCAGCACCTGCACCAAAAGAGGAAGATTATGACCGTCCACAGGGCCGAGGTAGTCAAATCCGAAGTCTTCAAACATATTGCTGTGCAACAGAGCCTGCCGCAACAGCGTCTTGGAGCTTTTCAGCACATTGCTGACGCTTTCGCCAAGCAAAGGGATATGATCAAGTGTTTCTTCAACACGGTCTTTCAGATACAGATAGCCGTCTGTCGCGCGCTTATTCGCGAGATAACGGGCAAGTGAGCCTACATTTTTCGAAATGGACATATTGTTATCGTTCAACACGATAATGATGCGGTCACCGCTGCGGCCGGCATTATTCAGGCCCTCATATACCATTCCGCCCGTAAATGCGCCGTCACCGATGACAGCAATTGCATGATGAGGGTCTTTCATTAAAGTCTTTGCCTTTGCTAAGCCGCAAACGGCGGATATCGACGTGCTGGCATGCCCGCCGATGAAAGAATCATATGCACTTTCGGCACAACGTGGGAAACCTGAAATACCGCCCTCCTTGCGTACCGTCGAAAAGGAATCAAGGCGTCCGGTCAGCATTTTATGTGTATAACACTGATGGCCCACGTCCCAGACAATCTGGTCCATAGGCATAGCAAACACGGTATGAAGCGCGACGGTAAGCTCAACGATCCCGAGATTGGAGGCAAGGTGCCCGCCATTCTGGGAAACGGTCTGAATCAGCCGCTGGCGAAGTTCCCTACACAACGATTTTTGCTGTTCGGAATTCAGTTTTTTTAAATCCTCGGGCAGCTTTAAAGAGTCCAGGAGCTTGTATTGAGACAAAATAAAACCTCACTTCCGGCGGAAATTATTTAATGGGAACAATCACCGCGATTATAATTCCCAAAATTGCACCGCAGAGCACCTCAATCGGGGTGTGCCCGACGAGTTCTTTGAGTGCCTTTCGCTTTTCTCCCGTTTCTTCTTCCAGCTCTTCCAGCTTGCTTCCGCGGGCGATTGTTTCAAATTCTTCTTTGACCATAAGAAACATATCCTTAAAGTCCAACACCATTCGGTTAATGGCCTTTGCCTGCTCGCCTGCCGCTCGCCGAACACCCATAGCATCATACATTACAATGCCGGCCAGAGTGAGGGAAATTGCAAATTCCGGGGAGGCATAGCCCAGTTTTTTTGCAATTCCCACCGCAATTGCGCAAACGAGTGAGGAGTGGGAACTCGGCATTCCGCCGGAACCCACCATGCGTTCCCAAATAATTTTTTTGTTTGGGATATATGCCAACGCCGTTTTGATCAGCTGCGCAGACAGCCACGCAAGAAAACCCACGTTTATGACATAATTGCTGGTTATTACTTGTAACGGATTCATAAAATCAGCTCCATTCCGCCGGTATGCATCGGCATATCATGCCCCAGAAAACTGCTTATCGCTGCCGAAAAAGCGCTTCACACAACAGAAAAAGCAATATCCGGGAGTAGCTCACGGCTAATGGTCTCGTGTGAGAATCATATCAGCAAGCCAGAACAAAAATTGGTTATCCGGCAAATCTTCAATGCTTTTCTTTGCCAGTCCCACCTGTTCCTCTGCGGCTTTCTTTGCGCCTTCCACGCCAAACAGCGTAACATAGGTGGTTTTATGGTTTTGATTGTCGCTGCCGATAGGCTTCCCGATTTTTTCCGCTGTCCCAACCACGTCCAAAATATCGTCTGTGATTTGAAACGCGCGACCGCATGCCTTTGCATAGGTGTCTGCGGCCGCAGTCATCTGCGAATCCGCTCCGCCTGCGATACAACCAAGTTTTGCCGAAGCCCTGAGCAGCGCGCCGGTCTTCAGCTCATATAGCAAGTTCAGCGTCTGGAGATCAATCTGTTTTCCCTCACCGGCCAGGTCAATTACCTGACCGCCGATCATGCCGAACACGCCCGCCGCGTGGGAAAGCGTTTTTACCGCTTCGACAACACGGGCGCCCGGCAAAGCGGCGTCCGAGGCTGTTTCAAAGGCCAGCGTCAGCAGCCCGTCCCCGGCAAGCAGGGCATTTGCTTCTCCGAACGCCTTGTGGCACGAGGGCTTGCCCCGACGAAGGTCATCATTATCCATGCAGGGCAGGTCGTCGTGAATTAAAGAATACGCATGCACCATTTCAATTGCGCACGCAAAAGCAACCGCATCACCCCGCGCGGCACGACACAGCCGCGAAAATTCCATCACCAGCGCCGCGCGAAGCCGCTTGCCAGCATCCAGCAAACTGTAGCGCATTGCGTCGATCACCTGCATTTGCAAACAGGTGCCTTTAAAAGTCAGGCGCTCGCGAAGCGCGTCATTTGCATTTTTAGCATAGAGCGCAAGCTGCTCCTCATAATTGTTCATCAGATTCCTCCTTCGCAGAGGTTAGCTTTTCCACCTTCAGCTTGGCGTCCTCCAGTTTTCCATTTGCAAAGTCCAAAAGCTTTACAGCTTCCGTATATAATTTAATGGATTCATCTATGGAGAGTTCCCCGCCCATCTGTGCGGCAATTTCTTCGAGCCGTTTAACGGCTCCTTCCAAGTTCATTGTCTTGCTCATTCGGTTATCTCCTTGCATGAAACTACGGAAGAGCAAATCTCCCCGTCAGTAACCCTTGTGATTAATAAATCTCCCGGGCAAACCTGATGCACCGAAGATACAATTTTTTTAGAAGATTGCGTCAGGCTGTATCCTCTTTTTAAAATTCGCAGCGGGCTACGCTCTTCAGCTAAATCTCCCAGCCGCCGGAGCGTCCAGGATAACGTATCAAGCTTTTGCTCCATCGCCTTCTGCAGCGTCAGTTTTAGAAATTCAAGTTTCTGTTCCTGCCGAAGCACCGCCGCCTGAGGAACCGCCATTGCGGAGCGGGCGGCGGCTACCCGCAGGCTCATCCGCTCTAGCTTGTTTTCCAGCGCGGAAAGAGACCGGTTTTGCAAATCATCCAGATAAACCTGCAAATCTTTGATGTTCGGTGCCACAAGCTCTGCCGCTGCCGAAGGGGTCGGCGCGCGCAGATCTGCCGCAAAATCCGCGATGGTAAAATCTGTCTCGTGACCAACCGCGGACACCACCGGAATTTTGCTTGCCGCTATCGTGCGGGCTAAAGATTCGTCATTAAAAGCCCACAAATCTTCAATGGAACCGCCGCCCCTCCCGACAATGATCACGTCGCATGCTTTTCGCGCGTTTAGGGTGCGGATGCCTGCTGCGATCATCGCAGCAGCGCTCTCCCCCTGCACCTGCGCAGGAAAAAGCACAACCGTTGCTACCGGGTAGCGGCGGGACAGGATGTGCAGCATATCCTGCAAAGCGGCGGCGCCCTCGCTGGTCACGATGCCAATCCGCTCCGGGAACGCGGGAAGCGGGCGCTTGCGCTGCGGGTTAAACAGCCCTTCCTTGCTGAGTTTTTCTTTGATCTGTTCAAAAGCGAGGTGCAGGGAACCCGCACCGTCCGGCTGCATATCCGTCGCATAAAACTGATAGCTTCCGTCCCGCTCATAGAGGGAAACCGAGCCGCTTACAATCACAGACATCCCGTTTTCCGGCTGAAACGGAACCGAATCGGCATAGCCGCGGAACATCACCGCTTTAATTGCCGCGTTTTCATCTTTCAGGGTAAAATAAAGATGGCCGGATTTGTAGTGCCGGACAAAATTAGAGATTTCACCCTTTACCAGCAGGCCGGAAAGCAGATGGTCGGATTCCAGAATGGATTTTACATACTTGTTCAGCTGAGAAACGGTAATCACAGAAGGTTTTATCATTTTAAAAATCTCCTGTCTGTGAAATGCAGGCAAGGACAGCAACCCCGGCGGCATTATCGGAGGAAAACTGCGGTTCTGCAAAATACCCGCCATATTTGCCTGTAATCTCCGAACGTATGATGAAGTTCGACAGGACGCCCCCTGAATAGACAATCGGCAGATCGCCGTATGTTTCTTTGATAAAGGCAGTCATATGTTCTACCACCGAAAGAATGCTGTCAA
Source organism: uncultured Oscillospiraceae bacterium (assembly GCA_963519235.1). Classification (GTDB taxonomy): domain Bacteria; phylum Bacillota; class Clostridia; order Oscillospirales; family Ruminococcaceae; genus Anaerotruncus. Next base: position 112,567 of record CAUQLV010000001.1, read on the forward strand.
TACAAAACCGCGCCACATCACAGGAAGCAGAACCGTCATCCAGCATCCGGCGGCATTGGTTTTCTATACCGGAAAGAGAACAGTCCGTTCCGTGAAACGAAGGCTTGACCCGATAACGCTGTTTCGACTGAAGCGCAAGCTGTTCTATCTGCCTGCCCGCCGGGAACGAAAGTCCCAGCATACCGCCGACACGGTCCACCGCCTGTCCGGCTTTCAGATCAAGCGACCGGGCGAACAGCTCCACCGAAAAAATACGCTCCCGGTCCGGGCTGACCAGAAGGCACTCGGTTGTCCCCCCCGAAAGGTGGAACGCGGCAAATTTTCTTCCGACCAGATCAAGCTGCCCGGAAGAAAACAGCGCGGCCACGATGTGCCCGGACTGGTGAGAAACGCGAGTCAGCGGCAGATGATTCACGGATGCCAACGTACTGGCCACAAGCTCACCCACGAGAAAGCAAGGCATATAGGAGCCTTCCGCATCCCGCGGTTTTGTGGAAACCCCGACTCCTGAAAGTTCCAGAGGCTTGCCAGCCTGCGTCGCTAACTCTTCTACGATTTCGCCAAGCTGCTTTACATGCGAAAAAACGGCGTCGCTTTGCCGCAGGCCAAGTGCACCGTCTTTTACGGCTAATAACCGCTTATTTTGTAGAACTGTGCGGGTTTCGCTGTCATATAACGCAGCCGAAGTTGTATAATTGCTGGTGTCCAGCCCCAGAAAAACCGCCACCGTTACTGCGCTTCCTTTAAGGCCTGAGCGGCGGCATCATATTCTTCGACCGCCTGATGCTCTTTTTCAGCTTCAGTTTCAATCGTTTCAGCCGCTTCCACCGCTGCCAATGCTTCTGGAATTTCCTGGCCCTTTCCCCTGACGTATGCCCCCAGCACTCCGTTTACAAAAGCGAAGTCGTCTGCATTGCCATACTTTTTCGCCAGCTCCACCGCCTCGTTAATTGACGCTCCGATAGGGACAGTATCAATGTGGTCAATCTCCCACATACTCATGCGAATAATGGAAAGCGCCACGCGAGACATCCGGTTCAGCTTCCATCTTTTCGAATAGCTTGCAATCGCTTCATCAAGCCATGGCAAGTGCCCGGTGACGTCTTTTGCAAGCTGGTATGCATAATTATCCACTTCTATGTTGCGTCCTATCACGGCCTCCTCGATAATCTCGTCTATGCTCTCATCCTTGAACGACCGCTCAAAAATTAGCATAAACGCCTGTTCACGGGACTCGCTTCTTTTCATATGTTTCTCTCCTGTTTTCCTGGCCAAAATACCATCCTGATAAAAACGGACTGCCGTTTTATTCCTCCGGCTGCTCCCGCAAAGGCTCGTCAAATACAATTCCTGCAATGACAATGTTTACACGGGAAACAACAATCCCGGTCATGTTCTGAACCGCTTCTTTCACTGCGTGCTGAACATTCTCGGAAACGCTGGGGATATTAACGCCGGATTTCACATTGATGTGCAGGCTGATGATCGCTACATCATCGTTTAACTCAATGGTAATCGGCCTTGCGCTTTGCTTTTTTAAAAGCCAGCCTTTCAGATTTTTAGCGAAAGACGCCAGAGAAACTACCCCATCAATTTCCAGCGCCGCATATCTTGCAATTGTCGCAATGACTTCACGGGAAATCCTCAGGTTGCCCGCCGATTGGCTGACATCATGATTTTGCATATCTGATTCTCCTTCTTATGACAGAAAGCGATGTCCGCTTCCACAATTTTGCCACTATAATCATACAGTATATTATAACATAATTTTCCGAATATACAACCTAATATGCAAAGAAAAAGCCCGCTTTTTAAGCAGGCTTTTTCTGATATGATCGGTTTAATTTATCTCAACAATGGAGATATTTTCAGCCGAAACACTGGTTTCTTTCAAAATAATATCCTTCATCTGGGCAACCTCCTCAGGTTTAAGCCCTTCCGTCTTGACTACGACATCTACGCCTTCGGTGTCGTAATAAACCATGCAGTCATCAAAGCCTTTTGCCTTGATCAGATTTTCAATCTTTCCTTCTGTCTCCACTGATTTTGCGAGTTCCGTTGCCTTGAGAACCATTTCCGCTTTGATATTTGCATCCACGGAAGCATCCGTCATCATATTTTTCATCGTCTCAATGGCCTCGTCACGGGTCCGCTGGCGGGTAACTTTCGCCTCGGCGAAATAAGCTTCCCCGTCTACCGTTGGGTCATTCGCATCCACAAGCTGGGCGTCACCATAATTTTTATCATTTTCCGCCGCGGAAGCGGAAGTTAAGGCGCCGTCTGCCTGCGCGAACTGATAATTGACATAGACAGCAAGCCCCAAGCCGACAACAAGGGACGCCAGGATAATTTGTTTTTTGCCGATGATCATATTCATACAGGGTTCCTCCTCATGCAATTTACAGATTATTTAATTGGGGTAACACAGACTCTATTGTAGGGAATGCCGAGCGCGGTGGTAACCACACGGGTTACCCGCTCCTGTACAACCATGCTTGAAGCCCCTTCGCAGACCACCACCACCCCCTGGATGGCCGGTTGCTTCTGAGTTTTGAGCAGGGCTTCCTTTTTGCCGCTGCCCGTGTCCACAACAATATACTTCTGTTCGAGATTCTGCTGCTGGGTCTCCCTTTTCATCTCATCCCCTTCATAGCTGTTTGTTTGGCTGGCATTTTCATTTTGTTCCACCGCATAGACGTATTCCACGCCGGTTTCCGCCGTAACCATCACCTCGCATCGGCCCACGCCCTGCACCTGCCCCACCAGGCCGGTCAAACGTTTTTCGAGCTGTGCCACATATTCCTGCGAAATTTGGTTGGCGCTGCCCACCGACGGATTATTTTTTGCTCCTGTCGTTATGAAGCTTGAGAGCAGAATAAAGCCCATTCCCACAATCCCAAGAACAACCAGCAAACGGCTTTTCCCGCCCCGCAGCAGCGCGGTAAATTTCGCTTTCAGGCTGTCATCTGTGTCCAGGGTGTTCATGTGCTCCCTCCTCTTGTATATCCTATACGTATGTCCACGCCAAGCGCTTTATGCAAGGCTTCGCGAATCTCATCATGACGCGGAAAATAACTTTCGTCGAGCTCCAGTTCGCACTCACTAATAGTTATGCCGCCCTCGCCATCCTCATGAACATTTATATAAATTTTATTGGCTTTTATTCCTAGCTCCTGCAAGGTACTTGCAGCCGCATTCCGCAAACTTTCCGCTGCAAGCTCCTGTTTTTGCTCCTCGACAGATGAGTTGAGACGGTCTGACCTCTCGGAAATCTCCTCCATCAGGCTGTCCGGCGGAGTTATTTCAAGCGCCGGAAGCGAAAGGGCAACAGGAGAAAGCAGACAGGACAGGAAAAAAACACTAGAAGTGATTTGAAAGATCCTCTGGAGACTGGATTTCGGTAAAATGAGCTGTGCAAGCCCGCAAGCGATTGCCGCAGAACAGATTCCGAACGCCCATTGCCTAATACTTTCCATGCTTCAAACCCCCGTTGACGCCATCAGAACCAAAGATGTGGAAATAATGACCAAAAGCGCAACACACAGACTTACCGCTATGAGCACCCCCAGCACGGCTGATGCGCTTTTTAAAATATCCGACACCTGTTTGATTCCCAGCATACTGCTGATCGCTGCCGTCAGGTTTACTGTGAGATACCAAATGGATGTCTGCAAAAAAATCGGCAGAAAGGTCAGGGCTGCCACCAGTGTCCCGAAAGCGCCGACAGTCGCTTTCAGCAGCTTCATATATCCCTGCGTCGCTACAAACGCGTCAGAAAGTGCACTGCCGACAACAGGGACAAAGCTTCCAATCAGGAATTTCGCTGTTTTTGCCACCACCGTATCGCTTCCGGAGGCCACGACCGTTTGCAGCGATAAAAGCCCCACAAAAATTGTGAGCAGAAAGCCCAGTGACCAGCATACCGTTGACTTGATCACTTTGGCGACTGATACAACGTCGATCCCCGGGGTAAGGCTGCCGACAATGCACAGCGCGAGATAAATTCCCATCAGCGGAACCAATGTGCCGGACACAACCTGAGAAACCACCTGGCATGCCCCGAATAGAAATACCGTGTAGGTTGTTGCGGTTACTGGTTGTCCGGCCGCTGTCACAACCGAGGAAAAAACCGGAACAAACGCGAGGATAAAGTTGGAACAATCCCGGATTGCGCCAGCGGTTGTGGTGATGCAGTTGATGATCGGAACGGCAATCGCCGCCGAAGTGCACACCGCTGCAACCGCTGAAAAGACTGAAGAAAGATTCCCTTCCCACAAAGAAGTTTTCAGACAGTCCAGCAAGGCACAGAGCAAAACCGTCCCCAGCACCGCGCAAAAGGTGGTCATCGGCTGTTTGAGTTTTTCTAATACAAGCTGCCAGATTGAGTGAAAAAACTGAGCGGGAGTCAGCGACAGAAGCTGCTTATAGTCAATGCCGTCTACTCCGGCGCTATCAAGAAGCTCCTGTGCATCTCCCGGCAGCTGATCCATCAGTTCGTCCGCGCCCACCGCGTCCATCTGGGACTGAAGGTCAATCTCCTGAGACTGAGCGGCGGCCGGTATTGACAGGCCTGCCAGTAAAAAAAGGATTGCCAGCAGCTTTACTGCCCAGTTCATTGTCACACCTCTTTTTGTCATCCGATCAGCTGCCCCGCAATCTTTAAGATCTCTTCAAATAGAGGCAGGCTGACTAACAGCACCGCAATTTTTCCGGCCGCTTCCACTTTTGTGGCAATTGCTGTCTCTCCAAGGTCCCGGCAGGCATCACAGGCGATCTGCGTGATGAAGCAAAGGCCGAGCGACTTAAACAGAATCTGGACATAGGCTGCTTTGGTTCCGGAAGCATCCAGCAGCGAATGCATTCTGTCAAATAACGGCCGGGCTTCGGAGATGATCATGCCAAGTATAAGAACACCCGCGACCAAGGATAGTGCCAGCGCATATTCCGGATTTTTTTGTTTGAGTACCACAGAAAACGCTGTGGCGAGCACCGCAATGCCGACGATCGTAACGATATTCATCTTAATAAAGCCCAAAAACGCTCTTCACTGTTTCAAAAAGTGTATTAATCTGCATGATAATCATCATCAATACGACAATCAGCCCCGCCAGTGTGGTCATCATTGCCTGTTCTTCCCGCCCCGAACGGATCAGCACCTGGTTGAGCACCGAAACAATAATTCCGATTGCCGCGATTTTAAAAATCAAATCAACATCCATGCCCGGCCACCCTTTCCCGCTTTTTACTCGATTCCTTTTTGTCTACAGGAAAATTACCACCAGAAACGCTCCTGTGAGCAGACCCATTGTCCGATACAGTCTTGCGTGAGATGCACATCTTACGCGGGCGTTATTCACCTGTATTTGAAGCAGCGTCCTGGCGTGTGAAATGCTTGCCAGCTGTCCATTGAGATCACACTGTCCGAGTGTATCTGAAAGCCCTGTCAAAATCGCTATATCGGGCGACACCAGAAGTCCGCGGTTTTCCTTGACAGCGCGTTTCCATGCCTCCGGGAACGGAATTCCCTGCCTGCAAAGGGAACCGCAGCAAGGCAGATAGGCCGCACCGGACATGGATTCCCGCTGTTCCAGACGCCCGATGACTTCGTCGGGCGGAGCCATGGAATAAGATAGCTCGCTTTCCATCCCGCTAAGCACGGCAATTGCATTTTCAAGTTCATCCACACGCCCCGTTAAGGTTCTTGCCAGCGTAATTCCGATTGAGGTTGTGCAAAGCATAATTAATGACATGCCCACAATTTTTAAAACAACTGTCATATTTTTCACCCATTCCGCCGTCTCGCATCGGCTGTGTTTATAGTAAAACCTGATCACGCGCAGGTACGTTTTATTTGTGTCACATTGTCGCCATGCAGTCCGTATTCAGCCATCGATCGAGCTGTGAATAAAGTTCCGGCCAGCTTTTTATCATCCGTATCTGCGATGGCCTATCCGCCCCTTCCAGCAGCGCAAACTGTTTAAACGCACCGGTTTGCAGAAGCGGCCTGGCCTGCGGCTTTCTGATGAATTCTTCAAAACTGGAAGCGTGGATCGAAGTGATTACCGTTACACCGCTGTTTACAGCCGCAGAAACCGCTTCAATCTCCGCTTCTGTACAGATTTCGTCACAGATAATCACCTGCGGGGACAGGTAGCGGATTGCCGCCTGCAACCCTTTTGCTTTTGGATATCCGCAGAGTAGATCGCAGCAGTCCCCAAGATGATTGCGGATGACGCCCGCCGAATACCCGCCCAGTTCGCCGCTTTCATCCACCACGCAAACCTTGAAAAGCGTGCCAAAGGTACCGGAGGAAAGCTGCCTCGCCAAATCACGCAGGATGGTGGTCTTGCCGCTCGCCGGAGCGCCTATCAGAAGCAGCCCGCAAAGCCCGCCGGCTAAGCCACGGCTGATCAGAACATCCGCCGCGCCGAAAATTTCCCGCGCGACGCGCAGATTAATAGAGGTAACATCACGGACTGCCGTCACTTTTCCGTCCTCCACAACCGCCGTCGCCGCTATTCCGGCGCGGTGGCCGCCGCGTACAGATATGTAGCCGTTGGTTAATTCCTGTTGATGGCTGTGCACCGCCCAGCCGCAGAGAGACACCAAGGAGTCCTGCATGTCCGTTTTGCTGACAATATAGGAATCTGAAAACGGTTTTTCAGTGACGTTCCCTCCGGTTCTCACAAATTTCATGCCTGAGAGCCCCACGAGATTCAGCGGCCTGTCCAAACGCAGCCTGATTTCGTTTGTCTGAGCCTGAATTCCGGGCGGTAGTTCGAGAAGCGTCCGTTTGACCCCATCGCCGAGGCATCCCACCGCGTCCATAAATTTTTCATCCCCGTTCATCTTGCCACGTCCTTTGCAGTTTGTATGTTCTATCTTATTGGCCCGTCCAGCTTTTTAGAACTCCGTATCCGTAAAAATGGAATCAAAAAAGGCGCCCGAACCTGCGGCTATACAACAGGTTCAGACACCTTTTCTTTTTTCTAATCAGTTGGATTCATTTTTCAGGAAAGAATCACGGTAGAGTTTATATTCCATCGAGTCAGCCAATGCGTGGATGGAAGCGTTGATAATATCCGTTGAAACGCCTACCGTAGTCCAAACATTTTTTCCGTCGGAAGATTCAATCAGAACACGGACCAACGCCGCAGTAGCCTTTCCGGTATCCATGACACGCACTTTATAATCGATCAGGCGGACTCCCGCAAGCATCGGGTAAAAGACTTCCAGCGCTTTGCGCAAGGCGCGGTCAAGCGCATGAACAGGACCGTCGCCTTCGTCTGCAGTCATTTCGTACCGGTCGCCCACCCGCAGCTTCACCATGGCGGATGCCATATGCCTGTCGGCATGTTCCTGCTCTTCAATAATGCGGAATAATTCCAATTCAAAGAACGGAGTAAATTTGCCCAGCTCCTTCAGCACAACCAGTTCAAAGCTGGCCGTGGCGGCTTCAAACTGGTAACCATCGTATTCGAGCGCTTTCAATCTGTTCATTAAGAGCTCCATTTCAGGGGAATCCTTGGAAAGCTCCGGCACAAATTCATTGATTTTCGCAATCAGCGCGCTGCGTCCGGACACTTCGGAGAGAAGAATCTGGCGACGGTTCCCTACCCGTTCCGGATCAACATGTTCGAATGCCGCCGGATTTTTTTTTACCCCGTCGACATGCATCCCGCCCTTATGGGCAAAGGCGCATTTGCCGACATAAGGCATCGAATGGGGCAGACGCATGTTCGACACTTCGGAAATATATCTTGCGGTTTGTGTCAGCCGCCCGATGTTTTTCTGCGGGATACAGAAATAGCCCAGCTTCAGCTGCAAATCAGCAATCGCGGTAGACAGGTTGGTGTTGCCGCAGCGTTCTCCAAAGCCGAGATAGGTCCCCTGCACCTGCACAGCACCCGCTCTGACCGCCGCGACGGTGTTCGCAACGGCGCACCCCGTGTCATTATGGCAATGAATCCCGATGCAGTCGGGGAAAAGCGACTGCATGGAAGCTGTGATCTTTGCAATTTCTTCCGGAAAACAGCCGCCGTTTGTATCACACAGCACCAGCCTTGCGGCTCCCGCCTGAAAAGCGGCCCGAAGCGTTTCCACAGTATACTGCGGATTCTGCTTATACCCGTCAAAAAAGTGTTCCGCATCAAAGAATACGGTTTTCCCCTTGTCTGTCAGGTAGGAAACCGTATCAGAGATCATGTGCAGATTTTCCTCCGCAGTAGTGCCCAACACCTCGCGAACCTGCCATTCCGAGCTTTTGCCGAATATTGCTACATAATCGGTGCCGGCTTCGAGCAGCGCGGCGCAGTTTTTATCCTCGGATACAGTGACATCCCGACGGCGGGTGGAGCCGAAGGCTATCAATTTCGCATGATGAAGGCGAATTTTCCCCGCCCTGCGAAAAAACTCCTCATCCTTCGGATTGCTGTACGGGTTTCCGGCTTCCAAAAAATCGAGTTGCAGCGCATCCAGCGCACGGACAATGTTGAGCTTATCTTCTACAGAAAAAGAAATATTTTCACTCTGCGCCCCGTCCCTGAGCGTGGAGTCGAAAAGTTCAATTTTTTTCACACTGTCACCCCATTGTGCCTGATTGGGAACTATTTTAGCATAGCATTGGAAAAATAACAAGGAAAAGAAAGCCGGCATCCCTGCGGGAATCTCTCTTTTCATCGGGGGAATACTTTACATCGTTCAAATTTTGCTGTAAACTATTTAATAATGATGCAACAATGGAGTTGCTATAGGACTTTTGAGACCGAACGGAGGAACCTATCTTGAAGGTACAGTTTTCAAAAATGCACGGGCTTGGCAATGACTATGTGTATATTAATTGTCTTCAGCAAAAAATCAGGCATCCGAATGAGCTGTCCGTATTTGTCAGCGACCGCCATTTCGGTATCGGTTCGGATGGACTTGTGCTGATTTGCCCCTCGGATAAAGCGGACTTTGAAATGCGCATGTTTAATGCTGACGGTTCCGAAGGCAACATGTGCGGAAACGCAATCCGCTGCGTTGGCAAATATGTTTACGACAACCGGCTCACTGACCAGGCGGATCTTGAGATTGACACAAAAAGCGGTGTGAAACAGCTCCATCTGACGATAGAAAATCACATAGCGGCTGCTGCGGAAGTGAATATGGGGGAAGCTGTCCTGCGCTCCCGTTCGATCCCAGTCGAGACCGATTATGACGAGTTTATCAGCCAGCCAATGCTGGTGCACGGTGAGGTTTATCTGGTCACCTGCGTTTCTATGGGAAATCCGCACGCTGTCATCTTCTGCGACGATGTAGAAAATATCCCGCTCGAAATGATCGGGCCCTTGTTTGAAAATCATGAGAAATTTCCGGAGCGGATCAATACTGAATTTGTCCAGCTGATCGACCGCAGCACGCTAAAGATGCGTGTGTGGGAACGCGGAAGCGGTGAAACTTTCGCCTGCGGAACCGGCGCCTGCGCTTCTGTTGTAGCGGCGGTAATCAACGATCACTGCGACCTTGGCAGCGAAGTAACCGTACGCCTGAAAGGCGGGGAACTGAAAATTACTTATCAAGAGGATCACACAGTCCTCATGAAAGGTCCGGCGACACATGTGTTTGACGGCACGATTGATGCGCCCATTGCATAATTTTTTTATTTTATAAGCCGTATGCGCCGATGCGACTGTTGTCTGCGAGGGCTTTAGATCTGAATGGAGTGTTATTTTTGGCAAAACTCAATGAAAACTACCAAAATTTAAAAGACAGCTATCTGTTCTCCGATATTGCAAAGCGGGTAGCGAACTATTCCCGGGAAAATCCCGACAGGCAGATCATCCGGCTCGGGATCGGAGATGTGACGCTTCCCCTGATGCCGGCGGTCGTTACGGGGCTGCATGACGCTGTGGACGATATGTCGAAGACGGAATCCTTTCATGGCTACGGCCCCGAGCAGGGTTATGACTTTCTTCGCAGCGCAATTCACGGCTATTATCAGACGTTCGGCGTGGAACTGGAAGAAGATGAAATCTTTGTCAGTGACGGTGCCAAAAGCGATCTCGGAAACATTACCGATCTGTTCGCAGTAGACAACACCGTATTGATTCCTGACCCTGTTTATCCGGTTTATGTGGACACAAATATCATGAACGGCCGCAGGATCGTTTTTATGAACGCTAACGAGGAAAATCAGTTTCTTCCCATGCCGGATTCGGCCGTGGATGCTGATCTGATCTACCTGTGTTCACCCAACAACCCCACGGGCGCTGTCTACAATGCCAATCAGCTGAAAGCGTGGGTGGACTACGCAATTTCTAAGCAGGCGGTCATCCTGTTTGACGCTGCCTACGAGGCGTTTATCGGGGATGAAAGTCTCCCCCGCAGCATCTATTCAATTGAGGGCGCAAAGCAGTGCGCGATTGAATTCTGTTCCCTTTCCAAAACAGCCGGTTTCACCGGCACACGCTGCGGATATACCATTGTGCCAAAGTCGCTTACGTTTGAAACCGCCAATGGCGGAAGCCTCTCCCTGCACAAGATGTGGAATCGCCGACAGACCACAAAATTTAACGGAGTGCCCTACATTGTGCAGAAAGGCGCGGCCGCTGTATTTACCGAGGAAGGCGTCCGTCAGGCGCGCGAAATGGTGAATTATTATAAAGGCAACGCTAAAATTATTGCCGATACGCTGACCGAAAAAAAAATTCCGTTTTTCGGCGGCATCCACTCCCCTTATATCTGGATGAAGTGTCCCAACAAGATGAAATCATGGGAGTTATTTGACTATCTTCTGCAAAATGCAAATGTAGTCGGAACGCCCGGCGCCGGATTTGGCATAAACGGAGAAGGCTGGTTCCGTTTAACCGGGTTCGGGGATCGTGAGAAAACAAAAGAAGCGATGGCACGGTTTTCAAAACTGTTTTAAAGGAGTGTTTCTATGGAAGCGCTGCAATATCTCTGGAACGATCGAAAACGGATTTTCGGCATGCCTATCAGTTTCACAAAATATTCTCTGACAGACGATCGCATCTTTTTAGAGAGAGGCGTTCTTACCCTCAGCTCCGATGAACTGCTGCTCTACCGCGTGCGCGACCTGAGCCTGCGTATGACGCTTTGGCAGCGTATTTTTCATGTCGGTACCGTGGTTGTCAATTCGAGCGACCAAAGCAATCCCAAGATAGAGCTTACGAATATTCGACAACCGAGGGAAGTGAAAGAGCTGATTCATAAGCAGGTGGAAGCCATGAAAATTGCCCGGCGGATGCGCGTCGGGGAACTGATTGACGATGATGTATTTGAAAACTCCGGGAGTTCTAACAATTAAATAATTCAAAGCCTATGATAAGCTATCATAAACATTCAGCCTGACGCCATTTATCGAGTGGCGTCAGGCTGATTTTTTGCCCGAAGGCGGTGTATGCCCTTCTGTTCCCTTATTTAACAGAAAAATGCCTGTTTTCTATATGCCGCTTTTGCAGACAGTGTAGAAAGACTGGAACACAAAATTAACAAAAGTCAAACGCCAGTGTCTGCAGACACTGGCGTTTAACGGGATTAGCCGCTATCTAATAATAGCGGTGTCTCCTGTATCTCCCAATTAAGATGGTTGTTAGGCCTCGAGTGGAATGAAAGCGAATTTTGTAACATCGAAAAGCCCCATATCGGTGAGCTTGAGCTCGGGAATCACGGCAAGCGACATAAAGCAAAGCGTCATCACTGGCTCCACTTCCCTGCTGATGCCAAGCTGTTCATAGGCATCCGCGTGGATTTCGGTCAGCTTTTCGCTTACCCACTCTCCAGTACGGTCGCTCATGATACCGCCCACCACCATTGGCATGGAATTGACAACCTGTGCATCTTTCACCAGGATCATGCCGCCGTTCTGCGCAATTAACTGTTCGACCGCGAAAGTCATGTCTGCGTCGTTGGTTCCCACCACTATGATGTTATGGGAATCATGCGCAATCGAAAGCGCCACAGCGCCGGACTTGATGCCATATCCGCGAAGCAGTCCGAGCGCGACATTTCCCGTGTTCTGATGGCGCTCCACGACAGCGATTTTTACAACATCCTGGCTAGGCTGGTAAACAAATTCTCCATGCCCGTCAAGCGTAACATCGGCAACACCTTTGCCGGTCACAACGCCTCCGGGAACGATGTCTATCACATTGACGTGGGAAGATTTCAGCTTTAGCCGGAGCTTTTCCGCCGTGAACTCCCGAACATGAAAGCTGCCGCGCACTGCAGAAAGATCAATGCGGCGTACTTCCGGCAGGTAATTTCCGTCTATCGCGGTTTCTTCACCGTGAATAAATACCCGCTGCACGCGGAATTTTTGCAAATCATCCAGAAGCACAATATCTGCCCTAAGCCCCGGTGCGATAGCCCCCCGGTCGTACAGGTGGAAGCATTCCGCCGCGTTCAGGCTTGCCATTTGAATTGACGCAATCGGATCGATTCCCTCGTCCACACAGATGCGCAAGTGGTTATCCAGATGTCCCAGCTTCAGGATGGTCTCCGGCTGGCGGTCATCTGAACAGAGCAGGCAGCGCCGGCTGTTCGCCGGGGTGACCGCTTTGAGGAGAGTGCGCAAATTGTGGCAAGCCGAGCCCTCCCGCAGTAAAACATAAAGCCCGCGGGAAATCCGATCGAGCATTTCTTCAATGGTAGAGCATTCGTGATCGGTGTGGATGCCGGCGGCCGCGTAGGCATTCAATTCGTTTCCCATAAGCCCCGGGCTATGCCCGTCGATCAGCTTGCCCTCGTTTTTAGCAACCAGCAGCTTATTAAGCACCTCATCGTCCGCGAACACCACGCCGGGATAGTTCATAAATTCACCCAGCCCCAGAATCTGGTCGTTTTTAATGGGGGCACGCATCATTTGCGCGTCAATCACCGCTCCCGCGTGTTCAAACGGCGTCGCCGGTACACAGGACGGAAGCATGTATTTAATATCAAGTTTGGTCGCCTCGGCAGCCTTAAGCATATAATCCATGCCATCCAACCCGCATACGTTGACGATTTCATGCGGGTCGGCGATGATGGTGGTCGCTCCGTGAGGCACCAGCAGCCGCCCGATTTCTTCGGGGGTCACATAAGAGGACTCAATATGGATATGGGTATCGATGAAGCCGGGTGACGCAAAGCGCCCCTGCGCGTCAATTTCCTGTTTTCCCTGATAGTTCCCGATTCCCGCGATCAATCCATCGCTGATTGCGATGTCCTGATTTTCGGTGATGACCGAGCGGTAGACATCGACAACCTTGCAGTTCTTGATCACCAAATCTGCGGGGGTTCGCCCCGCGGCAACATCAAGCAGTTTCTTTAACGCTTCCTTTTCCATGAAAACACCCCTTTTCAAGATTCCCGCAATTCCAATACAGGATCGAATGTTGTCAGGCTCACGCAGTCAACCGGGCCCACGTCGGTAATCGCATAATCCGGAATCGCTGTAATCGGCAGGAAAAACATATACATCAGCGGTTCCGTCAAGGTGCAGCCAAGTGATTTTGCACAGGCGTTCAATTCCTTTTCCTTCTCTGCCACCTGTGCCGGCTCCTCATCGCTCGCGATGCCGCCAACCGGAAGCGGAAGGAAATCCAGCACTTCCCCGTCGGCGACCACAACCTGCCCGCCGCCGTGGGTAATCAGGTAATTGGCGGCGATTGACATGTCATTTACGTCAACGCCCATCACAATGAGATTGTTGTCATCCGGTGCGGCCGAGGATGCCATCGCTCCCCTTTTCAGCTTCCAGCCTGAGCAGAATGCCAGCGACTGGTTTCCGTTTACGCCGAAGCGCTCCAAAACCGACACCATTGCCACGTCCTGTTCGGTATCCGGCTGAACCACATGGTTCTCCACTTTTAGGGACACATCCCGCCGTTTGCGCACGAATGGCCCTTTCACGTCCATCGACAGAACTTTTGCGGTGCCACGCTCGATAGACACTTTATATTGGAAGTCTTCCGGAGTAGTCATTTTGCATTTCAGCCGGCCGCTGAGCGCCGCGCTGCGGGCAGGGGCTTTCAATTCATAAGTCAACCCGCCGTTCTGCGCAACCAACTGCCCACCGCTGATAACCGCCTGCACGCGGAAGCTTTCCGGGCTGTCAACCAGCAGGATATCTGCAATTCTGCCCGGAGAAATCGAGCCGACCTTATCGTCGATGCGGTACGCCTCCGCGCTGTTGATGGTGCCCATCTGAATCGCAGTCATCGGATCGACGCCCGCCTGAATGGCCAACCGCACCAGATGGTCCACGTGCCCCTTTTCCAGAACGTCGGAGGGGGTAACGTCGTCGGTGCAGAAGCTGACCCTACGGGCCAGCGCCGGGTTCACCTCAGTTACCGCCCTGATATTTTCCGCAAGAAAATGGGTCACCGACGATTCGCGGATAACCATATGCATCCCCTTGCGCATTTTTTCCACAACTTCAGTATGTTCATAGCTTTCATGGTCAAGCCGCACGCCCGCACAGAGATAGGCGTTCAGCTCTTTGCCGCGCGCCATAGGCGCACAGCCGAAGATCGGAAGCCGGTTTCCGGACGCTAGCGCGATTGCCCCCAGCGTATTTTCGTCCTCTTCCGTCACCGATTCGCGCACCGTTTCCCATACGCCGAAGCATTCCGGCCACTTCTGAACCTGCTCATGAATTTTCGGGTTAAAATTGCAGGCCACCGTAGAAGTCGGGAACGTGTACGGCGTTTTGTGGGGCGCACCCCAGAACACTTTGAGCGGGCCTGCTTTCACTTCCGCAAGCACTTCCTGAAGGCCTTCGATGCCCGCCACAGAAATGTATTCGTCCAGCCCGGAGACCATGCTGGTCGTCCCGCAGGGCACAACTGCCTTCGCAAAGCTTGTGATGCTCAGCTTGCTGCACTCGCTGTGGATATGTCCATCAATGAGACCGGGAACCAGATACTGCCCGGTGGCGTCGATTGTCTGCGTGGCGGGTCCGACATAATCGCTCACATCGCCCACCGCAACGATCGTATCTTTATAAATCGCAACATTCGCAGGGTAAATTTCGCTGGTCATAACGTTGACCAGCTTTCCACCCCGGACAACCTTTTCCGCCGGGATGACTGCCCTGCCGGCACGAATTAGTTCTTTGAGATTTTCCAGTGTTTTTTCCATTGACGATTAATCTCCTTTGATTTTCTGTGTTACCCGAACCATTTATTGCCAGTCTCCGATAACGTTATCCACCAGGAATTCCTGCGCAACAATCTGCTCATCGCTCATCATCTCGCCCGCGGCTACCAGCACATTGCCTTTATTATCCTTAAGTTCCCCGCCATAGACTTTGATCTTACCGCTCGCAAGGTCTTCCTTTGCCTGAAGCACCTTTTTCTGCACGTCTTCCGGAACAAGCTCGCTGTTAAAGTCAGAAATAGCGGCGGATTCTCCACCCTCGTAGTAATAGTTGTCCGCACTTGCGGTGCCGTCAGCGGCGGATGCAATGATTTTTTCAAAGATCGGCGCAAAGTTCCAGACATAGGAGAACAGCACAGCTTTGGGGGCGAGCTCTTCCATATCCACATTGTAGCCAATGCAGTAAGCGCCGTTCGATTCGCAGGTCTGCGGGATCGCGGGAGAAGAAGCCTCCATGCCCATATAGTTGATTCCCTTGTTGATCAGTGTCTGTGCGCTCTGGGTTTCGATGTCTACATCGTACCAGCTGTTTGCCCAGACAACCTGCACTTTTTCCTCGGGGTCGGCATATTTTGCGCCCAGTGCATAGCCGTTGATCGCGGCGCGTACAGAAGCTTCGGACATGCTTGCAGCAAATCCGAGCGTCTTGCTTTCCGACATCAGCGCACAGGCATATCCGGCAAGGAACATGCCTTCATAGTTGCGAATCTGATACCCGATCAGATTTTCGGCGCGCGCTCCCTGCTGCGCGATGATTACATCAGGATTCTGGGGTGCAAGGTCGGACAAGAACGCGGCATATCCCGCGCTGGCGCCGATAATCAGGTTTACACCCTCGCTGACAAGCGCATTGTACGCATTCTCAACCGCAACCTGCTCCTCGCTGACGTTTTCAATGGTAACCAGGTTTTCCTCCGGGATTCCCAATGACTGCATGGCGCGCAGGATGCTTTGATTGGTCGCCTGACACCAGCCCCCGTCATTTACCACAAGGGATGTGATCTGCCCGATCTTAAAGTTCGACCAGCCAGTCCCTTGCTCCGATGATGCGGCGGACGATTCCGCCGCAGATGTGCCTGCGGGTGCAGGGGTTGTGGGCGACCCGCACCCTGCCAGAGATGCCGCTGAAATTGCCACTGCCAATAAAACACTTACCAAACGGTTTTTTTTCATCTTTTTATCCTCCCAAATATCTTTTACCGACTTTCACGGTCGTAAGAACAACAAAGCGCGGCCGGTTCCTCCGTATGCTTTTTGCGGAAGCTCCCTGTGGATAGAATAAATGCGGCAACCGTAGCAAGATACGGAAGCGCGCTGTAAACCTGAGAAGGCACGCCGGGCAGATAAATCTGCATATTCATGCCGACAATGCTGATGCTCCCAAAAAGCAGCGCGCCCAGCGCGGCCTTTGCGGGATTCCATTGTGAAAACGCCACCAGCGAAAAAGCGATCCAGCCCTTTCCCCCCGTCATTCCCTCGTTCCAGAAATTGGTGTATGCAAGAGAAATGCAAACTCCGCTGACCGCTATCATCGAACAGCCAAATATCACATAGGCATACCGCAGCGCGAATACATTGATGCCCGCCGTATCCAGTGCCGCAGGATTTTCGCCCAAGGCCCTCAGAATC
This sequence comes from uncultured Oscillospiraceae bacterium, assembly GCA_963519235.1. GTDB lineage: Bacteria > Bacillota > Clostridia > Oscillospirales > Ruminococcaceae > Anaerotruncus. The sequence continues at coordinate 129,337 of CAUQLV010000001.1, forward strand.
ATTCCCGGTTTTGTCCGGTAGATATAAAACATGCTCAGCGGAATGATCAGGTACATCAGGTATACCAGCAGATTCTGGTGAAACAGGACGTCCCCGAAAAACGGAATTTCCGAAAGCAGCGGAAGCGCAATTTTGTCAAACTTCACCGCCGAGGTGATTCCGGTCACGTTTTTTCCGATAAAACCGCTCAGGCCGCTTCCGAACGTCAGAAACGCCATGCCGCATACTGTCTGGTCTGCCTGAAGCGTCACTGTGAGAAACGCGTAGACAAGACCCAGCAGCGCGCCTATAACAATCGCGGCCAAAAGCGCGAGCATCTTGTTGTTTGTGTAAAAGGCGGTCAGAAACCCAGAAACCGCCCCCATCAGCATAACGCCTTCCACACCCAGATTCATAATCCCGGCGCGCTGAGAAAAAATCTCGCCGACAGCCGCGTACAAAACCGATACCGCATAAACGATGGAGGCGGCACAAACCGAGGTAATCAAAGCAGTCACAGTTTAACGCCCCCTTTCGGCTCAACAGCTTCGGCTTGTCCGGCAGTCGTCGTTTCCGGTTTTTTAAGCACAAGCCGGTAACGGTTGAAGAATTCGCCCGCAATGACAAAAATCATGATGCAGCCCTGTATCATGGCCGCAATCTGCGAAGGAACCCCCATAATCTGCACGGCTGAACAGCTGTTGTTAAGCCCCCCCAGAAGAATGGAAACGAGAATCACAGTCAGCGGATGAAACTGGCTCAAATAAGCAATGACGATTCCGGTATAGCCGCTTCCGCCCGGAAGCTGCGCCTGCACCCGGTGCACGACACCCGTGATCTGTACAAAACCAGCCAGTCCGGCGATCGCGCCGCTTATCCCCAAAATGATGAGAATATTGCGGCGGACATTGATTCCGGCGTACTGAGCCGAGCGAAGGCTGTATTTATTCACCTGCACCTGAAATCCAACGGTTGTATATTGGAAAAACAGGTATAACAATAAGGCAAGCACAACCGCTATGACAATTCCCGTATTGATTCCGCTGTTTCCAAGATAAGGAAGATACATTTCTTTCGGAATTTTTTCGGAAATCGGCGTTGTCTGTCCCTTTGCCATCCACGGGCCGTAACACAGGTAATCCATCAGAAGCAATGCGATATAGTTCAGCATCAGCGTGATGATTGTTTCATTTACATTCCAATATGCCTTTAGCGCCGCGGCGATCATTGCCCATAGCGCCCCGCCAAGCGCGCAAAGCAGGAACATTGCCGCCATACGCAAAGGCAACGGCAGCGCCGCCGGCCCATACAGCGCGAATGCCCCGCCCATCAGAGCGCCCACCGCATACTGGCCTTCTGCGCCGATATTATTCAGGTTCATTTTAAATGCGGCAGTAACACTCAAACCGCAAAGCATCAGCGGAAGCCCAGCCATAATGCTGCCACGAATTCCGCGCATATTCAAAAACGAATAGGAGATCATTTTAGAGTAAACGGTAATCGGGTTAAACCCCAGCGCAGCGATAAAAATCCCGCTGAAAGCAAACCCAAGCAAAATAAAAAGCACTGAATTCAGGATTCTTCTGCCAAGGGAAGCGACCTGCTTCCGTTCCAATCGAATATTGGCCAGTCCCATCTGTGTTCCCCCTTATACTGCTTCGCCGGACATCAGCCTACCGATTTCCTCATAGTCCGTCTTGCCGTTTTCCCGAACGCCCATGAGCCTGCCGCCGCATAAAACGCCGATTCGGTCCGCCATCCGGAATATTTCATCCAGTTCCTCCGAAATCAGCAGTATACAAGCGCCACGCTCTTTTTGCTCCAGCAAAATTCGGTTGATTTCTCCAGCTGCGCCGATATCAAGCCCACGCACCGGATAGGCCGCGATAATAAGCGATGGGTTCCCGTGGATTTCCCTTGCGACCAGCAGTTTCTGCTGGTTTCCTCCGGACATCAGACCGACCGGCAGTTCCATGCCGCCGTTTTTGATATCGTAATCTCTTACATATGTTTCCGCGGCAGTGCGAATCGCCGCCTTTTTCAATACTCCCCAGCGGCTGAATCCTGGTTCCCGAAAGTCCTTGAGGATTGCATTCTGCCGCATGTTCATCTGTGCCACCAGGCCCGTCTGGAGCCTGTCCTCCGGAATAAAGGAGATCCCCAGCGATATTCGCTGCCGCACATTCGTTTTGGTGATCTCTTTTCCATGCAGGGTAATCTTACCGGAAACCGCTTTGCGCATTCCGGCAAGCGTTTCCGCCAATTCCCGCTGTCCGCTTCCGGCAACACCTGCGATTGCGAAAATTTCGCCTTCACGCAGCTCAACGGTTAACTCATGCAGTGCGTCAAACCCCTTGTCATTTTTGGCGCAGAGATTTTCAATACCGAGCAGCGGCTTTCCGCACTTGCCAGATTCTCTGCGCATGGTATCCCCCAGCGTTCTCGAACCTACCACAGCCCTGGTCAAACGGTCAACCGTGGCTTCGGAGGCTAACATCTCGTCCGCTGTTTTTCCGCCTTTGAGAACGGTAATCCGGTCTGCGTTTTCCATAACTTCATTCATTTTATGGGAAATCACGACGACCGATTTTCCTTCGTTCGCCATATTGCGCAAGGTTTTGAACATTTCTCTTGCTTCCTGCGGCGTAAGAACCGCCGATGGTTCGTCCAAAATCAGGATATTGCAGTCCCGGCAGAGCAGTTTCATAATTTCAACCCGCTGTTGTTCCCCAACGGACAGCTGCCAGATTTTTGCCGCCGGGTCAACCGGAAGCCCGAATTTTTCGGAGTAACTCCGTATGGTTTTTTCCATATTGGCTTGATTGATCACAAGGTCGGTTCGTCCCATGCTGAGATATACATTTTCCGCAACGCTCAGCGTGGAGATCAGCTGAAAGTGCTGATGAACCATGCCGATTCCGATATCCGCGGCATGCCTGGGGCTTTTGATCTCTACCCGCTCTCCATTGGCTAAAATCTGTCCTGAGTCCGGCCGGTAGATGCCCGCGAGAACGTTCATCAACGTGCTTTTTCCGGCGCCGTTCTCTCCCAGCAGGGCATGAATCTCCCCTTTGTGCAACCGCAGGGAGACATGGTCGTTGGCATTCGTCTTCCCGAATCGTTTTGTGATCCCCTTCATTTCCAGCAAAACGGTGTTCTCCATAGTGAAGCCTCCTCGAGCCACAGCGCAAAGATCAATCATATAAACAACAAAAAAAGACATGTTATAGAAACGGTAGAATTAAGGCTTCCCGTCCTATTGCATATCTTTTTATTTTTTTATTTTGAGTTTCTAGGTTATAAACGACACTCTTTGATAAAAAAAGCGCAAACGATCGTTTGCGCCATTGCAACGCAGTCAGAATAACATGTTTATTTTTTCCTGTCAATCCGTTCGCCGCGATTTTGTATAGATGCATTAATTTTATAGAAACTACAATCCGACTTTTAAATCAATCACCGTTAAGTCAGACTTTTTAAAAGAACTTAAATTCAGTCAAAGGCAACAAGCCGAATGAATATTTACGGATAGAATTATACATCATTCACGGCATCCTCCGAACATGCTGCTTTTAAAAACAGGCCGCCGATTGTCCGGCGGCCTGCTTGAGAGATCATACATTCTTACTTGAGCTGCGTATCGGTGATGTGCTTTTCTTTGTAAGGGAATTCCTTCTCAAAAATTTCTAATCCCGCGAGATCCACTTCAAAAACGGGGTCCTCATGGAATTTCCCTGTGATGCCCTTAAGGGCCCCGCCGTATAATTCCAGAGCCATAAACGCATCGAAATTTTCCCCATTAGCGGTGGTTATTTGAAACTTCTCTGCGTTTGCAAACCCAAACCGGTGATAATAAGCCGGATTCCCGTAAATGATTATTGCCCGATAGCCCATCTTCTCCGCCAGCTTTTTTGTATGATTGACCAGCAACGAACCGATTCCCTCTTTCTGATGGGATGGCAAAACGCTCAGCGGGCCAAAGGTTATCACCTCGTGCTCGTTGCCTTGGCTGTCGACAACTTTTGCTTTGGAATACATAATGTTCCCGACAATGTGTCCGTCAAGGACAGCCACAAAGTCAAGCTCACGGATAAACGCTGGAACTTTTCTGAGCTTGTGGGCGACGAGGTGCTCGCTGCACCCCGGCTCGTAGACATCCCAAAAAGCCTCCCTCGTCATATAGTCCACCTCTTTATAATCGCCTTCGTTTTCCAGACGGATAACTGGATTCATCTTTCAATCTCTCCTTCTATAATCATTATTTCGGTTCCTTCCTTATGCCGCCTTTCCAAAATGCGCCTTGCTTTTCGATTTTCCACGCTGTCAAATATGATAGAAAAGTCATAGTCCTCCGGGTAAAGCTCGCTGGCCGCTACATGGAGCTTGATGCGTTTATGATTAATCAGCTTTTTCATGCCCTTGATCTGAACCCCGATTTCTCCTTTCTCATTAGAACTTGCATAAACAAGACCAATTTCCTTCTGGGGATAGACCATCACGCTGTCGCCAATCTTGAACTGATTGCTGCGAGACTGCGGTTCAGGTTTTGGCTCTTTTTGCATGACGATCTTTGGAATCGCACCGGATTTACCGGGCGCAGGAATTGTTTGCGAAGGTTCAAGCCAGTGTTCTCGGCTTGCATTTCCGTATGCGGCTTCATGCGCGCGTATCAGCATTTGGTGCGGCATCCCAAGTCTTTGTGCAATATACAGCGCACAGCTTTCGCCTGCTTCTCCGATTTCAAGGCGGTAGAGGGGCATGAGGCTCTCCTTGTCGAACGCCATGTGTGCATTGATTAATCCCGGCTTGTTTGCCGCGTACTCTTTTATTTCAGGATAATGCGTCGTTACGGCAAACAGGCATTTTTTCGCGCACAGTTCATCCAAAACCGCGATAGCAAGGCCCATACCCTCTGCGGGGTCTGTCCCGGAGCCAAGCTCATCGAACAGGATAAGGGATTCGTGGTTTGCCTGTTTTAATACTGCCAAGATGTTTTTCATATGCGATGAAAAGGTGGATAGATTTTCGGCTATGCTCTGCCCGTCGCCAATGTCGCACAAGACCAGATTGAACATGCAGAAGCTGCTATCTTCCTCGGCCGGGACATGCAGCCCGCTCTGTACCATCAGGGAGAGCAACCCGATTGTTTTCAGCGCAACGGTTTTGCCGCCTGTGTTCGGTCCGGTAACAATCACTCCTGTAATTTCATCCCCAGCCTCAAAATTCAAGGGTACCGCGACTTTAGGATCAAGTAATGGATGCCTCGCGTTTCTAATTCGAATTTTCCTGCCGGTGCTGAGATTGACGGGCAACGCTTTCATGGAACTGCTGAGCTTTCCTTTGGCAAAGAGAAAATCAAGCGTTTCCAGTGTCTCCATATTCAGCTTAATCGCGGAAAGATGATCGCCGATCAGTGCTGTCAGCGTGTATAGAATACGCCTGACTTCGCTGTCTTCCTCAATCTTCAGGCTGTAAAGCTCCGCCTCTAGTTTACTGACGGAAGCAGGCTCAATGAAACAGGTGCCTCCGGTATTGGAAATTTCAATCACAGTGCCTGCGACATCATTTTTGTGTTCGCGCTTTACCGGCAGGGTGTAGCGTCCGTTTCTGACCGAGACAAAGCTCTCCGAAAACCATGCTTTGTTTTTTCGTAAAAGTGCGTCCAGCTTTTGCTTCGTCTGGTCGGAGGTACTCATAATTTGCCTCCGAATGTCGCTAAGCTGGGCAGACGCCCTGTCATCCACTGCCCCGTTCTTAATGCACCGCTCGATTTCATTTTCAAGCTCTGTCAGTTCATTGATCGATCCACCATAACACGCAATTTTTATATCTGTTGCCTCAGTTCTTCTGAGGTATGATTTCATTCTCCGGCAGGATACCAGAAAAGAAGATACATGCGCAATCTGATCGGGTATCAGCAGAGCTTCGACCGCGATGAGACCAATCACTTTCTGTAGCTCAGACATAGAGGAAAGCGGCGGCGTTCCAATTTGCTCGAGCATGCGCTTCGCCTGCGTAGTTTCGTCCATCCAGCGCCTGACTTCTGCCTCGTTTAAAGAGGGCTTCAATGCAAGACAACGTGTTTTCACAGTCTCGGAAAGTGCGTTTTCTGCCAGTTTTTCCAAGATCTTATCAAATTCAAGTGTTCTATAATGATTCATTTTGATCTCCTCACAAAAGTAAAATGCCCGCAAAGACATACCGCACCTGTAAAAGTGCAGAATGCTCCCTGCGGGCAAAAATCTCAATATATAAAACAGCGCGACAAGAACCCCTTGCCGCGCATCAATTTATTGAAAAGATTGAAGCAGTCTGTCAGGTATGTCATTCAAAAGGGTAACAAAAACAAAGGGAATTTCCCCCGCAATGCTGCACCTTTTGCAACTCTATTTAGTTGAGAGCCACCAAAACAGACAGAACCGACATCAATACTCCACCTTTCATATTAATTAAAATATAGCATCAGTCGGGATTGTTGTCAAGCGCTATTTAATGCATGCTATATAAAATTGCGTTCACAATTGCCGCCGCAACATTGCTGCCGCCTTTGCGCCCGCGCGCCACTATATGGGGCACAGCGGTCTGCAAAATCAGCTCCTTAGACTCCACGACATTGACAAACCCAACCGGCACCCCAACGACCAGCTCAGGCAGCAGCTTTTTTTCCTGAATCAGTTCATACAGCCGGATGAGTGCGGTCGGTGCATTCCCGATAGCAAAAATCAGCGGCCGGTTAACCGAAAGGGCTTTCTCCATGCTGGCTGTGGCTCTCGTTGTCCCGTTTTTTCTGGCAGCGTAAGCTACATCTTCATCGGACATAAAGCAAAGCACTTCCCCACCATAGCGTGCAAGCTCCTTTTTATTGATTCCCGCTTTTGCCATCTGCGTATCCGTTACAATCGAAGCACCTTCGCGGATGGCTGTTTGTGCCTTTCCTACCACGTCCAGTGAAAAAACAAGGTTTTCAACATAATCGAAATCCGCTGTTGTATGAATTACCCGCTTAATCACCGGTTCCTGCACCGCATCCAGCGTAATGCCCCGCTCACAGAGAAGCTCGCCGATCATTTCCATGCTGCGCCGTTCGATATCGGCCGGAAGCACATTTTGCAGCTGCACCTTCATCGTAATTCCCCTTTATAATTCAATTCCTTTACGCGCCGGTATCCCCTGGTCAAACGGATGCTTGCGCTTAACCATTTCGGTGACGTAATCCGCATGGTCAAGCAGCCATTGAGGCGGGATACGCCCAGTCAGCACAAGCTCCAGCGCTTCCGGCTTTTGTTCAACCAGACTGCGCAGAAGATCGCTGTCGATCAAATCACAGCTTAAGGCTCCTAGAATTTCGTCCAGTATCAGCAGATCGCATTTTCCTTCCCGCGCTGTTTCCACCGCTGTCAGAAGATTTTTGGAGTTGAGGTCGTAGGTTTGCTGCAGCTCCCGTTCGTCCATCTGGAAGGTAAATTTGCTGCTTGCCTTTCCCCGCAAAACAGTGATTTCAGGAATCCGAGCAAGAGATCGAAGTTCCCCAGTCTCCTGCCCTTTCAGGAACTGCACAATCAGCACCTGATTTTCGCATCCCGCAGCACGGACCGCCAGCCCCATTGCCGCGGTTGTCTTTCCTTTTCCGTCTCCGCAGTAAATATGAATAAGCCCCCGATTCATATGTCCGCCTCCAAAATTTCATAGATTCTTTTCATATTCAGGCTTTCCCTCACTGACTGCGCAAGCAGATCATACTGCTGTTCCCTGTAAGCCGCGGGATCAAAGGTTTCAAGGTCGCCGCAATCAATCCCCTTCGCCTGACAAAGAGCGATTACCAGAGCTTTTGCGCTCTCAGGGCGGTCAAAAATCCCATGCACATAGCTTCCGTAAATATTGCCGGACGATGCGCCATCCAGCTTGGTTTGGCCGTCCTCGGCCAAAAGGCCGCTGATTGCGTGATCGGATTCCGTCCTACCCATGTGGATCTCATATCCTTCAATCGGAACGCCTGAAAGCCCTTTGAGCACCCCATCCACCTTTCTGAACCAGCCTGTCACTCTGGCGCGGGTTTTCTGCGGTTCAAAAATGGTTGCAACCGGGAGCAGCCCCATCCCCTTCATATTGCCTCCATGTTCCACATGTTCCGGGTCGCTGAGGAATTCGCCAAGCATTTGGAATCCACCGCAGATGCCAAACACCGCGCCGCCCGCCGCCGCGAATTTCTGTATCGAGGACTCCAGCCCGCACTGCCGCAGCCACAGCAAATCTTCCATGGTATTCTTCGTGCCGGGCAGAATGACCAAATCCGGCGATTTCAATGTGGAAACCGTTTTTACATAGCGCACGGAAACGCCCTTGATTGAAGAAAGCGCGTTAAAATCCGTAAAATTTGAAAGTCTAGGCAGCCGGATAACCGCGATATCCACCAGCCCCGGGGAGCCGGTCTTTTCCAAACGCTCGGAAAGGCTGTCTTCATCGTCAATATCCAGATGCAGATAGGGGATAACACCCAAAACGGGCACATCGGTAATTTTTGCAATCATATCCAGTCCGGGCTGCAGGATGGTCTTGTCTCCGCGAAACTTATTAATCACCAGCCCCTTTACCATCGTGCGTTCATCCGGTTCCAGCAGCATCATTGTTCCCGCCAGGGACGCAAAAACGCCTCCGCGGTCAATATCCCCCGTAAGCAGAACCGGGGATTTTGCAAGCTTCGCCATTCCCATATTGACAATATCATCGCTTTTCAAATTGATCTCCGCCGGGCTTCCCGCCCCCTCGAGCACAAGGATTTCATATTGCTCCGCAAGGCTGTGAAACGCCTGCATGATCTGCGGGACAAGACTGACTTTCATTTTAAAATACTCGGCGGCGCTCATGTTCCCCAGCACTTCCCCGTTCACAATGACCTGAGAACCGGTGTCACTGGATGGCTTGAGCAGAATCGGGTTCATCCGCACAGACGGTTCGATTCCGGCCGCCTGTGCCTGCATGACCTGCGCGCGTCCCATTTCCAGCCCTTCATGCGTAATGTAGGAGTTCAGCGCCATATTCTGCGATTTAAACGGAGCAACCGAATAACCGTCCTGCCGGAAAATTCGGCAGAGCGCTGCCGCAAGCATACTTTTTCCGGCATTGGACATCGTCCCCTGCACCATTATAGTTTTTGCCATGTCTTTTTAGCCCCCCTCTCCGGCGATTCTTACAATGGCTTCAATCAGCCGCTGATTCTCTGCGTGTGTCCGAACCGACACCCTGTAAAAGCTCTGATTCAGCCCAATATAGTTTTTGCAGGAACGGATTAGAATTTTGTCTTTCAGCAACCGTTCCTTCAAATCGATCATTCTATTATATTGAAAAAACAGATAATTTGCTTGAGATCCGATTACGCATAGACCCAGTTTTTTTAAGGCATCTGTCAAATACGCACGTTCCAGTTGAATCACCTGCCGCAGGCTGTCCGCATAATCTATATCCGCCAGCGCCGCCACCCCTGCGATCTGTGCCGGAGTCGAAACGCTCCATGGCTGCCCACAGGCTGAAATCTTCCCGAGCAGCGCACTGTCCGAACATAGTAGATACCCCAAGCGCAGGCCCGCCATCGCGTAGAATTTTGTGAACGCCCGCAAAATAAGCAGATTTGGATATTCCGAAAGCAGGGGAATTTTGGAGTGTGCTTTCGCGTGATCCAAAAACGGGATAAAACATTCATCCAGCAAAACGTGGATTTGTTTTTCGGCGCAGGTTTTGATGATTCTGTCCAGCAGGTCCGGTTCAATCGGCTGCCCTGTGGGGTTGTTCGGGTTGCACAAAACCAGCAGCTTCAGCGGCGGATTCAGTGCGGTCAGCAGCTTCTCCGTCACGCAGAAGCCGTTCTTCTCTTCTAAAAAATAGTCAAATACCTCGCATCCCACCAGAGAAAGTGCCTGCCGGTATTCGGAAAAGGACGGAGCGGTGACAAGCGCGCGGCGAGGTTTCAGCGCCTGCACGACTTTATAGATCAGCTCCGCCGCCCCGTTGCCGCATGTAATATAGTTTTCCGGAATTGTATGGTGGCTTGCAATTGCGGTTTTCAGTTTCCTGTAATAGGGGTCGGGATATCCCGCCCAACTTTCAATAGAAGCTGACAGTGCAGATTTTACGCTGTCCGGAAGCCCCAGAGGGCTGATATTGGCGGAAAAGTCCAGCAATTCTTCGGGATAAGCGTAAATATCTCCGCCGTGTGCAAAATCGGTCATAGTACTCTCCTATCAGTGCAAAAGAAAAATAATCAACAGCCTCAACAGCGAAAAAACAGCAAGCGCCAGCAGGGAGGTAATCACCATCAGCCGGTTGGCGAGCTTGATGTCATTTGGAATTAGCATGCGCCGCGCATCCCCGATGGTCGGCTTTTCAGATAAGACGCCGCCGTAACAGGCATTGCCCGCAAGCTGGACGCCCAGCGCACCGGCGCATGCCGCTTCGGTCTGGGCGCTGTTGGGGCTTTTATGGTTTTTCCGGTCGCGTTTCCAGATACGATATGCGCCGGGGCCGTCCAACCCGGTGAAAAATGCGGCGGCAATCATTAGCAGTGCGCACAGACGCGAAGGAATAAAATTCGCCGCATCATCCAGTTTCGCCGCAAACTTTCCAAACGAAAGATACCGCTCATTGCGGTAGCCGATCATGGAATCCAGCGTGTTGACCGCTTTATAGCAGAAACCAAGCGGCGCTCCCCCGATCAGCAGATAAAACAAGGGCGCTGCGACGCCGTCCGAGGTGTTTTCAGCCACGGTTTCCACTGCCGCCTTGGCGACCTCTGCAGGGGATAGTTTCCCCGTGTCCCGCCCCACGATCATCGAAACCGCGATTCGCGCGGAAGCAAGGTCGCCTTTCTGCAGTTCCCGATACACCTTCATGCTCTCCGTTTTCAGCGACTTAACGGCAATCATCTGGTAACACATCACCACTTCGAGCAAATATGCGGGCAGTCTGCCCAGATAAACAGCGGCTAAATGGAGCATATACCAGCTGACGCCTCCGGACAACCCCACCACAACCAGTGTCAGCAGAATGCCGCCCAGAAGTTCTCCGCGCGGCGTTTTTGGCAGCACAGCGCGAAGCAGCTGTTCCAGACGGGCAATCAGCCAGCCAATCAGCCGAACCGGATGCGGCAGCCAGTGCGGATCGCCAAGCGCCAGATCCAGCAAAAAACCCAGCATGATCGCCGAAACAGCGTAAAACATTGCTCATTCCCCCGCATAAAATCTTTCCAAATTTGTCAGCACATGACGTGCTTTCCATTCCGCTTCAGACGCTTTGGCTTTCCAGCATCCGAGGTTTTCAACCTGCCAGTCATAAAAAGACCTTGACGGAACAGCGAAACGCTCCAGAATTGCCATAATTGTTCCACCATGCAGGACAAATGCGATGCCCGGCAGCCGGTTCGAAAACGCCTGTTTTACCGCAGCGGAAAACGCATCGCAGCAGCGGCGTTTAAACGCCTCCATTAATTCGCCGTTCGGCGGGGCCTGTGTCCCGCCGCCGGCAATCCAGCTGCGATATGCCGGATTATTTTTCAGCTCCGTGTGGTTCTTTCCTTCAAAATCGCCGAAATCGCATTCCTTGAACTCTTCTTCAATCACAGAATCATGCATCGGATATATTATCTGCGCGGTTTGCAGGCAACGTTTCATAGGGCTGGAAATCACGCGGCTGACCGCCGGATATGCGAGGTTGCAAAAGCAGGCGACGCCCGCGTCGGACAGCGGCTCGTCCGTACGCCCGATATAACGGCGCTCCAGGTTCCCTTGTGTCTGCGCATGACGAATCAAAAAAATATCCATCTTTCACGTCATCCTTTCAGCACAGCCGGTATTCCGCAGAATACCCGTTCCACCCTGTCGCTGCGCTGCGCAAGCTCACAGCAGATACGGCCGGTGGTTTCCCGCCACTCCCGTTCAAAACGGTCGGCAGGCACAATTCCGCAGCCGATTTCATCGGTGATCCAGATGATATCCGGGTTTTGCAGGCAAACCTGTTCCACCCATTCGGCGGGGTCTTTCCCCGCCCCCATCAGCCGCCTGATGAGCAGATGCAGATGGTTGACAGCGCGGGCCTGCGGTATCCGGTCAAGTGGGCAGTCCGCGCCGCTGCAAATTTCATCCGGTTTCAAAGCATATCTTGTTTTGGCAAACTCCAGCTTGCCCTGATTTCTGCCCCCAAGAATCAAGTTCATTTCCATCCCCCCGTGACGACTACCGAAAACAGTATCGTAAGTTCGCAAACCTGCAAAAACCAGCCCGCCAAGTCGCCCGTAATTCCCCCGAATTCTTTCAGCGACAGGTGCCGATACCAGACAAATACTACCGCAGTTCCCAGAACCGCCGCGCCGCCCGCAGCCGGCGACAGGTACAGCATCGCCGCCGCGCTGACAAAAGCGTATCCCGTCATTGCCGCGCGCACCGCGTTTTTCTTTGCCGCGTCGGAGAATCCGGCTGCTAGACCGCTGGTTTTGGCGCAGCGGAAGGTGACCACTGAAAAGCCGCTCATGGCGCGGGACAGCACGAAGCCAAGCGAAATAATCCACGCTGTTTCAGGCCGGAACCGGTACTGCGCCCACGCACCAAATTGCAGCAAAAGATAGACACAGCAGCCAATCAACGCAAAAGCCCCGATGTGCGGGTCTTTGAGGATTTCCAGTTTGCGGGAGGCCGGCTGGTGGGAGGCAAGCGCGTCAACCGTGTCACAGAAGCCATCCAGATGGATTCCCCCTGTCACGGCGACCGGCAGCACCACTGCCACGGCCGCGGCAGTCACCTGCGATATGCCGAAGCGAGCGCAAAACAGCAGCCAAAGAAAAAGCAAAATTCCGTTCACTGCCCCGACGAGGGGGAAAAAGCAAAGCGCATATTGCATGCTCTGCGGTTCCCACTCCACCCGCGGCATGGGCACCCTGGAATACATCGCAAAAGCGATTACAAAAGAACGGCACCATGTTTTCAAAGCTTTGCCCCCTTATGATAGACCGGAATAGAATAAACTACTTCCACCACCCGATCAGCCCTTTGGGCAATGGCGGCATTCAGGCGGCCCAACAGCTTCAGATAGCGCAGGGTTTCCGCGTCATAGGGTTCTCCGTCCGAAAACACCTCACCTGATACAACGACAACGTCTTCCGTTTGACTGTAAATAACCTCCAGGCCGCTCAAAATTTCTTCAAAAGCCCGCTCATGCGCGCCCGCTTCGGAAAAAAGCTCGTTGGCGGCAAGGTTTGAAAGGCATTCCAACAAAATCGCGCAGTCTTTCGGAAGCATTGTTCCGGAAAGTCCGACGGCGCGCTCGATCGTCAGAAATCCGCGGCCCGCCCGCGCGGCGCGGTGCCGTAAAATCCGGACTTCACATTCCCTGTCACAGGGATCCATCGTAGCCAGATAAACGCGGGTTTTTGCCTTAGTGGTCATAAGGAGTTGTTCGGCAAATTCGGATTTCCCGCTTGCCGATCCTCCTGTTATCAGTGACAGCATGTTGTTCTCCTAATTCAGCGGCTGATATTGTTCCACTTTGATTTCTTCAAATGTACTCATTTCGCGGTAGACAGCAAGCCCCATATCCAGAAACGGCAGGCTCGCAACCGCGCCGGTTCCCTCCCCAAGGCACAGGTCGGCATAGAGGAAAGGATGCAGGCCAAGCGCCTGCATCAGCATTGCCGAAGCAGGTTCTTTAGAGCAGTGGGAAGGCAGCAGGCTGTCAGTAACCGCAGGACAGATGCGGGATGCAACCAGCGCCGCCGTTGCGGAGATAAAGCCGTCTATCATGACCGGCAGGTGCACAGCTGCGCCCCCTAAAAAGATACCGCACAGCCCCGCAAGGTCGTATCCGCCGACTTTAGCGAGCACATCCACCGCATCGTCGGGGTTTGGCTTGTTTTTTGCGATCGCGGCTTCGATTGCTGCAATTTTACGCACCTGTCCTTCCTGGCTCAGCCCGGCTCCCCGACCCGTAACCTCCGCGGGAGATTTTCCAAGCAGGACAGACGCGACCGCCGAGCTGGTCGTCGTGTTCCCGATACCCATTTCGCCCGTCAGAATCAGTTGGAATCCCTGTTCTTTTATCTTTTCCGCCAGGCTTGCCCCGAATTCAATCGCTTCGACTGCCTGCTCGCGGGTCATCGCCGGCTCCCGCACCATGTTTTTCGTCCCCCGGGAAATCTTATGTACCAAAAGGCCGTCCCCCTGCACATCCCGCTCCACTCCGATATCCACTGGAATGACCTCACAGTGGGCGGCACGCGCCATCGCGTTGACGCTGGCTTTGCCTTTTGTAAAATTTTCGGTGACAATTGCCGTCACTTCGCTGCCCGTCTGGGTGACGCCTTCCTCTACAACGCCGTTATCCGCACAAAAAACCGTCACACAGCGGCGGCTGATGTCCACCTCCGCGCTGCCTGTAATTCCGGCGATTCTGCAAATCAGCTGTTCCATAGCGCCAAGGCTGTTCAGCGGTTTTGCGATGCTGTCCCAGCGCCGTTTGGCCGCTTCGTGATACCGCTTGTCCAGCGGTTTGATTCGTGCTTTCAGTTCATCCAGCGTCATTTTGACAGACCCTTTCGATAGGTTTCAGCGGCTTTCAGGAACCGGTAGGCCGCCTTTGGCACGGCGGGAAGATAAAGATGCGGAAAACCGGCCCAAAGGTTCCCTTTGGCATGGACACACGCCCAGTTTGTGCTGCGCAGCGGTTTTTGCGCAGTAAAATCATTCCCGCAGTTGTTACTGTCCCAATAATGAAACTCGTGCGCCGGAAGGGACTCCCCCTCCAAGCAAAGCAGGTTATCCCGCGCCGCAGACAGCGTTACATAGCCAAAACGGGACAGCTTTTTTGTCTTGACCGCGTCGGCGGGAATGACCTCAGCCATCGGAAATGGGATTCCGTTGACATCCTGCAAGGTACGATGCAGATACAAAAAGCCCCCGCATTCCGCAATCGTCGGCATTCCCTGCTCTATGGCCTGTTTGACAGCGTCCCGCATGGCGACATTTTCCGAAAGCTGCTTTGCATAAAGTTCCGGATATCCGCCGCCCAGATAGAGCCCGCCGATATGCTCCGGCAAAGCGCTTTCTGTTAACGGGCTAAACCTTACAAGTTCGGCGCCCTCCTCTTCCAGCAGGCGCAGGGTGTCCTGATAGTAAAAGCAAAAGGCGCGGTCATCGGCGACCGCGATGCGCACCGGTTCTGATAGCCGCGGAACTTGAGGCTTTTCATATTCCAGCGCCGGAGCCGATTTCGCCAGCTTCAGCAGCAGGTCAAGATTAATGGTCTTCTCCGCCTGCGCGGCAAGCAAATCGAGCGTCCTTTGGATATTATTTGTTTCATCGGCGGTAACAAGTCCTAGGTGCCGGCTTTCGAGGGTACAGTCCGGCATAGGCGGCAAAAAGCCAGCGACAGCAACGCTGCACTCCTGCTCCACCAGTGCTTTCAGTTCCGGATAAAGCATCGGCGAGAAGCAATTGAAAACGACTGCGGCAATCCGGTTGTCCCTTCGAAATTCCAGAAACCCTTTCACCAGCGCGGCAACCGAAACCGACTGGCCGCGGCAGTTGACCACCAAAACGACCGGGGTCTGCGTTGCTTTGGCAATGGCATAGGTCGATGCCTCCACACTTTTGCCAGCCAGGCCGTCATAATACCCCATAACCCCTTCCAGCACCGCCAGATCGGCATTCCGCGCCTGATTTCCAATCAGGCATTTTACCATGCTGCTGTCTGAAAAAAACAAATCCAGATTAGAGGAAACCGCCGCCCCCACGCTTTTGCGGTGAAACATCGGGTCAATATAATCGGGCCCGCATTTAAACGACGCCACGTTCAGGCCTCGCCCGACGAGCGCGCGCAAAACCGCGCAGGTCACCGTTGTTTTGCCACTCGCGCTGGACGGCGCCGCGAATAGAACTCTCGGCAGCGGCTGTGTATTCATTGCCGTTCCCCTCCCGCGCTGAGGATATAGATGGGGTTCTGCCCCATCATCATGTGATTGCGGCCGACCGTCTTGGATTTTGCAACCGAAAGCTGCACAACCTCCTGTTGTTCCAATTCCAGACGGTTAAAGCAATCCAACACCGCGCCTACTGTTTCCAGCGTAATCGCGTTCGCGACAATCCGCGCCGCGGGGTTTTTCTGCAAAATCAAGTCGATCACCGGTGAAATTCCGCCCGAACTTCCGCCGATAAACGCTACATCCGGTGCTGGCAAGTCAGACAATGCCCAAGGCGCCATCCCCTGCACAATTTTGAGATTGGGGACGCCAAATTTCATTTGATTCTGTCTGATTAAAGCAATGGCGTTCTCTTCTTTTTCCACCGCATAAACTACGCCGCCCGGCAGTATCCGGGCAATTTCCACCGAAATGGAGCCTGTGCCCGCCCCGATGTCCCAAACGGTCTGCCCCGGCCGAAGCCGCATTTTTGCAATTGAGACTGTGCGCACCTCTTCCTTGGTCATTGGCACTTCCCCGCGCAAAAAACGATCGTCAGGAATTCCGTGGGTAACTGGCGGCTGCCTGCGCAAAGCGCCCGCATTGTGAATGAGCAGCACCGACAGCGGGTCAAATTCCTGCGCAGAAAGCGCATTCGCTGTCCCACTCGTAATGGTTTCTTCCGGGTAAGACAGGCGTTCGCCGATATGCACCGTGCAGTCCCCGAACCCGTTTTCACACAAGCGGGCACAGATTTCGCGGGCGCTGCGGCTGCCTCCCGAAAGCACAAATGTTTTTGCAGAGGTGGTTACCGTTCCCAATAAATCCTGTTCCCCCGCGTGCAGGCTGATCGGCTTGACATCGTCCCATGAAATCCGCAGCTTCGCGCAGAAATACTGCAGGCTGCTGATCCCCGGCAGGTATTCCACATCCTCGCATTCAAGCGGCCACGAAAGACCTTTTGCGGCGCTGTAAAAGCCGCAGTCCCCCGAAACCAGCACCGCTATCGGTTCCAGCTCTGTTTGGGAAAAGATCGCCTCCGCAATTTTTTCGGGGGTTGCGGCCGCAATTTTCCGTGCAGGGCTTTCCGGAAAGCAGTCCAGCATTCTTTGCGCACCGATCAGGCAGTTACTTGCAGCGACGGCTTCCGCCGCCTGCGCTGTCAGCAGCTTGGGATTTCCCATGCCGACACCAACCATATAGATTTTCATACGAATTCCCCCTGACCTGCCTATCATTCATTCTGTTTTCCCGGAGGCGTGACCGCTTCTATCCGCGCACGAATTTCTTTAATCAGGGCCTTCGCCTGTTTCTGATCCTGACCGCCTGCGGAGATTCCTACAATAAGACTCCCCATGCGGATAAGTTCCGGCAGGTGAAAACTGCATTCTTCCGGCGCATCAGCAACATAAACCGGTACATTTTCCAGCTTGCATTCCTCATAGATTGCATGATTAACGTCCCGATTGTCAGCAATAGCCAGACCTATGTCATATCCTGCACAGTCCCCATGTCTGTAGGGGCGGCGGATCAAAATGGTCTCCAGTGTTTCCAGCTCGGGCACAGCCTGAGGGGAAACGACTGTCAGGCTGCCGCAGAACGGCAGCAGAATTGACGCCAAATGTGCCGCTTTTGTGCTGCCCCCAAACAAAATAACCCTGCTGGCTGACAAGTCGACAAACACGGGGAAATACATTGTTTCCCTCTGCGGTTTTGGTTTCGGCTGAAGTGCAAAATCATAAGCCAGCAGCTCCACCAAATCCTCATACAGCATTCCGGATTCTTCCCTTGGCCGCCCCACCACAATCGCGATCGCACCGGCGTCCTGAACCGCGCCCAGCTTTTCCGAAATGCCGCCCGCGTCCCCCGACTCCTTTGTAACAAGCACGCTGGCGCCGATCTGGCGCATCATCGCCCCGTTTATTTCCCTTGTAAACGGTCCCTGCATGGCGATGATATTTTTAACCGGATAGCCCAGCGCAAGGCAGCGTTCAATCGATTCCACCGTGGGGAGCACGCGCGGAAAAATCCGTTCCTGGTAATTGGGAATCTGTGTAAAGACGTGAAGATCCTTGCTGCCCGTTGTTAGCAAAACCTTTCCGGTCGTCGCGTTAAGCACGTCGGCAGCCTGCTGTATATTTTCCACATACACACAGTCACCAGTCACTCCGGCGGGCCGGAGCAGCCGCACATAGCGCGTATCCGCGGCGGCGCAGGCCGCGCGGATATTCTTTGTCGCAACCGCCGCATAAGGGTGGGTCGCGTCTATGACACAGTCAAACTGGAACGCCTGCAATAGGGCGGTCATCTGTTCTTCATCCAGCTTTTCCGCAAGCACCTCAACATTCTCCGGCAGCAGGCTTTTCCCGTAATTCGTCGCCACGCACGCACACACATGCACATCGCAGCCTGCCAGCCATTCCACAATCCGCCTGCCCTCGGAAGTCCCTGCAAATACTAGAAAATTCGGCATGATTACTCTCCCCGGTAACCCCTTGGCGTTACCATCTTTCCGTTTATGTTTCTGGTTTGTGAATTTCCAACAAATACGGTCGTAAACATATCCGTCTGAATCGTTAACAGCTGCGACAGCGTGGTCACCTGTGCGGTTTCGCCCTCCCTGCCGATCTTGCGCACAATGCCCGCAAGATTATCCGGCGAGCGGTGGCGCAGCAGAATCTCACAGGCTTTCTGCAAATAATCCGGCCGCTTTTTGCTGGACGGATTATAAAGGCAGATACTAAAATCCGCCACGCCCGCCGCGTCAAGCCGCCGCTCGATCAATTCCCACGGCGTTAATAAGTCGCTCAGGCTGATTACGGCAAAATCATGAATTAACGGGGCGCCCAGAAGCGCCGCGCCGCTGCACGCGGCGGTAATGCCCGGCACCACTTCAATTTCCACAGGGGGAAACTGCTGCGCCGTTTCATAGATAAGTCCCGCCATCCCATAGACCCCCGCATCGCCGCTGCACACCATCGATACGGTTTCACCCGCCGCCGCATATTCAAGCGCAAGGCGGCATCGTTCGGTTTCCCGCCGCATCGGCGTGGAAAGAAACTTCTTCCCCGGGAAATGTGTCCGAATCAGCTCGATATAGACGTCATAGCCCGCAATCACTTCGCTTTCGCCCAGCGCAGCCATCGCGTGCGGCGTCATTTCTTCCAGTTTGCCCGGCCCAAGTCCCACAACAAATATTTTTTTCATGTATAGATCCCTTCTGGTTTGTCTTCAAAACGAGCCCGCCAATCGGGCGATGAAGCCGCCACAGTGACTGCATCCCGGCTTTGCTTGCGGAAAAGTAACGCGCCCCCGCCAGCAAGCACCGCGGCGCGCTCGCAGACATTATCTACGCCGGTAACCTTCCCCACAAATGCGGATGCGGTAAACTCCCCCTCGACAGCCGCCAGCGTTTGTGCGGAGGCTGTGACAAACGGCAGCCTGTATTTTTCGCAGAAAGCACGGATACACGGTTCCTCCGATTTGAGGTCAATCGTTGCCAGCGACGCTACCGCTTCTATCGCGATATGGTTCTGCCTCAGGCAGTCGAGAACAACAAGTTCAAATACCTCAGCGGAAACATTTCTGCGGCAGCCGGCCCCCACCGTCACCGTTTGGGGAACCGCGTGCAGCGTATGGCGAAACGACTGCACCTGCGTATCCCAGGAAATGCAAAGCCCGAGGTCTCCGGAATCTGCGGCGATCATCCCGTCCGGCAGACTCCCGTCGATTAAGAAATCACTGGACACCCCTACTGTTCTGCCATCCAGAAGCGCGGCGGAAAGTTCCTTGGCATATTGCCGTTCGCACAGACGCAAACCGCAGTTTTTTGCCCAAACATCAACCGCGAACTTGCCCTGCACATCGGTGGCGGTTGTAATAACCGGCGTTCCTCCAATTGCTTTTGCAACCGTGACCGCAAAGGCGTTCGCCCCACCGACATGGCCTGAAAGGAGCGGAATCACAAACTGCCCCCGCTCATCCACAGAAATCACCGAGGGGTCTTCCAGCTTGTCCTTTATGAAAGGAGCAATCGCCCTGACCGCAATCCCGCACGCGCCTACGAAAACGAGGGCGTCTGCGCAGAACGCGTGTTTTGTCCATTCCCGAAGAGAAGGCTGCGCACCTGATTTTTCATGCAAAAGATAAGTGTCCAATACCGTTTCCCCGCGGTCAGACAGATAGCGGGCTATGGCATCCATCATGGCCGCACCGTTTTTTGAAAACGCAATCAGAGATACCGTCATCGTTCTGCCTCCCGATATTCGGTGGAAAACGAGGGATCATACAGCTTGGAACGCCCATAGTTCCCGCCTAAAAAATCTCCCACCAGAATGAGTGCCGTTTTATAAATCCCGTGTTCTTTCGCTTTTTGCGCAAGCTGTGCGACCGTGCAGAGAATTCTCTTTTCATCTGGCCAGGATGCCTTATAGACGATGGCCGCCGGGGTTTCCGGGCTGTACCCGCCCTCGATCAGCTGCGCGCTGAGCTGCTCTGTCATGCCCACGCTCAAAAAGATGGCCATGGTGGCTTGGTGCGCCGATAGGCTCCTGATCTTTTCTTTTTCAGGCACCGGTGTCCTGCCCTCCATTCGCGTGATGATCACGGTTTGGGAAACGTCCGGGAGCGTATATTCCGCACCCAGCGCGGCTGCCGCCCCGCAGAAAGAACTGACGCCGGGTGTAACGTCCCAACTGATCGCAAGCGCATCCAGAAGGTCCATCTGCTCCCGGATGGCTCCATAAATAGAGGGGTCGCCCGTATGCAGGCGAACGGTCGTTTTGTGGTCAGCCTCCGCCTGTTTCATCGCGTCTATGACCTGCTCGAGTGTCATTTGGGCGCTGTTATAAACTTGGCAGCCGGGTTTCGCGTTTTCCAGCAGCGCAGGGTTTACCAGCGAGCCCGCATAAATGATGACGCCGGCCTCCCGCAGAAGTTGTTGCCCTCTCACCGTTATCAAATCAGGCGCGCCGCAGCCCGCGCCAACAAAATGTACCATTCAGATGGCCCCCCCGTCTTTTACAATCACAATTGAAAAATAGTCGGAAGAAAAATCTGCATCTTCCAGTGACTGGAACACCCGTTCGCCTTCCATCCCGCACCGCTGCACCATTTTCGCGTGCGAGAGCAGGCCGCGTTTGCGCAGCTCTTCCATAACCGCGGGCAGGGATTTCCCGGCTTTCATCAGCACTTTTGTACCGGGGCAGTCCAGTCCTTCTTCCATGCTGCGGTAAGAGGCGGGCAAAATGTGCAGCGGCAGATGGGGCTGGGTCAGCCCTTCCCCCAGACAGGCCGCCGCCGCGCAGAAGGAGGGGACACCGGGCAGTATTTCAGCTGTAAAGCCCTGATTCTTTACAGCATTGTGCAAGTAGTTGTAGGTCGAATAAATTGAGCTGTCGCCCAATGTCAGAAAAGCGACATTTTTTCCGGCCGAAAGCAGCCCCACAAGGAGTTCTACGGCGGTTTCACGTGTGCGACGCAATTCCTCCTGATCACGCGTCATGGGCATGTAAAGTTTAATTGCTTCACAGTTTGAAATCTCCGGCACGGCACGTCTGGCGATCTCATAAGCCACCCTGTCGTTGTCATCAGAGGAACACGGTATGGCAATCACATCGCAGGTTTTGATAGCTCTGACTGCCTGCAAAGTCATCAGCTCCGGGTCTCCCGGTCCGACGCTCACACCGTATAAAATTCCACTCATTCAGGTTCCTCCCGTATTTTTGAATTCTTTCAGCAGTTCCGGCGCTTTGGACGTCTGTCCCAGCAGACCGGATTGACTGGAAAACAAGATGGCCCCTGTCCGCATCTGCCCCGCACGGTGATTCAAATGTTCTTCCATTTTTTGAAGCAATGAGCCAATGACAGGTTCCCGTATTCCCTGCCGCTCCAACAGTTCCAGCGCACGGTCGGTTGTTGGCGCGTCCATCAATTCCCGCACCAGTTTTTGAGGCGCACCGGCCATCGCCGCATGCGCCGAAAGGATCTCCATTCTTGCGTCCGCGACACGGGAATGGGTTTGGAAGATGCCGCCCACAAGCTTAACCAGCTTTCCGACATGGCCAACCAGCAACACCCCCTGAAACCCCAGATAGGCCGCGTAGTCTAATGTATCTCCTAAAAAGTTGCTGCACAGCACTGAACGGGACAAGTTCAAGCCAAGCACCCTCTTTGCAAAGTCTTCCCCATAATTGCCCGGCGTAACAAGGATCGGCGCATCCGATACCGCCCTCAGCATGGTCAGTTCTGTCCGAATCGTATCAAGCAGAGCCGCTTCGCTCATTGGCTCCACGATGCCGGTTGTCCCGAGAATCGAAATTCCGCCCATGATGCCAAGGCGCGGATTATATGTCTGCAGTGCGATTTCTTTTCCGCGCGGCACAAAGACGGTCACATCCGCACCTCGGCGGGTGTCCTGCCTAAACGCCCCGGCAAGAATTTCCCGGACGTTTTCAGCAATCATCTGCCTTGGGACGCGGTTGATTGCGGCGGCGCCGACAGGCTGGTCAAGACCGGCGCGTGTAACGCGTCCTACGCCCTCTCCGCCGTCAACCGAAATATTCCCGCTGCCGTTCAGCGAAACCCTCACATAAATCAATGCGCCGTCTGTTGCGTCAATGTCATCTCCGCCGTCCTTTTTGACAGCGCAGATTGCGCTGTCAGGCTGTATGCGCACATCTTCAACTTCAAGCCGCAGGCAAACCCCTTTCGGCGTCATAATGGAAACGTGACCCACCGGCTCCCCTGTCGTAAGCATCAGTGCCGCGGCTTTTGCGGCGGCGGCGGCACACGAGCCGGTGGTGTAGCCGCAGCGCAGTTTTTTTCCTCCGTTAACCACAAAACTGTCCAGCAAGGCGCCTCACATCCTTTCCGCGCAATCAAAAAGCCATTCGGAATTTGATTCCCGAATGGCTGAAATTTCTTACCTGCCGGTATGCAGCATAAAAAACGGCCGCGCGCCTGAAAAATCAACGCTCCGGGGAAACGCAGAGCCTCGTTTGCATCATACGGACGGGTATTCTGACTTATGCTTCTCTGCTCGGGCTAGCCTTCCCGGGAACAGCATCCCAGTGGCATTACAAGCCTTCACTCCACATTCACAGCAGCGCCCCTGCGCGGGATTTTCACCCGCTTCCCCACTTCACGTACAGTTATGAACAATTCTAGTTATTTGTTTGCTAAATCTTGTTAAAAGCATTGTTTAAATTTTAATCGAATCACTTGCAAAAGTCAAGCGAACTGCGTAGGATACAGTAATACCTTTAAAAGGAGGATGCAAAGTGACGATTGTCCCTTATCGCCGAGACAGCGCTGTCCAATACGCGGAACGCTGGGCGTTTGGCCGCAACCCAAGATTTTTTTCATTCGACGGCATGGGTGGAGACTGCACGAATTTTATCTCCCAGTGCATCTACGCCGGAAGCGGCATTATGAACTATCAGAAAGATACCGGCTGGTACTTTAATAGCGCACGCGACAGATCGGCCGCATGGAGCGGCGTCTCTTATTTATATCGGTTTCTGACGCAAAACCGATCGGTCGGCCCATTTGCCAGCGTAGTAAACGCTGAAACTATCCAGCTGGGGGATGTCATCCAGCTTGGCAACGAGGACGGTAAATGGTACCACTCGCTTCTGGTTACGGGAACTGATCCGATTTTAATCTCTACCCACACGTATGACGCGCATCTGCGGCCGCTTTCCAGCTATACATTTGCCCAAGCCAGATATCTGCACATTGAAGGAGTTCGCCGCTGGTAAATTTCAATAAGCTCTTGAACTACGAATAGCTTTTGCAGTAAGATAATTATATCATCCAAATGGAATCAAATTGATCTGTCGGGTCGGAGTTGGGCAGCGATTTGAATATCTCCGGCTGGAGAGTCAAAACTGAATACAGTCAAATAACTCGTCACAGGAGCATGTAGGAGGGCTTTACATTGAATTGGTACAGTGAAAAGCAGGAAAACGTCATCTCTGAGCTGGGTACAGATGCTGCGCGAGGTCTTTCTCCGGCAGTAGCTCAGGAGCGTCTTGGAAGGTTCGGCCACAACAAGCTGAACGAAAAGCCGCCCCTTACTTTTTTCCAGCGTCTATTCGCCCAAATGAAGGATGTGATGATCGGTATCCTTCTGGCCGCGGCCGCGGTCTCGTTAGGGCTTAGCATTTATCATGCTGTCAACGGGCAGGAGGCAGACTGGATTGAGCCGATTGTCATTGTACTGATTATTCTGATTAACGCAGTTCTCGGCGTTTTGCAGGAAAGCAAGGCGGAAGCCGCCTTGGAAGCGCTCAAACAGCTGTCGGCGCCGATGGCCCGTGTAATCCGATCCGGCGCGGTCACCTCTGTTCCCTCCTCACAGCTGGTTCCCGGAGATCTGATCACACTGGAAGCGGGTGATTTTGTTCCTGCTGACTGCCGGCTAATTGAGTCCGCCAGTTTGAAAAGTGACGAATCGGCATTGACCGGCGAATCGGTGCCCGCGGAAAAAAGCACAGGCGCCGCAGTGAAGGAGGACGCATCTCTGGGCGACCGGGTCAATATGGTCTATTCTGGCTGCGCCGTATCCTACGGACGAGGTATCGCTGTCGTCGTGGAAACCGGTATGCATACGGAAATGGGCAAAATTGCGGCTATGTTGGAGGACGCGGGGACAGAGAGTACCCCTCTTCAGCGTAAGCTGGCTCAGCTCGGAAAATATCTTGGATTTTTAGCATTGGCCATCTGCGCAATCATTTTTGCGGTCGGGCTGCTTGAACGGCTGCCGCTGCTGGAAATGTTTATGACCTCGGTTTCCCTCGCTGTGGCTGCTATTCCGGAAGGATTACCCGCAATTGTGACAATCGTGCTGGCTATCGGCGTGCAGCGGATGGTCGCAAATCATGCGATTATCCGGCGTCTCCCCGCTGTGGAAACATTGGGAAGCGCATCCGTGATCTGCTCCGATAAAACCGGTACGCTGACACAAAACCGCATGACGCTTGTAAAAGCGTACGCGGGCGAACAGATCGAGTCTCTGGAGGGCGGTCTTTCAACCAAAATATATGACCTAATTAAGCTCATAACGCTTTGCACCGATGGCAGCGTCGAGCTGATTGACGGAAAAGAGAAGCATATCGGTGACCCGACAGAAACGGCAATTGTTGCCTGCGCCCTGAAAAACGGGCTTGTGAAAGCCGAGCTTTCCGCAGAATTTCCGCGGGTCGGCGAAATCCCGTTTGATTCTGACCGCAAGCTGATGACAACGGTAAATCGGGTCGGCGAACAGCTTTATGCAATCGTAAAAGGCGCACCCGACATCTTAATGGAGCGATGCACGGTCGGAGACATTCCTGCCGCGATACAGGCTAATGAGGCAATGGGACGAGACGCGCTGCGGGTGCTTGCGGTCGGATTCAAGCTGCTGGAACAGGCTCCGGTTCTGTACCTCCCCCAGGAACTGGAACGCGGGCTGACCTTTGCGGGGCTGGTCGGCATGATCGACCCACCCAGACCGGAAGTGATCGCGTCCATCCGGGAGTGCGACGAAGCGGGTATCCGCACAGTAATGATTACCGGCGACCATGTCGTCACTGCTTCGGCGATTGCAAAAGAACTTCAGATTCTACACGAGGAAAGCGAAGCGGTTACCGGAACGCAGCTGGCAGCGATGAGTGACGAGCATCTGGCGGCAAATATCCGCCACTTCCGTGTCTATGCGCGCGTTACTCCGTCGGACAAAATCCGGATTGTCAAAGCATGGCAGACTTCTGGCGAGGTGGTCGCTATGACAGGCGACGGCGTGAACGATGCGCCCGCGCTGAAAGCGGCCGATATCGGCTGCGCAATGGGTATCACAGGCACCGATGTGGCAAAAGGTGCCGCGGATATGACTCTCACCGATGATAATTTTTCCACGATTGTGACTGCCGTTCGGGAAGGCCGCGGCATCTACGACAACATCCGCAAAGCAGTGCACTTTTTGCTTTCCTGTAACTTCGGGGAAATTGTCACCGTATTTATCGCCATGCTGCTGTGGAAAGAGTCTCCGCTGCTCCCCATCCAGCTTCTCTGGGTAAATCTGGTGACCGACAGCCTGCCCGCTTTGGCTTTGGGCATGGAGCCGGTAGAATTTGACGTGATGAAGCGTCGGCCGCGCGCAAAGAATGAGAGCATTTTCGCACACGGCGTCGGAGTCATGGCTGTTTTGCAAGGGATTATGATTGGAATTCTCACCTTGTTTGCTTATTATATCGGCACACGCACAGCGGTTGCCAATGCCGGTCTCCCGCTGGGAGAAACCATGGCTTTAGCGGTTCTGTCGATCTCCCAATTGATACACGCATTCAATATCCGTTCCCGCCATTCCCTTTTTAGAATTGGTATCTTCACCAACAAATATATGATCGGCGCCTTTATTGCCGCCCTTCTGCTGATGCTGTTAGTTCTATGTGTTCCGTTCATGCAAATGATTTTTGAAGTAATTCCGATGAACGCATCCGAATGGATTATGGTAATCGGGCTTTCTTTGCTCCCGCTTGTGATAATGGAAGCAATTAAAGGAATCAGCTATTTGTTCTCCCGGCGCTGAATTGGATAGAAAACGAAGGTGGGAAACAGGCTTGCCTGTTTCCCACCTTCGTTTTCTTCGTAACTTTTTCTTGACAACGATTGCGGCGTGTTGTATTATTGTATCAAATCACTAATACAATAGCAAAGGAGGAGGCCGGCTTGACCTGGGAATTTAAAAAAGACCGCCCAATTTATACACAGTTAATTGAGCAGATAGAGATGAATATTATATCCGGTCTGTGGGGGCCAGGTGAACGCCTCCCGTCGGTTAGAGATCTAGCCGCACAGGCAGCTGTGAATCCGAATACCATGCAGCGCGCCTTGTCGGAACTGGAACGTGACGGCCTGCTGTATACCGTTAGAACCAGCGGACGCTTTATTACGGAGGACAGTGATATGATACAAAAATTAAAGGACAGCCTTGCAGTGGTTGAGATTCAGGAGTTCTTTGAAAACATGTCAAAATTGGGCTTTGACCATACTCAAGCGATTTTAATGTTGGAAAACGCAGCAAAGGGGGAAAAGTAATGGAGCCAATTTTAGAATGCCGCGCAGTCAGCAAATGGTACGGATCTAAGCTTGCGCTGGACAGATTGGACTTATCGATTCCGCGCGGGCGGATCGTTGGTCTGCTGGGGCCTAACGGAAGCGGAAAAAGCACTTTGATCAAGCTATGCAACGGATTGCTGACTCCCACAGGCGGTGAACTGCTGATAGATGGGAAAACGGTCGGGCTGGAAACCAAAAAGATCGTTTCCTATCTGCCGGAACGTACTTACCTGAACAGCTGGATGCGGGTATATGAACTGATTACGTTTTTCAAAGATTTTTACAAGGATTTTAATGAATCTAGGGCGTATGATATGTTATCGCGCCTGAATATTGACCCCAAAGACCGGCTGAAAACCATGTCAAAAGGAACCAAAGAAAAGGTGCAGCTGATTTTGGTCATGAGCCGGGACGCGCAGCTTTATCTGCTGGATGAACCGATCGGCGGTGTGGACCCGGCAGCGCGTGACTATATTCTCAACACGATTTTGAGCAATTACAGCGATAATGCCACAATCATCATCTCTACCCATCTGATTGCAGACATCGAGCAAATTCTGGATGAAGTCATATTTGTAAATAAGGGCCATGTAGTTCTGACTGCCTCTGTAGACGAAATCCGCGAGCAAAAAGGCATGTCGGTTGACGCCTTATTTAGGGAGGAATTCAAATGCTAGGGAAACTGATACGTTATGAAATCAGCGCCACAGGCCGCTCGTTTCTGCCCTTTTACGCCGCGCTGATCGTTTTTGCGCTGATCAATAAACTGTTTTTTTCATTTGATACGCCGGTGCCGGATTTTATAGCGGATGTGACAATGGGAATCTATATCATCATTATTATCGCGCTTGTCGTTCTCACCTATCTGGTCATGATCCAGCGGTTTTATAAAAACCTGCTTTCCGATGAAGGTTATTTAATGTTTACTTTGCCGGTAAAATCCTGGCAGCATATTACCAGCAAGCTTGTGGTTGCTGTGATGTGGATGATTCTCAGCCTTCTGGTTACCCTGTTCACCATTTTTCTGATGGTGTTCAACAGCGAAATGATTCCTCATATTCTGAAACTAATGGCAGAGATTCGGCAGGAGTTTGCCCCGTTCGATCAGGCCATAACAGTATCTCTGTTTCTGCGGCTGGGCTTGACAACATTTATCGGTAATGTTGCCACGATCCTGATGATCTATACTTCCATTGCAATCGGTCACTTGTTTGGGAAACATCGGGTTCTTGCATCGTTCGGTGCCTTTTTGGGAATCAATTTTGCCATCCAGAGCGCAACGTCACTGTTTATGGCGTTTATCATGTCTTCCACCGTTCAAAGACTGGATCAGTTCGACGGCACGTTTGTCGAACTGATGAACTTACTGCAAGGCCTTTTCCAAGTCAGTAATGTCGTGAATATCATTTTAGGTGCTGTTTTCTTTTTCATAACCAGCTATATTCTGCAGAAAAAATTGAATTTGGAATAACTTCAAGCTTGCAAAAAGCCGGGTGGATTGTTGACAATCCACCCGGCTTGTGTTATACTTCAGTTTACGCAGTAAGATGATTTTTACAAATCATATATATCTAAATTTATCATAGCACATTTTTATCGTTTTGTCAAGCTAATCTTATCATTTGCATTTTGTAATGATTTTTCCTCTTCACAAAATGCGGATGATGAACTCTTTATGAAGGAGAATCTTGCATGAGCAATCTTACTTCACTGCTCCGCGGCGAAAATAATCTCCCTTCCAGACGAAGCAGGGACAGCCTTCTTCAAACCAATGAGATATCCAGTCAGTATGGGCTCACCCTGACGCAGCAGGATGTGACGGAACTGGTTCAGGTGCGTGACGAAGCCCTGCACGGTTACGGGCGATTAGAATTTGGCGCCGGAATTCTGGACCGTCTGGCCCTCGCCTTTTGCGATTCCCCTTACGTCAGTGCGGACACCTACGCGGATATTCTTGCTGAATTGACAGAGCTGTTTTATCAGGTAAAAAGTGAATCCTTCGAGCGGATGCCGGATGATCTGGTGATAGAACGGATGAAAGAAGCGTTTAATGGGGCGTGCGAAGGCTCTTTGCAGAGGCTTGGAGTAGTAATGGATACCATCGCCTATAATATTCGGATGTATGGCACCGAAACCGCGCCGGAAGCCGAAGAAGCCGAGCATGATTGCGGACATCACCACGAATCAGACGAAGCGGATGATGAGTCCGAAATTCCATTTAGCGAGGGTGAGGAGGATGGAAATTGGCGAACAGTGAAATTTTAAAGCGCTCCTCAATAGATCCGAAGGCAATTGAGGACAAACAGTTTACTGCTTCTTTGCTGCAGGAAATGATGCGCACAGGAATGGCCGATCAAACATTTGCAGATTTTTTTCAGAATCAACTTTTGGAGCTTCTGAACAATCAACTGAAAAAAGTGACAAATGACAAAAGCAGCTCCGTTCCTGTTGAACTCGCGGATGAGCTGATGGATGGAATCGCGTATTGCATAGACACCGCGCTCAAATCCGCCCCGGCACTGGAAGACAGCGCCGCAATGCTGCACGGTCAGTCTGTCCAGTCGCTGTATGAATTGGGCAAAGAACAGCTGGACGCGCACTGCAAAGCCTGCGTGGCCCTGTTGTCCCGTGCCCGCGCAACCCGATTGAAAACGGTAAATCAGGGCTATCAACTGGCTCTGGATGTCTCCTTCCCTGATTTTGTGCGCAGTTGGAAAACAAATCCGTTTCCCCATGATTTTGACGTGATCACAGAATATCCATTGGCGGTTGATCCGGCTGAGAGCGGGATTGTAGAGGTGCACATGCGTCTGTCTGCCTTTGCGCTTGAAAACCGCTTCTGCGCCCGTTATCCCAATGAAATGATCGAATCTTTGCTGGCGGGATATGCAGACGCTCATCGCGTCACCGCCGCAGATGCCTATATTAATTTATTCACACTATGCTTGCAGAATCTACTTCTGAATAGGCTATTGGGACGGGATGATCTGCCGCTTTCCGTAGACGAGCGCGCTCAGCTGGAACAAAAGCTGTGTCCGCTCAGTCACGACCAGCGAATAGAACTAATCCGGTACACGGCGGAACAGTTTTTAAAAGAGAGTGCGTTGAAGAATCAAAAGCTGGAGGACTATATCCGGCAGGCAGCGCTTGATTTCGCAAATCTGCTTAATTTGGCAGACGGAACTCTCATGGAACTTTCTGTTGTGACCCCAACTGCGCACAGCCTTGTTCATACCGATGGCGAACGTTTGGAGGACGATGCGTTTGCCTTGGTGGCTGAAGAGGTTCTGCTGGCCGAGACAGCAAAGGAAAAGGTTCAAATTCTGCAAAGCGAGCTGCGCAGTCTGGAAGACCTGAGCGATCTGCTGGCGTCGGGTTCCATTTTTCAGGATGAATTTGAACAGCTCTATGCCCTGTTTGATTCTGTTACCCTTGCAATGCTGCTGTCGGTGTCCCCCGTTACGGTTACAGGCCAAGCGTTGGCTATCCAGTCTGATCTTGAATGGCAGTCTGCGCTCGTTGCATTTCTCAATAGGCTCGATCATGAACGAAAAACAGAAATTCTTTCGATTTATCATTCCGCAATGGAGTAAATACAAAAAAGGAAGGCTTCGCAGCCTTTCTTTTTTGTTACCCTTTTTCTGATGAACATAGTCAGAAATTGTAGTCAGAGATCATAAGAGTGAAACCCTTTGCCAATAATCTCACTGGTATTTGTAATAAGAACAAAGGCGGTCGGTTCCACCAGTTTTACAAATCTGGGGAGCGCAACGGCCTGTGGACGCTTCAGAGCAGTAAAAACAATATACTTTTTGCCATGTGTAAACGCACCCTGTGCTGTACAGACGGTAGCACTGCGGCCCAGACGGTGCACAATAAACGTGCAGATCGGTTCGGGATCATCACAGATGATATTGAAATATTTGCAGAGATTGATGCTTTCAATGACATTGTCGATCACTAAAGATTTCACCATCAGACCGACAAATGAAAACAGACCCGTCCGGATATCAAATACAAAAAATGACAGCAGGACCACAATCAGGTCACTGACGAAAAGACCGACTCCAATATCGCCGCCTGAGTATTTTTTAAAAATCATTGCCAGAATATCGGTACCGCCGCTGGACGCACCGATATGGAAAAGCACGGCCGACGCCATCGCAGGGAGCGCAATTGCGTAGCACAGTTCCAGCATCGGCTGGTCGGTTAAAGGAGCGGACATCGGGCAAATCCGTTCCAGCAAAGTTAGCCCCACAGAAAGCAGAAGGCTGGAATAGGCGGTCATGATGCCGAAATTTCGTCCGAGAAACAGAAAGCCGACAACTAAAAGAATCATATTCATGGCAAAGCTAATGGTGGAAGCCGAGTAGGGTAAAAACTTCTCGGCAACAACAGCCAGACCGGTTACCCCGCCAAACGAAAAATGATTAGGAAACTTGAAATAATAGATTCCTACAGCCATGACAAGCGTGCTCACGGTTAACAGAAAAAAATTGTATAGTTTTTGTTTCATATTTTTAGCCATCATAGAATAAACTTTTCGATCGCCTCTGCCACGGCCCCTTCATCATTTGTTGCAAGTGTTATAAATTTGGCAGCCTGTTTTGCGGCGCTACCCGCGTTTGCGGGCGCTGCGGAAACACCTGCGAACCGGAGCATTTCCACATCATTCCCACCGTCGCCCATTGCCATCGTTTCTGCCGGCAAAATACCGAGATATTCGCAAAGATGAGATAAAGCCGCGCCTTTGTTTGCGGATGCACTGTTGATCTCAATGTTCTTTTCAATGGAGGAGGTCAGCGAAACTCCCTCTACCCCACTTAATCGGGCTAGAATTTCCTTCTGCACGCTGTCCGGCAGATAGGGCAGATTGATCTTTTCAAGCCTCACCTTATCTTGACTGATGTGGCCACGCAGGCTTTCTACAAACTGAACGCCATGCGATATCATGGCACGGCGACCCGGTGATACCGGAAACTGTTCTATCAGATGCGCCCTGCCTGTCTCTGCATAAGGCAGGCCATTGCAGTAAGCTTCCATATAAAGATCC
Source organism: uncultured Oscillospiraceae bacterium (assembly GCA_963519235.1). Taxonomy (GTDB): domain Bacteria; phylum Bacillota; class Clostridia; order Oscillospirales; family Ruminococcaceae; genus Anaerotruncus. The sequence continues at coordinate 161,403 of CAUQLV010000001.1, forward strand.
AGCCCATCGAGCGCTGCTAAAACAGACAGGGCCGTTTCCCGCGAAAGTGGATTCGAATACAGAATCTTATCGTCCGATAAGTCGGTAAGAACGGCTCCGTTTGAAGTAATCAGGAACCGTTGTCCGGAAATCGCCGCCATCTGATCCGGAATACGTCCCTTAACACGCCCGGTAGCGGTTACCACCGTTACTCCCATTGCAATTGCAGTTTCAATCGCGGTGCGGTTCTCGGAAACGATTGTGGCGTGGTCATCGCAAAGGACGGTTCCGTCCATATCCAGCGCAAGCAGTTTAATCTTCATCAAGTTTCTCCAATTTCTACAGGTTTCATTTCGGGCATCGAACCCGGCTCAATAAAAAATATTATACACTGATTTTACGTGGATAGGAACCCCAAAATTGCGCTTTTTGTCTGTTTCTGCTACAATAGGGTTCATGTAATCTGGAATTTTTGAAACCGGAGGCAATTCTATGTTTCTCTGTCCAATCTGCCGAAATGATCTTGTGCAAACCGGCAGGACTCTGCTATGTCATAACGGCCATTCCTTCGATCTTGCCGCACAGGGGTATGCAAATCTGCTGCCCTCCAACAAAATGAGCAGCAAGGCTCCCGGAGACAACGCCGAAATGGTGAATGGGCGCACACGCTTTCTTGACAGCAGCAGTTACCAGCCTCTTTCCGATGCGCTCAACCGCACTGTCATCGCTCTGACTGCCGATTCCCCCCGCATTCTGGACGCGGGCTGCGGAGAAGGCTATTACGCCGCCAGACTTGATCGTGCGCTGAAAGCTGCCGGAAAAACGCCCGACTTTTCGGGCGTTGATATTTCCAAACGAGCCGTTCGTCACGCTGCAGGCCGGCTCCCCGAGGGCAATTTTGCGGTAGCCAGCCTGTTTGAGCTTCCCATCGCCGACAAGACAATTGACATCTGCTACAATATATTTTCCCCTATTTGCGCCAGCGAATTTGCGCGAGTGCTGAGCCACACAGGGCATTTTATCGCCGTCTACCCGGCGGCGCGTCATCTTTTTGCGCTAAAAAAAATCCTATATGAAATGCCTTATGAAAATGAGGAAAAATCGTTTGAGTTGGAAGAACTGGAAATTGTGAACCGGGAACGGATCTCTTATTCTTTTACGCTGGATTCCAATGAACTGATTAAAAGTCTGTTTATGATGACGCCTTATTACTATAAAACACCTGTCGACGGTTCACGCCGTCTGGCAGAATGTGAGCGGCTTTCCATCGAAGCGGATTTTTGGATTGTTACCTATCGCGGGAGGCTGGACAAATGAACCGCGTTTACCTGATGCACACAGACAGACAGGATCTGTCCACCGCCGCTGCGTGGGGGCTGCTGGAGCAAATTCTGGGGCCTCTTCCCTCTGTTGAAAGAGGGCCTCACGGAAAGCCCTTTTTCACGGATTATCCCGAGCTGCAGTTCAGCCTTTCCCATACAAAAGGCGCGGTGGCCTGCGCGATTTCCGACTCTCCCTGCGGGGTAGATATCGAATTGGAAAACCGCAGGGTGAACCTCGCGGTATCAAGGCGTTTTTTTACCCCGAGGGAAGTGGCTTATATCGGATGTGATACCCTGCGGTTCCTAGAAGTGTGGACACGCAAGGAAGCAATTTTAAAACGCAGTGGCGGCCTGCCCTGCCCTTTGAAAGAGTTAGAAACCACAGGGCATCCTGAAATACTCACAAGACTGCAAAACGGCTTTGTAATTTCTTACTGCAGCCAGATTCCAGAGTTTACCGTTTCAATTGTAAACCTAAATGATATTTGTGGTTGACAATTCATCTGTTTTTGCTTATAATGCAAACAGAAATGAAACAGAAACGGATGGATGACAAAATGAATTCTGCTCAGAGCACGAAAATCCACAATTTGACCTTTATCGGTTTGCTTGCCGCGCTGATTTGTGTATTGGCGCCGATTTCTTTTCCCATTCCAATCTCTCCGGTTCCCATTTCCATGGCATTTCTCGCCGTTTATTTCTGCGCGATTATCGGAGGGATGAAACGCGGCACCATCAGTGTATTGGTTTACATTTTACTTGGAGGCATCGGTGTGCCTGTGTTCGCGGGTTGGACAGCCGGATTTCAAAAACTTGCCGGTCCTACGGGCGGATATCTGATTGGTTATCTTTTTGTTGCCGCATTTACGGGATATTTTGCAGAACGCTTTGAAGACAAAATCCCATTCTGCCTATTGGGTATGATTGCAGGTACTATGATTTGCTACCTGTTCGGCACCGTTTGGCTCGCTGTTCTGATGAAAGTCAGCTTCGGCAAGGCATTATTCATGGGTGTTATTCCTTATCTTCCGGTAGATGCCATTAAAATTGCGCTGGCGATTCTGAGCGCAATCCCTTTGCGCAAACGGCTGAAATCGAATGGAATCCTATAAAGCGAATGCCCTTGCCGCTGAGCAATTGCTTGGCGGCAAGGGCGTTTTATTAATGAGGTCTCTTTTTACTTTTATCCATCAAGGCACGAATAACCGCTGCAGAAAGCAAAATGAGAGAAACGGCAACCACACCGATGATTCTGGGATAACCGCCTGCAAAGCCGTTCTTTGATAAGTGCTTTACAAGAATCCCAATATAGGCCCAAATAAAGACAATGCCAAACGTGATATGGCCAAATTTCAGAGTTGTTCGCAGACCCGTCACAAGTCCGACTAACAGCACAATTATTGTCCATGTAGAGTCCATGGCAAGAAAATAATCCCAGTCTAAGCTGACAAGATAAACGGTTGTATTTGCGATCACCGCAATCGAAATCCAGCCGGTATACACATCGAATGGAAGCTTCAGAAGCATCGTTTCCTTAGGAGTTAACTTTTCTTTGCCAATTGCATTTACAATTTCGACCAAGCAAACCAAAAGAATCACAATCAAAATCAGCGATAAGGCAATCATTTGATAATGCCAGGTAAATACCCAGCAAATATTCGACAAAGAAGAAACACAAAAATAGACGCCTATCTCATACCGAAGCATCGGATGCGGACTTTCCCCTTTTTTTCTGAAAAATCCAAACTGATAAAGCACAAATCCTGCAAGCAAAACATAAATTACCAGCCATATGGAAAACGTATAACCGGCCGGAGCAAACAGGTTTGGATAAAGATTAGACACCTGCCCGGTTGTCATACCATTAATCGGAAGAGTTTCCGCAAGAACATTAACGATTATCATTGCCGTAAAAGTGATCATGACGGAAATTCTGATGCAAGTTTTCATACTTTTCATTCCGTGCCCTCCTTATAACTGATTTTTACCCCTTAGATTCTTTACATTTTATGCAGAATACATATTTCTCTTTCCTGCATTATAACTGGTAAAAATTACTTGTCAAGCTGTTTTTGTCATTCGACTATTTTATATGGAAAATCAGAATTTTAGTATTTTTTCGTGCGTAGGAGATACGATAATAGAAGATATTTTGTAAATCTCTTGATTATATACTTTTTTCGTGTATAATAGTATTATAAATCCAAAATATGCAGGAGGAATAAACATGGCATTGCAACATTTTGATACGGATACATTTGAATCCGGTGTTGAAAAGTCCAAAGGACTGGTTTTGGTAGATTTCTGGGCACAGTGGTGCGGCCCCTGTAAAATGCTTGCTCCCATTATTGAAGAATTGGCGAATGATTATGACGGTAAAGCGGTTGTGGGCAAGGTAGATATAGATGAGCAGCAGGAGCTGGCAGCAAAACACGGGATTATGTCCATTCCCACCTTGGTTTTGTTTAAAGACGGCCAGGAGGTCAATCGACTGGTCGGGTTCCTGCCTAAGCAGAAAATTGCGCAAATGATAGAGAATGCTTAACTAAAGCACATCATCTGCGTATAGATTTCGCACATGTTAGCAAAGAACGGGAGAGCTCACTAAGTGAGAACTCCCGTTCTTTATCTTAGTTGCTTTTTTCTTCAGATCTCACGGCAGATATTTTACAATAAAATTTTTAGATCGATTTATAGACATCCGAGCTATTCTAGCCCCAAATCCAGCGCGCGGTTGAAAGTAATGTCGATGTTCCGTCGGAGATCAGACCGTATATCTACCATTTTCAAAATTGAGTGGTATCGTGCAAAGCTGGTATGACTAGGTAAATATATCAATAACTTTTATTCAGACCGTTGACTTTTATTGCTGCATTTGTTATACTTTATTTGAAATTATTTTTCGCTTCCCGCGAGGTATCCGCAGATAAATCCCTGCGGGTATTTTTTTATTTTTGTATATTTAAAGCCATTATAATCGCATATAGGTCTTTAGTATTAATTACTGATATTTCGATTATGAAATTATATTTTATTTAAAAGACCCGCTGGCAAAAAGACAGCGGGTCTTTTAAATAATAAGCACATGAAGATTATTGTATAGAAGACATCATCTATTTAATTGCTCCGCGAGATATACAATTTCCTGCACAGAAGCCGAAGCCTTCTCCATCGCTCTTGTCTGTTCCCCCGCTGTATGTAAAGTGACCTGCGAATGATTGACCGTTGAAGATACAGGCATCTTAATTTGATTTGTAAGCTCAAATATTTTATTTGCAGTACTTTTGAACTTTCAGAAAGTTTTTGGATTTCGGTTGCAATGATAGAGAAGCCCTTTCTGGCTGCGCCAACGCGTGCAGTCTCAACAGATGAGTTAAAACCAATAATTTTTGCATTTTTGGCAACTCATTCCTGAATTTGAAATTCACTGCCCGCCCGCATGGTAGGATTGTGGGTTAAAAAAGCAGAGCCTCCCTTTTCCTCATCGGAAAGGGAGGCTCTGTTGATTTAGTTGGGATTAATGCTGACCATTTTGCCATCTTTTAATTCAGAGAGCGGCCCGTGTCCCCCGCATATCATACAGGGTCTGTGAAGTTGTTCGGAAATCTTTTGAACCAAAGATAAAACCTGTATTCTCATTTCTTTGGCTTTTCCTGAATTGACATTCACACTTTTCATCAAATACGGGGCCAGCGAATTGAATTCCGCTCTTTCCCTCGAAAACCCGCTAATATTGACTAAAATATCCCCGGTAAAAACGATTCCGGCCCGTTCACACACATAAACCATTTCGCCGTAGAGATGGCCGCCGCTGCCCTCCATAATATCAAACTCCAAATCCCCCGCACGCAATTTCCCGATTTGAAGCAGATCGTCATGCTCCTTTGGAGTACCGTAGTCCAACACCTCCAACTGAGCAACATCCAAAACCTGATAGCCGGAAATGATCTGGCTAATCTTGCTGTAGCCCAAATGAAGCGCTGTCTGCTCACGGTAGTCGGGAAGCCCCGCGGCTTGCCTTTCAAAATTTTCAGCGCTCTTTTGGTTCACAATGATTTTGGCATCCTTTAATTTGGAAAGCAGACCGCAGTGGTCGACATCCGCGTGCGTAATGTAGACTTTCTTAGACCGCGCCTCCCAGTCCGGCACCAGGTTTTTGAGCACTTGCAGCAATTCATCGGCATAAATCGTATAGCCGGTGTCAAGCAGCAGCAGTTCGCCCGGCGCAACCAACAGATAGGTATTGCTTCCGCAGTAGGGCTGGATACTATAAAGCGTAACAAGCTCGCTGAGAATTAATTTTTGAACGGTGGCTTTAAACGCATTTCCGCGGTAAGAGCTTACCGTATATGCAAACCGCCGGATATAGTCAAAGACCTTTCCGGCATTTTCGCCCTCCGCCTGAAGCACCTGCAGAATACGGTTTGACTCTGTAATGAACTGCATGGTTTTTTCAGTGCCGATCCCAAGGAGTGCCCGCATCTCATTGGCAAGGCGGATATAAAAAACCGTATTATCCAGATTCTCCTCAGAGCTTTCACACTCGATAATATTAACGGAATAGATTTCGCTGATATTATCCAGCAACGTTTTGATAATACCCGGATTTTCAATTAGCAGGCCAAATTTGAAGTCCTGAAAAGCATCGCCTGTCGTGAAGGAATTCATATAGGAAATATTGATCTCATATCTGTTTAAAATTTCAAGGACAGGAAGGATTGCACCCGGAGTATCCGGTATTTTCACAGATACCTCAATGACTCTGGTTTCCGCAATCTTCTTGCTGATATAACCAATGTTCAAAAGATCCTCTTCTATTTTTTGAAGATTCTCTTCTGTTGCCAGCACATCAAGGAACAGCATATGAAGGTCTACCGCTTTGTTGTAACTGACCCTAGCAATGTTCCCGCTGTGTTTTGCGATAATTCTGGACGCGCGCAGAAAGGTGCCGGATTTGTCCGGCATACTGGTTACAAATGATTTCTGAATCATTCTGCTTCCCTCAAACATGATTAGTGATCTACCGCCTCATCATTATTTTGCACTATTCGTATTGTACACCCAGAATGTCTGATCTGCAATCCATAACCGGGTAGTGCAAAGCGCCGTGTTTTGAAAACACGGCGCTTTTGACCTCGTCATAAAAAAGAGGAGTCTAAAGTCCCCAGATTTCCCGCGCGTATTCCTGCACAGTCCGGTCGCTGGAAAACTTTCCTGCGTGCGCAATGTTCAACAGGCATTTGCGGGCAAATGCGCTGCGGTCTGCGAAGTCACGGTTTGCACGCAGTTTGGCATCGCAGTAGGGCAGAAAATCCTGCAAGAGATAATACTGGTCCGGCTTATGCCAGCTTGCGCCAATCAAAAGGGAATCATAAAGCTCGCGGAACATTCCTGTCTTGCCGTCGTCAAACGTGCCGTCAATCAGCGTATCCACCACGCGTCTGATTCGGGGTGTGCTCTCGTAAAGGGCTTTCGGCTGATAGCTCTCTGTGAGCATTGCGATTTCTTCTACGGTTGCTCCGAAAATGTAGTTATTTTCCGCGCCAGCCTGCTCCACAATTTCAATGTTCGCACCATCCAGAGTGCCGAGCGTTACCGCGCCGTTGAGCATCAGCTTCATGTTGCCGGTACCGGAGGCTTCGGTGCCCGCGGTGGAAATCTGTTCGGAAAGATCAGCCGCGGGAATCAGCTTTTCCGCGTAGGAAACATTATAGTTCTGGACAAACAGCACCTGCATTTTACTCTGCATATCCGGGTCGCTGTTGATTAGCCGAGCAATTTCATTGATAAATTTGATGATTCCTTTCGCCCTAAGGTAGCCCGGCGCCGCCTTTGCCCCAAATACAAACGCCGTGGGGGTAAAGTTTTCAATCCTGCCTTCCTTGATGCCGAAGTAACTGTCGAGGATTGAAAATGCATTGAGGAGTTGGCGCTTATACTCGTGCAGCCGCTTTACCTGAATGTCAAACAGGAAATCGGGGTTGAGTTCAAATCCTTCCCGCTTTTTTACATACTCGCAGAGCTGCCGCTTTTTCTCCCGCTTAATTTCGAGAAATCGGTTTTGTGCGTCGGGGTCGGACGCCCATGGCAGCAGATTTAGGAGCCATTCCAGATTGATAATCCATTCATCGCCGATTTTCCCCGTTAGGAAGCCCGCAAGTTCCGGATTGCAGAGCGCAAGCCATCTGCGCTGGGTTATTCCGTTCGTTTTGTTCTGGAATCGCTCCGGCCACAGCCGGTACCAGTCATGAAGCACGATGTCCTTTAAAATCTGTGTGTGGATGCGCGCGACGCCGTTCGTGGAATGGGTGGCGTAAACCGCAAGCCTTGCCATATGAATCTGACCGCCGGATAGAATCTCAAACGGCTTTCGAGCATTTCCGGTAATCTGGAGGGCTTTCAGTTCCCGCTTCAGGCTGTCGTTTAGCATCACAACATAGGGATATACTTCCGGAAGAACGGAGAGAAACAGCTCCACATCCCATTTCTCCAGAGCTTCCGCCATCACCGTGTGATTGGTATATGCAAAGGTATTTAGGACAATTTCAAAAGCCCGCTCAAACGGCAGGCAGTAATCCGCCATCAGGATGCGCAGCAGTTCCGGGATCGCCACTACCGGGTGGGTGTCGTTTAGCTGTATCGCATATGCTTCTGAAAAACCGCCCATATCGCCGCCATGCTGTTTCGTATAGTCTTTCAGAATGCTTTGTAGAGAAGCGCTGCAAAAAAAATACTGCTGTTTGAGTCTTAATTGTTTCCCCTTCGCCGTATCGTCATTGGGGTAAAGGACGGCGGATATGGCCTGCGCCAGATTTTGTGCAGCAAATGCCTTTTGATAGTTCTGCCGGTTGAACAGGTCAAAATCAAACGCCTGCATAGGCTCCGCCTGCCAAAGCCGCAGGGTATTGACGGTTTTACCACCGTATCCAATAACCGGCATATCATAAGGCACCGCGCGGACAGCTTCGTTGCGAAATCTGACGGTTACGGCTTCTTCCTCCCTGCGCACGCTCCAGGGGTCTCCGAAGCGCTGCCAGTCATCCGCCTGCTCTTTCTGGAAACCGTCTTCAAAAGACTGCTTAAACAGGCCGTATCGATAGCGAATGCCATAGCCGTTCAGCGGAATGTTATGTGTTGCCGCTGAATCCAGAAAGCAGGCCGCCAGCCTGCCGAGACCGCCGTTTCCAAGCGCGTCGTCCTCAATCTGCTCAAACAGGGACACCCCCATGCCGTTGCGCGTCAGGTAGGTATTGCAGGCTTCCAGTCTGCCGAGATTCATCAGGTTGCTATCGATAAGCCGCCCAACCAGGTATTCCGCCGAAAAATAGCAGGCCTGTTTTCCGACTGCCCCTCCCTGTTTCCAGTTGGGCCGAAGCTGTTCCATCGCCGCCTGTGAGACAGCCGTATAAAGCTGCTTCACTGAAGCTGTCTTCGCATTTACGCCCTCCAATTCCAAAAGGCGGTCAATCTCCCGTTCAAATTGCAGCATGGTTCCTCCTTATTCTATCTGCCGTAAAGCTCTGCCAGCAGCCGTATACACTGCGCAAGTTCCGGCGTCAGTTCGCCTTTTGTCAACCGCCAGCGCCAATTCCTGCCGCCGATGGTAGAGGGTGTGTTCATGCGCGCGCGATTATCCAGCCCGAGAAAATCCTGTATCTGAAAAACCGCCAGATCCGCCGAGCTTGCGTAGCCTGCCCGAATAACCGCCTGCGGCAGTTCACGGTTCGTGCTGATATTCAGATAGCTGCGCGCAAAACGCAGGACAGACCGCTTTTGTCCCGCAAAAAAGCCCTTGAGCGTCTCGTTATCATGGGTTCCGCCGTAAACCACCGTATTTTTATCATAATGGCAAGGCAGGTTGCCGTTTTTTCCGTCTGTATTGAATGCGAACTCCAGCAGCTTCATTCCCGGATACCCGCTTTTTTGCAGCAGTTTGCGCACAGGCGGCGTGACGACGCCTAGATCCTCCGCAATAATTTTTGTATCCCCCAGCACGCTTTCGATTGCGTCAAGCAGTTTTTCGCCCGGCCCTTGCATCCATACTCCGTTTTGGGCGGTTGCGTCCTTGGACGGAACGGAGTAATAGTTGACAATTCCGATGAAATGGTCAATCCGGATCACATCATAAAGCTTTGCGGAAATCGCCATGCGGTTTTTCCACCAGGTGAATTGATCCTTTGCCATATAGTCCCAGTCATAAAGCGGATTTCCCCACAGCTGCCCCGTCGCGGAAAACAGATCCGGCGGCACCCCCGCAACCCGTACCGGCTGACGCCGCTCGTCCAGCTGAAACTGGTCCCCATGCACCCATACATCTGCGCTGTCCAGCGCAACATAGATTGGGATATCCCCGACAATACGAATTCCCTTTTGATTCGCATAAGCCTTAAGCAAAAACCACTGCCGAAAAAATTCATACTGGCAGAATTTCCAGAATGCAATTTCTTTTTCCAGCAAAACCGAATAAGACCTGACTGCATCCTCCGACCGCAGCCGAATATCTACCGGCCATGCCAGCCATTCTTTCCCGCCGAAATAATTCTTAACCGCCATATATAGACTGTAATCCTCCAGCCAAAAGCGATTTTCCGCGCAGAACGCCGCAAATTCGGAAGTCATTTGGTGAGAACTGCGTAAATACGCGGATTTCAGCACATGAAACCTGTTTTCATAAAGCTTCGCATAGTCCACCGATGCGGGATCATCCCCCCAGTCAAAAGCTTCCACCTCTCCCTGCGCCAGAAGCCCCTGCTGAATCAGCAGATCAAGGTCAATAAAATAGGGGTTTCCGGAGCATGCGGAAAAGCTTTGATAAGGACTGTCGCCGTAGCTAGTGGGGCCTACCGGAAGCACCTGCCAGTAGGTTTGCCCGGAAGCCTCAAGAAAATCGACAAACGAATAGGCTTCCTTTCCAAAGGTGCCGATGCCGTAAGGAGACGGCAGACTGGTTACCGGAAGCAAAATGCCCGCACCGCGTTCCAAATATTTTTGTCTGTTAGGTTTCAAAGAATTCATCGCCTCAATTTCTGTCGCGCCGCAAGCGGCGGCCATGGAATTAGAAAGACCCCGTGCCGATTTACCGGTCCATACTGCAGACACTCTCGCCCTCAACCAACTCAAACGGCACGATTTCATGAACAGCATGCGCTCCGTGTTCGATGCAGTCCAGCAGGATTTCAACCCCGCGGGAAGCAAGCTGATGCTGGGACTGCTTAATCGTTGCGAGCTTGGGGCTGTAATATTCGGCAAGCTCGATGCCGTCATATCCGATGACGGAAATGTCATCGGGAACCCGCAGTCCCCTGTCATGCAGCGCACGAACCGCGCCCACTGCCATAACGTCACTCATCGTAAATACCGCAGTCAGCCCGGGCAGCTTTTCCAGCAGCCTGTTCATTGCATCATATCCGCTTTGAAACGAGAACCTGGATTTTACATATTGCAGGCTTTCATCAAAAGGAACCGCGTGCTCGGTAAAGCTGTTCCGGCAGCCCTCGCAGCGCAGAAAGCTCGTCAAGGACACCTCGGGATTTCCTCCGAGAATTCCAATCTTCCGGTGCCCTTTTCCGATCAGGTAATCTATCGCACAGGCGGCTCCCGCAGCGTCGTCCGAGCTGACGCTCGAAAGGTGCTCGAACCGCAGAGAGGCTGCCGAGTTGGTGACCAGCACGCTCGGTATCTGTATTCCGGCAAAGTTCGCATTAAAATGATCGAGGCTTCCGCCCAGAAAGATCAGTCCCATCGGCTTTTGCTCTCTGCAAATCTGCAGCGCCTGCTGCACTTCGTCGGCATCCTCATCCAGGTAACTGACAATGACCGCGTAGTTAGCGCGCCTGATCAGCATCTGCATCTGCTCGAGAATTGCAGAAAACAGCATATTGCTGGTTCCCTTTACCAAAATGGCAACTGCAACCGCCGCCTGCTGCTTGAGCTGTTTTGCGTTGCTGTTCGGCACAAACTGGTGCGCTTCCACAATTGCCCGAATCTTCGCTTTTGTCTCTTCGTTGACATCCGGATGATTATTCAGCGCTCTGGAAACCGTGCTGACCGCATAACCGGATTCCCTTGCAATATCTTTAATGGTCACATGAAACACGCTCCAAACAATGGCAAGATTTGTTATCCTTTTACAGCGCCTGCCACAACGCCCCGGATGATATATTTCTGGCAGAACAGATAGAACACCACAATTGGTATAATTGCCAAAATCAGTGTCGCCATGAGTGCCCCCATATCGCGCGAACCGTATCCGCCCTGCAGATACTGTACAGCGATCGGAATGGTCTTATATTTATTGCCGATAACCAGATAGGGCAGCAGATAATCGTTCCAGATCCACATGGCATTCAGGATTGCCACCGTAATGGCTGTCGGGCGGAGAATCGGAAACACCACCAAAAAAAAGGTCTTAATCGGGCTGCAGCCGTCAATCACAGCCGCCTCCTCAATTTCAAGCGGAATACTTTTCAGAAAGCCGCTGAACATAAAGACCGAAAGCCCCGCCCCAAATCCTAAATAGATTACTATGATTCCCACCGGGTTGTCAAGGTGCAGGATATTTGCCATTTTGGACATCGTAAACATCACCATTTGAAACGGAATAATCATACTGAATACAAATAGATAATACATCAAATTTGTCGCCGTATTCTTGACCCGAACAATATACCACGCGGTCATAGAAGTAAACAGAATAATGGCTCCGACTGAAAAAACAGTGATAAACAGAGAGTAGCCGAAGGCGCTGACAAATTCTGTTTTCTTCACGCCGTTCACATAGTTGGAGATTCCCGCAAAAGTCTGGGCATCTGGCAACTTGAAAGGCACATCTGATATAAAGAACTGTCCCTTAAACGAATTCATAAGTACAATGAATATCGGCATGAGAAATAGAATTGTCAATGCCGATAGAGAAATAAACAGCAGATTATCCATAATCCTTCGTTTCTGCACCATCAGTGTTCAACCTCCCTGCTTCTCGTAATCCACAGCTGGATAAAAGCGATTACCGCAACCATCAGAAAGAAAACAACCGCTTTCGCCTGTCCGACGCCCTCGTATCCGACACGGCCATAGAAAGTGTCATAAATGTCCAGCGCGAGCATAGCGGTTTCTCTTCCGGGTGCTCCGGCTGTCAGGGCAAAGTTCTGATCGAACAGCTTAAAAGAATTTGTCAGAGTGAGAAAGGTGCAAATGGTGATTGACGGCATTACCATGGGAATCGTGATACGGAAAAGCGCCTGCATGGGAGTCGCGCCGTCGATTGCGGCCGCTTCCAACAAATCGCTCGGTATATTCTGGATTCCCGCGATATAGATAATCATCATATAACCAACCATCTGCCAGTTCATCAGGACGATCAGTCCCCAAAAACCGTATTTGGCGGAGAATGTGATATCCACTCCGAAATTCAGCAATACACCGTTAATAATCAGCTGCCAGATATAGCCGAGCACAATTCCGCCGATTAAATTCGGCATAAAAAATACGGTCCGGAACAAATTCGTCCCACGGATTTTTCTGGTGAGAAGAAGGGCAAGGCAAAATGCAAGAATATTGATCGTTATAATTGAGACTGCGCTATATTTCACAGTAAACCAGAGCGCGTGAAAGAAGTTGCTTCCGGTATTAAACGCTTTCAAATAATTAGATAAGCCCACCCATTCGGTATTGGTAACGGTTGTGAACTCCGTAAACGACAGATAAACGCCCATTAAAAATGGGATCAGAAAAGCGATGGTAAATGCGGCCACCGTTGGTAACGCAAACAAGACAAATTGCTTTTTAAGCGTTTTTTGCATAATATCTTCCCCCGTCATAAATCTGATAGCAAGCGCAATTTCCCGCTTTCACTTACCATTTTAAAATTACCGCTCCGCACCGCAAAGGTACGGAGCGGTCGGGCTCTCTGAATGATTCTTACTGTGCGCTTTCGGATTTCCACTCGTCCACAACAAGTGTTTTCACATCATCCCAGTTTTTGGTCCCCTGCGCATACTGGAGCAGCACAGCGCCAAAATCGTCTTTGAACACCTGGCTGGGGAACAGCGTAAAGTTCCAGCTGACGTTTTGAAGATCCTGTTTGCCCATATATCGCAGCACTTCCTGTGCAAGAGGGTCGGTGGGCTTTTCATTGTCCGCAAAGGTATCAAACGGTGCGATAAAGCCCAATTTGTTGGTTACAAAATCTTTGCCTTTGTCACTGGAATAAAGCCAGAAAAGGAAGTCCTCTGCCAGTTTCTGCTGTTCGGGAGAGGCTTTGCTGTTAATCGCAAAGAAGTTTTCCGTACCGACGCAGATCCCCTGCTTTTCTTCACCGTCCATCCCGGTATAAATCGGCATGAATTTGATATCTTCCGGTTTCACAGTGTTCCCCTGTACTTCGTTGATCTGGCTCCACGCCCAGTTCCCGTTCTGCACCATCGCGCATTGTCCAAGAGCGAATTCAGCCATTGAATCAGCAACCTGTTTGCTGCCCAGCAGTTTCCGGTCCGCAGTGGAGTTGCTAATATACAGGTCGAAAATATTTTTATAACGATCGCTGTATTGGAATTTGATTTCTTTGGTCGCGTCTCCGGTCAGATCCACCTTGTTGTCCTTGAACTCATAATAAATGGGGAGATTGGCCAAATGGGTCTGCCAGCGCCAGTCTTCTCCTGGTTTCAGTGAAGTGGACGCAAATACGCCCTTGATGCCAAGCGCATCTTTTTTCGCGGTCATATCTTCGGCTACTGCTTTCAGTGCAGCAAAATTATTAATTTCGTCGATAGATTTCGCCTTAGCCCCATCCATTGCGAAATATTTGCCCATGATTGCCTGATTGTAGATAATTCCATATCCTTCCACCACATAAGGAACGCCATAAACGCCGTCGCCGCCGGAAATTGCAAGGCTCTTATCGGTCAGATGCTGGTAAAGCTCTGTATCTTTCAGATCAGCGCAATAATCCTTCCAATTCGCATAGCCTCTCGGTCCGTTGATTTGGAAGATGGTAGGTGCATCCGCCTTAGCAATCTCAGACTTTAACGTCTGCTCATAAGTGCCGCTGGCCGCAGTAACTACATTCAGTTCCACTCCTGTTTCTTCCTGATAGGCCTTTGCAATTTCATCATAAACCGGCGCAATTTCCGGCTTGAAATTTAAATAGTAGATCTTCCCGCCCTGCTTAGAGGGCTCCGCATTTGAGGAGGGCTCTGCTTGAGAGGATGCTGCTGGAGCAGACGATTCGCTCGGTGCAGCGGAACCGCATGCCGCCAGCGATGCCGTCATTGCGGATGCCAAAAACAGCGCCAAATAATTTTTCATTTTCATCATAATTCCTCCTGTTAAATTCAATTATTACAATTCGGACAAGTATTGGGAACGTTACCGGAAACGTTTCCAATCAGTGATTTAACTATAGACCGTATCCTCTGTTTTTTCAATAGTTTTTTCAGCATTTTAGCAAAAACCGTTAAAACTTATTTTATTAATTGTATATAATTACGGATTTCTCCCTGTTTTTCTGTAATCGAACATTGCTATTTGCCTAGAATAAGCTGGACTATCACAACAAAAAGCGACCACCCGAAGGCGGTCGCTTTTTAAAAGAAATAGAACTTATTTGGAGAGTTTTTTGCAGACAACAGTGCCGGCAGCAGCCAGAGAAGCGATCGCAGCCATAACAGCGGCGTTGATCATGTCGCTTGCACCGGTAGTCG
>CAUQLV010000002.1:0-158991 GCA_963519235.1 uncultured Oscillospiraceae bacterium
TGTGGGATGTGCTTCATTCCTTCACCATTGAGGGAGCGGGGGACGCCAGCATCCGGGATGCAGTCCCGAACGATCTTGCGCCGATCTTGCGCACCGCGGATATCCGCGCTGTTTTCACCACCGGGTCGAAGGCGTTTGCACTCTACAATCGTTATATCATGCCCCATGTTGAGAGGGAAGCGATTTTGCTTCCCTCCACAAGCCCCGCAAACTGCGCACAGTCGCTGGAAAGCCTCTGCGGGCGGTATGCGGTGATTCTGACTTATTTGGAGGGACTGTCATGAATAAAATTGCCAGTTTTTGCGTCGATCATACAAAATTAATTCCGGGTGTCTATGTTTCCCGCGTGGACGGGGATGTGGTCACCTATGATATCCGCATGCGCCGCCCGAATTGCGGAAACTATCTGGAAAACGGCGTGTTGCATACGTTTGAGCATCTGTTTGCCACCTATGCGCGCAACAGCCGCTTCAGCGACAGCATCATCTATGTGGGACCCATGGGCTGCCGCACAGGGTTTTATTTCCTCGTGCGGGATAAAATGTCCCATGGGGACGTCATCAGTCTTTTGCAGGAGTCATTTGCTTTTGTGGCCGCTTTCGAGGGAGATATTCCGGGCGCCGCCGAGTCGGAATGCGGGAACTATCTGGAGCACGACCTGGCAGGCGCCAGACGGGCAGCCGCCGAAATGGGCGAAGTGATCAAAGATTGGGCGCCTGAGAAGACGCGCTACGAAGCCTGACTTGAGACACGGTTTGTCTGTAAAATTCGAAGAAAACCAAAAACGCGCTGTCCGGTGAAAGCCGGACAGCGCGTTTTATAATGACATTACCAGCGTCCAAATTCGGTCAGGCGCAGGTCGGGGTTTTTCTCGAGCGCCCAGCGGATATTCCATTCGTTGGTGAAAAGCAGCAGGAAACTGCCTTTGAAATCCTGCACAATCTTCGTATCGGAGGTGAGGTCGAGCTTTTTCAGGTCACTTTCCTCGTAGTCATTTTCAATCCAGCGGATAAACTGGAAGGAGAGGTCCTCCCGCCGAATATCCACGCCGTATTCATTTTTTAGACGGTATTCCAAAATTTCAAACTGCAGGACGCCGACAACGCCCACAATGACTTCCTCCATGCCCTTGAGCGGCTCCTGGAAGATCTGGATAGCGCCCTCCTGTGCAATCTGCGTGGTGCCTTTGATGAACTGCTTGCGCTTGAGGGTATCCACCTGCGTAATTCGGGCAAAATGCTCTGGCGCAAAGGTGGGGATACCTGCAAATTCCAGCTTTTGTCCCGGCATGCAGATGGTGTCCCCGATGGAAAAAATGCCGGGGTCAAAGACGCCGATAATGTCTCCGGCATAGGCTTCGTCGACGATTTCGCGCTCCTGAGCCATCAGCTGCTGCGGCTGGGAAAGCTTGATCTTTTTGTTTCCCTGCACATGCCAGACTTCCATGCCCTTTTCAAACTTACCGGAACAAATCCGCATAAACGCGATACGGTCGCGGTGCGCCTTGTTCATGTTCGCCTGAATTTTAAACACAAAAGCCGTGAAATTCGAATCGAACGGGTCGACAGTATCCTCGCCCGCCTGACGGGGCAGGGGCGAGGTTGTCAGCTGGAGAAAATCTTCCAAAAACGGTTCGACACCGAAATTTGTGAGCGCCGAGCCGAAAAATACGGGAGACAGCCGCCCGTCCTGCACCGCGTCCATGTCAAAATCATAGCTGGCACCGTCGAGAAGCTCAATATCATCCGAAAGCTGCCGGTGCAGATGTTCGCCCAGCAGCTCATCCAGACGGGGATCGCCGGGCTGGAAGGCTTCTTTTTCGACCTCTCGCTGGCCGTTCGCTAATTCGCCCGAGGTAAACTTGATAATTTCCTCGCGGTTGCGGTCATAAACGCCTTTAAACTCTTTTCCGCAGCCGATCGGCCAGTTCATGGGATAGGTCTGAATACCCAGTTCCTGTTCGATCTGCTCAAGCAGTTCGAACGGATCGCGCGCCTCACGATCCATTTTATTGATAAAGGTGAAAATCGGGATATGCCGCAGGACACAGACCTTGAACAGCTTGCGGGTCTGGTTTTCGACACCCTTGGAAGCGTCGATGACCATCACGGCGGAATCCGCCGCCATCAGTGTCCGGTAAGTATCCTCCGAGAAATCCTGATGTCCGGGCGTATCAAGAATATTGATGCAGTAGCCCTCATAGTTAAACTGCATCACCGAGGAGGTCACCGATATTCCGCGCTGTTTTTCAATTTCCATCCAGTCAGAAACAGCGTGGCGCGCGTTCTTTTTTCCTTTCACAGAACCGGCCAGCGTAATGGCGCCGCCGTACAGCAGAAATTTTTCCGTCAGCGTCGTCTTGCCCGCGTCCGGATGGGAGATAATCGCAAACGTTCTCCTGCGTTTTATTTCTTCAATATAGTCAGACAAACAAATTCCTCCAGCCTTATCAAAACCGCCCGGACAGACCGGCTGCAATAGCCCCGTCGGGCGGCTTCAAAGCATTAACCAAATTATTTTACCATCTTTCCCGTTCCTGTGCAAGAAATCCCGCAAAAATATTTCTACCATATGGGAAACCACTCTGCCATTTCAGCCCGCGCGGATTTGCGAAACGGCAAAGATATGCTATAATAGCCGCAGAGATAGCCGGGCATGCTGCCCGAAATCAGGAGGATGCGCATGGGACCGATTTATTATTCTGTCAGACAGATTAATGGAGATTATGCACAGCTTATTTCAGATGACGGAATCGAGAATACGGTGGCAATGGCGCTGCTGCCGCCCGAAACGGACGAGGGGATGCGGCTGCTGTGGGAGAATTTTGTCTATTCCGTGATTGTCTGAATAGGCGGATATGTGAAAAGGGTGAACGTTAGATGGGCTTTTGTGAACTGGTATATGAAGCGGTGCGGAAAATTCCGAAGGGACGGGTCGCCTCCTACGGGCAGATTGCGATGCTTTGCGGGAGCCCCCTGGCGTCCCGCGCGGTGGGCGGCGCGCTCCACCAGAATCCGCTGCCAGGCGTCATCCCCTGCCACCGCGTGGTGAACCGCAATGGGCGCCTCGCTCCGGAATTCGCTTTCGGCGGCCCCGAAGAACAGAAAAGGCTTCTGGAAGCGGAGGGCGTTGAGGTTGGGAACGGCAATTGCGTCAATATGACGCGCTATGCGTGGCATGGCGAACCGTGAAGCAGAGCAGAATAGCGGCCGCCCGATTCCAGGCAGCCGCTTTTTTACATTCCTTTGAGGATATAGGCAAAGATGGTGGGGCAGTTGGGACGGTTCACAAACTGGCTGACCACAGCAGTGTAGCCGCGGTGGTCAATCGTCTCGAAATAACGAAGCAGGGCATCGCGTTCTTCAAAGCCGGATTCGCCGCCATAATAGACGCACATGCTGACCAGCCCTTCCGGCCGGATGACCCGCATGGCGGCCTCAATCGCGGGAATACTGGTTTCCGCCCGCGTAAAGATGGAGTGGTCGCCTTTCGGCAGCCAGCCAAAGTTGAACGTGACGCAGTCGGCCGATTCCGGCTGAACATACTGTTCCATGTTGCTGTGGCTGTCCAGAATCAGGCGGGCATTGGATAACCCGCGCTCTTTTAACAGCCGGTCGGTGCTGTGCAGCGCGTCCTGCTGAATATCAAAGGCAAGCACCTGCCCGTCCGGGCCTGTCAGGCCGCACAGATAGGCGGTATCAAATCCGCGCCCCATCGTCGCGTCGATGCAGAGACTTTTCGGCCGCACAAATTCGGCCATCAGTTTATGCGAGAGGGTCAGCGCGTTATAATTTTGTGCCATGGTGAAGGCTCCTTTAGAAAATTTCCAGTTCAACCGGGCAGTGGTCGCTTCCGGTGATTTCCGGATGGATTCTGCTGTCGTGCAGCTCATCACAAAGTCGCGCGGAGACCAGAAAATAGTCGATACGCCAGCCGGCGTTGTTTGCCCTCGCGTTAAACCGGTAGGACCACCAGCTGTAAGCACCGGTTAATTCCGGATAAAAATGGCGGAACGAATCGATGAAGCCGCTGCCGAGCAGCGTGGTCATCTTGGCGCGCTCCCCATCGGAAAAGCCGGGATTGCCGTGGTTGGTTTTTGGATTTTTCAGGTCGATTTCCTCATGCGCAACGTTGAGGTCGCCGCAGACGATGACCGGTTTTTTTGCGTCCAATCCCATCACAAAGGCGCGGAAATCGTCTTCCCAGCGCATCCGGTAGTCGATGCGTGCCAGCTTGTCCTGCGCATTGGGCGTATAGACATTCACAAGAAAAAACGAATCGAATTCCAGCGTGATGACGCGGCCTTCGTGGTCATGTTCCTCAATCCCCAGCCCGTAAGTTACCGAAAGCGGCGCAATGCGGCTGAAAACCGCCGTGCCGGAATAGCCCTTGCGTTCCGCGCTGTTCCAGTACTTCAGATAGCCGGGCAAATCAACCTGCGCCTGTTCGGGCTGCATCTTTGTTTCCTGCAGGCTGATGACGTCCGCATCCAGTGGCGCCAGCGATTCCAGCATGCCCTTTCCAAGACAGGCGCGCAGACCGTTTACGTTCCAAGAAACCAGTTTCATCCAACCCATCCTTTTCCATTATAATTCTTTTTTCAGCATACCATAGCTTGCCCGAAAAGGCAATTCCACGGTCCTGCGCAGCGCTGGACATCCATGAGAAAATTTAGTAAAATAAAGGATAATCAAATAAAGCGGGGAAAAGAAATGAAAACAGGTTTGGTTTTAGAAGGCGGCGGAATGCGCGGCCTTTATACAATCGGGGTTCTTGACTGCCTGATGGACAGCCGGTTTATGGTGGACTATGTGATTGGCGTTTCGGCCGGGGCCTGCAACGGGGTTTCCTATGTTTCCGGCCAGCGGGGGCGCAGCCTGCGGGTCAACACCAATTATCTCGGCGACGAGCGCTATGTCAGCCTGAAAAGCTTGATTAAAACAAAATCCATGTTTGGAATGGATTTTTTATTCGATGAAATCCCGAATCGGCTTGAGCCGTTTGACTATGACACGTTTTTCGCCAACCCCTGTGCATTTACGGCAGGCGTGACGGATGTCAAAACCGGAAAGCCCGTTTATTTTGATAAACCGCATTTTGACCATGACTGCACGGTGCTGCGGGCATCCTCTTCCATACCAGTGTTTTCGCCGGTTGTCCAATATCGCGGCGAAAGCTATCTGGACGGCGGCACCTCTGACCCGATTCCCGTGAAAAAAGCGCTGGAGGACGGCTGCGACCGGGTGATTGTAGTTTTGACGCGCGACGCGGGTTATATCAAACGTCCGGAAAGGTTCCGAACTGTTTACCGCCGCATGTTCCGGAACTGCCCAGCCATGGTGGAGACCCTCGATCACCGGCACGAGGCCTATAATCAAACCCGCGCCGATCTGCATGATCTCGTGAAACAGGGGAAGGCGATTGTGATCGCGCCCGAAAAACCTGTGGAAATCAGCCGATTTGAAAAGAACCCCAACAAGCTGATGGCGCTTTACAAAACGGGAATGACGGACGCGGCAAAGCAACTCGCCGCTCTGCGGGAATTTACATCTATCTAAAAAAGAACAGGCACGGAGGCAGTTATGCCCCGTGCCTGTTGCTATTTTCTGGCGGAGGAATTCGGGATGCCGAGTTCCTCGCGATATTTTGCGACGGTGCGCCGCGAAATGGTGAACCCTTCGGCGGACAGCAGCGTTGTAAGCTTCTGGTCGCTTAACGGATGCGCACTGTTTTCGGCTTCAATGAGCTGGGTGATGCGCCTTTTTGCGTCCGGGGCTCCCGGGGCTTCCGGCGAAGCGCAGTTTTCCATTCCGCGAACAAAGAAATGCCTGAGCGGGTATACGCCATGGGAGCACTGCAGATATTTATCCCGCACAGCCCTGCTGACGGTGGATTCATGAATTTCCAGCTGGTCGGCGATATCCTTCATCCTCAGAACATTCAGATACTGCGGCCCGTAACGGAAGAACCGCTCCTGCCGTCGAACAATGGCTTTCGCTACGCGCAGCAGGGTATTGTTGCGGCTTTCAATACATTTGTGAATCCACTCAATCTGCCTGACTTTCCCGCTGACGTAATCGGAAACCTCGCGGTCGCCGCTTTCCCGTGCCATGCGAAGATAACTCTGGTTGATCCGGATTTCAGGGTAGCTGAATTCGCAGAGCAGAACGTTATATTGGTTTTCAAAGCTGGTGACCACAACGTCCGGCGTGATATAGCGCGGGGCTTCCGTGCGGCTGTAAAGTGCGCCCGGTTTGGGGTTCAGCTGCCGGATGCGGCGGATTGCGTCTGCGATTTCGGTCTCTGAAGTATGGAACTGCTTTGCGAGATTCGCAATCCTGTTTCTGGCAATTTCCTTAAGATGGCAGTCCACCAGCCGGCGGGCAAGCGTATCCTCGGGCACCAGCTGCAGGAGCAGGCATTCGCACAGGTCCGCGGCGCCCACCCCGGCGGGATCAAACCCCTGCACGGCCAAAACCGCCTGCTCGGTCTGCTCCGCCGAAAAATCGGACGAGGAGAGCAGTTCCTGCTTTGATACGGACAGATAGCCGTTTTCATCAAGGCATCCAATCACAAAACGGACGGCGGGCAGCAGGGTTTGATCAACATCGGAGTACGCAGCCTGTCTGAACAGGTGGTCTTCAAGGGATTCCACCTCTTCCGCGGCAGCCATTTTTTCCACCGTCATGCTGCTGTCTTCCTCATAATAACCGACGTTTTCTTTTTCCCGGACAGTCTGGTTTTCCAGCCATTCCATTTTTTTGATTGCCAGTTCATCCCGTTTTTCCCTTTCAGGCGGCAATTCCAATTCGGCGACCGGATTTTCCAGCATGATCTCGCGGAGATATTCCGTTAACTGAATGCTATCCATCTGCAAAATGCGGACAGACAGTTCCATCTGAGGCGATAGTGTTGAATTCTGTGAAGTTTTTAAAGAGAGCTCCATCTGCCCACCTGCCATTCAAATTTGTGATAATCATATCAAAATCCAGGGAATCATGCAAGATAATCTGGCTTTTTGTAATTTTTGTCGATTTTCAGACAGCTTTGCGGGACAGTCAAAAACAGATTAGAAAAGAGGAAAACAAGTATACGGCTGGCTTCGGCTTTCCGTTTCTGCTATAATCATATTCAGAGCCTTCCGGCTAATTGCCTGACCGGAGAAAATCCGGAGTCACCCGATTCCGGACGACACAAAATTGGGGGCAGGGGGGAAACAGACATGCGCATTCTGCATACGTCCGACTGGCATCTGGGTTTGGCGCTTTATAATGTTTCCATGCTGGACGAGCAGCGGGAAATGGTGCGTCAGCTTGTGAAAACGGTGGAAACCGAGCGGGTGGAAGCTGTGATTCTGGCGGGGGACGTTTTTGACCACGCGGTGGCGAATGCCGAAACCATCGGGCTTTATAATGACGCAATGACGTTGCTCTGCCAGCGGGCGGGTGTCCCCGTACTCATCTGCGCCGGCAACCATGACGGCGCGGCGCGCCTTTCTTCCTGCGCGTCCCTTCTGCGGGAGGCCGGGCTGTATGTGTCCGGCAGGCTGACCAGAGAAATTCAGCCTGTCATTGTCGGAGACGCGGCGATTTTTCTGCTGCCTTATTTTCACATTGATGAAGTGCGCGCACTCTACCCCCAAGCGGGGGTAAAAAGCTATGCGGACGCCATGGCGGCGGTAACGTCGGAGATGCGCGGCAGGTTTGTGCAGGGCAAGCGCAATCTATTGGCGGCGCACTGCTTCGCGGCGGGCGCGCAGCTTTCGGAAAGCGACCGCGCCGCCGCTGTCGGGGGCAGCAATCAGGTGGGCTGCGATGTGTTTGAAGGATTCGATTATGTGGCGTTGGGACATCTGCACCGCGCCCAGAATCCCGCGCCTCAGGTGCGTTACAGCGGAACGCCGCTCTGCTACTCCTTTTCGGAGGCCGGACAGAAAAAATCCTTTACCCTGCTGGATACGTCCGATCTGTCGGTGCGTGAAATTCCCGTTTGTCCGGCGCACGAGCTGCGCGTTATCAAAGGCGGTTATGACCGGATTCTGGAGCAGGCTGCCTTTGACGCCCGGCCGTATGACTATTTGAAAATAGAGCTGGATGACTGCTTTGCCGGGTTGGAACGGTTGGAGCTGCTGCGGCAGTATTACCCGAATCTGCTTTTGCTCACCGGCAAATCGGAGGAAGGGAAAGAATCCGGCGAACTGACGGTGGAGGAACTGTCTGCACTGCAGCCGAAAGATCTGGTTTGCCGCTTTTATGCGGAAATGACCGGTGAGGAACCGGATGAAGAGCAGCTGGACTGGTTTGAACAGGCGGCGCGGGAGATTGAGGGGGCTGAGGTGCAATGATTCCGATATCGGTGCGTTTTTCTGCGTTCGGCCCCTATGTCGAAGAGCAGACGGTAGACTTTACAAGGTTCCAGCCTTCCGGGCTGGTTCTGATTCATGGTGAAACGGGCGCGGGCAAAACAGTTTTGCTGGACGCCGTCACATTTGCGCTCTATGGGCGCAGCAGCGGAGGATCCCGGGGTGACTTTGCCTCCATGCGTTGTCTTTCCGCGCCGCCGCTTGCGCAGACAGTGGCGGAGTTCCTGTTTGAAGTGCGCGGAAAGCGTTACCGCTTTACCCGCAGCCTGCGCGTCCGGAAAAAACGCGGCGGCAGCCTGGAATACCTGCCGGAACAGAGCGCGGCATTTCTGGATGAAGCGGGCGTATGGATTCCATTTTTTGAAAACCCAAAGGCAAGGGATTTGGAACTGAAGGCGCAGGAACTGATCGGGCTTTCCTGCGAGCAGTTCTGCCAGGTCATGATTCTGCCGCAGGGGCAGTTTGAACGGCTTCTGGTGGCAAAGTCGGAGGAAAAGGAAGCGGTTCTGGTGAGCCTGTTCCATGCCCAGCGCTGGCATGAGATTGCGGAACGGCTCTGCGCACGGGCAAACGCTATGCGGCAGGAACTGGATGCCCGAAAGACGGAGATCAAAGCCGTGCTGGAAGGGTTCGGCTGCTCAGACCTTGCGGAATTGGAAAAGCTGGCGGCAGAAGCGAAGGAGCAGCTTGCGGACAAAACTGCGAAGCGTCGGGAGTTGGCTGTGGCGCTGGAACTCCAGCGGAAGCTTCTGGAGAGCGCAACCCAGCTATCCGCACTATTTGAGAAACAGGCGCAGCTTCAAAAGGCGGCAGTTGGATTTGCGCTGCGGTCGGATGAAATGGCAAAAAAAGCAGCGATTGCCGCGGGCGCAAGACGCGCCGCCGCATTGCTTCCGTATCAGGAACGGCTGGAATCGCTGCAAAACGCCTGTGAAAAACGCGGGGCGGATAGGGCTGCGGGCGAAGCGATTCTGGCGGGGGCGCAGCAAGCGCTTGCGACCGCTGACGGCAGACGGGAAGCACTGCGCGGGGAGGAACCCCGGCAGGAAGAACGAAAATCCCTGCTTGCCCGTCTGACGATGCTTGCGGAAAGTTACCGTCAGCTGGATGCGGCAAGGGCCGAAAAGGAACAGGCCGAAGCGGCATGGGAGAAGCTGCGCACCGCCGCTGATCGCGCGCAAAGCCGCCTTGCGGAGCAGCTTTCAAGAGAAGAGGCCGCCCGGAAGGAACGCGACACGATATTCGATCGTTACACCTCACGGCTTCCCGCCCTGCGGGAGCAGGCGGAACGGATGTCCCGCGGGAAGGTGCTGGAGGACAGGCAGCAGGAGCTGTGCGCAAAGCTGGGTGCATCGGAACAGCTTTGCACCCAACTCGACAGGCAGGAAGCGCAGCTTCGGCTTGTGCTGGAACAGGCGAAGGAAAAACAGGAGGAGCAGCGGGCTTTATGGATGGCAAACGCGGCCTTTGCGCTTGCCCAGCAGCTGCGTGAGGGGGAGTCCTGCCCTGTCTGCGGCAGTGTTCATCATCAAAAGGGCGCGCAGATTTCACCGGAACACGCTGTAACAGAACAACAACTGAATGCCGCCGCGCAGTCCGCCGAACAGGCGAGGCAAAGTCTGGCGGACTGCGGGCAGAAACGTGCCGAAGCGGCGGCGTCCTGTGCGGCAGTCCGAAGCGAATTGGAAACACTGGAAAAACAGTCCGCCGGGTTTGAACGATATGACGAAAAGCAGTTCGCTGCTCTGCGGGCAGAACTGGAAACTGCGAAAGCGCAAGATGCCCGCCGGCAGGAGCTGACGGAACAGCTTCGGAAGGCGGAACTGCTTCTGGAAAGCTTGAAAAAGGAAGCGGGAACCTCGTCGGTTAAACTGGCGGAGCTGTCCGCGCAGAAGGAACGCGCCGCCGCCCGCTTTCAGGCGCTCACGGACCAGGGCGACACCAGTATTCCGGACTGCGCCGCACTTTTTCTGCGCATGGATGCGCTGAAAAACGAGACGGAAGCATTTGAACGGGCACATCAGGAAGCGCGGGAACAGGCTTCGAAAGCGGCTCTGAAAGCGGAGTCGGCGAAAACGGCGTTAGAGCACTTATGTGCTGAAGAAAAGCAGGCAATGGTGCAGTTCGCCGAGCAGGAAGCGGAATTTAGCCGGCTGCTTGCGGAAAATCAGTTTGCGAACCACCCGGAGATGAAAGCGGCGGTCATGGATGCCGCCTCGCTGAAAGCACTGGAACAGGAGCTGAACGATTTTAGCATCCAGCAAACAGCCGCAAACGAGCAGCTTGCCGTTTTGGCACAGCAGTTGGAGGGAAAACAGCCTCCCGACTTGGCACAGTGCCAGACACAGGTTGAAACGCTGGAACAGGAAAAAGCGGATGCGGATGCCCAGTGGGGTGCGCTTGCGCAGGAATCTGAACGCAGGGGGAAAAGTGTGCGCGATCTGCACCGCAAGACAGAACAGCTTGACCGGCAGCGGGAAGTTTATGACAAACTCAGCGGATTTGGGAAACTGCTGCGCGGAGACAGCGGCGTCAGCCTGCGCAGGTATGTGCTGGGCATTATGCTCTCATCTGTGACTGCGGAGGCAAACCGTCTGCTGCGCAGGGTTCACGGCGGGCGGTATCAGCTGTTCCGTTCCTCGGAGGGAACCGGGCGCGCCCGCAAGGTGGGACTTGATTTGGAGGTGCTGGACAGCAATTCCGGAAAGCGGCGCGGTGTGGGCAGCCTTTCGGGCGGAGAAAAGTTTCTTGTTTCGCTGTCGCTTGCGTTGGGGCTTTCCGCGGTGGTGCAGGCGCAGTCGGGGGGCATCAGCATGGAAGCAATGTTTATCGACGAGGGATTCGGCTCCCTCGACCCGCAGTCGATCAACGACGCGCTGGAAGTGCTGGCGACTGTAAAGGGGTCCCGTCGTCTGGTAGGAATTATTTCGCATGTGGAGGCGCTCAAGGAAAGCATCGGGACTTCCATTGAAGTGGTGAAAAACCGGCAGGGGAGCCGTCTGGTATTCCATATGTAATGCATAGCTGCTTTGCATGGTTCTGGCATGGCGCTTGCGTTACAAACATTGACGTCACACGTCGTATGTTGTATACTAATAACAATTTTGAGAAAATAAAGAGGAATTTTATGAAGCTGCTTTTGGAAATCAGTCTGATATTTGCCGTCTGCCTTGCGGGGCAGGGGCTTGCCGCGCTGCTGCCGTTTCCGTTTCCGTCGAGCGTGATGGCAATGGTGCTGCTGTTTCTGCTGCTGTCAATGAAACTGGTTAAGCCGCGGCAGATTGAGAATTTTTCCGGGTTTCTGCTGAAAAATATGGCGCTGCTGTTTATTCCGTCCGGTGTCGGGATTCTGGAAAGCCTGGATGCTTTGCGGGGCAGCGTTCTTCCACTGCTGGTCATCTGCATGGTGACTACAGTGCTGACCTTTGCCGTTACAGCCTACACCGTCCATGGTGTAATTTTGCTGCAGGAGGCGTCCCGCCGTAAATCATTGAAAAACGAAGACGGCATGCCTGAAGAGCCCGCCGGAAAGGAGAATTTCTAAAATGACTGCATTTTTCAACAGCCCGCTTTTCGGGATTATTCTCTGTATCGTCGCCTATCAGGCCGGCCTGCTGATTCAGCGCAGGCTGAATTCTCCGCTTGCCAATCCGCTGCTCATCGCAATTGCGCTGGTGATCATTCTGCTGAAAACCGCCAACATCCCGCTGGAATCCTTCCGGCGCGGCGGGGATGTGATAACCATGCTGCTGCCCCCGGCCACCGCAGTGCTTGCCTCGTCGATTTACGCGCAGATGCAGGTGCTGAAAAAGCACTTTCTGCCGGTGGTGCTCGGCTGTTTTGCCGGTTCCGTAACCTCCATGGCCAGTGTATACGGGCTGTGCAGGCTGTTTGGGCTGACCGATGAGCTTGTCTTTTCCCTGCTTCCCAAATCCGTTACAACGCCGATCGCTATGGAAATATCCGGCGCGCATGGGGGGATTACCGCAATCACCGTAGCGGCTGTGGTCTGCACGGGGATTTTCGGCGCGGTTTTCGCCCCGCTACTGATTCGGGTTTTTCGCGTGAAGCATCCGGTGGCGGCGGGCGTTGCAATCGGCACCTGCAGCCACGCGGTGGGTACCTCCCGCGCGCTGCAGCTTGGCGAGGTGGAAGGGGCAATGAGCGGAATCGCAATTGGGGTTTCCGGGCTGATTACCGTTGGGCTGTCTCTTCTGATTTAAAAGCGTGCTTCAATATCGAACGATGGCAAATTTGCTTTACGCCCGCTCTGTCAGGCCGTGGCGGTGTGCTGACATTCTGGAAATCATAATGACAACAGACGAAAAACAGAATTTGTGACGTCTTGCAGCGGCATGAAAAAATTCTACGAAAGAATCGGCAGCATTTCGTTCTGACCGATCGATAAGCGGATACCAAGGCCGGGCGTTGTCCCGACTATTTGTCGTTTTCAGGCGTATCGTTCGCGTTGACACGGGGAATAAACTGTGATAGCATGGATATACCAAATTATGAGATTATTTAGGGGGGATTTTATTGGAAAACAGTCAAATTTATCCTCATATTGATCATACGCTGCTGAAAGCGGTTTCTGATTGGTCGGGTATTCAGAAGCTCTGCGAGGAGGCTGTTCAATACGGCACAGCTTCTGTGTGTGTGCCTCCGTCCTATATCGCGCGCATTCACGGGGCTTATCCCCGGTTAAACATCTGCACGGTCATCGGCTTCCCTCTGGGTTATCATACAACCGATGTGAAAGCCTTAGAGGTCCGCCAGGCAATCGCAGACGGCGCGAACGAGGTGGACATGGTGGTCAACCTCGGCGACGTTAAAAATGGGGAATTCGACAAGGTGACGGCCGAGATAGCCGCACTGAAAAAAGAAGCCGGCAGCCATATTCTGAAGGTCATTATTGAAACCTGCTATCTTACAGAATCGGAAAAAATCGCGCTCTGCAAGTGTGTGACCGACGGCGGCGCGGACTTTATCAAAACATCTACCGGATTTGGCACGGATGGGGCCAAGCTGGAGGATGTGCTTTTATTCCGTAAGCATATTGGGCCGCAGGTGAAAATCAAAGCGGCGGGCGGTGTAAAAAGCAAAGCCGACCTGGAACAGTTTTTAAATGCCGGATGCGAACGTATCGGCACCAGCTCGGCCATTTCCATTCTGACCTCCGGTCAGTCCGGAACGTATTAGAATACGGAAAGGAAAATCATATGATAAAAAGGGTCTTTCTGATTGTACTGGACAGCGTGGGAATCGGGGAAGGCCCTGATGCTGCCGCGTATGGAGACGAAGGCAGCAACACGTTGCGTGCCTGCTGGCAGTCGGGCAAGCTCCAAATCCCAAATCTGCAAAAGCTTGGGATTTTTAATATCGAAGGGATCGGATGTGGAGAACCAGCCGGCAGCCCTCTGGGATCGTTCGCGCGCATGCGGGAATCCTCCGCCGGAAAAGACACGACGATCGGGCACTGGGAAATCGCGGGAATTATTTCCCCGCAGCCGATGCCGACCTATCCCGACGGGTTTCCGGAAGAGATCATTTCCGAGTTTTCCCGCAGAACGGGACGGGGCGTCCTGTGCAATAAGCCGTGCTCCGGCACACAGGTCATTCTCGATTACGGCAGGCAGCATCTGGAAACGGGCGACCTGATTGTCTATACCAGCGCCGACAGTGTTTTCCAGATTGCGGCGCATGAGGAGGTTGTTCCTCCGGAAACGCTGTATGCATACTGCCGCATCGCCCGGGAACTGCTGCAGGGCGAGCATGGTGTGGGTAGGGTGATCGCGCGCCCGTTTGTCGGCGCGTATCCCGATTTCAAGCGCACCTCCAACCGGCACGATTTTTCGCTGGTACCGCCGCGGGATACCTTTCTGGACAAATTGAAAGCGGCAAAGAAGGACATCATTGCCGTGGGAAAAATCAATGACATTTTCGCGGGCAAGGGGATTTCCTCCACAAGCCGTACCGTGAACAACGATGATGGAATGGATAAAACCATTGCACATGCCGCAGAAGACTGGAACGGGGTTTGTTTTGTCAATCTCGTGGATTTTGATATGGTATATGGGCATCGCAACGACGTTGCCGGTTACACCGCCGCGCTCAACCGCGTGGATGAGCGGCTTGGGGAACTGCTGCCGCTATTGAAAAAGGACGACGTGCTGATGCTCACAGCCGACCACGGCTGCGACCCGTCCACCCCTTCCACCGACCACAGCCGCGAATATACGCCGTGGGTGATTTACGGCGATGCTATCAAAGCCGGGGTTGATCTCGGAACCAGACCGACCTTTGCCGATATCGGCGAAACGGTCGCGGCCCTGCTGGAGGTTGCCGCCGAAACCGACGGCACATCGCTCGCTGGGAGGCTCTTAAAATGAAACCCGATTACGGAATGCTTGTGCGCGAGGCGCTCGCCGCACGTGAAAATGCCTATGTGCCTTATTCCCGGTTTGCCGTCGGCGCCGCCCTACTGACGAAAAGCGGCGCAATTTACCGCGGCTGCAATGTGGAAAACGCATCTTATACCCCCACAAACTGTGCGGAGCGGACAGCCGTTTTCTCAGCGGTTTGCGCGGGGGATCGTGAATTCGAGGCGATCGCGATTGTTGGCGGCGGTGTGGATACCGGACCGCTGTCCGCGTGCTTCCCCTGCGGTGTCTGCCGGCAGGTGCTCACGGAGTTTTGCCCGCCGGAATTTCCGGTGGTCATTGCTGCCGACGAACAGCATTATCAGGTCTATTCACTGGCTGACCTGCTGCCGCACAGCTTCGGTCCGTCCGACCTGACCCGATGATTTTAAGGCGCAATACAGCGCTTTAAAATAAATAAACGCATGAAACATAGGAGGAAAGATAATGAAGAAATTTCTTGCACTTACAATTGCGATGCTCATGACCGCATCCATGGCGGCATGCGGCGGTTCCGGAGCAGCGTCGTCTGCACCGGCCGCGTCGTCTGAAGCCGCTCCGGCTGCATCCGAGACCGCGTCCGCGGGCGAGGATGGCAAATTCGAACTTGCGCTGATTACCGATATCGGTACGATTGACGACAAATCCTTCAACCAGGGCGCCTGGGAAGGGCTCAAAAAGTATGCG
Organism: uncultured Oscillospiraceae bacterium; assembly: GCA_963519235.1. GTDB lineage: Bacteria > Bacillota > Clostridia > Oscillospirales > Ruminococcaceae > Anaerotruncus. Next base: position 15,469 of record CAUQLV010000002.1, read on the forward strand.
GAAGAGAAAAACATCTCCCACAAATATTATAAGCCCACCGAAAAGAGCAACGACGCTTACTTGTCCGCGATTGAGCTGGCGGTCAAAGGCGGCGCCAAGGTCATTGTAACGCCGGGCTTCCTGTTCGAAGAGCCGGTCTTTATCGCGCAGGATCAGTATCCGGATGTCAAGTTTATCCTCATCGACGGTAACCCCCACGATGCGGACTATAACTACAAAACCGGCGACAATACCGTTGGTATTACCTACGCCGAGGAACAGGCCGGTTTCCTTGCCGGATATGCGGCAGTGAAGGAAGGCAACACCAAGCTGGGCTTCCTGGGCGGCATGGCGGTTCCCGCGGTTGTGCGCTTTGGCTACGGATTTGTGCAGGGCGCAGATTATGCGGCAAAAGAGCTGAATGTTCCGGAAATTTCCATGAACTACCACTATACCGGCGGATTTGATGCGACTCCTGAAGCGCAGACGCTTGCGGCTTCCTGGTATCAGTCGGGCACAGAGGTCATCTTCGCCTGCGGCGGCGCGGTCGGCAACTCCGCAATGGCGGCTGCAGAGCAGGCAAATGGCAAGGTCATCGGCGTTGACGTTGACCAGTCCCCTGAATCCCAGACCGTTATCACCTCTGCGATGAAGGGTCTTGGCGCTTCTGTTTACACCATCGTTTCTCAGTTCTATGACAACAAATTCCCCGGCGGTCAGAACCTTGTATTTGACGCGACCAACGAAGGCGTAGCCCTGCCGATGGACACCTCCAAGTTTGAAAAGTTCACCCAGGCAGATTACGACAAGTTGTATGCGGCTCTGGTTGCTGACACCGACGCAATTGCTTCAAACATCATGAAGGATACCGAGAAGCAGGTCACCGATATTACCACCACTGCTGTAAAAGTTACAGTTGTCGAATAAGCAGATTTTTCTATACGGATATAAAAGGGCGCTTTTGCGCCCTTTTATATCCGCGGCGGCTTTTCTGGCGGCTTTGAAAAGTTGCATCCCTCATTTTTCAAAACGGCCAGAAAAAGGACATCTTAAAAATTTGTATTCAGGGGTGAACAGGAATGGACTATATTATTGAGATGCTGGGTATTACAAAGGAATTCCCCGGGATCATTGCAAATGATGATGTGACGCTTCAACTTGCCCGCGGAGAAATTCATGCGCTGCTGGGAGAAAACGGCGCGGGAAAATCCACCCTGATGAGTGTGCTGTTCGGCATGTACCAGCCGGAGAAGGGCGTTATTAAAAAGAACGGCCAGGAAGTTCATATCAAAAACCCGAATGATGCAAATCGTCTTGGAATCGGCATGGTGCACCAGCATTTTAAGCTGGTACATAATTTCACTGTGCTGGAAAATATCATTTTGGGTGTTGAAACAACCGCGAACGGATTCTTAAAGATGGACAAGGCCCGCAAGCGCGTGGTGGAGCTGTCCAACCAATATGGATTGCGTGTGGACCCGGACGCTTTGATTTCAGACATCACGGTTGGCATGCAGCAGCGCGTGGAAATTCTGAAAATGCTTTATCGCGATAATGAAATCCTAATCTTCGACGAGCCCACCGCGGTGCTTACCCCGCAGGAAATCGAAGAACTCATGAAAATCATGAAAGGGCTGGCAGCCGAAGGCAAGTCCATCCTGTTTATTACACATAAGCTTAACGAGATCAAGGCAGTGGCAAACCGCTGCACAGTTCTGCGTAAAGGAAAATACATCGGTACTGTCGATGTGGCGGATACCTCTATGGAGCAGATGTCCGAGATGATGGTCGGGCGCAAGGTCAGCCTTCAGGTGGAAAAGGGCGAGACTGAGCCAGGCAAAGTGATTCTTGAAACCGAGGGATTAACGGTGCGCAGCAAAGCCACCGGAAAAAATGTGGTGAATCATGTCTCGCTGTCTGTCCGCGCGGGAGAGATTGTCTGCATCGCGGGAATCGACGGCAACGGACAGTCCGAACTGGTATATGCGCTGACGGGACTGATCAAGGCGGACGCGGGAACCATTCACCTCAATGGAAGCGACGTCACGCATGCCTCTATCCGCGAACGCAACATCAGCGGAATGGGCCATATTCCCGAAGACAGGCACCGCCATGGGCTGGTGCTTGATTACAGCCTTGCTTACAATCTCGTTCTGCAAACTTATTTTACCCCGCGGTTTCAGAAAAACGGAATGCTCAAATTTAATGCGATCAATGAGTATGCCAACGGCTTGATTCAAAAATTTGACATTCGCAGCGGTCAGGGCGCAAATACGATTGCCCGCAGCATGTCGGGCGGCAATCAGCAGAAAGCGATTGTGGCTCGTGAGGTCGACCGAAATCCCGACCTGCTGATTGCGGTGCAGCCCACTAGGGGACTGGATGTCGGCGCCATCGAATATATCCACAAGCGGCTGGTCGCGGAACGCGATTCCGGAAAAGGCATTCTGCTGGTTTCGCTGGAGTTGGACGAGGTCATGAACGTCAGCGACCGGATTTTAGTGATCTATGAAGGGGAAATCGTAGCCGAGTTGGATCCGAAAGAGGTCACTGTCCAGGAACTGGGGCTGTATATGGCCGGCTCGAAAAGGGGGAATCAGGCGTGAAGGAAAATAAATTCAGCCGTCTGCTGCGCGGCGATGAAGCAACCAGCTTTTTATCCTCCTTTTTGGCAATTTTGGTCGGCCTTCTGGTGGGGCTCGTCATTCTGCTGATCTCCAATCCTTCTCAGGCACTGGGCGGATTCAGAGCGATTCTCATGGGTGGCTTTGTCGATAGGAAGAATATGGGGCAGGTATTTTATTTTGCAACCCCCATTATCATGACAGGACTTTCGGTGGGGTTCGCCAACAAGACCGGACTGTTTAATATCGGCGCTCCGGGGCAGTTTATCGCGGGCGCTTATGCGGCGGTCTATATCGGTGTGAAGTGGACATTTTTGCCTGCGGGCATGCATTGGATTGTTGCGCTGGTGGTTGCCATGGCAGCAGGCGGAATCTGGGGGCTGCTGCCGGGAATTCTCAGAGCTTACCGCAATGTGAACGTTGTAATCTCCTGCATTATGATGAACTATGTGGGGATGTATCTGGTCAACTTCGCGATTACCAAAACGATCTTTGATTCGCTGAAAAATCAGACAAAACGCGTCGCGTCCACTGCCGTAATCCCGAAAATGGGGTTGGATTTGTTTTTTAAGACTGGGAACAGTTCTTCCAGTGTCAACGCGGGTATTTTTCTGGCAATTATCGCGGGAATCGTGATTTATGTGATACTGAATAAGACCAAATTCGGGTTTGAACTGAAAGCCTGCGGTTACAATATGGATGCCTGCAAATACGCGGGCATGAACGAAAAGCGCAGCATTATTTATTCGATGGTAATTGCGGGAGCACTTGCGGGGCTAGGGGGTGCGCTGCTCTATCTGGCAGGCTCCGGTAAGGGGATCGAGGTGCTGGATGTGCTGGCCGCGGAAGGCTTTAACGGCATTCCGGTCGCGCTGCTTGGACTGAATAATCCAATCGGAATTATTTTTGCGGGAATCTTCATCGCTTATCTGAATGTGGGCGGGTTTAATATGCAGCTTTATGATTTTGTGCCGCAGGTCATTGAAATCATTATCGCGGTTATCATCTATTTCAGCGCCTTTGCGCTTCTGCTCAAAGAGTTTGTTCGCCGGCAGATCATTCATAAGGACGGAAATGGTCCGAATGCCAATGCGGAACCGAAGTCGAAAGGGGGACGGGTGGTATGAGTACGTTATATTTTCTTGTGCAGCAGACCATGTATTTTTCCATCCCCCTGCTGATTGTCGCTTTGGGCGGTATGTTTTCCGAACGCAGCGGCGTGGTCAATATTGCATTGGAAGGCATCATGATTATGGGCGCCTTTTCCAGTATCCTGTTTATCAGCGTGTTTCAGGCAGCTCTTCCCGGGCAGCCGGTTCTGCTGCTGGCGATTCTGGTTGCGGCGGCAACAGGTGTGCTCATATCGCTTGCGCACGCATACGCCTCAATCAACATGAAAGCCGACCAGGTCATCAGCGGTACTGCGATCAATATGTTTGCGCCCGCGTTCGCTATCTATGTGGCGCGCATGATCCGCACGGTGCAGCAGATTCCGTTTGTCAATCAGTTCCGTATTGAAAAAGTACCGGTGCTGGGAAACATCCCGGTGATCGGGCCCATGCTGTTTCAAAACACCTATATCACCACCTATCTTGGGTTTGCGATTTTAATTGTATCGTGGATGGTGCTTTATAAAACGCGGTTTGGGCTGCGGCTGCGCTCCTGCGGCGAGCACCCGCAGGCGGCGGATTCCGTAGGAATCAACGTCTACCGGATGCGTTATGCCGGCGTGGCGATTTCCGGAGCGCTTGCGGGCATCGGCGGGCTTGTATTCGTCATTCCCACCTCCACCAACTTTAACGCAACGGTGGCGGGATATGGCTTCCTTGCGTTGGCAGTTTTGATTTTTGGCCAGTGGAAACCGTCCAAAATTCTGATGGCGGCCTTCTTCTTCGGCTTGATGAAAACAATTGCTTCCGCCTATTCGGGAATCTCGGTACTCGCGGCAATGAAAATACCAAATGACATTTATAAAATGATTCCCTATGTGGCGACGCTGGTGGTGCTGGCGTTCACATCAAAAAATTCTCAGGCGCCAAAAGCGGAGGGAATCCCTTACGACAAGGGCGGAAGATGACTCAAAGGGAAATGATATGGGAAAGAAGGTGCACAATCAGATGCGCATGTATGATGTCATCATGAAAAAGCGCAACGGCGGGGAACTGTCCGACGAAGAAATCGCATTTTTTGTGGAGGGCTACACCGCAGGCACTATTCCGGACTATCAGGTCTCTTCCCTGATGATGGCGATTTATTTTCGTGGGATGACGCCGCGCGAAACCGCGGTGCTGACCGACCGGATGGCCCATTCCGGCGATACGGTGGACCTGTCCGCGCTCCCCGGCATCAAGGTAGATAAGCATTCCACTGGCGGTGTAGGGGATAAGACCAGCCTTGTGGTTGCGCCGGTGGTCGCCGCCTGCGGGGTACCGGTGGCAAAAATGAGTGGCCGCGGGCTTGGGCACACCGGGGGCACACTGGATAAACTAGAGTCCATCCCCGGTCTTTCAATCAGCGTAGAGCGGGAGCGCTTCTTTCAAATCGTACAGGAAGTAGGCCTTGCAATTATCGGGCAGACGGGCGATATCGCGCCCGCCGATAAAAAACTTTACGCTTTGCGGGATGTTACGGCGACGGTCGACAGCCTGCCGCTGATTGCTTCCTCCATTATGAGCAAAAAGCTTGCTGCGGGTTCCGACGCGATTGTTCTCGACGTCAAAACGGGGAGCGGCGCGTTTATGAAAACGCTGGAGGATTCCATCCGTCTGGCGCAGGCAATGGTGCAGATTGGCGAGCATAACGGTCGGCGCATGGTAGCGCTGATTACCGATATGGACATTCCGCTCGGCCATGCAATCGGAAACTCGCTGGAAGTGATCGAGGCGGTGGAAACGCTCAAAGGCCACGGCCCCGCCGATTTGACAGAGGTTTGCATGCAGCTTGCCTCCAACATGCTGTCCCTTGCGGGCAAGGGCAGCTTGCAGGAATGCCGGAAGCTGGCGGAGGAGGCTGTTTTCAGCGGGCGCGCGTTTGAAAAGCTCAAAGCGATGGCAAGCGCGCTGGGTGGGGATTCCTCCGTACTGGATAACCCGGAAAAATTTCCGAAAGCACCGATCCTGTCGGAAGTAAAGGCACCTCGCTCCGGCTACATTACGCGGATGCAGACAGAACAGTGCGGGATTGCCTCTGCGATGCTTGGCGCGGGACGGGAAAGCAAGGAAGACACGGTCGATCCGAGCGCCGGCATCGTGCTTGCAAAAAAAATCGGTGAATCAGTCACTGAGGGCGAAACGATTGCCCGTCTGTATACCTCGAAGAGCGAAACACTGGAGCAGGCGGGGCAGATTCTGCTGAACGCTATTTCGATCGGGACGGAAAAACCCGCTCCGGAAAAACTGATCTATGCGCGCGTGACGATGGATTCCGTTGAGCGCTATTAAAAAAAGAACATCCGGCCATCAGGCCGGATGTTCTTTTTTAACCTATTTGGGTTTCACATAAATGAGCTTTACCCCGCTGTCCTGCGTCCGGACACTTTTAATATCAAACAAGCCAAGCGATTCGATAAATGGCGTCAGCTTGCTGAATCCGAAATTACGCACGTCGAAATCCGGATAGCGCTTCACCAGCAGATTTCCGATCGTTCCGATAAACATCCAGTCGTCCTCGTCGGAGTTTTCGGCGGCAATGGTTTGGATTGCCTGTTTGATCGTTTCCAGATTGGTCATATCCTCTTTTGGAACCGGATCGGGCACCACGGGGGAAAGGTTCAGGGGCGTATCCCTGCGGAAAGTCTGGGGGGCTACCACTGGCTTCGTTTTGCCGGGCTCCTTACCCGCGGGCAGTTTTACCGGCTTTGCCTGTGAAGAGGGCTCGGCGGTGGCAAGAATATCGAGATATTTAAACCGATTGCAGGCCGAAATAAACGGCTTTGGAGTTTTACGCTCTCCCATGCCGACGATAATCATACCCGATTCCCGCAGGCGTGCCGCAAGACGGGTAAAATCGCTGTCTGAGGAAACGAGGCAGAACCCGTTGACCTGACCGGAATAAAGAATGTCCATTGCATCAATAATCATGGATGAGTCGGTGGAATTTTTTCCGGTGGTATAATTATATTGCTGGATCGGCAGGATAGAGTAATCCAGCAAGACATTTTTCCACGAAGCGAGGGCTGGTTTGGTCCAATCCCCATAAATCCGTTTATAAGTAGCAACCCCATCATTGGAGATTTCATCCAATATAATTTTTATATATTTGTCAGAAATATTGTCTGCATCGATTAATACTGCAAACTTATTGTCGTTTTTATTGTCATTTGGCATGATATCACCTCTTTTTTAGTATAACATAAAAACTTGCCGAAAACGAGAGATTTTGCAAACAAATGCATGAGAAAAGACCTGCGAAGTATGCTTCACGGGTCTTTCTGAGGACGTTTTCTTATGGTAGATCAATCTGTCGCTGCTGTGGAGACTACGGATTGGCTTTTGAAAATTAGAGTGCAAACAAAGTGTGGGCTGGAAAACTGCGGTAATTACTGTTCAAGCAACCATTTTTATGATAGGATGTTAAGGAACGAAATATGGGAGGGATAGACAACATGTTGCACGTAGTGTTGTGTGACGATGATTCTGAAATATTAGATAACTATAAATCTATGCTGAATGAGCTGGCAGAGAAACACGATTTGGAACTTGCGATTCGATGTTTCAGCAGCGCGGAGGCGATGCTGTTTGCGTTGGAAGACAATTGGCATACGGACATTATTTATCTGGACGTGCAGATGTATGCGATAAACGGAGTGGAAGCGGCAAAAAGGCTGCGCGCAATGGGAAATCACGCACAAATTATTTTTCTCACGAACAGCAGGGAATATGTGTTTGAGAGTTTTGACGCAGCCCCGCTGCAATACCTGATTAAAGGCGGGTTTTCCCATGAGAAGTTTGAACAGGTATTCTTGAAAGCGGTTCAGGTTTCCAGCCAGAACACCGGAGAACTTTTTGAATGTGTCAGAGGCTCCGAACGACTTGCAATTCCAATCCGTCAGATTGCATATTTTGAAGTGGCGAAACGAATTATCACCGTCCATTATGATCATGGTGAATATGAATTTTACTCCAGCATGGATGAACTGGATAGCCGGCTGCTGAAAAAGGGATTTGTGCGTTCCCACCGTGCGTTTTTAGTCAATGTTTCGCATATCCGCCGGCTCGGCCAGGAAGAACTGGAATTGACCGGAGGAGAGCGGATCCCATTGGGACGCACCCATGTCAAACAAGTGAAACAGGAACTGTCCCGCTTTTTGTCAAGCGGCGGTATGATTAGATAGGGGATGGCTGCATGGCAAAATTCGGAGCTATTTGCATGCTTGCCGGAGTTGCTCTGGTGATTTTCTATGTGTTTATATTCACCTATGAACGCCGGCTCTTTTTGGAACAGCATAAAAGCAGGACATTTTTATGGTTAGTCTTGTTCAATGTGCTGGCGAATCTTGGCGCGGCATGGTTAGGTGTTCCGCTGGCAGTTCTTTATCTGCTGGCGTTTGGCCTTTTTGTAAGTGAGTTTATTTTTATTTTCCGCCGGGGAGTGATTCACAGCTTTCTGGTCGGGGGAATTTTTATTTATACCCTGCTTTGTCTGCACGGGGTTATCATTCCGTTAATGGCATTGCTTTTTGGTATGAACATGTATACGCTGGTGCGGGATCCGTATTTATATGCCCTTTCTATTTTTTGGGCGCTGACGGTTTGCGATGCGGCACTGCTGCTGTTCCGGAAACTGGTAACGGTTGAGCGGCTTACCATGCTGCTGCGCTGCCGCTCACAGGCCCGGTTGGTTTGCACCAGTATGTGTCTGCTATTGGCATACCTGCTGCTCGAAACTTATATTTATTACTACAATTTCCCCCAGATTTGGACTTCGATTTTTCACATGCTTACCAGCCTTGTGGCGCAGGCGTCCCTCTATGTGGTTCTATGGTATTCCATTGACATTAGCTCCTACATCGAATATGAGCTGAAAACCAGACAGGTGGAAAAGCAGCTGCAAAGGCAGGTTGTGCACTATCAGCAATATACGAAATATATTAGCAGCCTGCGCGCTTTCAAGCATGATTACAAACGCATGGCGGAGACGGCAAGACATCTGGTTGACATCGGTTCGCAGGAAAAAGCGCTGCGCCTGCTTTCCCAGATGAACGAGGAAATGGAGCGCTCTTTGCAATATGTGCAGTATTCCAATCATGTTGTGGTTGACGCGATTCTTCAGGAATGCGCCAACCGGTGCAAAGAAAAGGGTTTTTCCTTTTCGGCGGTTGTCAATCTGCCAGAAAGCCTTGGATTGAACGATCTGGAGCTTTGCCGCATTTTTGGAAACCTTGTGGATAACGCGTATGAGGCGTGCGAGCAGGTGCAGGAAGGAAAGCGCTTTATCCGGATTGAAAGCGGGATCAGCGGCGACTGGGTGACAGTGAAGCTCTCCAACTCGTTCGCGGGGCCAATTCAGATGACCGACGGGATTCCCAAAACACGGAAAAGCGATCAGCCTGAACACGGAATCGGGCTCGTTTCCGCAAAGCAGATAGTGGAAAGCACAGGCGGGTTCCTGCAGATCGATATTGATTCGGATCGCCGCATTTTTGTGGTAAATTTGCATTTGTGTGTCTCATAGATGGGTAAAAATGACGTATTTTGGAATGCGTTTCAGAACAAAATTTATGCTTTTTGGAACAATAATTAACCATCTAAAAGCACTTTTTGGTATAGTATTTTTAGCGGATTTTGATTTCAAAGTTCGTAAAACAGGCAATCGCTTTGTTCATCAACCCACTCGATCGTTCCCTTTCGATCACCCCTGGGTGCTGTCAAAGTATTAAAAAAAACAAGTCACTGCGTCCGGATAGCGCAGTGACTTGTTTTTTTGTATGAACCGGGGGAGGCGGGCTATCCGCCCGCCTTGGTCTGTTCAATAATGCTTTCCATCATACTTTTCGTCAACGCGCCGGAGACATACCCGAAGATATTTCCGTCTGCGTCAATCATGAATGTGGTGGGAAACGCGCTGATGCCGTACTGCGCAACCAGTTCGCCGGTTTCGTCCATGACTACCGGGAACGTATACCCGTTATCGGAGAGGAATTGAACAACTCCGTCCAACTCTTTTTCTCGATTATAAGGGTCGTCGGCCGACTTGGGGTTTGCCATTCCAAGAATGACCACATCCTCGGAATTTTGTGCCAATTCGTTGTAGAGTTCTTCGATTTCGGGCATCTCCTGCCTGCAGGGCGGGCACCACGTTGCCCAGAAATTGAGGAATACTACTTTGCCCTTATAATCTGACAGTGTGTGGGTGTTCCCGTACTGGTCGGTCAAAGTGAAGTCCGGTGCCGGCACAATCGGCCTGGATTCCGCTTCCGATGATGCGCCTGATGCGGGAGATCCGGCGTTTTCAGGCGCGCTGCTTGCTGATGGGGCGGGGACTCCGGAAAGATAGCCGGTTACGCCGTTCATCCAGCCGGTGAAGGTCATAAAGCCAATCAGAATCAACAGCACGCCGCCGGCTTTGATGGTCCAGCGCAGAAGATTCTGCCTGCGCTTGAGAAAAGCGAGAGCCTGCGTTGTAAAGATGCCGAGCAGCGCAAACGGCAGAACAAACCCCAGTGCATAAACCAATACCAGCAGGTTCCCGGTCATCGCGCTTTTTGCGCCGGAGGCGAGGATCAGCACCGAGGAAAGCGCCGGGCCGACACAGGGTGTCCAGGCAAAAGAAAAAGTGAACCCCATCACAAAAGCGATCAGGGGATTTACGGATTTTCCTGCAAGATTCAGATGAAGCCTGCGTTCCCGCGAAAGAAATTTCCATTCAAAGAAGCCCACCTGACCCAGTCCCAGCATCAAAATGACAATCCCGCCGATTCGCGTGAAGGTCGTTTTATGCGCGTTGAAAAACTGGCCCAGAACCGAAAAAGACAGCCCAAGCAAAAAGAAGGCGAACGAGATGCCCAGCACAAAAAACAAGGTGTGAAGCAGAGTGCGCCCGCGGGGATATAGAGGCTCGCCACTTTGGGATTTTACGCCGCTGCCCGCCAGATAACTCATGTAGACAGGCAAAAGCGGAAGTACACACGGCGAAAAAAAGGACAAAAGGCCTTCCAGAAAGACAAGAAAAAAGCTGATGTGCTGTACGGTGTTAAGTCCCTGCATGCTGTATCCCCCTAAGTCTTAAAATGGATTAAAATAGTATATTATACATTACAGGAAAAGCTGAAAAAAGTCAAGGGAATGGTGCAGATTCTCACAAAATATGATATACTGTACTGTATCTTTATAAAATACGGTCTGACGACCTGTAATAGAACAGATAGATTCGGGGTAACATTATGCAGGAATACGCACTGCCGCCTCACAGCGGCAATTCAAATGAGCCGGACAGCAGGGAAACCTATGAACGGTTCCGCATTCATCTGAGCTGGAAAAGCGGCCTGCGCTCGCAGGGCGGGATGCTCGCGCTTACTGTGATCGTCAATGTGCTGCTGCTCTATGTGATTCAGACAGCCGCCTCATGGGTGCTATCCCCGCTGCTTTGGGAATTTCCGCAGCTTTCTGATTTAGCAAACGAACTGTTTACTTTTTTACTATATATTCTGGCGTTCCTGCTCCCATATCTGTCGTATGCCAAGCTGGCGCATTTCAGTTTCAGGGAGATTCCCTGCGACCGCCCCGACCCACCCGTGCTTGCATCCTGTGTTGGCATTGCGCTGGGGGCTTCGGTGGCAGGCGTCTTGCTTTCCGCATTGGTCAGCTTGTTTTTTTCACTGTTCGGGCTTTATCCGATGGAGTTTCCGACGGGCTTGCCTTCACAGCCGCTGGTGGCCCTGCTGTATCTGCTGAACATGACCGTTTTACCGGCAGTCGTGGAAGAATTTGTCCACCGCGGGATTGTGCTCGGCTCACTGCGCAGATATGGCGATGGGTTTGCCATTGTAATTTCATCCATACTGTTTGCCATGCTGCACCGCAACATGGTGCAGGCGCCCAACGCACTGCTTCTTGGACTGCTGCTAGGTTACTTTATGGTGAAAACCAATTCCATTTTTACCTCTATGACAATTCATTTTGTCAACAATCTGATTGCGGTGCTCTTGTCCATTTTTGTGGATCAGATGGGGGATATGGGGGCTTTTCTCGTGCAAAGCGCGCTGTGGCTGGTCTACCTGACGGCTTGCGCGGCAGGCCTGATCTATCTGCTGGCTGTCCGGCGTGTACAGCTCGAGCTGGTGCGTCCCGGCTGCCCGCTGGATACGGCGGAACTGCACGGATATTTTTGGTCGACGCTGCCCGCAGTGGTTATGGTGCTGATGATGATATGGGTGACTTTTTTGAATTTTACCAGATAGTGGGAGTAAGACAATGACGGACACGGATTTTATGAAGCTGGCGCTGGAGCTGGCGGCTCAGGCGGCGGCTCTCGGCGAAGTGCCTGTGGGGGCTGTGGTTGCGTGTGACGGCGAGGTTGTGGGCACCGGTTTTAACCGGCGCGAAACCGGAAAAAATGCACTTGCGCATGCCGAACTGGAAGCGATTGACGCCGCGTGCAGAAAGCTGGGCGGCTGGCGGCTCCACCGCTGCGATCTTTATGTGACGCTGGAACCCTGCCCGATGTGCTCCGGCGCGATTGTAAACGCGCGCATCCGGCGGCTGGTCTATGGCGCGAGTGACCCGAAAGCGGGATGCTTTGGGTCTGTCTGTGATTTCAATACCCTGCCGTTTAATCATAAACCGGAGGTAACGGGTGGGGTTATGGCGGAGGAATGCGCGGCGGCACTTTCTGATTTTTTTAAAAAATTGCGCAAAATACGATGAAAAAAGTCGATTGTCTACAATATGTTGTGTCGTTCACAATTCGTTCACCATTGTGGGCATGCTCCATGCTATAATCTTTTCAGAAACGAATCGTTTCTATGTTAATCCCCCCTCCTTTATTTTATCTCCAGATTATTTTTCTTGATAACGGGCGTTGTGCTCGTTATTTTTTTGCATTTTAGCGGGAAAGACGGTATAATGTCAGTTAAATAAACTGTCGAAAGTGAGGGATGGGCTTGGACAACGTGGTAACGGAAGTGGTAATGCCCTGGCAGCCGCCGTCCGACGGGACATGCTTGGTCGTGCTGTGTGATGACAGCGTGCACGTAGGTCGCCCGGAGGTTAACCGGCATCTGCGCGGCTGTTCCGAATATGCAAAACGCCACGGAGTCTGGCTTGTCAGCGGGCTGGTCGTGCATAAGGACAACCTCTGCCTTGTGCTATTCGGGCCGGACGGAAATCCGCTATGCCGACAGCCGGCCATTCATCTTGCCATGCCGATGCGGGGAACGCTGAAACCGGCGGGTCAGGTGGAGGTGGTGCACACCGAACTAGGGAACCTCTACCTTTGTGTCGATGCGGATATTCTGCATCCTGAAACAGTGCGGGCAGCCGCGCTGAAAGGCGCTGATCTTGTGGTCAGCATCCAGCATGTCGATCCGGTGGATGATACCCCCCAGCGCCTGATGGCGTCTGTGTGGAACGCGGCGCAGACCAATAATCTGTATGTCATAGGCACCATGTGCGGGAACTGTGCAGTGGCCTGCCCCGCGCCGCTCACCCGTAGTAAAGACGGCTATCTAGTGCGGCGCACGCGCAGCTTTCCGCTGAGGTTCGGGCTGAATCTGGTCCGGCTGGACGATATCCGCTCCCAGTTCCAGATCATTGAGGCCCTCAACAACCGGCTTGTGCAGAACTATGCCGCTGAACTGGGGAGATAGGCAGATGTGGAAACTAATCTTGAATCTGCTCGCCTTTTGGATGTCCTTTCGTGTAACTCCTAAAAAAATTACGGAGTATTTGGAATCCAAAGCCGGCGAGACGAAAAACAACCTGGAATATGTCACGCCCGAGACCGTGCGGGTATGCGCAGTGCAGCTCACGCATCGCCGCTATCGCCATCTGCGGGAGTTTTTGGATGAAATGCTGTCTCTGACCGCAAAGGCGATGGAGGAGGGCGCGCAAATGGTGGTGTTCCCCGAATATATCGGGCTTGCGCCCCTGTCAATTGTACCTGGTATGGAATCGCTGCTGCGCCGCACGGTTCTTGGAGGCGGCCTGTCTGATCCGGACGGGCTGCGGCTGCATCCAAAATGGACGAAATGGCTGTTAGAAGCATTTCAGCACATGATCTATGAAACCTATGTGTATACTTTCAGCAATATTGCAAGGCTGAAAAAGGTTTATTTGGTTGCGGGTACCACACTTTTGTTTGAACAGGGAAGCCTGATTAACGGCAGCATGGTTTTTGCGCCGGATGGCAGCACCGCCGGTACGCAGGGGAAAACGAATATTGTCGGGCTGGACCGCCAGCTCGGCGTGGAGCCCTCCAGCCAGATTGAGATCATTGACACGCCGATGGGGAAGCTGGGTGTGATTATCGGTTCCGATGTCTATTATTTTGAGAATTTCCGAATTGCCAAGGCGCTTGGGGCGCAGATCATCGCGGTGCCGGATTCCAGAACAGGCGTCGTATGCAATCTGCTGCGCTGCCGGGCGGACGAACAGCAGGTTTATGCGGTTTATTCCTGCTATGCCGGAATCGCGGCGAACACCCGCGCCGGCATCTTCTGCCCGACGGATATCGGGCCGCGGCGGACCGGCATTGTGACGATTGCCGAAACCATTGATACGGCGGCGGTCACGGCCCGCATCAACGTCATTAAGTTGGGGGGGAGTGCCCGGATGGAAGCTGGGGAGCCTAACGACGCATTTCTGCAAGGCGATTTTCTGCACAGTTACTGCTACTGCGGCGCATTGCCGATCGTAGAATCCGAAGCTGAAATTGCGCGGGGGCAGCTGGAGGAAAAATTCGCGGAGGACTAAACATCAATAAGGACTGTAAAAAAAGCCTGCATCAAGCGGGCTTTTTTTGCATTTCGTTCGGTTGGGCGTATTTTTGTAAATCACATGATGGTAAAATGCATAAAAATCGGGCTGATATTATAGAAACTGTATAGAAAAAGTCTTGAAATCAAAAAATTACTGGAAATAGTGTTGACAGAACTGCATATAAACAATATACTTGCGATGTAATCCATTACATAAATAAAACTTTAACAGTGATAGATCGGTAATTAAAAGCATTTTTTTAAAATAAATCAATGTAATCTATTACATTTTTAGAGAAATTGTCAGAACGTAGAATGCTATTGACTTTTTGGATAAATAAGGATAGTGTAAATGAGTAGCTTTTTTCAGTAATATGAAGGGCTTTACAGCGAAACTTCAATGGCTTACAGGGGTATCTATTTGAATTTTTCGTAATCGTTTACATGATCGAGAGGGGTCTTTATGAGTACAATAGCTGACGTTGCAAAGGAAGCCGGGGTTTCGGTAGCAACCGTATCCCGCGTAATCAATGGCAAAGGAACCGTTACTGCTGAAACCGCCGAGCGCGTCAATGCCGCGATCGCCAAGTTTCATTACCAGCCCAATGTATGGGGGCGTAATTTGCGCAGAAAAGAAAGCCGCATGCTTCTGGTGCTGATTCCGAATATCACCAATCCGTACTATTCTTCCATTGTTTCCGGAATTGAAGATACGGCGCGCCGGCAGGATTACACCACCATTCTCTGCATTACCAATTCGGACAAAACGCGGGAGCAGGAGTTCTTGAATCTGCTTCGCAGCGGCAGGGCTGATGGCGCAATCTTTCTGGCAACGGAAAGGGACAGCCAGACTGTCGCAAAGCTGGCGAGAAGTTATCCGGTGGTACAGTGCTGCGAATATTGCGGGGATGAAGAGATTCCGCATGTTTCAATTGACAATTTCGAAGCCGCGCGCCAGGTGCTGCGCCATCTGCTGAACCTCGGGCACAGACGAATCGGGTTTGTCGGCAGCACAAACCGTTTTATCTCCACCCTGCAAAGGGAGGAAGGCTATCAAAGTGCTCTGCAACAGGCGGGGTTGCAGCCGGATGAACGGTATTTCGCTTATGCGGACGATGACTATAATTTTCTCAGCGGTGTGAGGGCGGTGCGGGAACTGCTCTGTCTGAAAGACCGTCCCACCGCGGTGTTCTGCATCTCTGATATGATTGCTCTTGGCGCTATCCGCGCGGCGAATGAATTGGGGCTGAATGTGCCGCAGGATCTTACCGTAGTGGGCTTTGACGATGTGGAATATGCCTCGATGTTCAAGCCGATGCTGACCACGGTGTCCCAGCCATGCTACTCTTTGGGAAAGGTGAGCGCCACAATGCTGCTGCGGCAGATCGCGACCGTCGAAAAAGGCGGAGCGGTGTTCTTGGAGCACAAATTAATTCTGCGCGACTCATCGGCGTTTTATAAAGCTGGTGATGATTAATTATTTTAGGAGGAAAGAAAATGAGAAAACTATTGGCACTATTGATGACAGCGGCAATAAGCGTTTCTATGGCGGCCTGCGGCGGAGCGGCCCCCGCATCAAGTGCGGCTCCCGCGCCGGCATCTTCCGCTCCCGAATCAAAATCTGAAGCACAGTCCAGTTCCGAGGCAGCTTCCGCAAGCGAAGGGGAAAGCCTGAAAGGCAAGATGCTTGGTGTTATAACACCGAGCGCGGACCATGGATTTACGGCCGAGAGCATCAAGCATGCTGAAATGGAAGTCAAGGCGATGGCGGAAAAATATGGCTTTGACTACAAGTTCATGACCGCTGCGGAGAGCAGCGAGCAGTCCAACGCGGTAGAGACCATTCTGGGAATGAACCCTGACTGCATTGTTCTGTGGCCGATTACTGGAAACGAACTGCGCAGTGCGGCACAGGCGGTGCAGGATGCGGGCGTGCCGCTCATCATCTATGATCGGCTGATCGAAGGGTTTACCCCCACCTGCTGGATTATGGGCGACAACGATAAAATCGGCGAGGAATCCGGCACCTACTTCAACAATTTTTTCAAAGATGACCTTGCCAAGGGCAAAGTCAATCTGCTGGAATTCAAAGGTGACTCTTCGACAGTTCCGATGCAGCGCAGCAACGGATTCCAGAAAACCGCCGACAAAAACTTCCAGATCATTCAGGCGTTTGACACCGGCTGGCAGCGCCAGACCGCAATGGAACAGATGGAAAACTTCCTGAACACCAAAACTCCCGAAGAAATCGAATCGATTAAAGGCGTGTTCTGCCATGATGACGAGCCGATGCTTGGAATCATCGACGCCATTAAAAATTATAGCGGCCCCGCGAAACTGGATGTCCGTCTGCTCTCCGGCGTCGGCGGGCGCAAAGAAAATGTGACGATCTTCAAGGATTCCGGAGTGGAAGGCTTGTCTCTGATGACCTACACCTTCAGCCCGGCAATGATCCGCGACGCGGTGGATAAGGGCGTAGAAGTGCTTCAAGGCAAGACGCTGGAAGATCATTACCTGCTTCCGACCGAAATGGTAGATGCTTCCAATGTGGATGCCTATACGCAGTCCGAGGAATATCAGACACGCTACAGCATCTGATACTGCACCAGTTCCAGGATGATTGGGCCGGCCGATAGCTGTCGGTCGGCCCTTTGGCTTGCGACTGTGACAACCGAGGAAAAGGAAGGGCTGTGCAGCAATGTTTTTAGAAATGAAACAAATCAGCAAGGAGTTTGGGTCGGTTAAGGCGCTGACAGACGTCAGCTTTTCTGTCGGCCCGGGAGAGATTCATGGGCTTTTGGGGGAAAACGGTGCCGGTAAAACGACGCTGATGAATGTGCTTTCAGGCACCTTCCCTCCTACCAGTGGGGAAATTTTGATTGACGGCAAAAAAATGGAGCACATGACCCCAAAAAAATCCACCATGTTAGGCATCCGCTTTATCCACCAGGAACTGAATCTCTGCAACGACCTGACTGTTTTTGAAAACATGTATCTTGGGGAGGAGCTCCTTCAAAAGGGCTGTTTTGTGAACAAGAAGGAAATGGCGCGCAGGGCACAGAAAGTTTTGGACGACATGAACGTCAAAATCAACGCTGCAAGCGTCGTCTCCCAACTGGACCAGGCGCAGAAGCAGCTGGTGGAAATTGCCAAGGCGCTGCTGTTCCGTTCGGAACTGATTATTATGGATGAACCGACAACAGCGCTGAATAACCACGAAATAGAAAATCTGTTTGAAATTATGCGCAAACTCAGGGAGCAGGGAGTCAGCTTCATTTATATTTCGCATAAAATGCCCGAGCTGTTTGCCATCTGCGACAAGTATACGGTTCTGCGTGACGGCATGTTCATCCAAAGCGGCAATTTTTCCGAAATTAGCAAACATGGGGCGACGGAACTGCTGATCGGAAAAGCGTTTGTAGATGCGAACCTGAAAGATGACGTCAGCGCTCCGTCGGATGCCGAAGTTGTTCTGTCGGTCAGTGGATTGACAGGGAAGACCTTTCACGATGTCAGCTTTGAACTGCACAGGGGCGAAGTTATTGCGGTTACAGGTTTGCAGGGAGCAGGGTCTGCCGAACTTGCCGTAGCGCTGTTCGGCGCGTCTGCAAGCACGGGAGAGATCGTACTGAACGGACACAGGCTGAAACCGGTGACAATCCGCAACGCAATGCGCAGCGGAATTGCCATGGTGCCCTGCAACCGGAAAGAGCGGGGAATTTTTCCGGATCTGAGCATCCAGAACAACTACTCTATGGCTGGGTTTGTCATCCGAAAAGGGCTGGCGGTTCATGAAAAAGCGGAGCGCCAGGGTTTTGAGAGCAACAGAAAAAAGCTGGAGATCAAAGTTGACAGCCCAAAGGACCCGATCACTTCGCTTTCCGGCGGAAACCAGCAGAAGGTGATTGTGGGGCGGTGGCTTGAGACCGATGCCGATATTTTTATCATGGATAACCCGACGCAGGGAATCGACGTGGGGGCTAAATATCAGATCTACAAGCTGATTGTGGAGCTTGCGCGGCAGGGAAAGAGCATTCTGGTCTTTTCCACCGAGTTCCCGGAAATCTGGCATATCGCGGATCGCTGCATTGTAATGTACAAAGGGCGCGTCAATGGGGACATCCCGCGAAGCAGCCTGACGGAAGTGTCGATGATGGCATATTCCACGGGGTCTAATTTGGAGGTGCGAAGATGAATCAACTGGAACTGTCAAAAGAATCCCTGAGCCTGCGCTGGCGCAATATTACCACGAATTACAGCCATTGGCTTTCGTTTATCCTGCTGATGATTGTGGCTGTTTGTGTGAATCCCTCGTTCCTGTCCTGGAACAATCTCACCAACCAGTTTGTGCAGGGGGCCATCATCGGAATCTGCGCAATGGGGATGAGTTTGGTCATCACAGCCGGCATGATCGACCTTTCCACCGGCTCCACCGTTGCAATCATATCGGGGCTTTCTGTTTATGTGCTCAACGCGACAAAGAATATTTTTCTGACCATGCTGTTCTGTCTGGCAATGGGGCTGGTGCTTGGCTCTGTCAACGGACTGCTGGTTACAAAAGGCAACATTGCGCCGTTCATTGTGACACTGGCGACCATGTCCGCCTACCGCTCGATCATCAATCAGCTGGGGCAGGGGGGACCGTTTACCGTCAGCAGCGAAATGTATGAGTCCTTCCGTATGGTGGCAGCGGGAAAAACGCTGGGACTTCCCAATCTGCTTCTTTTCTTTGTCGTGATTACCGTTATTACGAGTCTCCTCATGAATCACGTCAAATTCGGGCGCTATGTATACGCTGTCGGTTCCAATGAGCTGTCTGCCAGGTTATCCGGCATCAACGTCGACCGCGTAAAGTTTCTGATTTTTGCCTATACCGGCTTACTGTCCGGCTTGAGCGCGTTTCTGCTTGCTTCACGCCTGACGGCAATTCAGGCAGCAAGCGCCGGGGACGGCTATGAGATGGATGCGATTGCGGCTGTCGCGATCGGCGGAACCAGCATGTCGGGTGGAAAGGGCAAGATTATCGGCACGTTACTGGGTGTACTGATGCTGCGCATAATCAATACCGTGCTGATTATGGCGAATGTGCCGCCCTTCCTGAATGGGCTGGTGAGAGGAATTATCATCATCATTGCCGTGCTGGCGCAGAGCAAAAAGAAAAACAAATAACTGGGGGTTGGAGTATGTTTCAGATCGGCATCATCGGCTGCGGCAAGATTGCCCAGGTGCGGCATCTTCCGGAATATGCCGCGCATCCGCAGGCGAAAATTGCGGGCTATTATGACATCAATACAGTGCGGGCCATGGAATTGTCGTCCCGATACGGCGGAACGGTTTATGAAAGCTATCAGGCGCTGCTGGCGGATCCTGCGATTGACGCGGTCAGCGTCTGCTCGGCCAATATAACGCATGCAGAAATCACCATCGCGGCTTTGAAAGCGGGAAAGCATGTGCTCTGCGAAAAGCCGATGGCGACTTCACTCGAGGATTGTCAGGCAATGGTAGACACGGCCAAGGCCTGCGGCAGATTTTTGATGGTCGGACATAACCAGCGCCTTGCAAAAGCGCACATCAAGGCCCGGGAATTGATTCAACAGGGTGCAATCGGCAAGGTGCTGACCTTCCGGACGATTTTTGCGCACAGCGGCCCGGAAAACTGGGCGATTGACGGAAAGCAGACCTGGTTTTTTGATAAAAAAACCGCGATGCTCGGCGCCATGGCAGACCTTGGCATACATAAAACCGATCTGATTCAGTATCTGACCGGACAAAGGATAAAAGAGGTGCAGGCATTTGTCAGCACAATCGATAAACGCGGGCCGGATGGTACACTTGTTGGGGTGGATGACAACGCAATCTGCGTTTATAAACTGGATGGCGGAGCAGTCGGCACGATGACCGCCAGCTGGACCAACTACGGCAGCGAAGAGAATTCCACCGTACTCTACGGAACCGACGGGGTCATGAGGCTTTATGCCGACCCGAGCTACTCGATGGTCGTGGAATCGCGGGACGGGCAGCGCACATTTTATGAAATTGACAAGATTCAGACCAATGACCATCAGACGAAATCCGGTGTGATTGACTTGTTTATGCAAAGCCTGATCAATGGGACGCAGCCGGAAATTTCCGGCGAGGATGCACTGAGTGCCATGAAAGCAGTCTTTGCTGCAATGGAGTCAGCAAAAACCGGAAAAACAGTGACGGTTGAATCATAAGGGGGGAGTTTGTATGGCAAGACCAATTACACTTGCGACCGGACAGTTTGGGGATTTGGGACTTGAAGAGCTGTGTGCTTTGGCGAAGAAAATGGGCTATGAAGGGCTGGAACTTGCCTGCCACGCACACTTTGATGTCACAAAAGCGCTGAATGACGCCGGTTACATCCCATGGCTGAAAGAAACGCTCGCGAACCATCAGCTGGAATGTTACGCGCTGTCCGCCCATCTGACAGGACAGTGCGTAGGCGATGTTTGGGACGCGCGGCTGGATAATTTTGCGCCGCAGGACTTGGCGGGCCAGCCGGAGGCAATTCGGAACTGGGCGGTTGAAGAAATGAAAAACACCGCAAGAGCGGCGCAGAAAATGGGCGTCAAGGTTGTGACCTGCTTCACAGGCAGCCCAATCTGGCCTTACTGGTATGCTTATCCGCAAACAACGGAACAGATGGTGGAGGAGGGCTACCAAAAAATTTATGATCTGTGGACGCCGATTTTTGACGTATTCGATGAATACGGCGTAAAATTTGCGCTGGAAGTGCATCCGACGGAAATTGCCTATGACTATTACAGCACCAAACGCCTGCTGGAAAAGTTTGGCTACCGCGAGACGCTTGGACTGAATTATGACCCGAGTCATCTGGTATGGCAGGGTGTCAATGAGTTGATTTTCCTGCGCGATTTTGCCAATCGCATTTATCATGTACATATGAAGGATGTCAAAATTACGAGGGATGAGCGCGCGGGTGTATTGGGTTCGCACCTGATGTTCGGTGATACGCGCCGCGGCTGGAACTTTGTCTCTGTCGGACATGGAGATGTGGACTTTGACGGAATCATTCGGGAGCTGAACCAGATGGGATACAGCGGCCCTCTTTCTGTGGAATGGGAAGATAGTGGTATGGAGCGGGAGTTCGGCGCAGCGGAGAGCTGCGCTTACGTCCGCAGAATGAATTTCAGCGCTTCCCAGACAGCCTTTGATTCTGCATTAAAAACCAAATAGTCAAAATGAAAGGCCTGTGCAGCATGAAACATACTGCGCAGGCTTTCTATTTTTAAATGGCAAGGCAAGCCGTTTCTGTTAAGCGGCCGCAAGCCCTCGCTCATATAGATCGGAAAACTTTTTAAAATTGGGACGCCCGGCCGAATCCATCAGATAGGCCGATTCGTCGGCGTCATCTTTCCGATTTTGATTCAGGGCGTCGATGATGACCGCCGCGTTATATTTACCGATACCGTGTCCGTAATAGAGCCCGTTTCCCATATCTATGACATTTTCGCCCTGCCATTCGGGAGTGGCCGGGTCAACATCAGGGTTCCTGAAATACAGCCGATCTCCGGGCAGGAAATCGCTGACGCTTCTCATTAGGCCGATCTCCCTTAGGAGAGGATCAATCCGGTGCCAGTTCATCAAATAGATATTTGGGAACATTCTGTCAAACTGGTCTGCGGGAAAAACATTCAGCAGGGCCTTATAATAAATGATTACCATTGCGGTGGCACATTCGGTTCCGTAGAGGGAGCTGTTTGTGAAGATATCCTGAATTGCTTCACTCGGGCGGACGCCCTGTTTGAGCGAAAAACCGCCGTCGTTCATGCGGTTCCAATAGCGGGGGTTGCACATGGAATCCCGGAACACCTTGAAAGCCATCCGGCTTCGATAAAGCTCGTTTGCAGCGTTGATAATTTCTCTGCGGAGCTTCAATTCAAATTGCAGCTGTACGACCGTACTGTACTCATATCTTTCACTGCCCGCATTCATCTTTGTCAGGATTTCCCGCTCAATGCTTCCGGCGGGATAACCGCTTCCGATGGTGGAAATATCAATTTGCTGATTCCCGATGAAGATCATTGCGCGTCCCTCCCCTGGCCCTTCGCGTATTTCACCTGCTGATTGATGTCAGCGTGCATCCACTCTTTCCATTGCTGCGGGTTTTTGCTGTACATCTGCTTAGAGTATTTCGCAAGCAGCTTTCGGTCGGAGTCTTTCGTCTGGTGGAACTGCTCAAGCTTTTCCTGTTCAAATTTTGTCAGCGAATAGGGCTTTTTCTGACTTGCCGTCTGTCTGTTTTTGGAGAGATATTTCGCGTCGAGGTCTACTTTAAAGGCTTGCGGTTCACTGGAACATTGCAGGTTTTCCCCCGTAAAGTACAGGTAAGGCTGGTTCTCTTTGAACCAGTTCAGATAGGATTCATATTTTCGTTCCGGATTTCCGTGGACTTCCTCTTCCTCTTCGGATGTATAGTGCAGCAGCTCACTTGCCAGTTTTACATCTTCCGGATTATTGGAGCGCAAATAGCGTGCGGCCAATTTTAATGCGTTGGGATTGCGCGTTTCATAAAAGCACCATACCAAGTCATGGATATAGCAGCCTTTTCTGTTGCGTTCAAAAATTTCGCTGACTACCGTTGGGAGGATGCTGGAATCCTTGTATTTTTTGATTAAAGTCGCAGTGGTGACATCCAAAACCTGATCAAACTGGTTGCTGAGGCCGTCTTCCTTCCAGCCGGTATGAAACATCCACTTTAACACATGATAGGTTTGCTCATTGGATACCTGGTTTTCTGTATGGAGATGCGCTGCGAGGGTATCCTCTCTCAAAGCTTTGGAACAGATTCTCAGCGCTGTTGTATTGCGCAGGCCCAGCAGGGGATATAACTCCAGCGCGTCAATTTCCGCTAGTAGCGTATAGAGGGTAGGAAACGTGAGGTTGGGGTCGTTTATCTGTGCGGCGGCTTTTTGCCGGTCTTTTTCGCCCAGGCTGTAAAAATTTTTTTTCAATTGGTCAATATCGTGACTGCTTTTATAGGCATCCAGATAGCTGACCATTTGACGGTTGTTCATAGATAGTACTCCTTTCTTGCAGGATACGGATCGCATGAATCCCTACAGTACATCATATTAAAAACAGCCGTTATGTTTCCGGAAGAGCGGGATGCCGGATTTTCACCTTTTTTCAAAACAAAATAAAAGAACCGGCAGAAAAAGCACTCTGCAGGTTCTTTTATTTTGTTCAGCCGCTTATTTCCATTTGTATTTTTTTACTCAAGGAGTTCAGCACAATTTGGTACGCCTGATCCAGCATCTCTTTCAGAACCTCGTCCGGGACCTCACCTTCCAGATAAAGGGAGTTCCAATGCTCTTTGTTCATATAGTAGCCGGGCACGATGTCTTGATATTGGCCTCTCAGAAATTGTCCGAACATGGGGTCCAGTTTGACGGTGATAATTGGTTTTCCTTCCTTATCTCCGCCCTGCATCGCGAACATTTTTCCGTTCAGCATGTATCTGGTTGCGTTCCACTCTGTTTTGAAATCTTTCTGAACCCCTTTTTTGGATTTGCAGTAATCGTCGAGCCATTTGTAGTGCATCGCAGTCACTCCTTTTCTGAAAGTTTTTAAAAAACAGCCGGCACCCTTCGGATACCGGCTGTGTTGCAAGCCGCAAAGGGCTTTTTATCTTCGAGAATTACCGCTCCAGATTCTGGTCCCTTGCGGGTCCGACGCCGACCATTGTGATCGGGCATTCGCAAATCTGCTCCAGCTTTTCCACATATCGTTTGCAGGTCGCGGGAAGTTCATCATAGGATTTGAATTTGGAAAGATCGCCTTCAAATCCTTCGATCTCCTCGTAAATCGGTTTGCACTCGGCAAGCTCTTCAATCGTCGGCGGGAAATCGCGGATAATGGTGCCGTCCGCTTTCTCATAAGCCACACAGACCTTGAGATTGCCCAGATTGCTCAGGGTATCCACCTTGTTCAGGGCGATGGCAGTCAGCCCGTTGACGCGCACAGAGTGGCGCATAATCACCGAATCAAACCAGCCACAGCGTCTGGGACGGCCGGTGACTGTTCCGAACTCATGTCCGAGATTGCGGATTTTGTCCCCCATCTCATCGAACAGCTCGGTGGGGAAAGGACCTTCTCCGACGCGGGTGGTATAGGCTTTCGCAGCGCCGATTACCTCGTTAATCAGAGTGGGGCCGATGCCGCTGCCGACACAAACGCCGCCGGAAATCGGGTGGGAACTGGTAACATAAGGATAGGTGCCGACATCAATATCCAGCAAGGTACCCTGCGCGCCCTCAAACAGCACTTCCTTGCCTTCGCGAATCGCGTTATAGGCCAGCACGGAAACATCCGCCACATATTTTTTCAGGCGTTCCCCGCAGGCAAGATACTGCTTGATAATCGCTTCCAAATCAAGCGGCTGTTCTTTATAAAAATCCGTCAACAGGCGATTTTTGATCTCCCCGGCAATTCTTGCTTTCTGTGCAAATACTTCGGGATGCACCAGATCATAAATGCGAAGACCGGAACGCTCCGCTTTATCCATATAGCAGGGCCCAATGCCCTTTTTTGTTGTGCCGATTTTTGAGTTTCCACGCATTTTCTCACTGAGTCCGTCAAGCGCCAGATGCCACGGCATTATCAGATGTGCGCGTGGATCAATGCGAAGATGATTACAGGAAATGCCGCGCGCCTCCAGCCCGTCAATCTCCTTGAGAATATGAACGGGGTCAATCACTACGCCGCTGCCCAGCAGGCAAAGGGTATTCGGATAGAGAACGCCAGAGGGGATCAGCTGGAGCTTATAGGTCTCTCCGTTACTTTCCACCGTATGCCCGGCATTGTTACCGCCCTGAGAGCGCACAACCACCTGAGCACGAGAAGCGAGGATATCGATAATCTTGCCTTTGCCCTCGTCACCCCATTGAACACCGACTACAACTTTTGCAGGCACAACAAAAACCTCCCAACAAATTTACGGCGGCTGCCAAAAACAAAATTATTCCTGCGCATCAACGATGGAAGGAACCAAAGATGCCCGCACAACCGCCTGAAAACAGCCTGATAATCAAGCCTCTTCACTTATTGAAATCCGCTAATTATTATATCAATAATTTGTCGAAATAGCAACCGAAGAATAAAACTAATTTTTTTGCAGAAGATACAGAAGCGGATTTTGTATGAAGGTGGAATGATTAATGAAAATGACTCCGGAAGAATATGATCGGCTGTCAAAAAAAGCATCGCCAAATTCCCCGTCGGGGAAAAATATCACAATGGCATTTTTAATCGGCGGCTTAATCTGCGCGTTTGGCCAGGCATTGATGATTCTGTTCCAAAATAACGGAATGGACAAGGACACCGCGTCGGCAGCAGTATCGGTATCGCTGGTGTTCCTGTCGGTCTTGCTGACCGGGCTGAACGTTTACGATAATATTGCAAAGGTGGCAGGCGCGGGAACGCTGGTGCCGATTACCGGGTTTGCCAATTCCATGGCGGCTCCCGCGCTGGAATTTAAGAGCGAGGGCTATATATTGGGTCTCGGCGCCAAAATGTTTATCATTGCGGGCCCGGTGATCGTTTATGGAATCAGCGCCAGTGTGATTTACGGTCTGATTATCTATCTGTTTAAACTTTACTGAGGAGGTGCTCTATGGCACAGCGAAAAGGAAGCTATACAATCTTGTTCGACAACCCTCCCAGTATCTGCGCATCTTCGGCAGTCGGAGGCAAAAAAGAAGCGGAGGGACCGCTTGGAACCATGTTTGACATGACCAGCGACGACAGCTACTTCGGAGAGTCGAGCTGGGAAAAGGCGGAAAGCAGGATGCAAAAGGATGCTGTCAATAAAGCGTTGGAAAAAGCAAATGTCTCCAACGCTGATATTGATTGTATCTTTGCGGGCGACCTGCTCAACCAGTGTGTAGGAAGCAGCTACGGACTTCGTGATTTGGGAGTGCCGTTCGTCGGGCTTTACGGCGCATGCTCCACTATGGCGGAAAGCCTAATGGTGGCATCGGTTTTTCTGGAGTCCGGTGCTGTTAACAAAGCAATCGCCTGCACATCGTCTCACTTCTGCTCTGCCGAACGGCAGTTCCGCTATCCTCTTGAATACGGCGGACAGCGTACCCCCACCGCTCAATGGACAGCCACAGCCGCGGGTGCCGCCGTATTGGACAAGGGAGACGCACCGCCCTTTATCCGTGCGGCAACCATAGGAAGTATTGAGGATTTGGGAATTAAGGACGCGAATAACATGGGCGCCGCAATGGCGCCGGCCGCCGCGATGACCTTGAAACGGTTCTTTGCGGATACGGGAACCAACGCAGATAACTATGACTTGATCATTACCGGCGATCTGGGAAAGGTTGGAACCAAGCTGCTGCGCGAGCTGATGCAGCAGGACGGCTATCATCTGGAGCACGCCCATACCGACTGCGGCCTGATGCTTTATAACATGGAAAAGCAGGATGTCCACTCCGGCGGCAGCGGCTGCGGCTGCTCTGCGTCCGTGATGTGCGGACATATCATACCGCTGATGCGCAAAGGACAGCTCAACAACATTTTGTTTATCGCCACGGGCGCATTAATGAGCCCGACAGTGGTGCAGCAGGGAGAGAGCATCGCGTCGATTGCACATCTGGTTTATCTATCGACACAAAAGACAGGGGGCAGGGTATCATGAGTTTTTTGGTTCCTCTTCTCAAGGCATTTGTGGTGGGCGGCATTATCTGCGCAATCGGGCAGGTATTAATTGATTATACCAAGCTGACGCCTGCCCGGATTCTTACCACCTATGTTGTGTCGGGTGTTATCCTCGGCGGGCTGGGCTGGTATCAAAAACTGATCGATTTTGCCGGCGCGGGTGCCAGCGTGCCTCTCATTGGATTCGGAAGCCTGCTTGCCAAAGGCGTGAAAAAAGCAGTTACGGAAAAAGGCGTACTCGGCATACTCACCGGGGGGTTCACGTCTTCCGCCGCGGGGGTAGCGGCCGCAATCTTCTTCTCGCTGCTGATTGCGTCCATCTTTAAGCCAAAAGAAAAAGGTTGATGGAAAACAGCCCTGTACCGATTGCGGCACAGGGCTGTTTCTGATCGTTGGATCTTAACTATTCATTTGATTTTGAAATTGCTTCCCACAGACCATTCAGATAGCATGCTCCCATTGCGCGGTCATACAGCCCGTAACCCGGCATAGAGACCTCGCCCCATACGGCGCGTCCGTGGTCGGGACGGGTGATACCGTCAAATCCGATATCATGAAGCGCCTTTACAATTGCATACATATCCAGAGAGCCGTCGGAGGAGAGGTGAGACGTCTCCTCAAAGTCGCCGGGCGCATTATGCTTGATGTTGCGAAGGTGGGCGAACGAAATGCGTCCTTTTAGTGCGTGGATGATCTCCGGAATGTTGTTTTGGGGATTCGATCCAAGTGAACCGGTGCAAAGTGTCACACTGTTGCAGGGCGAATCCACCGCCTTCATCAGCCGCAAAAGTTTTTCTTTGCAGGTCACAATACGCGGCAGATCAAACACGGGCCAGGCGGGATCATCCGGATGTATCGCCATTTTAATCCCATATTTTTCACAAGTAGGCATAATTCTATTCAGGAAATAGACCAGATTCTCAAACAACTTCTCTTCGTCCACACCCTGATAGAGGTCAAACAGCTCCTTGATCTGGGCCATCCGTTCCGGTTCCCAGCCCGGCAAAAGGAAACCGTTGGATTTGGAATCCATTGACGCGAACATGTCTGTCGGATTCACCTTGTCGATTTCGCTTTGCTGATAAGCCAGCACGGTAGATCCGTCGGCGCGCAGTTTAGCAAGATCGGAGCGGGCCCAGTCGAATACCGGCATGAAATTGTAGCAGATAACCAGGATTCCTTCCTCACCCAAGTGTTCCAATGTGGTGATATAATTGTCGATATACTGTTCCCGGTCCGGGGTGCCGATTTTAATGGAATCGTGAATATTGACACTTTCGATTCCCATGATCTTGAGTCCCGCGTCCTCAACCGTTTTTTTCAGAGCGCGAATTTTTTCGAGCGGCCACACCTCGCCGGGTTTTGAACCATAAAGGGTGGTAACCACTCCCGTGACACCCGGTATCTGTCTGATCTGCTCCAGAGAAATAGAATCATATCCCGGACCAAACCAGCGCAAAGTCATATTCATTATTTTGCTTTCCTCCTAAACATACAGATCTTCCAATTTTGCATCTCATTACTTTTCTAAATAGGTTCTCACGTTTTTAAAGCAGATTCCTTCGATGATCGTTTTTAAGGTTTCCTCGTCTTCAGGGAACTCTCCGTCTTCCACCCATCTGCCCACCAAATTGCACAGAATACGGCGGAAATATTCATGACGCGGATAAGACAAAAAGCTGCGGGAATCCGTCAGCATACCAATAAACCTGCCGAGCAGGCCGGTATTCGCCAGCACATGCATCTGCTCTTCCATGCCGTCGCGATGATCCTGGAACCACCATGCTGTACCGAATTGAATTTTCCCCGGGATTTGCCCATCCTGAAAATTTCCGGTCATTGAGCCAAGAACATAATTGTCTGCGGGGTTTAAGGTAAAGAGGATCGTTTTGGGGCATTGCTGCGTCTTATCAAGCTCATTCAGCAGCGCTGCGACATTGTGCGCCTCCGCATGGTCCGCAACGGAATCATATCCGGTGTTAATACCGATTTGAGATACCATTCGAGAATTGCAGCTGCGCATGGCACCCATGTGAAGTTCCATTGCCCAGCCGCGGCGGCTGTACTGTCTTCCTAAAAACAGCATTAACAAGGTTTTAAATTTCTCGGCGTCTTTGGCTGAAATGGGAACTCCTGCTACTGCGTCCGCAAAAATCCGCTGTGCATCCTCAGGTGTTGCCTGCATAAACGGCACAAATTCAAACCCATGGTCACTCGCTACACACCCGCACGCTGAAAAATCGTCCATCCGTTTCACTAAGGCCTGCTCAAGTTCGGCATAATTGGAAATGGGCAGCTGTGCCCCACGGGAAAGCAAGTTGATATAATCTGGATAATCTGCCGCTTCTACGGAAAGTGCCCGGTCAGGCCGGAATGCGGGAGATATCGTGGTTTGCAGCCTGCTTTCCTTTTGCAGCAGGGCATGGTAATCCAGCGAGTCCGCAGGGTCTTCTGTCGTGACAATCGCAAATACATTTGAACGCGCGATGAGCTCCTGCGGGGTAAACCCGCCGTTCTGTATGACTGCGTTTGCTTTTTCCCAGATTGCCTGTGCACTGTTGGCATTCAGTACCTGCGTGATTCCAAAATAGCGCTGCAATTCAAGATGCGACCAGTGGTAAAGCGGATTTCCGACAGCGTAAGGAAGCGTTTCGGCATACGCCTTAAACTTTTCCCAATCGCTTGCGTCTCCGGTTACATATTTTTCGGGAACTCCGTTTGCCCGCATAAGCCGCCACTTATAATGGTCGCCCCCAAGCCAAGCCTCGGCAAGATTGCTGAAGGGCTTATTCTCATAGATTTCTCTGGCACTCAAATGGCAGTGATAATCAAAAATCGGCTGATTTTTTGCGTAAGTCTCAAACAGCCTTATAGCAGTAGGATTTGAGAGCATAAAGTCTATGCCCATAAACTGTTTCATCAGCAAGCCCTCTTCTTCTCATGATTTTTAGGAGTGAAAACGTTCACTTGCCAGAGAAATTTTCCCCGGCTGCTGGGTATCTATTGATTTGCTTTTCTGATAATAGTGCGGAACTGTTGCCTGAAGCCCTTCCTGTGTATAAAAGGGATCGTCTTTTTGAATCGGAAGCCTTGCAGGCATCCCCATTGACGCGGATTTGTAAATTGCCATAATGACTTCTACGGTGTTGCGTCCGGCCATGCCGTCGGTGATGAGCGGAGTTTTGTTTTCAATCGCGTCAATGAGATGATTGATCTGACCTGTGTGGCCTTCATACTTCAAAGGCGGCAGGCTGTGATACTTTTTAGTCAGTTCCTCCGCAAACAGTGGATCAGACTCCGGAAACCCGTTCGGCAGCGATTTGCTGCACTGGATATCAAACGGCAGGGAGATGCCCGCCCGCTCTGTCTGGAAGGTCATTTGCTGCTGTTCTCCGTGATGCACCAGGGAACTGGTGATTTGACCGACAGATCCGTTCTCAAAACGCAGCAGCGCCATGGAGAGATCTTCCACCTCAGAGTTGGTATGGGAAAGATTCGTCATAATTGCGGTAACTTCAGTCGGCATACCCGCCATCCAAGTTAAAAGGTCGATGTGATGCACCGCATGATTTAGCGTACAGCCCCCACCTTCCGTTTTCCAGCGGCCCCGCCAACTCAGATCATAATAGCATCCGCCTCGCCACCAAACGGAATAGGCCTGCGAATACAGCAGTTTCCCGCAGATTCCATCATCCAGCAGCTGCTTGATCTGGTAAGTGGAAGAGATAAACCTGCTTTGCGCCACAATTGAAATCAGACGGTGCGCACTTCGCGCCGCTTCAAGAATCGCATCACATTCCGCAAGGGAGGGAGCCATCGGCTTTTCCAGTAAAACGTGTTTGCCTGCCTGCAGGCAGGCAACTGCGATTTTACAGTGCAGGGCGGGGGGGACGCAGACAGAGACGATATCGATCGCTTCTTGTTGCAGGGCTTCTTGATAATCGCTGTAGGAACGCGCGTTTAGCTTATAATCATCCACAAGCTTTTGAGCTTTCTCAGGATTCACATCGGCAATCGCGACAATGGAGACGCGGTCGTTCAGTGCCAGATAGCTCTCGATGTGTGTACCTGCGATTGCCCCGGCGCCGATAATCATGACATGCAGCATTTGCTCACCTCTTCAGCGGATTTTGTTGAAACGAAAAGCCCTGCCATATACCGTATGGCAGAGCTTTTACTCGTAAATACGGTATTCCGCGTTTGACAGCATCATCCTGGAATACCAACTATGTAATTATTTTACGCTGGGCCAAAAATCAGATTCGGGATAAATAAGACCACCTGGGGTAGGAACACAAGGATACACATTTCCAGCATAATTGCGAAAAAGAACGGCAA
Source organism: uncultured Oscillospiraceae bacterium (assembly GCA_963519235.1). Classification (GTDB taxonomy): domain Bacteria; phylum Bacillota; class Clostridia; order Oscillospirales; family Ruminococcaceae; genus Anaerotruncus. The sequence goes on from CAUQLV010000002.1 coordinate 47,035, forward strand.
AGCCTCTTTTGTGTATTCTTCGGTCGGGCATTTTATAATGCCGCAAACGGTATAAAGAGCAGATCCCACAGGAGGGGTCATAACACCCATAGTGACAATGGTCGCCATTAAAACGCCGAAATGCACCGGGTCTACCCCGAGTTTCGTAACCATTGGAAGGAAAATCGGAGTTAACAAGAGGAAGTTTACATTGCTGTCGACAAACATACCCGAAATAAACAAGAAGACTAACATGATAATCAGGAGCAGCTGGGGATTGTCAGTAATTCCAAAGATAAAGGCTGAAAGCGCAACAGGCAGTTTTACATAGGTAATCGCATAGCTGAACGGGCCCGATAAAGCGATGATCAGCATAATTGCGCCGTTATCTATGAAAGAAGTGCGCAGAGCAGTCTTAAACTTCTCCCAAGTCAGTTCCTTATAAACAAATTTGCCAATTATGAGGGCATATACAACCGCAAAAGCACCGGCTTCTGAAGGAGTAAACAAGCCAAAACGAATGCCGACAATTAAGATAATCGGGAACAAAAGCGCCCAAATAGAGCTTTTTAGGTTTTCCATCACCTCGACGAAGGTTGCTTTTGGAATATTCGGATCGGGAGCGTCATACCCTTTGCGCCGGGAAGTGATGGTAACGGTCGCCATTAAGAAAGCCATCATTAAGATACCGGGGATAATGCCGGCGGCAAACAGGCGCCCGATTGATACCTCACCGATAAAACCAAACAGAATCAACCCAAGGCTTGGGGGAATGGTTGCCGTAATCAATGCGGTCAAACAGTTAACAGCGGTAATATAGCCTTTCGGATACCCTTTTTTAATCATATCCGGGCCTAAAATGCGGGTTTCCATCGCAGCGTCAGCTGTGGCAGAACCGGAAACGCCGCCCATCAGGGTGCTCATCACCACGCTGACCTGTGCCAAACCACCATACATTCTTCTTGTGACCAAAGACGAAAGGCTTAAGAGACGTTTTGTTATTCCGGTTTCATTCATCAGATTTCCTGCAAAAATGAAAAACGGAACAGCCAAAAAAGCAAACGATTGAGTCTGCGTTACGATTCTCTGCACCGCAATTGAAAAGGGAATATCGGGGGTGGCAGAAAAGTACGCCAGTCCTGCGATGCCAATTACGAACGCAATCGGCATACCTATCAGTAACAGGATTACAAACGCGATTAACAATAGTGTCATACAGTTCAACTCCTTATAAAGACTCGAAGCCTAGTTATTAAACGTTCTTATGCGCTCCACAATCTGCCTAATTGCGGTAACCGACATAAAGGCCGACGCTACCGGAAGGCTCATAGTTACAAAGGAGTAACTAAGGGTGAGAGTTTGAAATGCACGTTTGTAACTGTCAATACTCAATTTTACGCCGAAGATTATAAAGATTATTAAAGACATCAGCATCAGCGCCAAAACCACCAGCTCGATTGATCTTTGCATTTTTACCGGAAACTTTTTTGTGACCAAATCGATTCCAACCAGGTTATGCTCGCGAAATGCAACATCCGCACCCAGAAAAGCTGTCCATGCGAGCAGCAACTGGGAGATATCGATGCTCCACGGGATAGGATATTTTAACCCACGTGCAACCGCTGAGATGAATACAAGAGACACGATCGAAATAAAACTGACGCCGCAAAATATTTCTTCAATTTTGCAAAAGTATTTAAAGACTGTTTTCATAGTTTACCTCCAAAGCACACGTTTTCATGTGCGGCACATCACCACCATTTTGGCAATTGACACCGCCGGATAGAAACATATGTCCTGCCAATCTTAGTATGGGAGACCGGTTTCTTATTGGAAACCGATCTCCCAATAGATCTTTTGATGAATTTAAATTATTTGTTCAATTCAGCAAGAATCTGATCTCTCAGCTGAGTATAACCCAGCTCTTCATAAACAGGCTGCACTGCTGCAATAAAGGGAGCAGGATCGACTTCATGAATTGTCATGCCGTGCTTTTCCGCCATGTCTTTTTCATAATCCTCAGAGAGCTGTACGCATTGTGCCTGGAATTCTGTACCAACATCACGGAAGGTTTTGGTGAACAGCTGCTGATATTCAGGAGACAGGCTGTCAAAGAATTTTGTACCGGTAACTGCGCTGCCGATCAGCTGGAAATGGCCGGTTTTGTTTGTGTAGGTGCAGATCTCATAGAGACGGGATGCATAGGAGGAAGGAGTTTGAACTTCGGCGCCGTCAAGTGCTTTCTGCTGAATTGACGGATAAACCTCAGACCATTCCATCGGGGTTGCAACAGCACCCATTGCATTTACAGACTTAGTGAACAGGTCACTTCCGATTGTACGAATTCTCAGACCCTTCAAGTCTTCAGGAGTGTTGATCTCCTTGCTGCAAACAAAATGGCGGGCACCGGAATACCAGTTGGAGGTAACGAGCTTAATTCCCTGGTCTTCAAAGTCTTTTTCCCACTGTTTGTAAATATCGGTTTCCAGAAGCTTGTCCAACAGCTTGTAGTCTTCCAGCATGTAGGGCATTTGAATGATGCCATAATCTTTTACAAAAGCTGCCAAACGTCCGGGATCGGAAATAGTAAGTATCGCAGCGCCCTGCATTGCCTGCTCAGTCAGGTCATCTGTCGCGCCGAGAGAGGAGCTCGGGAAAACGTCAACAGTAAAGTTTCCTTTGGTGGCGTCTTCCAGTCTTCTTTCTACTTCGAACAAGGACATGGTTTGAATATCCTGTTCTCCATTGGTATTGCCGAATTTTACGGAAACTTTTTCTTCGGTTGCCGCCGCATCGCTGCTTGCAGCGCTTGTAGCACTTGCGGCGGAGGGAGCTTTATCGGCCGGAGCAGAAGAGGCGTTGTCTGCTGGTTTGCTGCCACATGCAGCCATACTGAGAACCATTGCGGATGCTAGTAAAACAGTTAGTGTTCTTTTCATAATTTCCTCCTTAAAACTTACAAAAATTTGGCATCGTGTTGTATTGAACCTATCTAACATGCTATCATTCTTACATGTCAGCGTCAATGATTTCTGGAAAGAATCTCTGAATTATATAAATAAATTCCATATAAATTGTCAAAAACATACAGTGAAAGAGGAAGGATGAGGAAATCTTTATCAATGAGCAGTATTCAAGTCTCCGAAATCAATGTTAAAGAGATCTGTCTGCTCTTTTTTTTCAAAGAAATCCGGATACTTTTCAATCAGTGTTTCTTCTTCACGGATTAATTTCCGAAGGTGTCGATTTAACACTTCCCTTGCTAACTTCAGATTTCCCGACTCTACTTGAAGAACCAGATCCTCGTGCTGCTCTACAATATTTTTTAAGATTTCGTCAGACCATACCGTCAGTACCCGAATTCTCCGATAGTGTCCGCTCATGCTTTCAATGATCTCCCAGCTAAGCGGCTGTTCCGCCACCTCAAAGATAATGCGGTGGAATGCATCATCGTAATCCACGACCTTTGCAAACTCTTTTTCAGTAGACATTGCGCGCTGTTTCTCAATTAGTTGACGGAGCTGCTGGATATTTTTCTCGCTGCAATTGATCATAAAAGGTTCAAGCGCAGCAATTTCAAGGCTTTCACGCAAAAAACGTTCTTGACTCACGCGTTTGGGGTTAATTCTGGAAACCATTGTTTCACGCTGCGGAACGATTTTCACCAGACCTTCTCTTTCCAGGCGAATAAACGCCTCCCGCACCGGGGTGCGGCTGACGTTGAAACGCGCGGATATTTCGTTCGCACTCATAGTGGTTCCCGGCATCAGATTCAGGGTCATAATGCTTTTGCGCAGGGATAGAAAAACTGCCTCCTGCACGCTGTACGAATTCGTCTTTTGATTTTCTGCCAAAATAGAGACCTCCAATATCGCTTTAAAAATTTTGATTGACATTTAAGAAAGAAAACGTGCCTTTATGAAAAGACGTGTTGGAAAGACTTTAGAATATCATCTGTAACAGACAGATAGGTTGTAAAGTGCGCCTGTCCGTTTACAGACACGGCACATTGCCTGTCTGATATGGGAATAAAATCAAGAACATCCAGTCCACCGCTCCGCAGCTTTACCGTCATCGTTAAAACGGGATCTCCGGCAATGGTCTCCTCCCCTGATAATTCTTTCGCGATTGGAATTTGCGAAATTTCCTGATAGAAGGTGGTGACTGCGATATAATCGAGAAGCTTTCCGTTTGCGTCTCCCTTTAGAAATTCAGCTTCACCTGATAAAGCCAGATGATACTGAAGTCCCTTTCCGTAAACTGCAAGATCTACTATTTCGGTTACGTTGCGCGTATAGATAGAACCGCCAAGCAGACTGGTATAACTGTTTGACAAAAAAGCCGATTTTTCTGCGGAAATCAAAAACACCTGTTTTCCGGACAGATCGGCGCAATAATAGGACTGATTGTCGTTTTGAACAAAACCAGCAGTATAGGATTGCCCACCTATTACGAGAGTAACCGTATATTCGGGGACATCAAGGCCGAATTCGGACAAAGGCCGGCCTGCAGAGACAAAACTGTCGGGAACGAGACCTTCCAGCGGAAGCAGAATGTGTTCCTCCACAAGCTGCCAGTCGAGGGAAGCTTCAACAGGGGACGCAAGATCGTAAAAATCTCCCGTACCGCCGTCTTCTCGGCGCTTTAATGCATAAGAGTCATCGCCATGCCCAATTGTGATTTCTGTCAAATTGGATCGTGTTGCATCGTTCACCAAAGGGAAAAGTTCCATTGATCGAAAGTCGTCAATCCTTTGGCTCATCATTGCTGCCGCTGCCGCCTCGACGATGTAAACCTTTGAATCGCCCTCCTTCAGCAGATAATAAGTGCCGTCCACAGGATTCGCTTTTCCCAGATACAAGCGCATCTTGCTGCCATCGGAAAGCAGCAGTGAAAGGCTGCTTTCCGAATTGTCCAGCCCATATTCGGAAAGGGAGGAGTTCGGCTCAATGACTTTTTGCGCTTTCAGATGTGAAAAGTAGTAAACAAATCCTTTGAGTTTTTCGCTGGAATAGTTTCCTTGCGGCGCATCAACCAGCGTGATGCCTTCGGGAGCGACCATCATGCCAACGCTTCCCGAAGGGTTGCGTAAAGCCACCCCGGCGATCGTTGCCACGCTGATATCTGTGACAGTGGCAGAGTCAGCTGATACGGAAGGGGAGGGGTGCCCCTGAGGAACACTGAACCACAGAATGCCGGTTATTACCAGCATCGCGGCAAACGCGATACCTAATAGTTTCAGCAAACGGATTTGTTGTTTCATAAATGTCTCCTCCGCAGATAAACAGCCACGCCCAATCCCAATACGGAAAACGGGACAAGGATGACCAGAACAAAACCAAGCAGGACGGCCTGATTGGTCATGATAGGAATCGGTTCTGATTGCAACGATTTTGCCGGAATGCTGATACCGGAATCGGTATCGGCGCACCAGTTGATTACCTGAATCAAAAAGTCGGTGTTGGCGTAGCTCTGTACAGCCAGCAGATCATCGGCATAAATGTCCCGGCACCCCGCCGCAAAAATGCGCGCTTTGTCGCTGCTGCCGGGCAAATTCTTCTCCGCAGTTAAAGCAACCGGAAAGGGGCCGGACGTATCGCTCGGGAGAAACGCGGTGTCGGTCATAACGCCTTCTTTTGCATAAGAGTCACCGGAAGAGTATAAAACCGGCTGCGTGGAAATGCTGCCCTGACGCTGGAATAGCTGTTTGAGCGCATGGCTGGACGGCATGACCGGATAATACCGATTGGAAGAAAAGTATTGATTGATCGGATGCGACGCATAGATTGGCGCAATGTTCAGTGGATTTCCCCCACTGAACAGCTCTTTTTCCAGAACAATGCGATTGGTAATCTCAATTCCCCATTCGGCAAGGAATGCTTTCAAATGCTCGAAGCCGTCGGAAGAGGGTTCAAGAAATATCATCAATCGTCCGCCGCGTGACAGAAATGCGTCCAGCTGGGTAATTTCATCCGCAGAGAAATCGCGGACAGGGGAGGCGATCACCAGTATTTTTGCAGAGTCGTCTATTCCCATAACGGAGAGGGTTGTTCTTTTTATCAAATAATTATTTTGTTCAAACAGCTTCATCAGCGACGCGGAAGGCTGCTCATTATGGCCGTCCGTAAATTGCACGAGCGGCGTTTGGGAATTGGTGACATAAAGCAAAGCGGAGGTCATCTGCTGTTCCGCCACAAGGCTCTTTACGGTATTGGTGTCGCCGTCAATCTCATAGAAATCCGCGGTCTGCAATACTTTTATCCGCCCGCTTTTTCCTTCCACCGCAACGCTGCCCAGAGCCATTTCAAACCCCTTTTGCTTGTAAAAATCCACAAGGTTGGGGTCCTGATAAGGGTCAACATATCTCACAGTTAACCGATCTCCGGCCAAATCGTAGCGCAAAAAAAGCTCTTTCAGGAGCGGCAGGAAATCCTCCTGCGTGTTGAATACCGTTACGGTCACAGGCTCGGGAAGCTCTGCAACGATGTTTTTTGTTTCATCTGAAAGCGCATAGAGCTTATTTGCGGTCAGGTCGAATTTGAGGCCCCAACGGTCTGTTCCGACTGCCGCGCAGATATTTGCGAGCACGGTAATTCCCACAGCCAACAGGATGATCAGGAGCGAAACAACCGCATAACTGTTTTTCTTATTCATTTAATTCGTCTCCTATTCCCATCTTCTGTGTTCCAGTATCCGGGTGGTCAAAAAAAGAAACAGTATGGTAATGCTGCCATAATAAACCACAGAGGACATGCTGAAGATGCCCATGGCAAATTCGTTGAATTTATTGCTTAAAGACAGATAGGTTACGAGGATGTGAATCGGCCCTTTCGCAATATAGCTGCCGACGAATCCAATCAGCCACAGCCCCAGAAGCGTACTGTAGCTGATAACCCCGGCAACGACCTGATTTTCTGTCAGAGCGGAGAGGAACATTCCAATCGCGATAAACGCACTGGCGGCGATCAGCGTTCCAAAATAATTTCCGAACACAACCAAAAATTCAAAGGAACCAAAAGCCGCCAGAATTACGATATAAGCGAGTGTAACCGCAAGGCCGGCGCTGAAAACAGTCAGAACGGCAAAAAATTTGCCAAGCACGATCTTGCTTAGCGGTACCGGAGAAGCCAGCAGAAGCTGGTCTGTCCGCATTTTACGCTCTTCCGAAAAAGAGCGCATGGTGAGCATGGGAATCAAAAACATAATTACCAGAATAATGGATGAAAAGAATCCTTTGATATCTCCATTTTGGCTGAGCAGATTGCCGACCGAAAAATAATATCCGCTCAGCAGCAAAAAAATAGAGAGAAAGACATAGCCCACCATGGAGTGAAAGTACTGCCATAATTCTTTTTTAAAAACAGCTCCCATTAGTTTGCCTCCTCGTAGCGCCTGTCTTGAGTCAATTGCAGGAAAACATCCTCCAGGCTTGTTTCCAGTGGTTTCAGCAGCCGGATCGGACACTGAGCCTCTGCCAGCGCAAAGAAAAGCGAGCGATGGATGTCCTCGCCGCTTTGTGTTTCAAGTATAAATTCGACCTGCCCGTCCTCTGGGCTGACCTGCGGTGTACAGGATTTCATCCCGGTTACCGCCTGTACCGCGGCTATAATTTGCTCGGGCGTCCCATCTGCGCGCAGCACCAGTTTCCCTTCCGGAGACATCTTTGCATCAAGTTTTGCCGGAAGATCGTCTGCGACAAGTCTTCCGTTGCTTAAAACGACAACCCGTTTGCAAACAGCGGCAATCTCGGAAAGAATGTGAGAACTCAATATAATGGTGTGGGTTTTCCCTAATTTTGCGATGGTTTCACGAATTTCAATAATCTGGCGCGGGTCAAGCCCCACGGTAGGCTCGTCCAGAATCAGCAGCTCGGGTTCCCCAAGAAGCACCTGCGCAAATCCGACGCGCTGGCGATAGCCCTTCGATAGATTTTTAATCAGCCTGCGGCGCACACCTTTGATATTCACTTGTTCACACGCCAAGGCAATTGCTTCTTCACGCTTCTGCTTGGGAATTCCGCGCAGGTTTGCTGCGAAAATCAGCTGCTCGTTAACGGTCATATCCGGATAGAGAGGAGGATTTTCGGGCAAATACCCGATTTTTGATTTTGCTTCGGAAGAGGATTCCACAATATCCGACCCGTTTATGCGCACGCTGCCCGATGTAGCAGAAAGGCATCCGGCAATAATATTCATTGTAGTGGATTTTCCCGAGCCGTTATGGCCCAGAAGCCCAACAATTTCTCCTTCAGAAACAGTAAAGTGAAGATCTTCTATTGCAATTTTATCGCCGTAACGTTTCGTCAGGTGGGAAACTTCAAGCATCGTTTTCCCTCCAATTCTTGATTTTTAAAACCAACTATGCTAGTATGTTAACATATATTTGCTGGATATTCAAGTATTTTTGGTAATTCTGCAAATATGCACCGACTTTTTTAGGGGGGAAAATTATGTGTGACGATGTGTTCAGAAATTGCCTTTCAGTTCAAACTTTAAAAGGGCAAATATTTCACCCAGTTCGTTTTACACACGATCAATTGGACTTTTACCGGGGCTTGGACAACTTTCTATACGAGCGCGCGCTTTGCACGTCGGGGATCACAATGGAGTTTGTGACAAGCCAGCGCATGCTTTCTTTTCATTATCGTGCACATAGTTTTGCCCGCAACGATAATACATTTGATATTTACGAAGAAGGCAAGCTTGTTCAGACCGTTCCGGTTTCGGTTGATCATCCAAGCGGTATCGTTGAGTTTGAACGCAGAAGTAGAAATGCTTCAAAGATTAAAATCTATCTGCCTGCAATGGCATGCGCCTGCATTTCCGACCTCAATTTGGGCGACTATGCGCCTGTTTCTCCGGCTAAAACACGGATTCTTTTTTTGGGCGATTCCATTACGCAGGGCATCCACTGCCAGCATTCTTCGATGACTTACCCTGCCATTTTGGGGCGCCGTCTGGCTGCCGAAACGCTGAACCAGGGGGTGGGAGGATTTTACTATGAGCAAAAATCGCTAGATCATAAGATCAATTTTGACCCGGACATCGTTTTCATTGCTTATGGTACCAATGATTTCAGCCTCTTTCGTGAGGTAGAGGCAATCGCAGACCGTGCATCGGATTATTATGCCGTTGTCCGCAAACTGTACCCCCAAGCGAAAATTGTGGTGATTCCGCCGATTTGGCGTGCCGATCTTTCCTCAGAGCCGGAACGGGAGCTCTTTCAGAAAATCTGCGCTTCGATCGGTCGGCTTGCTCGTGTGTGTGGCTTTGATACAATAGATGGGCAGACATTGGTGGATCATGAGAAGGTGTATTTTTCTGACGGCTATCTGCATCCCAATGACCAGGGGTTTCTTCAATATGCGGATCGTATCTGCAACTTCATAAAACAGGAAGCCGGCGCATAAAGCGCCGGCTTCCTGTTAATAGAATGCTCTTTTATTGGTTTGGGCTGTGCTTAAAACACAGGGATGACGGTGCCGTTATATTTTTCATTGATAAACTTGGCAACCTCTTCGCTCTGCAGCACTTCTACCAGCTTTTTGATTTCCGGACGGGCATCGTCGCCGGCTCTGACGGCGATAATGTTTGCAAATTCCTTTGCGGCCTCAGATTCCTTATCCTCGGTGGTAAGAACCTTATCGGCAATACCGGCGGATACGGCATAGTTGCCGTTGATGACTGCGAGGTCAACGTCCGGCAGAACGTTCGGCAGCTGAGCGGCTTCCATTTCCTCAAATTTGATGTTCTTCGGATTTTCCACGATATCGATCGGGGTGCTTTCGAGGTCTGCGCCGTCCTTGAGCTTGATTACGCCGAGCTTCTGGAGAAGAAGCAGTGCCCGGGCTTCGTTGGTAGGATCATTTGGAACCGCGATGCTTGCTCCGTCAGCCAGTGCGTCGACAGAAGCAGATTTCCCGGGGTAAACGCCGAGCGGCTCAAAATGGATCGCAGCGGCGGATACAAGGTCGGTTCCGTTTTCCTGATTAAAGTTTTCCAGATAGGGAAGGTGCTGGAAATAGTTGGCATCGATGTCGCCGGCGTCCAGCGCCTTGTTCGGCAGCACATAATCCGTAAACTCCACAACTTCGAGCTGGATGCCTTCCTTTTCGAGGGCGGGCTTAATCGATTCCAGAATCTCAGCATGGGGAGCCGGGGAAGCGCCGACCTTTAGGGTGACGGTTTCGCCGGAAGCAGCTTCGCTTGAAGCAGCCTGGGAAGATGCGGGCGCCGCCTCGGAGGAGGCAGATTCTGTTTTTCCGCCGCAAGCCGCAGCGGTAAGCGTAAGTGCCAGGGCCATGGAAAGCGCCAGCAGTTTTTTGTTATTTTTCATTTTCTTACCTCATTTCTTTCAGTGTATGCAATCTATATCAACCCGGCCGTGCTGTACACTCACGGCGAAAGGTTACCGATTCCTTTTGTCAACATGATTGGCTAAATAATCAAAAATAATCTGGATAATGCACACGATAACGACCAAAAGCAACACGGTGAGCATCATAACGTTATATTGATAGCGGTGCAGACCGTAACGGATGGCAATATCACCGAGCCCGCCGGCGCCCACGGCGCCCGCCATGGCGGAGTAACCAATGAGGGTGATGGTTGTAATGGAAAGCCCCCGAATCAGGGACGGGACCGCTTCTGTCAACATTACGTGGAAGACGATCTGCCATTTGGTCGCGCCCATACATTTGGCAGCCTCAATGACGCCGACGTCAATTTCCGCGAACGAGCTTTCCACCAAACGCGCGACAAACGGCGCTGCGGCGATAATCAGAGAGATGCAGGCGGCATTGGTTCCGATCATTTTGCCGGTGACCAGACGCGTAAACGGAATTAGAACGATCATCAGGATGACAAACGGGAAGGAGCGAAGGATGTTGATCAGCCAGCCGAAAATTGAATTAAACGGCTGATTTTCCATAATGCCGCCTTTTCCGGTTACCGAGAGCAGAACCCCCATAGGCAGCCCTAGCAAATAGGCGAAAAAAGTGGAGACGATGGTCATATACAGGGTATCAATGGTGCCCTGCGTCAATAGTTGTGTCATTATTTCAGCACCTCATATCCCAGCAGAAGCTTGGTCATATCCGTTTTCGGGTGTTCAAAGACCTCTTTCGTGGCTCCCCACTCGACAAATTCTGCGGAGTCAATGACAGCGACCTTGTTACAGATGGATTTCACAACCGAGATTTCGTGGGTGATGATGACGATTGTGACATTCAGCTTTGTATTGATGTCGTGAAGCAGCTCCAGAACCGATTTTGTGGTCAGCGAGTCCAGCGCTGAGGTTGGCTCGTCGCAGAGGAGAACCTCCGGGGAGGTAGCCAGCGCCCGCGCGATGGCTACGCGCTGCTTTTGCCCGCCGGAAAGCTGAGAAGGATAGTTTTCCGCCTTGCTGGTGAGCCCGACCAGTTCGAGCAGCTCATTCGCCCGTTTGACGGCGCTTTCCTTGTCGGAACCGGACAGGGTCAGCGGGAATGCGATGTTTTGCCGGACTGTCCGCTGCATAAGCAGGTTGTAGCCCTGAAACACGACCCCCATTTTCCGCCTTGCCGAAATCAGGCGGGAACCGACAAGCGTGGAAAGGTCGGTGCCGTCCAGCAGGATACTGCCGGAGGTGGGCTTTTCCAATGTGGAAAGGCAGCGCAGCAGTGTCGATTTTCCGGCGCCGCTCATGCCGATAATGCCAAAGATATCCCCTTTTTGAATGTGCAGGTTAACATCTTTCAGAGCGACTGTTTCACCGGATTTATCTTGAAATACCTTGCTTAAATTCTTTATCTGTATCAAGCGATGACCCCCTGTTTTCTTCAGTTGGCAATAAAAAAAGCCTTCAATCCTTTGGACGTTATCCAAGGACGAAAGCTGTGCTTCGTGGTACCACCTTGTTTCGCTCCCAGCTTGCGCGTGGGAACCTCACAGCGGCAGAGAGCTTCAACCGCCTGTCACTATAACGGGTGAACCCGTCACGGACTAAAAGATTTCGCCCGTGCAACTCCAAGACCATGTTCAGATTTTTCAACTCCGCCCCTTTGCACCAAACGGGGCTCTCTGTGGGAGCTTCCCAACCCTACTCTTCTCTTCAGTGTCTTTCTCATTTTGAGTGGAATACAATTTGTACATATTATTATACTGTTTTTTTAGCATTCGTCAAGATAAGTCTTTCAAATTTGTTGGAATAGTTGCAAATGATTTTTGTCAATGCTATAAATGATGTATGCTTTGACAAAAATGGGGGAATCGCTATGACGCAACGCGAAGCTGTTTTGAAAAGATTAGACTCGTTAGGCATATCTTATGAGCTGGTGGAGCACCCGGCGGTATTTACGATTGACGAGATAGAACGCCTCGGTATCTCGCTTGACGGCGAGGTGGTGAAGAACCTGTTTTTGCGCGACGCAAAGAAAAGGCGCTTTTTTCTTGTCGCAGTACAAAAAGAGAAACAGGTCGATCTCAGGCGCCTTGGGGAAATTCTGGGAGCGGGGCGGCTGAGCTTTGCTTCAGCGGAATTGCTGGAACATTTTCTGGGATTGCACCAGGGAGAGGTGACGCCAATGGGCGTGCTGAACGATCGCGGTGCAAAAGTGGAAGTGGTGTTTGACCAGGATCTTGAGGGGCACCAGCGCTTGGGTGTCCATCCTAATGAAAACACCGCGACTTTGTGGATGTCCTATGAGAATATCCGCCGCGTTGTGGAGGATATCGGAAACCCGTTTCGATGCGTGCAGCTGTAAAAACCCTGAACACCCGATTGGCGGGAGCGTTTACAGACCGGGCGCAGTTTGCTATAATTAAATAGAGACCGTACAATTGCGGGAAAAAAGGAGAACTGGATGGAGCAGGTAAACATTGAACGGATTAATGAGCTGACCCGGTTATCGCGGGAAAGGGAACTAACCGAAGCCGAGCAAAAGGAGCGCACCATGCTGCGCGAGGCATATATCGCCTCTATGAAGCAAAGTCTCAGCGACCAGATTGACAGAATCCGTTTGGTGGATGAGCAGGGCAATCAGGTGAAAGTCAGGAAAAAAGACAGAGCTTGAGGAAAAGAGGGACAGCCATGCAAAAATCTGTGCGCAATATCCTGATACGGGCGGCGCTGCTATTGCTGAGTGTGTGCCTTGTGCTGATTTTTGTGGGCGCTTTCCGGCTGAAGAACAGCGAGGACGCGCGCAGGGAAGCGCTTAGCCAGCTGAGCGTCGCCATAGAGGAAAGGGACACCTTGCAGGCCCAATTGGACAAACTGCAAGAACAACAGCCGGCAGATTCTGCGGAGTCCGCCGCCCTGCTTGCGGATTTGGCGCAAAAACCGGAGCTGATTCCGATTGAGGCGGAATTGGGCGGCACGATGCGGTATTATCCGGACACTTTTTCGCTGTTCGGAGATCGCTATGCATATATCTATGCCGAAGACGGGCATAACGCGGTGGAAATGATGCTGGAATACGAAAAAACAGACGACGGAGCCGTTGCGTGGACGCTTCGCGCCTATAACGACGGCGGCGGCTGGCAGACCGCGTGAAAGAAGGCAAAAAAATGGAAAGTTGGGAGCAGCTTCAAAAACTGCTGGAGGAAAGCAAAAGAGCGGTGTTTTTCGGCGGCGCCGGGGTGTCAACCGAAAGCGGCATCCCCGATTTCCGCAGTACGGACGGGCTGTACCGCCAAAATTATGCCTACCCTCCCGAGACCATTTTGAGCCACCGCTTTTTTGAGCGCAGCCCGGAGGAATTCTTCCGGTTTTATCGGGCAAAAATGCTCTGCCCGCAGGCAAAACCCAACGCAGCCCACCAAAAGCTTTCAAAACTCGAGGCGGCCGAAAAGCTGACGGCGGTCATTACGCAGAATATCGACGGGCTGCATCAGGCTGCCGGGAGCCGCAACGTGCTGGAGCTGCACGGCTCTGTGCTGCGCAACTACTGCAACACCTGCGCAAAATTTTACGGCGTGGAGGCAATCCTCAATTCCAAAGGAATCCCCCGCTGCACCTGCGGAGGAATCATCAAGCCTGACGTGGTGCTTTATGAGGAAAGCCTTAACGGGGACACCCTTGCGCGCTCGGTGCGCGCGCTGGAACAGGCTGATCTGCTGATCGTGGGGGGCACCTCACTTGCCGTTTATCCGGCGGCGGGGCTGGTCAACTATTGCCGGGGCAGGCTGGTGGTTATCAACAAATCGCCCACGCCGCTGGATGCAAAGGCGGATTTGCTGATTCAGGCCCAAATTGGCGAGACGTTTTCGCATTTGCGCGCATTTTAGGCAAAATTTCAGAGCTACGCAGGAATTTGGCAAAAATCCGACACTGATATTTATAGACTATACGCGTATATGCGATACGGATAAGAAGAAAAAACACCTTGAAAACCGGAAAACAGTCGGCCCTTGAAAGGGGAATGTTATGATACGAAAACTATTGGCCTTTTTGCTCATGATTCCGCTGATTTTATCAAGCTGCCAAAGCACGCAGCCGGCGGATGCACCGCAGGAACCGTCCGTTTCGGATTCTTCGGGTGCCGGCGCGCAGCCGCGCCCGGTTCCGATTGAAGGCGATTCCTCCGCACAGCAGGATTCTTCCCGGGATGATCCCGCACCGATGCCGGAGGGCCTGCCCGCGACAACGCCTGAGGCGGTCAGCCTGCCGGAGATGCTGTTTTCGTCGGCTTCCGGTTATGGCATCGAACTGATTACCCCCGCGCAATACAGTGTACATCAGAAACTGGATCGGGACGGTCACCGCGGTTTTCTGACAGCGGATTATTTTGAGCTGAAAAGCAAGGAGGGCGAAAAATTTGCCCTCGCAAATGAAAACGGAAAGATCATGACCGATTTTATCTTTGATGATGACGGTGAAAGCTGGACCTTTCGTGATGGCAACAGCGGCGTGGCGCTGCGCAAAGACGGAAAATATGGCGTGGTGGACGGCCGCACGGGCGAAGAACTGCTGCCGTTTCAATATGACAGCATCCAGTCCCAGCGCAACGACACCTTTATCTGTGAGACGGGGGACACCTACGAGCTGGTGAACAGGGACCGCAAGGTGTTGCTGACCTATTCGAGAGGCGATCAGCTGACCGTGTTCCCGGAAAATGTGCTGCTGTTCGAAAATGGCATGCTGCGTTTTTATGACAAACAGATGCGCCCGGTCAAGAATTTTGCGTGCGAAGAGGTGCGGCCGTCTATTGCGGCCAACCTGATTCTGGTGAAGAGTTCTGGAAAATGGGGAATCTGCGAGCCGGACGGTGACTATAGGGTTGAACCCCAGTTCGGGGAGATTGACCAGTTTAACGAACAGTGCGAGGCCGCGGTTTTTACCAAAAACGGAAAAAAGGGCGTTCTGGATTTAAACGGCGATGTGCTCATCAAGCCGGAATGGGACGATGTGGAGCTTTATGATTCCAGCGCAAGCGTAGAAAAGAATGGCAAGTGGGGAGCCTTTACAGACCTTTCGGGCAGTGAGCCTGCCATCGAACCGATGTATGATTATGTTTATGCGTTTGGTGACGACGGGTGTGCCGCTTATGAGCACAAGGGGAAATTCGGCGTGTTGGATGAGGAGGGCAATATTCTCATTTCCGCAAGGTACGACAGGATGGTTTCCAATCATGACGGCGCGCTGGAAAAAGGCTATTATGTGCTGGAAGGCGACGGGCAGTCGCTTTATGGAATTGTCAGCGGAAAAGGCGCGATCGTTATTCCGGACACATATACCATCGTATTCAACGACGGAAAGAGCGAAGAACCGTACCATTTGATCATGACCCAGCGCGAAAAATGGGGTTACATTGACCGTGCCGGTCAGATGGTAATCGATACAAAATTTGACAGCGCCGGCCAATTTCTGAAAGGGAAGAATGTGACGTTTGTGAAGATGAACGGTAAAATCTGCCTTATTGACCGAAAGGGAAATATAGTCATGGAAACCGTGTTCAGCGATTTGGTTTCTTACCATCCCGAAACAATGGTGGGCGCGTTTGAGTATACGGACGCGCAGGGTAAAACCAAATGCTGCCTTGCCAAGCTGCAATTCCCCACCTGATTGGTTATTTTGTCGATTTATAATACTATTTGTATAGGGTGGCTGTGATGAAAATAGAGCATATTGCTATTTATACGCGCAATTTGGATGCGATGCGTGACTTTTATCAATCCTATTTCGGTGCATCCAGCAATGATCGCTATCAAAGCAGCTCCGGAATGCAAAGCTACTTTCTGACATTTGATGACGGCGCTCGGCTTGAACTGATGTGGCTGCCGTCTCTGCAAGACGGCGCCGCCGGGGCCGGGTTTACGGGGTTTACCCATCTTGCGTTCAGCGTCGGGAGCCGGGAAACGGTGGACGCCTTGACCGACAGGCTGGTACAGGGCGGGCACCGTCTGGTTTCCGCGCCGCGCACCACCGGAGACGGCTATTATGAGAGCTGCATTGTCGACCCTGACGGAAATGCCATAGAAATTACGATATGAAAGAAGCCGCCAATCCGGCGGCTTCTTTCATGATGCGGGCATGCGCACCATAGAAAAAGTGGATTGCATCGCAGGCTCGAACATGGGATAATAAGAACGAAAATAAAAAAGCGGCTGTCCGCCGCAAACGGAATTCATCGAAGACGAAGGGTGGATAAAATGGAACATACAGAGCAACAGGCAAACGATCTTCGTTACCTTGAATTGCTTTCCCGCCAATACCCTACGGTACAGGCTGCCAGCACAGAAATTATCAATTTGCAGGCGATTCTGAATCTGCCAAAAGGCACCGAGCATTTTATGTCCGACCTGCATGGGGAATATGAGGCATTTTTACATATTCTGAACAACTGCTCGGGGGCTGTACGCGAAAAGGTCGATATTTTGTTTGCAAACAGTGTGTCAAAGGAAGAACGGGCCAGACTGGCGACGCTGATTTATTACCCAGAAGAAAAACTTGAAGAAATCCATGAAGCCGTCAAAGACCTGAATGAATGGTATAAGATCACATTGAACCAGCTGATTGAGATCTGTCGGTTGGTGTCCTCCAAATACACGCGTTCCAAGGTGCGCAAGGCGCTGCCGAAGGATTATGGCTATATCATTGATGAGCTTCTCAACACAAACTATGAGGTTCATAACAAAAAAGATTACTATGAGAATATTATTTCCACCATTATCGACATCGACCGCGCCGATGATTTTGTAAAATCCCTGTGCGGTGTGATTAAGCGGATGGTAGTCGACCATCTGCACATTGTCGGAGACATTTTTGACAGAGGGCCGCGCGCCGACATCATCATGGACCTGCTGATGAAGCATCATTCCGTTGACATCCAATGGGGAAACCACGACGTGCTCTGGATGGGTGCGGCAACCGGGAGCCGGACGTGCATTGCGGCGGTGCTCAACAATTCGATCACCTATAACAACCTGGAGGTGATTGAGACCGGTTACGGCATCAGCCTGCGTCCGCTGGCGCTGTTCGCGAATGAGGTCTACCGCGATGTGGACACTTTCTGCTTTGCACCCAAGATGTGCGGCGGTGCCGCAGCCTATAACGCAAAGGACCTGGAACTGGCGGCCAGAATGCACAAGGCGATTGCCGTAATTCTTCAGAAGCTCGAAGGACAGGTGATTCTGCGCAATCCGCAGTTTGGCATGTCGGATCGCCTGCTGCTGGATAAAATGGATCTTGAAAAGGGAACCGTTCAAATCGGGGAATGCGAATATCCACTGCTGGACACGGCTTTCCCGACCATAGACCGGGGAAATCCCTATGCGCTTTCCGATGAGGAAGCCAGTCTCATGCAACAGCTGAAATTTGCTTTTTTACGCAGTGAAAAACTGCAGCGGCATGTGAAATTTCTTTATTCAAAGGGCGGTTTGTATAAATGCTTTAACGGGAATCTGCTGTTCCACGGATGTATCCCGATGAACCCGGACGGCTCCTTTATGAAATTCGACATTGGGTGCGGAGGGATTTCCGGAAAATCGTTTATGGATCAGGCGGAGGCAATCGCGCGGCAGGGCTACTACGCAAAGCAGGGAACGAAGGAAAAACAGTTCGGTAAGGACTTTTTGTGGTTTCTCTGGTGCGGGCGCAATTCCCCGCTGTTCGGGCGCGACCACATTGCGACGTTTGAACGCAGTCTGGTGGCCGATGATTCCAGTTGGACAGAAGAAAAAAATCCTTATTATTCTTATTACAACGACGAGGGTGTCTGTGAGCGTATTTTGGAGGAGTTCGGCCTCAGGGGGCCCCACTGTCATATCGTCAACGGGCATGTGCCGGTCAAGTCCAAAGACGGCGAAAATCCAATCAAGGCGCACGGGCGCTTAATCGTGATTGACGGAGGGTTCTGCCGTGCTTATCAGCCGACCACGGGAATCGCAGGTTATACGCTGATTTATAATTCCTGGGGAATCCGGATTGCCGCGCATGAGCCGTTTTCAACCACAAAAGACGCGATTGAACGTAATAAGGATATCTTTTCCACGACGGTTGTGTTTGACCGCATGGAATCCCGTATTAAAATCGAGGAAACCGATAACGGGGCGTGTCTGCAGCACAATATTGACGATCTGAAATGTCTGCTGCAGGCCTATAAATCCGGCAGCATCAAGGAAGATCACGCATAAAAAACAGCCGCCCATCGGGCGGCTGTTTTTGTGTATTCAATTGAGTTAAAATGCGATGATAACGCCACCCTCGTTGGCATACATGGTGCTCAGTCCGGCGGTGGAAGTCACTTTAATCTCTTTAAAATGAAACCGGCGCTGTGCTTCCGCCTGAATGAAGTGCGCCTGCCGCTCGTTATTGCAATGGGTGATTACCAGCGTGCGCTCGGCAAAATTGGTGCAGCTTTCTCCGATCAGGTCCACCAGACGGGTAAAAGCACGAACAGAACCGCGTGCTTTTTCGTACAGCCTGATCATACCGTTATCAGCACACATAATCGGCCGCAGCGACATGACAGAAGCGGCATAACCGGCAATTCGGCTCACCCGCCCGGCTTTAATCAGAGTCTCTAATGTGTCGAGGATAAAAAAGGTCTTCATTCCGTTCGTAAATTCGGTAACGGTCTTAACAATGGAATCGAAATCCATTTTTAAATCCACGCACTCTTTGATTTTGAGCCCGATTGCAATTTCTCCCGCAGATGCCGAAAGAGAATCAAATACGTGAATTCTGCGCTCCGGGCACCCCTCCATCGCCATTTTTGCCCCAACCAGAGCACTATTATAGGAGCCGCTGAGTTTTGAGGAAATGGTAATGGCAAAAACATTCATCCCGTTGCGGAATTTTTCTGCAAACACCTCCGGCGACGGACAAGCTGATTTCGCAACATTTTTGCTCGACCGCATGGCGCTGATAAAGTGATTGATATTCAGCAGTTCATCATCGATATAATTGACGCCGTCTAGCAGCATAGAAAGTGGAGCGGTTTCAGGATTCAGGCTTTGAAGTTCCGGTATCAGCTCACAACAGCTGTCAACAACCAGTTTATATTCCATTTTCGTCAATTCCTTTCTTACGGCAGCCCCAAAAAAGGAATTGCCGACTATACATTTCTAGTGTATCGCAGATTGTGCTATAAAGTCAATCAAAACCGCGAAAAACATAGCAAATTTTTAGCGAATTCGTAAACTTTTTGTAAATGGACAGGCAATTGGGACTTCTTTGCTTGCTTGACAAAGCGGCTGAAAAAAGGTAATATGTAAGCCGCGGCTAACGGCGGTTTTACGTGAGAAAGCCTCTGTAAATATGATTGGGGAGACGTTATTCGGATGACTTTAGATACATTAAAAATCGGACATGATGCGGTCATCGTCAAAGTGGGGGGCAGCGGCGCTCTGCGCCGTCATCTGCTGGATATGGGGCTTACGCCCAAGACGAAGATCATGGTGCGCAAGGTGGCGCCGATGGGAGACCCCATCGAACTGCATCTGCGCGGATACGAGCTGACAATTCGCTTGGAAGATGCCCGCGAAATTGAAGTGGAGGAGGCTGTTTGATGGTTTTTGCATTGGCCGGGAATCAAAACTGCGGCAAAACAACCTTGTTTAACCAGCTTACCGGTTCGAATCAGCATGTGGGAAACTTTCCCGGCGTTACGGTTGAGCGCAAGGACGGCGTGATTCGTGGACACAGGGATGTGACCGTTGTTGACCTGCCAGGCATCTATTCGCTGTCTCCTTACACGAACGAGGAAATTGTAACACGGGATTTTTTGCTAAAAGACCATCCGGATGGAGTCATTAATATCGTGGATGCCACGAATATAGAACGCAACCTCTATCTTAGCATGCAAATTATTGAGCTGAATATTCCTATGGTCATTGCACTGAATATGATGGATGAGGTGCGGGGCAACGGCGGAACCATTAAAATCCTAAAGATGCAGCAGGAGCTGGGAGTTCCCGTAATCCCCATATCGGCGGCTAAAAACGAAGGCATTGACGAACTCATTGATACAGCCATCACGGTGGCCAGAGAGCGGCAGGTTCCCAAACGGATGGATTTCTGCTCGGGTGCTGTGCACCGTGCGATTCACGCAATTGCGCATCTTGTGGAAGATCATGCAGACCGGATTCACGTTCCTTCCCGGTTCGCCGCTACCAAGCTGGTAGAGGGGGACAGCCCCATGCTTGGGCAGCTGAACCTTTCCGAAAATGAAAAGGATATGGTGGAGCACAGCGTAAAGGAAATGGAGCGGGAACTGGGGACCGACCGCGAGGCGGCTCTTGCGGATATGCGCTATACCTTTATCGGCCAGCTCTGTGAGGAATGCGTGGTGAAATGCGGCGAAAGCAAGGAGCATGCGCGCAGCGTCCGCATCGACGGCCTGCTGACCCATAAATATATGGCAATTCCCATTTTTCTCGCGGTGATGCTGCTGGTGTTCTGGCTCACATTTGGTGTGATCGGTAGCTTTTTAAGCGACCTGCTTTCTTATGATATTGATCTGATTACCGGCGCTGTTTCCCGTGGGCTGACTGCTTACGGTATCAATCCGGTCGTACATAGCCTGGTCATTGATGGTGTATTTGCAGGCGTTGGCAGTGTGCTTTCATTTTTGCCCACGATTGTTACGCTGTTTTTCTTTCTCTCGCTGCTTGAGGACAGCGGGTATATGGCGCGTGTCGCGTTTGTGATGGATAAGCTGCTGCGTAAAATCGGCCTTTCGGGGCGCTCGTTTGTCCCAATGCTGATCGGATTCGGCTGCTCGGTTCCTGCGATTATGGCCACCCGTACGCTATCCTCGGAGAGAGATCGTCAGATGACCATCCTGCTGACACCGTTCATGTCATGCAGCGCCAAACTGCCTATTTATGCAATGTTTACCATGGCATTTTTCCCGCACTACCGGGCGCTGGTCATGATTTTGCTATACGCAGGCGGTATGTTGATCGGTGTTCTGGTTGGCCTTTTGCTGAAAAGTACGGTTTTTCACGGAAAGCCAGTGCCTTTCGTCATGGAACTTCCGAACTACCGGATGCCAAGCACAAAAAGTGTCGGGCTGCTGATTTGGGACAAGGCGAAAGACTTTTTAACGCGCGCATTTACGATCATCTTTGTGGCTACCATTGTAATCTGGTTTTTACAGACCTTTGACAGCCGGTTCAATGTTGTTGTTTCCAGCGCGGACAGCATGCTTGCCTCCATTGGACGCCGGATCGCGCCGCTGTTTGCTCCGCTCGGCTTTGGGGACTGGCGGGCCTCCACCGCGCTGATCACCGGCTTCACCGCGAAAGAGGCGGTTGTCAGCACGCTTGCCGTGCTGACGGGCAGCTCCACTGCGGAACTGCCTGCGGCACTGTCGCAGATGTTTACTCCGCTTTCCGCAGGATCCTTTCTGGTTTTTACGCTGCTGTATACGCCCTGTGTGGCGGCAATTGCGGCTGTGAAACGCGAATTGGGCGGCGTTTGGGCAGCTTTGCAGGTGGCGTTCTGCCAGTCTGCAATCGCTTGGCTGGCGGCGTATGCGTTTTACCGTGCGGCAAGTTTTTTGATTCGATAGGAGGCGGCTAATGTGGGAATCGGTGACTGGCTGATAATAGGCTTGCTTGCGGTACTTGCGGTTCTGGCGGTGCGGCATGCAATTCGGCATAGAGGCGGCTGTGGGGGATGTCAGGGCTGTGCCGGCTGCTCGAAAAACTGCAATCATCGGAATTTGGATGAGCAAGAAAAAAAGAATACCTGAAACTTAAAAAGCGTCCCGCATATGCGGGACGCTTTTTAGGTTTCATAGGTCTGTAAAATATTCTGGGCAACGATCCTGCGGGTGGTGCGCAGATCCATCGCCTGCTTTTCAATATACCGGTGCGCCTGCTGCTCGGTCATATCGAGATATTGGATCAAAGCGCATTTTGCCCGGTCCACCAGACGGATTTCTTCAATTTTGGATTGCAGCCGGGTGTTTTCCGATTGCAGCCCCATCAGGCGCTTGCGGGAAGCCTCCGCGAGCTTCAGCGCCTGATAGAAGAGCGGGCGGCCGATTGGCTTTGAAACCACAAGGACACCATAGTCCTCCACACGGGCAGAAACGTCGTCCGCCAGTTCACTTTTCACCAGTAAAATGATGCCGGCGGAGCTGCGCTGGGTGGCAGAAATGGCAAATTCATGCCCGAATTCGTCAGACAAGGGCGCATTAATAATAATGAGTTCAAATTCCTGATCCACAAGCATCCGCCGGGCCTCACTTCCGGAGGAAGCACAAACAGGCGCGGTGTTTCCGGCAGCTTTCAGCAAATCGGCAAGCAGACTCTGTCCCTGAGCGGAACTGGATAGTACAAGGATGCTGCCCACAACGTCACCCCCCTGTTAACCTTATTTTTTTCAGATGCTGCCAGTACGGCAGTCATCAGCCGGAGAGCGCCGTTATAAACGCGAAAAATAGAGGACGTGCTCATATTCGACCCGATCTCCAACGAATTCACAATTCTGCCATTCGCTGCGCTTGGACGCAACCATTTTCTCGATCGTCTTTTGCGGCAGATACCGCGCCACAAAAGCGCTGGATGCGGCAGCTTCCACTGCTTCTCCCAAATTTTTCGGCAGGACATCAAATCTGGACAGCGTTTGCGGGTCGGCGGTGAACAGGTTGAAATCTGCGGGTGGGCAAAGCTCCAGTTTGCTCTGAATACCCTCAATTCCTGCGCCGAGCAGGAGCGTGAAGGCAAGGTAAGGATTGCACAGCGGGTCGGGGGAGCGCAGCTCCATGCGGGAATAGTCCCCGCTTGCCGCCGGAATGCGAACCAGAGGCGAGCGGTTTTCACGCGACCAGGTAATATATTTGGGCGCTTCGTAGCAGCCGAATCTGGCGTAGGAATTGGTCGTGGAATTTAAGAAAAGGGTCATTTCAGAAATATGAGCCAGAATGCCTGCAATAAAACTGTGAAAAGCAAAACTGTGCTGCTCTTTTTCATGGGTGAACATATTGCGGCCGTCCTTATAGAGCGACATGTTGATATGCAGCCCGCTTCCGCTTTTATCAGCAATCGGCTTGGGCATAAAGGTGGCGAACAGCCCGTTGCGCGCCGCAATCGTGCGGACCACCGATTTGAAGGTGATCAAGTTATCCGCACAGGTAAGCGGGTCGGAGAACTTAAAGTCGATTTCATTCTGGCCGGGCCCCTGCTCGTGATGAGAAGTTTCCGGGTAGATCCCCATTTCCTCCAGCGTCAGGCAGATTTCCCGCCGTACATTTTCACCCTTGTCGAGCGGTGCGATATCGCAGTAGCCCGCATTATCGTGGGGAACTTCGGTCGGGCAGCCTTTTTCATCCATTTCAAACAGATAAAATTCACATTCTGCGCCAAACTTGCACTCAAATTCGGCGGAGGAGACCTGCTGCACTGCCTGCCTGAGAAGTTGACGGCAGTCGCCCTCAAACGGGCGGCCGTCCGGATGCCGGATGTCGCAATACAGGCGCACTACCCGGCCCTGCGCAGGTCGCCAGGGCAATACTGCCAGCGTCGTGGGGTCGGGGAAAAGCAGCAGGTCGGATTCCTCCACATTCATAAAACCGTCCACAGCTGAGGCGTCAAAGCAAATGCCCTGCGCAAAAGCTCTGGCAAGCTCACTGGAAAGAATGGAGATATTTTTTGGCGTACCGAAGATGTCGCAAAACGCCAGACGGACAAACTTTACGTCATTTTCCGCAACGTATTGCAGGACTTCGCTAACCGTATAATCCATGGCTGAACCTTCTTTCACAACACGTTTCCGCCGCATCGCGGGCAACGATAGGATTGCCTATATAATACCATAATCAATAAATGGTATAAAGCTGTTTGTATGGATTTTTGCTATTCGGAGTCAGTACAAAAAATTTGGAGGAAAGGATTTCGGTCTTATCTTCTCCGAAATGCTGGCAGAATTCATTGAGATAGCTGTCAATTTCCGCAAGATCGGAAGCGGTTGCTTCTGAAATGTCAATCTGCTTGGGCAGGCCAACGGGCTCTGTTTCGCTGCGGAGAAAAATCTTTCCGCCGTGCATGCCTGTTCCGCAGAAATAGCCTGTAACCGGAGCATCTTCCGACCTGTGCAGGCCGAGGACAATGATGACGCCCCCTGCCTGATATTCGCCGAGAAAGCTGCCCGCGCAGCCGCCGATCACCATGACGGGCAGTTTTTCCTGATAAGCCTTCATGTGAATCCCCGCGCGGTAGCCGATGTTGCCGCGGATGAATATTTTTCCGCCGCGCATGCCGTAGCCCGCGCCGTCACCGCAGGAACCGTTTACGATGATGGTGCCGTCATTCATGGTGTCGCCCGTCGCGTCCTGCGCGTTGCCCTCAGTGACGATGCTGCCGCCTCCGAGATAGGCGCCCAGAGCATTTCCGGCAATCCCGCCAACCCGGATATTCTTGTCGCTCAGCCCGCTGCCGATATAGCGCTGGCCGATGCAGTTTTCCAACAGGACTTCTTTGTCGGCGCAGGCGCGGATTTCTTCATTCAGCTTTTGAAAGTGCATGTTTCCGACAGTCAGTTTCATTGTTTGACCCCTCCCAGCTGCCGCAGGCGTTCCACCTTGGAGAAGGCCATCAGCTGCGGCTTTTCCTTGATCAGTTCAAAATCGATGGTGTCAAGCGGTGTCTTGTTACGGATTAGTGAGGTGTAAATCCCTGCCCGCTCCACCGCGCCAATCAGAATGTAGCCAACCAGCCTGTTGTCGTTGACAACCAGACGTTTGTAGGTGGCTTCTCCTTCTGTAACCGTGCTGACGCCCGCGTAGTTGCCGGCGGTTATGATATGCAGGTCAAAAAAGCCGATGGCGTTCATTGGGATGGCATGGTCATACAGCTTTTCGCCGCCCGCCATGTTGATGCCCGCACATTCTCCCTGCATATAAGCGTTCGGCAGAAGCGCGAGAATGCGTTCTTGACCGATGGTGATGTCAAGGCTTTCGGCGCAGTCGCCCGCCGCCCAGACGTCGGGCAGGGTGGTCGCGCAGTGCAGGTCGGTCACGATTCCGCGGCGCACTTTACCGCCCGCCTCTTTCACCAGTTCTGTGTTGGGGCGCACGCCTACCGCGATGACAAGAAGGTCAAACCCGATAACCTCGCCGCTTTGCAGCGTCGCGGTATCCGGTGTGAAAGCCTTGACGCTGTCGGAAAGCCGGAAAGCGATTCCGTGCGACTCAATGTGGGGCTGCATCATAGCGGAACCGGCCTCGTCCAGAATGGAGGGCAGAATACGGTCCGCCAGATCGACGACTGTAATCGAGCCGACCTTATCGGCAATCCCTTCCGCGCATTTTAACCCAATCAGCCCCGCGCCGATAATCAGCACGCGCGCCTGCGGGTCGAGCGCCTGTTCCAGCGCGTGCGCGTCATCGAGCGACATAAAGGTGAACCGGTTGGGAACGTCCTTTAGACCGCTCATCGGCGGGACAAACGGCTTGCTTCCGGTCGCGACCAGCAGCTTGTCATAGGCGATTGTTTTTCCATCAGCGGTGGAAACTTCTTTTTTCTTGGCGTCGATTGCCGAAACGGTCGTGTTCAGCATTGCTTCCACGCCGTTCTGTTCATAAAAATCGTCGCCGCGGTATTTCATGCGCTGCTCGTCTGTCCTGCCCTGCAGCAGATAGGAGATCAGCGGGCGTGAATAGGTGTGATAAGCCTCGCTGGAGATCAGCGTGATGGAACCCTTGGTATCCAGTTTGCGGATTGCTTCCACCGTGCCCACGGCTGCGGCGGAATTTCCGATGATGACATACTTCATGCCTCTTCACTCCTTTCCTCAAATACGATTGCGCGGTTGGGGCAGCCTTTGACGCAGGCGGGTTCCCCGCCTGCGTTGTTGATGCACAGCTCACACTTCTGAATGGCGTGGCCCGTGCCCGACGGCATGATTGCACCGTAGGGGCAGGAAAGGATGCAGGTGAAGCAGCCGACGCATTTGTCTTGGTCGATCGTGATAACGCCGTCTTCTCCAACAGTGAGCGCACCGGTGATGCACCCTTTGACACAGAGCGGCTCGTCGCAGTGGCGGCAGGAAACGGCAAAGCTGATAGCTCCTTTTTCTTCAATGCGAATGCGGGGATTGATGGTGATGTTTTTTAGAGCCTTGACCATGTCGTCGCAGCCGGAATTGGCAAACGCGCAGTTATATTCGCACAGATGGCACCCGAGGCACCATTTTTCATTGACATAGACACGTTTCATAATGATGCCCCTCCTTATTCGCCGGCGTGCTTGATGCCGAGGATTTCAAGCTCTTTTTCGGATAGTCCGACGCCGCGCAGCATCAGGCGGTTGCCCCGCAGCGCTTCAATCGAGTTGATGCCCATGCCGCCCATCATTTCCTTGATCTCGTGATCCCACGCGGTTACAAGGTTAACCAGCCGCTGGGAACCGATATCCGGGTTCAGGCGCTTGACAAGCTCGGGGCGCTGGGTCGCAATTCCCCAGTTGCATTTGCCGGCCTGACAGCTGCGGCAGAGATGGCAGCCAATCGCGATCAGAGCGGAGGTGGCAATATAAACGGCGTCCGCGCCGAGTGCGATTGCCTTGATAATATCGGAAGAAGAACGGACAGAACCGCCCACAACAATCGAAACATTGCCGCGGATGCCCTCGTCGCGCAGGCGGGAATCGACAGCCGCAAGCGCGAGCTCAATCGGAATGCCCACGTTGTCGCGGATGCGGGTCGGCGCCGCGCCGGTGCCGCCGCGGAATCCGTCAATGGCGATGATATCCGCGCCGGAGCGGGCAACGCCGCTCGCTATGGCCGCGACATTGTGCACTGCCGCAATTTTTACAATGACGGGTTTTTGATAGGCGGTGGCCTCTTTCAGCGAGTAGACCAGCTGGCGCAGGTCTTCGATGGAATAGATATCATGATGAGGCGCGGGGGAGATGGCGTCGCTGCCTTCCGGAATCATGCGGGTGCGGGAAACGTCGCCGACAATCTTGGCGCCGGGCAGGTGTCCGCCGATGCCGGGCTTTGCGCCCTGCCCCATTTTGATCTCAATTGCAGCGCCCGCCTCCAGATACTCCTTATGCACGCCGAACCGGCCGGAAGCGACCTGTACAATGGTGTTTGGCCCGTATTTGTAGAAGTCCTCATGCAGGCCGCCCTCGCCCGTATTGTAAAAGATGCCAAGCTCGGTGGCCGCACGCGCAAGAGACTCGTGCGCGTTGTAGGAGATGGAACCGTAGGACATGGCGGAGAACATAATAGGGACGGAAAGCTCAAGCTGCGGGGTCAGATTGTTGATGATTTTTCCGTCGGCGTCGCGCTCAATTTTGGTCGGTTTTGAACCAAGGAAAGTCTTGGTCTCCATCGGCTCGCGCAGCGGGTCAATGGAGGGGTTGGTGACCTGGGAAGCGTTGATCAGCATTTTGTCCCAGTAGACCGGGAAGTTTTCCGGGTTGCCCATCGAGGAAAGCAGAACGCCGCCTGTTCCGGCCTGGCGGATAATCGAAGAAATCGTGTTGGACGACCAGTTGCCGTTTAATTTATAGGTATCATCGCTCTTTACAATTTTGATGGAGCGGGTGGGGCAGAGAGAAACACAGCGGTGGCAGTTGACACATTTGCTGCTGTCGCTGATCATGAGGTTGCGCTCCTCGTCATAGCGGGTGATCTCGTTGGCGCACTGGCGCTCACACACGCGACAGGTGATACAGGTATCGTTATTGCGTACCAGTTCATATTCCGGATAGATAAAATCATTTGCAAACATTAGAGTGCACCTCCTTTGTCCAGTGTCACAATGACAGGTTCGCCGCCGCGCGGAGCCCAGAGTTTATCCAAGTCGGGCTGAATGACACGGATGGCGCATTCTTCACTGGCAACATAAACGGTTCTGTCCTTTTCTCCGATGACCATGGAACGCAGCTTCAGACGGTCATTGAGCGCCATCATGCCGCCGCTGAATCCAAGGAGAATCGAAAACGGCCCGGTAATCAGCAGGCTGGAAAACGCGTTGCGCAGATAGGTGAACTGCTCGCGCTTTTCAGGCGGATAGCTTTCAATGGTTTTCCAGAACGGTGCCGCGATGACACCGGCGGCTTCCTCCATGGAAAGTCCCTGACGCCGCACAAGATAATCGATCATATAGGTGATAACCTCGGTGTCGGTAAGCAGGGTGCAGCGATAGCCGAACATCTCCATGTAACGGCGGTTCGCGTCGTAGGAAGAAATTTCACCGTTATGCACGATAGAGTAATCGAGCATCGCAAAAGGGTGCGCGCCGCCCCACCAGCCGGGTGTGTTGGTGGGATAACGGCCGTGCGCGGTCCAGCAGTATCCCTCATATTCATCCGCGAGACGGTAAAATTCGCCGACGTCTTCGGGGAAACCCACCGCTTTGAAAACACCCATGTTTTTTCCGGAGGAAAAGACGTAGGCTCCCTCAATGGTAGTGTTGATCCGAATGACACAGCGCGCGGTATATTCCCGCTCGTCGAGCTGGCTTTCTTCTAAACGTGTATGATGGGGCTTCACAAAATATCGCCAGATTAACGGTTCATTCGTAATTTGCGGCATGCGTTTGACCGGAATTTTTGACAGATTTACAATGTCAAAATACTTGTCGAGAAACGTCTCGCAGGCATTTTTGGCCGCTTGTGTGTCATAAAATACATGGAACGCATACAGGTCTTTATACTGCGGATAGATGCCATAGCCGGCAAATCCGCCGCCAAGTCCGTTGGAACGGTCGTGCATGGTCGCAATGGAATCAATGATGGCACGGCCTGAAATGCGTTTTCCATCCCGGTTAAAAATGCCGGAAATTGCGCAGCCGGAGGGGATGCGTATGATTCCCTCACGCTGTCGCGGGTTGAACTCTTCCTGTAACATAGTTGAAACCCCCATTCAAGATAAACAGTCAAAAAATAAGGCGTTCATAAGAAGCATTTCGTTATCACAACAAAACACTTTTTATGAACGCCTTTGTTCAGTACTACCATCATACTAAATAAGAGAACCTTTTGTCAAGAAATTTGCATGTTAAAATGCATATCCTGCTGAGTTCTTGTTAAATTCCACTATAAGCGAAAAAACCACACCCCAATATGCAGGACATATTCACGAAACTTGCAAAACGTATTGACAATTTAATTTTCCTAGAATATACTAGGACTATCGAAAGCAAAGGCGCTTGCGAACCGGTTGGGTTCGCAGGCGTCTTTTTTGTTTTGTACAATCATAAAAAGGAGTTGTGTTTTATGAACAGCGTACCGGAACTTTTCGGCAGCATGGTGTTTAATGATGTTGTTATGAAAGAACGCCTTCCCAAAGAAACTTACAAGGAATTGAAAAAAACAATCCAGGACGGCAAGGCGCTAGACATTTCTGTCGCTAACGTTGTGGCCAACGCCATGAAAGACTGGGCGATCGAGAAAGGGGTAACGCATTTTACCCATTGGTTCCAGCCGATGACCGGTATCACTGCCGAAAAACACGACAGCTTTATCTCGCCTGTTGGTGACAGCAGCATCATCATGGAATTTTCCGGCAAGGAGCTGATCCAAGGCGAGCCGGATGCCTCCTCTTTTCCATCCGGCGGACTGCGCGCCACGTTTGAAGCGCGCGGCTATACCGCATGGGACCCCACCTCTTACGCATTTATCAAAGAAGATGTGCTGTGCATTCCAACCGCGTTCTGCTCCTACAGCGGAGAAGTGCTGGATAAGAAAACTCCCTTGCTGCGCTCCATGGGGGCAATCAACACACAAGCACTCAGGATTCTTCGCCTGTTCGGTAATACGGATGCTACCCGTGTAGTCACCACTGTCGGCCCGGAGCAGGAATATTTTTTAATAGACAAAGAAGTATTTGATAAACGCAAAGACCTCATTTATACCGGCAGAACGCTGTTCGGCGCGAAGCCCCCAAAAGGGCAGGAGCTGGAAGACCACTATTTCGGCGCCATCAAGCCCCGCGTCAAAGCCTTTATGGAGGACTTGGACAAAGAACTTTGGAAGCTGGGCATTCTGGCGAAGACAGAGCATAATGAGGTGGCCCCCGCTCAGCACGAACTGGCTCCCATCTTTACCAACACCAACGTTGCCACCGACCACAACCAACTTACAATGGAGCTGATGAAAAAGGTAGCTTCAAAACATGGGCTGGTTTGCCTCCTTCACGAAGAACCTTTTGCGGGTGTGAACGGCTCCGGCAAACATAACAACTGGTCGATTTCCACCACGGATGGTGTAAACCTTCTCGATCCCGGCAAAACACCGTATGAGAACGCACAGTTCCTATTATTTTTAACCGCAGTGATCAAAGCTGTTGACGAATATCAGGATCTGCTTCGCGTATCGGTTGCAACCGCCGGAAACGACCACCGTCTCGGAGCAAATGAGGCTCCCCCCGCTGTCGTTTCCATGTTCCTCGGCACAGAGCTGACGGAAGTTTTGCAAGCGATTGATACCGACAGCGCTTATAACGGTCAGGGCAAAGTTGAAATGGAGATTGGCGTGGATGTCCTTCCGCACTTCCCCAAAGACACCACCGACCGCAACAGAACCTCACCGTTTGCGTTTACCGGAAATAAGTTTGAATTTCGTATGCTGGGTTCTTCTCTCTCCATTTCAGGCCCCAACATCGTGCTGAACACAATTGTAGCCGAAGAACTCGAACAGTTTGCGGATATTCTTGAAAAAGCGGATGATTTCACAACCACTTTAAATAAGCTGATTAAGGATACCGTTAAAGCGCATAAACGCATCATCTTTAACGGCAACGGCTATGATGACGCGTGGATTCAGGAAGCAAAAAAACGCGGCCTGCTGAATCTGCACTCCTCTGCGGAGGCACTGCCCTATTTCTGCGCGGAGAAGAACATCAAGCTGTTCACCAAACACCACATTTTCAGTGAGGCGGAGGTTCGCTCCCGCTGTGAAATTATGCTTGAAAATTACTGCAAGGTGATTTCCATCGAGGCGCTCACCATGCTGGAAATGGTGCACAAGGACATTCTCCCGGCTGTTTATACCTATATTAAACGCCTGAGCGAGACTGCGCTTGCCACCCGCCAGCTCTGCCCGGACATTACCTGCGAAAGCGAAATCAAGCTGGTTTCCCGCCTGTCCTCCCTTTGCAACAGCCTTTCCAACAAAGCAGATACTCTGGACAAAGCGGTTCTTGATGCCAAAACGCACACCGAACCGGCGGAATCCGCAACCTATTACCGCGATTATGTCTTTGGCGCTATGCAGGAGCTTCGCGCGGTAGCCGATGAAATTGAAGGACTTGTCGGCGAGAAATATTGGCCTTATCCGACCTACGGCGCAATGCTGTTCAGCGTGCGGTAAGTCTCTGATACACGACAAAATTGAACAGGGTCAGCCGATTCAAGCGGCGACCCGCCCGCACAATGGCGTGCGTTTCCGGCTATGCGGCAGCCGGAGACGCACGCTATATTTTATTAATCATCTTTTGAGGAGGGTATTTCTATGTATTCATCTGTTGATACGATTTGGGTATTGCTGGGCGCTTTGTTGGTCTTCTTCATGCAGGCAGGCTTCGCAATGGTGGAAACCGGCTTTACCAGAGCAAAAAACGCCGGTAATATCATCATGAAAAACCTCATGGACTTCTGCATCGGAACACCAATCTACTGGATTTTGGGTTTTGGAATTATGTTCGCCGGCGACGGTTTGTTCTTTGGCGGATTTGATTTTCTGATCCGTGGAAATTATGACGGTTCTTATCCGACTGCGGCATTCGTCATTTTCCAGACGGTCTTCTGCGCGACAGCCGCCACCATTGTATCCGGCGCCATGGCGGAAAGAACCAAATTTATCTCCTACTGCATCTATTCCGCTGTCATCAGCGCGGTAACCTACCCGATTTCCGGACATTGGATTTGGGGCGGCGGCTGGCTCGCACAGATCGGTTTTCATGATTTTGCGGGTTCCACGGCAGTCCATATGGTTGGCGGCGTGGCCGCGCTTGTGGGCGCAACAATTCTCGGACCCCGTATCGGCAAGTATGATAAAAATGGCAATCCAAAAGCGATTCCGGGCCACAGCCTGACGCTCGGCGCTCTCGGCGTCTTCATCCTCTGGTTCTGCTGGTTTGGATTTAACGGCGGTTCCACCGTTTCGATGACCGGAGACGACGTTCTGCTTTCTGCTTCCAACATTTTTGTTACCACCAACCTTGCCGCGGCAGTTGCTACCTGCACGGTTATGATGATCACCTGGGTTCGCTATAAAAAGCCGGATGTATCCATGACCCTCAACGGTTCTCTCGCAGGCCTGGTAGCCATCACAGCGGGCTGCGACGCGGTAACTCCCGTCGGTGCATTCTGGATCGGCCTGATTGCCGGGTTCATTGTAGTATTCGGGATCGAATTTATTGACAAGAAACTAAAGATTGACGATCCTGTCGGCGCAATCGGCGTACACGGCCTTTGCGGAGCGAGCGGCACAATTCTTACCGGACTGTTTGCTTATCACCTGACAGATGACGCCGGCAACCCGCTCGGGCTGTTCTATGGCGGCGGCTTCAAATTCGTCGGAATTCAGATTCTTGGTGTTGTTGCCGTAATCATTTGGGTTGCCGTAACCATGACGATTGTATTTCAGGTTCTGAAACATACGGTTGGCCTGCGCGTTTCCAAACACGAAGAAATTGTGGGTCTTGATATTGAAGAGCATGGGCTGGTCAGCAGTTATGCGGATTTCATGCCCAATGTTGAAGCAATTTCTGAGGACGATTCGGAAGAAGTGGTCGGTAAAGCGCCGATAGCTGCGGCGGTTCCGGTTCAGCTTGCGGAAGACAAGACTGCGACACCCGCTTCTGATGTCAAGATTACTAAGATTGTGATAGTTGCAAAACAAAACCGTTTCGAAGCGTTGAAAGCCGCGATGAACGAGATCGGCGTTACCGGTATGACCGTGACCAATGTGCTCGGATGCGGCATGCAGAAAGGCTCGACAGAATATTACCGAGGCGTTCCGCTGGAAATGAATCTGCTGCCCAAGATTAAAGTGGAAATTGTCGTCTGTAAAGTCCCGGCCCGCACGGTCATCGAAACCGCAAAACGGGTTCTTTATACCGGCCACATCGGCGATGGTAAAATCTTTGTCTACAACATCGAAAATGTCATCAAGGTTCGTACCGGTGAAGAAGGCTACGATGCCTTGCAGGACGTTGAATAACAGCACCCCAATTTATTTATTCGATTAACCCCTCATTCTTGATAAACACAATACGGCAAAAAGCTCTCGTCGAAAGACGGGGGCTTTTTGCTTTGTATAGCAGCGTCTCCCTGCATAATTTTCCAGATAAGAGAAATACTATCAGTAACTATTGGAAAGGGGATCAACCATGAAAGAACTCAAGGGCTCTAAAACAGAAGCAAATCTGATGGCCGCGTTTGCGGGAGAATCGCAGGCGCGCAACAAATACACCTACTATTCCGCCAAAGCAAAACAAGACGGCTATGAGCAGATTGGGAATATCTTCACGGAAACGGCGAACAACGAAAAGGAGCACGCGGAAATTTGGTTTAAGCTTTTACACGCGGGGATGCCGAATACACAGACGAATCTGAAGGATGCCGCGGACGGGGAGCGTTACGAATGGGAAACGATGTACGCAAATTTCGCAAAGGAAGCAAGAGAAGAGGGATTCGAGAAAATCGCGGCGCTGTTTACGCTTGTAGGCAATATTGAAAAAGAGCATATGCAGCGGTATGAAAAGCTGTTGCAGAATGTAGCGGAGCAAAAGGTCTTCCAGGGTGAGCCGCAAGCGGTATGGATCTGCCTCAATTGCGGACATATTTATCAGGGAGCAGAGCCTCCGAAGACCTGTCCGGTCTGCGAAAAGCCGCAGGCTTGGTTCCAGATAAAAGCCGAAAACTACTGAATCAGACAAAAAGCGGATGCTTCTGCATCCGCTTTTTATAATCTTAGATTTTTTCCACAGCGTCCGCTGCGGCATCCATCCAGTTGCCTTCAAACAGTTCCACCACGCCTTTGTCCACAACCTTTGCCAGCGCGGGATCAATCGGCAGTTTGGCCAGAACGGGAATTTTATATTTCTCACCGATCGAGTCAATGTGGCTTTCCCCAAAGACCTGAAGCTTTTTGCCGCAGTCGGGGCACTGCACATAGCTCATGTTTTCAACCAGACCGATGATCGGAATGTTCATCATATTTGCCATCTTGACTGCTTTTTCAACGATCAGCTCCACCAGCTCCTGCGGAGAAGCCACCACAATGATGCCGTCAAGCGGGACGGACTGGTACACAGTCAGAGGAACGTCGCCGGTTCCGGGAGGCATATCGACAAACAGAAAGTCCACATCGTTCCAGATGACATCGGTCCAGAACTGCTTCACAACGCCGGCAATGACAGGCCCGCGCCAAACGACCGGATCGGTTTCATCCTGCAAAAGTAGATTGATGGAAATGATATCAATTCCGGTTTTGCTGCTGACCGGAATAATGCTGGTTTCATCTCCGGTAGCCTTGGAATGAATGCCAAACGCCTTCGGAATGGACGGGCCGGTAATATCGGCATCCATAATGGCGGTTTTGAATCCGCGGCGGTTGAGCAGAACAGCAAGCATGGACGTGACTAATGATTTGCCGACGCCGCCCTTTCCGCTGACAACTCCGATAACCTTTCGGACACAGCTCAGTTCATGCGGTTTTTCCAAAAAATCCTCGGGGCTTGTTTTCCGTTCGGAACAGGATTCCCCGCAGGATTCACAATTGTGCGTACATTCGCTCATTGGGACAGCATCTCCTTTGAATAGATAAATGAATTTATACCGCTTAAAGTATATTGCCTGGCGGTGCTTTTGTCAAATAAATGTGCTATAATTTATGGGAACAAAACGGCTTGTCCCGCCCTAAAAAGGAGAGATCCCATGCCTTGTGACGCACTCTATATTCATGTCCCGTTCTGTGAGCGAAAATGCCCGTATTGTGATTTTTATTCGGTCGCCGCGGATGACGCGGCAATGGATGCTTATACCGGCGCAGTGGTTCGCGCGCTGAACAGCGTCCCTTTTGAAATTGAGCGGCTGGATACGGTTTATTTCGGCGGCGGCACGCCGTCACTGCTTGGCGGCAAAAGGCTGGCGGCATTGCTGGAAGCTGCGGAGAAGCGGTTCGGCATTCATCAGAACGCGGAGATTACAGCGGAATGCAATCCGCATTCCACACTCAAAGACACCCTGAAGCAGATGAAATCCGCCGGCTTCAACCGGATTTCTCTGGGAATGCAGAGCGCGGTTGACGCGCAGCTGTGTACCCTCGGACGCCTCCACACCGTCAGCGATGTTGTATCGGCTGTTCACTCGGCCAAGGACTGCGGAATCGAGCACATTTCTCTGGATTTGATGCTGGCAACCCCGGGCCAGACTCCGGCAGATATTGACGAAGCGGTCCGGCTGTTTGACCGGCTGGATGTGGAGCACGTTTCGGCCTATCTGCTCAAAATCGAGGAGAATACGCCGTTCGCAAGACGGAACATCGCGGAAAGCTGCCCGGATGAAGACGGGCAGGTGCTGCTTTACCGCTATGCGGTAACCGCGCTGGGGCAGGCAGGCTACCGCCAATACGAAATCAGCAATTTTGCGCGCGGCGGGCATGTCGCGCGGCACAACCTAAAGTACTGGAACTGCGCGGAATATCTCGGTATCGGCCCTTCCGCGCATTCCTTCATCGCGGGGCGCCGCCGCTTTTTTCCGCGCGACCTGACGGGATTTTTATCGGCGGAGAATCCGTGGGCATTGCTTTGCGATGACGGGGCGGGCGGGGACGCCGAAGAATATCTGATGCTTCGCCTTCGCCTGAGTGAAGGCATTCGATGGGCGGATATTACCTCTCGATACCCCGACTTCAGAATCAGCGAGCTGCGCAAAAAGGCGGAGCCAATGCGTAAAGCAGGACTTCTGGAATTGGATGAAGCTGGTTTGCGGCTGACGGTGGACGGCTTTTTGCTTTCCAACTCTGTGATCTCGGAATTGATCTGATGCTCTGTCCGGCTGAAAGGAGAATGACTGATGGGCGACCGCACAATCCTGCACTGTGACTGCAACGGGTTTTATGCCTCTGTGGAATGCATTCTTCGTCCGGAACTGAAGAACGTTCCGATGGCGGTCTGCGGAGACCCGGAAAGCCGCCACGGCATTATATTGGCCAAAAATGAACTGGCAAAGCGCTGCCAGGTGCAGACAGCCGAAACGATCTGGCAGGCCAAGCGCAAATGCCCCGAGCTTACGCTGGTGCAGCCTCACCATGAACAATATTTGAAGTATTCCCGGATTGTGAATCAGATTTATCAGCAATATACTGATTTAGCGGAGCCGTTCGGCATCGATGAATCGTGGCTGGACATTACCGGGAGCGAAAAGCTGTTTGGGGACGGCAGAACCATCGCGGATACGCTGCGCAGGCGTGTTCGCGAGGAAGTCGGCCTGACCATTTCAGTGGGCGTCAGCTTTAACAAAGTGTTTGCCAAGCTGGGTAGCGACTATAAAAAACCCGATGCCACGACGGTGATTGATCGGGAAAATTTTCGCGAGCTTGTCTGGAAGCTGCCGGTATCGGATCTGCTGTTTGTTGGAAAATCGGTTGCCGCGGAGCTTCGGAAAATGGCGATCACCACAATCGGCGAGCTTGCCGCCGCTGATCGGGAAAGACTAATCCGGCGGCTGGGCAAAATTGGCGCAACTCTCCATGACTATGCAAACGGGCTGGATAACAGCCCGGTACGTTCCGTTTATGAGGAACGGGAAGTCAAATCGGTGGGCAATGGCATGACCTTTAAGCGCAATCTTGTGGGGTTGGAGGACATCCGTCTTGGGGTCCTTTCCCTGACAGATCAGGTCGGCGCGCGGCTGCGCAGACGCGGGGCGCGGTGCCTTACGGTGCAGGTCATCATACGCGACCCCAACTTCAAGACCATTTCGCGCCAGAGGACATTGGAGTCGCCAACCTGCCTCGCAAAAGAACTCGCGGAAATTTCGCTTGGTATCATTCAGCATGAGTGGGATTTGCGCAAGCCTATCCGGATGCTCACCATTACAGCGAATAACCTGGTAACCGCGGGCGAAACCGGAGAACAGATGACTCTGTTCAGCGGGGAAGACAAACAGCAAGAAAAGGAGAAGCAGGAAAAACTGGAAACGGCTTTGGACGCTATCCGGGGAAAATACGGCCGGGATTCCATCGGCACGGCGGGAATTCTGGGAAACGACATCGGCATCGAATTCTTGCCCAGGGAGCGGGAAGAGCACTCATAATTTAAACTCTCATAACACCTGAAAGCGGCGCATCAAAAAAAGATGCGCCGCTTTTTTATATGAAAGATTCTGTAATGCAGAATCAATTTGTTGGTCTGTCATGCCAGCGAACCGGTATTCCGACCATCCGCAGGCAGACAGTATGATAAGTATGAGGAGGAGAGTAGACTCTGATTTGTTTTATCCCTGTTTTTTGAGTACGTGTCAAGTATAGCGGGTGATTATGTCGTGCGTTTGAAAAAAGTATAACGGATTATCGGTGAAATTTTAACGAAATTGTTTCTAAAATGCAATTGCGGGATTTTTAAATCCTAAAAAAGGAAAACGATTCATAAAACAAAAGATTTTACACAGTTTTTACATACAGCCTCTGCCGGTTTTACAAAGACCTTTTATAATTCAAGCGTACCAATGAGTAAGAATTGTATACGGAGATATGGAATGCCACGGGGGCAGCTTGCGGCTGGATTCCACAGATAGCGTTGGCACGACAGTCACAGTCTGCCTGTAGCAGTAAAAACGTGCATCGAGGCCAGAGTTCAGCTTATAGAAAAAAGCCCGGCGAAAGCCGGGCTTTTTTATTCTATGAAAGACGCAGGTTCGGGGAAATCACTATTTTTTATACTTGTATATTCAAAGTGCCATTCGCAAGAACATCGGCCACTGCGGCAGACGCCGGGGCAGATATTTCCGGGATGGCTGCTATTTGCGTATATTGCACATTTTGTGAACTGCTTGCGGCGGCTTCATACGCTTCTGCTTTTGTGTGGACGACATCGCCGATATCCAGAATTTCACCGTTTTCCCGATTTTTCCGCACACTCCGCCGCCTTTTGAGCGCTTGTGCAAGTTCTCTCTCCTGCCGCTCATTTTTTGCGGCTGCGGCCTGACTGCGCTGCTTTTCCATTGCAGACTCTTTTTGCAGACAGTAGACCTTCACCTGACCGCGGCCAATCACTCTTTTCATTTTGAAAACCGCGCGGGAAATTTGCAGCCTGCCGGCTTTGGAATTTTTCACTTTTTTCATTTTGGACTGTATCCCGCCGACGATTAGCTTTACCTGGGTAATGGAGTTCGCCTGCGCAATTCGGGCTAAGTCTCTGCCAGCTGAGTAATAGACGGTTTCTTGTTTCGCAGTGCGCGCGGAACTTTTGACAAATATGTCTGTGTCCATTTTTGACTGCTCCAAAGAATTTTTGCCGGCAGAATCTCCTCCTTTTTTGCTGTCCTTGCTATTTTCGACTTTTTCTTCTGCATTTGAAGCCGCCCCGGCGTTATAATTCTGTGCAAGCGGATAGAACCTGTTGCTGCTCGAAATTTCTAAAGACGACATTCAAATACCTCCTTTTAAGTACGAAAATCACTTCTACCCTTTATATCGGCTATTTTCATGAAATGACAAGGTTTGACATTTATTTAAAAGCGATTTCTCTACATTTTAGCGTTTTAAAATCCCAGAGAGTTTTTTGTTCAAACTGCTTGTGTATAGGCCGATAGTATGATAAAATATATTAAATTTTTTCTTCTGTTTGTTTTCTTTTGTTTGCAAATAGAAGCATTAAAAGGCGAATCATGTTTTGAGGGATTGGCAAATAGACTTTTGAGGAGGAGTTAGATTGTTAAAGCAAATTAACAGCTGGATTACTTACGTCGACGGAATTGTTTGGGGGCTTCCGCTGATCTTGTTAGTAATGGCAGTTGGTATCCTGTTAACCTTGCGTACAGGTGTGCTTCAGGTGCGGCATCTTCCGAAAGCACTCCGGTTCATGGTGAAAAATGAAGAAGGCGGAACCGGCGAAGTTACGAGCTTTGGGGCCTTATGCACCGCTCTTTCCGCGACCATTGGAACGGGCAACATTGTCGGCGTCGCTACGGCGATTGTTTCCGGCGGCCCGGGCGCCTTGTTCTGGATGTGGATGGCGGCATTTTTTGGAATGGCGACAAAATATGCCGAAGGGCTTTTGGCAATTAAATTCCGTAAGATTGAACCGAACGGTCATGTTTTAGGCGGACCTTTCTATTATATTGAAAACGGGATGGGGAAAAAGTGGAAATGGCTTGCAAAGTTGTTTGCATTTTTGGGCGCCGCTGCCGGCCTTTTCGGCATCGGCACATTTGTACAGGTGAATGGCATTACCTCCTCAATTCATGACTTCTTTGACGCCAACAATGCTAACACAGTCATGTTGTTCGGACGCGCCTATTCCTGGGCTGTCATTATCGGAGGACTAATTGTCACCCTGTGTGCCGGTCTGGTTATTATCGGCGGCATCAAAAGGATTGCCAGCGTTTCTCAGGTGGTCGTACCGTTTATGGCAGCTATCTATGTTTTAGTTTGCCTGATCATTCTAATTGGAAACGCTTCAAAAATACCCGCTGCGATTGTAGAAATTTTTGAATCCGCATTCGGCCTTAAAGCAGTTGCCGGCGGTGCGCTTGGTGCAATGCTTGTAGCAATGCAAAAAGGTGTGGCCAGAGGAATTTTCTCCAATGAGTCGGGGCTTGGAAGCGCTCCGATTGCCGCTGCCGCCGCGCAGACAAAAGAACCTGTTCGGCAGGGGCTTGTTTCCATGACCGGTACTTTTATTGACACCATCATCATTTGCACAATGACCGGCTTAAGCATTGTTCTGACCGGCACCTGGAACGTCGGGCTGGAGGGAGTTTCAGTCACTACGGCTGCTTTCCAGAAGGGACTTCCGTTTAGCGCCGGTGTATCGTCCTTTATTCTGATGATATGCCTTGTGTTTTTCGCGTTTACAACCATTATCGGCTGGGACTACTATGGTGAACGCTGCCTCGAATACTTTGTAAATGGGAATCAATCTGCAATTTTGACCTATCGCTGGTTATATATCTTTGCTGTGTTTATCGGCCCCTACATGACGGTTGAAGCGGTTTGGAATATTTCCGACATTTTTAACGGAATGATGGCGTTCCCAAACCTGATCGCATTAATCGCCTTGAGCGGCGTTGTGGTTCGGGAAACGAAAGCTTATTTTGAGCAAAATTCAAAAGTCTGACAGACGCCGAATGAAAAGACGTGAAAGCAGCCGTTTTCACGTCTTTTCTCATGTAATGCGGTTTAATCGATGACAGGAAATTTGTTCGGCATAAAGTATGCTAAAATCCAAATCAAATAAATACTATTATAAAGAAAGATGAGAGGGATTTATGAAAGTCTGGTGGTGATAGGCTTGTTTTCCAAATTCTCGAAAGCAGGGTTTTGGTTTGCTGCAGTATGTTTGGCGGTTTCTATTTTATATCAATCCATATCCATTTTTCACCATGTACAGGTGACGAATGCAATGGCAAATAATACGTTATCGTGGATCGACTTTAAAGTCTCCAGATCCGCGATGGATCGGGCGCTCCAGTTGGATATGGAAAGCCACAATACAGAAAATCCGCTCAACTGGATTGATCTGCTCGCTTATCTGGGCGCGAAATACGGCGGAAATTTTAAACAGTACAGGGCTAAGGATCTAAATGATCTCGTCAATCAATGCAAAGACGGTGTTACAGTCGCGCAGCTTGCACAAAACATAAAACATTTTGACTATTATAAAAATGCATATGAAGCCGTTCTGGGAGGGATGGTTGGAGAATATCTCATACAGCTTACAGACGCGACCGGCGGGAAAGCCGTGCAGCTTGAGACCGGATATGGTCTGAAATCCTATGCTCCGGTTGCCGAAGGGTTCGGCTTTTCCCATTATTTTGATTTTGGTAAATCCCGTTCTTTCGGGTTCAGCAGGCCACACCAGGGACACGATATTTTTGGGCGGATTGGAACGCCGGTTGTTGCCGTGGAGTCGGGAATTGTTGAAACGCTTGGATGGAATCAGTATGGCGGGTGGCGAATTGGAATCCGG
Source organism: uncultured Oscillospiraceae bacterium (assembly GCA_963519235.1). Classification (GTDB taxonomy): domain Bacteria; phylum Bacillota; class Clostridia; order Oscillospirales; family Ruminococcaceae; genus Anaerotruncus. The sequence goes on from CAUQLV010000002.1 coordinate 88,594, forward strand.
AGCCTCGACGGACGCAGATACTATTACTATGCGCATTTGCGAAAAGATCGGCCCTATCAAAAAGACATGCAGGAGGGCATGCTTGTGCAGGCGGGGGACGTGATCGGCTATCTTGGCATGACAGGCTATTCCAACGCGGAAAATGTGAACGGGATGAAAAGTCCCCACCTTCATTTCGGGATGGAGATTATTCCGGAAGGCTGTGAACGGGAAAGCAACTGCGAAATCTGGATTGATACTTATGAAATCATCAAGTTTTTGGAACAGCATAAATCCACGGTGGTACTTGATAAGGAAACAAAAGAATATAACCGCAAGTATCGGTTTTTAGACGTGGGGATGCTGGGTCTATCAGCCGGCTAGCACTGGCGAGAATCGCTTTTTTCATCTTGCGGATTTGCAATATTTCCGCCTGGAGCTATCGCACCGGCGGACGGGTTATGGTATAATAACTGTAAACAGTTATTATACCTTTTTTCTTCACTTTGCAGGTGGGAAATGGTTTGATGGACGAGTAATTTTTTTGGCATCCATGACAAAAATGATTGCCAGCAGGAGGAGTTTTACAATGGAAATCAAAAAAGCCGCGATCGTAGGTGTCGGTGCGTTGGGTGTTTTATTTGGCCGGCAGATTGCCGCCGCTCTTGGAAAAGACGCGGTTTGCTATGTGGCGGATAAACAGCGGATTGAACGGTATCAACGGGATGGCGTTTACTGCAACGAGGAAAAGCTGGACCTTTCTTTCATCGACCGCGACGATGCGACCGTAAGCCCCGCAGACCTTCTGATCTTTGCGGTAAAATATACTGCTATACAGGACGCTGTGGAAGCGGCACGCCACTTGGTGGGGGAACGGACTGTCATCATTTCTCTGCTGAACGGGATCACCAGCGAACAGGTCCTCGCCGACGCTTTCGGCGCGGAAAAAGTGCTGTACTGTGTGGCGCAGGGGATGGACGCGATCAAAGACGGCAGCCGGTTTTCCTATCAGAATATGGGGGAACTCGTCATCGGAGAGGCAGACAACAGTCATAGTGAAAAATTGTCCGCGGTCGCAAGCTTTTTTGACCGTGCGGGCATCCCATATAAAATTCCGGAAAACACCATGCAGACCCTGTGGAACAAGCTGATGCTGAACGTGGGGATAAACCAGACTGCGGCGGTGTATGGCGTCGATTTCCGAGAGCTGCAGAAGGAGGGACCCTTCCGGCAGACCATGCTGTCCGCCATGCGGGAAACCAAGGCGGTCGCTGCATACGAAGGGATTACGCTGACGGAAGAGGATATCAGCCGCTGGATGAAGGTTCTGGACTCCCTGAACCCGAATGGGCGTCCTTCGATGGCGCAGGATGTGCTGGCCCGCCGCCGGACGGAGGTGGAGCTGTTCGCCGGCACCATTACCGCCCTTGGGAAAAAACATGGCGTCCCCACCCCGACAAACGACCTGCTTTATACGAAGATTAAGGAAATAGAACGGCAGTTTTAAATAGCCTCTCTGCTCCTTAAACACAACCCCCGCCTTGGTCTCCAAGGCGAGGGTTGTGTTTATACAGAACTGGAAGGTGACTGCCATTGGCAATTTCAAACGTATGTCATGGATTCGTAAGAAATTTTTTTAATAATTAAAAATAATAACTAGTTTTATTTATAAATCTGACGAACTGATTAATATAGGAGAACCTGAAACTTTTGCTCTATCAAAAAATGGTAGCAAAGCCGCGTCAGCGTGTAACACAAATCAGGGGAGACAACGAAATCGAGTTTGGAGAGGATGGGAATGAGTATGAAGTTTTTTCAACTCAAAAAAGGAAAAGGCACTCAAAGTTTGAGCACAATGGTTTTGCAGTTTAATGCAATTACAGTCGCTGCCGCGGTTGCCGTTACATGCACATTTGCGCTGGTTTCTATGAACAGTTCCATTGGGGAACAATCTAAAAAACAGGCGGCTGCTTCGATTGGAATCGTGGAGGAAGACTTTTCTGACATGAAGCAGGATCTGCTTGATTCAGCACAAACAATAGCGAATAACCGCGAGGTTTCAGCAGCGGTTGCTGCGGGCGACCAAGGAAAAATCATGAGCAAATTGGGAGAACTTGCAAGCACTTTAAATTTGGAAATGGTGACGGTAACTGATGAAAAGGGAACTGCCATTGCGCGCACCCACGAAGCAGAAAAGGGAGACGATATTTCCGATCAGGAAAATGTGCGCCGAGCAATGGCGGGGGAAGCGACGGCGCAAGCTGAAGCTGGAACAGTGGTTCGACTTGCGATAATGGCAGGAGCGCCGGTTTATGATTCAAGCGGAAAAATCGCCGGCGTTGTTTCCGTTGGTTACCGGCTGGATAATCCGGCATTTGTTGACGAACTGAAAGAAAAAATCGGGCCTGAGTTTACGATATTTGAGGGCGACGAAAGAATAAATTCCACCATTATAGAAAATGGCGAAAGAATTGTCGGAACCAAACTCGACCCGAAAATTGCGGAAATTGTAATTGGGCAAAAGCAGCAGTACATAGGAAACGCCACCTTGTTTGGGAAAAATTACACCGCGGTTTACAGTCCGATTCTTTCCCAAGACGGCACAGTTACCGGTATTTTGTTTTCGGGCAGCGACATGACGGAAACAGAAAAAAAATTAACGGAAGAAATAATCCTGATTATGATAATTGCCGCCTTGACAATTCTGCTGAGTATGCCAATCGGCGCGATGATTCTTAAAAAGCGCCTGAAGGCTCCTCTTGGAAAAGTTGTAATCGCGGCAAAGGCAATTGAAGAGGGTGTAATTGATGAATCGCTGAGCCTCCAGCTGCAGTCGATTACCAGCAGAGATGAAATAGGCTCACTTGCACGCTCCATGGAAGGCGCCGTTCGCTCTGTTAACCAAATAGCACAGGACTCGCAGATTCTTGCGCGTGCAATTGCTGAAAACGACCTCACGGTCAAGATAGACACTGCTACTCATAGCGGAGTCTATCAAGAAATCATTACGGTGGTTGACAGCCTGTTCTCGCAGACCGGTTTGATTTTAGAGCAGATCAGACAGGTTGCGGACAGCATTGGCGTTGGTTCGGAGCATATATCCTCCGCCTCGCAGACCCTTGCGCAGGGCGCGACCGAGCAGGCCAGCTCCACGGAAGAACTGGCCGCAACCATTTCAGAAATCGCCCAGCAGGTGAAAGAGAACGCAATGAATGCCAACGGCGCCAATTCCCTGGCGCAGGAAACCGGGCAGGAAGTCACCATAAGCAGCCGTCATATGGATGACTTACTGTCTGCAATGGACGAAATCAGCCGGACATCCAGCGAAATCGGAAAAATCATCAAGACGATTGATGACATTGCATTCCAAACCAATATCCTCGCGCTTAATGCCGCCGTAGAGGCGGCAAGGGCAGGTTCCGCGGGGAAAGGATTCTCCGTCGTGGCGGATGAAGTCCGAAACCTTGCAATTAAGAGCGCGGATGCCGCCAAGAGCACGACCAGCCTGATTGAAACGTCTGTATTTGCCGTGGAAAAAGGCGGAAAAATCGCAAGAGAAACGGAACAGGCGCTTAGATTTGTCGTGGAAAAAACCGCGGAGGTAAGCCGAATCGTGGGCGAGATCAGTGAGGCCGCGCGTAAACAAAGCGACGGCATTTACCAGGTCAATGTTGGTGTTGAACAAATTTCGGACGTGGTTCAAACGAACTCCGCGACAGCGGAGGAAACTGCCGCTTCCAGCGAGGAGCTTGCGGGACAAGCGCTGACGTTGCGAGAGATGGTTGGAAAATACCACCTGAGAACTGTTTCGGAGCAATCCAATAGCGGCCGCCATTCAGAACACTCTTTTTCTCATGCACAAAGCAAATATTGAAATAATGAAACGGGGTATCAGCTAATGCTGATATCCCGTATTCGATTCGTTAAAGAAATTTTTATGATTCATAGGCATTGACAGTCTTTGCCGCTTTTTAAGGTATCAAGGACGGTTTTCATTCTGTCCGGATAATTGGTTATAACAGCGTAAATACCCGTCTTTGCCAAACGAGCCATTTCGTTTTCGTCGTTGACCGTCCACGCCTGTACGCCCACTCCATGGCAGTTCAGATCCCGTATGGTTTCTTCCGTCAAAAAGGAGTAATGAGCATTCAGAAAACTCCCCTTGCGGCTTGCTGTGTACCGTCCCGGTTCTTCAAGCGGTGAACTCACTAAAAATGCCACCTTAATTTCCGGAGCCAGTTGTTTGCATTTGATCATGGAACAATGATTGAAGGAAGAAAACAGCACGCGAGAAGGCATCTGGTATTCCCGAACTGTTTCAATTACTTTTTCTTCCAGACCGGGATAGCTGCAAATTGTATTCTTCAGTTCGATGTTGGTCAGGGTGTTTTTACACCTGACCAAATCGAAATATTCCCGAAGGGTCGGAATCCGGTTGATTCCAAACTGCCCCGGAAATGCGCCGTACGCGTCGAATTTGCGCAGTTCACTCAATTTCAGCTCCCCGACAAATCCGTTTCCGTTGCAAGTCCGGTCCACGCTTTCATCATGAATCACAACTAGATGGCCGTCTCGGGTCATTTGAACGTCAAGCTCGATGCCATCGCAGCCCGCCTCAATCGCTTTGCGGAAAGCCAGCATGGTGTTTTCCGGGTATCGGCCGCTGAACCCCCGGTGTGCAAAATTTTTCGTCATACAGAAGTCCCCCTTCTCTATCTTTATCTATGATATATGCAAAAACGAGCCGGTACGGAATAGTCCGTACCGGCTCGTTCAAGAAAATGGAAAAGTTTTCGCTTAGTAGTCAAACCCTTGAACAGCCTCCTCCAGATCGGGAGCCGGAGGCTGGGGCAGCTCATTCTTCTTGCTGCGGTTAAACATCAGATAGAAAGTAGGAAGAAGCAGAAGCGTCAGCAGTGTGGACGCTGAAAGACCACCAATCATAACGACCGCCATGCCGCGCATCATCTCCGCGCTGGTGCCAACGCCAATTGCCATGGGCAGCATCGACAGCACAGTGGTCAGCGTGGTCATCAGAATCGGGCGCAGTCTGGTTCGGCCTGCAGTGATGAGCGCTGTTTCAATATTCATGCTGTTGCGGTATTGGTTGGTGGTATCGACGAACAAAATACCGTTGTTGACCACCGTTCCAACCAGAGTCAGGAATCCCATCAGGGAAGGCAGACTCAGTGTCGCGTTGCAAAGATAGAGCAATCCGAATGAGCCAATCAGGCTGAACGGAACGCAAAGCATGACCATGATGGAAAATTTGGGAGATTCGAACTGCATGGCCATTACCATAAAGACCAGCAGGATTGCGACAAGAATCGCAAATCCAAGCGACTGGAATTCTTCCATCATGCTTTCGTCTGTATCACCCTGCGAAACCTCCACATTATCCGGAAGCGCAAGCGCCTTTACGGAAGCTGTGATTTCTTCTTTCGCGGTAAATTTAGCCGCAAGGGTGGGCTGACCGGAAACAGACACCATATACTGATTGTTATTTCGGTCAATGCTCTGCGGGCTGTCGGAATATTCAATCGTGGCGACATCCATCAGCGGAACCTGCTGACCAATCTGGTTAGTGAGGATCAACCCTCTCAGATCGTTAATCGTCTTGTAACGATCCTTGGGATATTCCACCCAGATATCATATTCCTGCCCACTCTCATTCAAAGTGGCGGCGTTTTTGCCGCTGAGCGTGGAATTGACTGCACCGGCAATCTGCATGGGCGAGAGCCTTTTGGCCGATGCACGCATGGTATCAATCTTTACTTTTGCCTGTGGGCTGCCTTTTGTTGCGCTGGAAGAAACGCTGAGAATCTGTTCATTATCGCGCATGACCTTTTCAACCTGAACAGCTGCTGCTTTCAGATCGTCCAGATTGCTGCCTTCGAGAATAATATCAATGCCGCCGCTGGAACCCATGGAGCCCATGGAATCACTGGAGGATGTGACAGTAATATTGCAGTCAAGCATATCGCTCGTTTTTTTCCGCCAGGCCTCTACGACCTCGGCTGTTGTCATTTTGCGGTCGCTGCGCAGGTATGCGGTGAGCGAGGCGTTGGTATTTCCGGTCATCATGGAGTTCATGCCGGATCCCCCGCCCGTGACAGAATAGTTTTCTACATCAGGGTTGCTTGCGGCCAGCGATTCGATCTCAGCGCAAACTTCGCTGATGCGGCTCAGCTGCAAACCGGGACGTGTTTCAATTTCAACCTTTACGATTCCCTCGTCCACCTGGGGCATCAGTTCCATGTTAATCTGTGGGACGAGCGCGATGGAACCGACCAAAAGAACAACAGCGGTTACAACCACCAGAATTTTGTGCGGGAGGATGCGTTTGATCAGATTTCCGTAAGAAATCTCCACTTGATGCATAAAGCGGTTAAAGGGGGCTTCCCGTTTCTCTTGTGGTTTAAAAATGGAGAAGAAAAGGGGAACCAATGTCAATGCGCAAATGAGCGAAGCGGTCAGTGAAAAGATGATCGTAAAGCCCAACTGGCGGAACAGCTGGCCGGAAATGCCTTTCATCAAGCTGATGGGCAGGAACACGACCACCGTTGTAATAGTGGATGCCACAATTGAGGAAGCGACAAACCCTGTGCCCTCCAGGGCAACCTGTTTATAATCCTGCTTTTCGCCGACGCTTCTTCTGAAGCAGCTTTCAATAACGACAATCGAGCTGTCCACCATCATGCCGACGCCGACGACCATGCCGCCAAGCGATACGATGTTCAGCGAAAAGCCCATGGCATACATGAGTATCAGCGTTACAAGCAGGGAGATTGGCATGGAACTGCCGACAATCAGGGATGCTTTCAGATCGCCGAAGAACAGGAACAATACAACCATCGACAACAGGATGCCAAGCAGCAGGGTACTGAATACGGCCTTCACGGAATTGACAATCATTTCGCTGTTGTCGTCAATTACATTGAGCTGTACGCCCATATCTGCCTTGTTGATTTTATCCATCTGCTTGATCACAGCTTTGGAAACGCTCAGTGTGGATGCACTTTGACGTTTCTGAATAGTTACAGTTACGTCGTCCTGCCCGTTATAGCGGCTCAAAGACTCCGCTTCCTTGGTAGAACGGGAGACCAATGCCACATCCGACAGGTGGATGACCTTACCGGAAGAAAGGGTAATCGATATATTGCGAAGCGACTCCGCCGAATCATAAGAGACGCCGGTGCGCACGGCAAGATTTTGGCTGCCCATATCCGCGTCGCCGCCCGGAATAGAGAAATCCGCGTTGGATACAGCGCTGATAATCGAATCCATTGTCAGCCCATACTGACGCAGACGGTCATCCATCAGCCGGACACTGACATACTTGTCGTTGCCGCCGTATATCTGGACGCTGGCGACGCCAGCCAGCTTTTCAAATTCCGGGGTAATTTCATCATCAATAAAGTTTTTCAGATTAATGTCACCTGTCGCTGAAGCGGACAGGATAATGGAGGGCATCGCATTGACATCCATCTCAATGATCATCGGGTCCAGCGCGTCATCCGGCAGGGTGTTCCGATACATATTGACCTTTTCCTGCAAGTCCATGTGTGCAACATCCATGTTTGTGCCGTATTCCATTTCAAGAATGACCATGGACATGTTTTCCATCGAACGGGATTGAATGTTTTTCACGCCGCTGATCGTGGATACTGCGTCTTCCACTTTTTTGGAAACCAGCTCCTCGACATCCTCAGGGCTTGCGCCGGGATAGGTTGTCAGGGTGATCAGCATTGGCAGCTCAATATCAGGGGTCAACTCCAAAGGAGACCGAAGAATCGCCATTGCCCCAAAAACCACCAGCGCGGCTACGATAATGATTGCGGAAACAGGCCGTTTTAAAGCCAATTTTGTTATATTCATTAATTGGCCCCCCGTTAAGCTTCTTTGGAAGCAGATTCTGAAGAGCCGGTCTGCACGTCGGAATCCTTCAGCACAACAGCCACGCCATCAAGAAGGCGGGGATGCCATGTAGTAATGACCTCGTCGTCCGCAGTGATTCCGGAAATGATCTGAATTTGATTCATATCGGAAACGCCGGTTTCCACATCGGTTTTAACAGCGACTCCGTCCTTGTAAACATAGAGATAGGGCTTTTCTCCGTCGTAATAAACCGCATCTGCGGGAACCAGAAGACTGTTGGTCGCTTTTTCTGTGGCCGCATAGATTTTTACAGTAGCTCCTGTAAAGAGCGGCATATCAGCTTGGCCGACGCTGGCTTTCACAGTAAAGAGCCCGCTTTGCGCGTCAACCATTGTAGAAATTTCTGTAATCGTACCCGAGACGGTTTTTCCGTTGTTTTCCACCTGTACCTGATCGCCGACCGTGATATTGCCGACTGTTGCCTGCGAAATGCTGAACTGCACGGTCATCAGGCTCTTGTTGGAAACAATGTAGGCAGGCTGGGAAACGGATGTAAGGTCATGTGCGGATATGTTCTTCTGCTCGACGATACCGTCGATAGGCGCATATACTTTGGTATATGCGAGCTGTTTTGACTGTGATTCCAGAGCCACCTCGGCGGCGCGCAGACCCGCGTCAACCGTCACCTCTGTATCGTCGCGACTGATTCCGGCTGCCTGGTCATAGGCTTCCTTGGCGGCATTGTAAGAGATCTGTGCATTCCGGTACACGGTGCGGGCGGAACGCAGGGCGGGATCGTCGTCATCCTCCAAATCTTTTACCTGCGCGTGTGCAAGGCTATACGCCTCAGATGCCTTCTTATAGTCAGCATCGTTTCCTAAGGCATCTGCAGCTTTCATATCTGCCAGTGCCTTGTCCTCCGCTTTCTGGGCGTTCAGCAGATCGTCATCAGAGTCATCATTCAAATTTTTGAGCGTACTGCGCGCGGAATTCAGCTGGGTCTGCGCGGCATTCAGCTGTGCTTTGAGCGCAATCAGGCTGGAATCGTAGCCGCTGCCCAATTTCTGCTGGGCTTCAATCCGCGACGCCTCCAGCTTTGCGGATGCGGCATCATATGCCATCTGCAAATCGACAGGGTCAATTTCATAAAGCAGGTCGCCCGCTTTTACCTGCTGACCGATTTCAAAATAGGTGTTTAAAACAGTTCCCGATACTTTCGGGAACACCTGCACCTGCTGGTCCGGTTCCACCGTACCGATGAATTCTCCGTTCAGGGCGACATCCCCGACCTCCGGACGGCTGGCGCTGACAGTTACCTGAGAAGCGATAACTTCGGCGACGGGTTTCGCGTTGCCCACTATGCGCACGGCAACTGCAGCCCCCGCAGCTACAACTGCAACGCAGCAAATGGTGATGATAAGTTTTTTACTCACAAAAAGAACCTCCTGTATCCCCTCTTATTCTTATACCAATTTATTCTAACGATTAATTATGAACCCTGTGTTTCAATAGGTGAGAAAATAATGAACAATTTATGAACGAAAGGTATCATTTTTCCCCGTAAAAACACTTCTCATTTTCCCACATCTCTGTTAATATTAAAAAAGACAGTCTGAAGGAGGAAAACCGCAATGGGAAGTATTCTAATTGTTGACGATAATGTAAAAATCAGAAACCTGATTGACATTTATCTGCGCCGGGAAGGGTTCTCGACGCTGAAAGCGGGAGATGGCGCCGAAGTGCTGACGGTTCTGGAAACGCAGCAGGTGGACCTCATCATCGCGGATGTTATGATGCCGAATCTGGACGGGTATGGGTTACTCAGGCAGCTTCGGGAGAACAAAAATGAAATACCGGTGTTGATGGCGACGGCCAAAACAGAATTTGCCGATAAGCGCAAGGGATTTGAACTGGGTGCCGACGATTATATGACCAAGCCCCTGGATATGGAGGAATTGGCGCTGCGGGTTCGGGCACTGCTCCGCAGAAGCAAAATTTACAGCGAAAATCGAATTGTTATGGGAGATGTTGTTCTGGATTACAGCAGCTTGGAGGTGCGACTGCCCGAAGAAACAGTTGTCTTGCCGCAAAAGGAATTCTATCTGTTATTTAAGCTGTTTGCCTATCCCAATCGCATTTTCACCCGGCAGGAGCTGCTCGACGATATCTGGGGGATGGATACCGATACCAGCCCGCGCGCGGTGGATGTACATATCAAGCGGCTGCGGGAACGTTTTGAACAGGTGAAAACATTTGAAATTGTGACTATCCGGGGGCTGGGCTATAAAGGCGTCCAGCATACGACTTGAAGCAGATTTTCGGCACGGTTTATGTAAAAGTCGTTGCCGTTATGCTGGCTGTGATCTTTATCTCCGTAGTAGTGCCGTATTCTGTATTTAACGCAAGCTATAAAAAATATGCGGGGGACGAGATTAAGTATTATTTTATCCAAAGCATTGAAATAGCCGCCCGGTATCTTGAAGAGCACGACCTGCCCTTGGAAGACATAGAACACTTATACAGTGTCGGAACCTTTCAGGTGCTTGTGCAGCCGAATACCGACGGACTTGCTTTGACGCCGGAACAGCAAAAAACGCTGGAAACCGAAAAAGAACCGGTTTTGACCGTCTGGAAAGACGAAAAAAGGCTCTATGCGGCGGTAGCACGTTTTCAGGACAGGTACATCATTTGGAGTATTCAAACCGACGGACTTTTTCAGAAAACACATTCCACGGGGTTGCTGGCTCTGTTTGCGTCAGTCATTATCGGCGCGTTTGTGACTGTGATAGCGGGTCGAAAAATGACCGGCCCGATACGGAAACTGAACGATGCGACCAAACGGGTGGCCGCCGGTGAATTTTCTCTGCAGCTGGAGAATCCTTATCGAGATGAAATCGGCTCCCTCATCAACAGCTTCAACATCATGACGCGAGAACTGGAAAGCGTCGAAATGCTGCGCAGCGATTTTGTGTCCGATATTTCACATGAATTTAAAACGCCGCTGACGGCAATTGAAGGCTACGCAAAACTCTTAGTAGACGAAACGCAACCTGATGAGCGAAGAGGGTATGTCCAGATCATCACGGAGGAAACACAGCGGCTTTCTACGCTTGCGCAGAACATCCTGACCTTGAACAAGCTGGAAAAAGGAAATATTCCGGTGCAGCGGGGAAGGGTCTGCATTGATGAGCAGATTCGGCGCGTTTTGACGCTCTGTGAGCCAAAGTGGAGCGCCAAACGTCTGGAGCTGGAGCTTGAACTGGACGAGGCGGAGATAGAGGGATTAGAACCGCTGCTCATGCAGGTGTGGACAAACCTGATTGATAACGCGATCAAGTTTTCTTCAGAAGGCAAAAAAATATGGGTTACACTCGTTCATGCAGACGGACATACCGTATTCCGGATTCAGGATGAAGGCCCCGGAATCCCGGACTGCGACTGCAACCATATTTTTGAAAAGTTTTATAAAGGGGACAAATCCCGCGGCGGCGACGGCAACGGCCTGGGACTTTCGATTGTGCGGCGTGTGGTGGAAATACATGGCGGGACGATTTCAGTGGAGAGCCGGGAACAGGGTGGAACGTGCTTTACAGTTGTCCTGTAATGCTTTCCATTTCAAAAAGTATATGCTATAATATTTGGGTTGTATGACGCAAGTTTAAAACAATGGGAGTCTTAGTAATTGGAGAAAAAACAGGCATTTTTGAAAGGCCTGAAGGATGGAATCCCGATTTGTCTGGGATATCTTTCGGTTTCCTTTACGTTTGGGATGATGACGGCCGAAAACGGGCTGCCATACTGGATTTCGCTGCTCATTTCCATGACCAACCTGACCTCTGCAGGGCAGTTTGCGGGAACCGCGCTGATCCTTTCGGGCGGCGCGTTTGTGGAAATCGCTGTCACGACCTTTGTCATCAATATCCGCTATATGCTGATGTCCCTTTCGCTTGCCCAGAAAGCCGACCCCGCAATGTCTGCCGGCCAGAGGCTTCTGCTTTCGTTTGGGATTACAGATGAAATATTTGCTGTGGGCGTTCAGCAGCCGGGGCTGCTGACAGCCCCTTATCTTGCCGGGCTGATTTTTACCCCTTATTGGGGCTGGACTCTGGGCACTCTGCTGGGCGCGACCGCCACAGGCCTGCTTCCTGCGGCACTGCGCAGCGCGCTCGGTGTGGCAATTTACGGAATGTTTCTCGCGATTATCATTCCCCCGGCCAGAAAGGTGCGGCCGGTGGCAATCACCATTGTCATTGCGGCGGTTATGAGCTGCATCTTCCGTTACACGCCAGTGCTGAACCGAATTTCGAGCGGGTGGGTAATTATCCTGTGCGCCGTGGCGGCCGCCGGTTTTTCCGCCCTGCGCTATCCTGTCGGGGATACGGGAGAGGAGGATGCACGGTGAATCTGCCTTATATTTTGACGGCCATTTTTGTGATGGCTCTGGTTACGTACATTCCACGCATGCTTCCTCTGGTTTTTATGAAGCGCAAGATACAAAACCGCTTTGTAAAATCGCTGCTTGAATATGTTCCCTACGCGGTGCTGGCGGCTATGACGATTCCCGACATCCTCTACGCGACATCTGGTATCGTGTCCGCACTCATCGGGCTGGCAGCCGCCCTGGTTCTCGCCTACTCCGGAAAAGGGCTTGTGACAGTGGCCCTGGGCTCCACAGCTGCGGTGTTCCTTACGGAACAGGCTGTGCGGCTGTTTCATTAGAATAAAAGACCGGTGCGGGCCTCCCGCACCGGTGTTTTTATCTATTGATTGGACTGAAAAAACCTGCGCAGCGGCGGTATGATCGCGGCGCTGATGACCACTGCGACAAATGCCTCCGCAAGCCCGTTGGTAAATACGACAGTCATAATAAATTTTGAAAGGCTTTCAAAAGCCATCTGCTTCGCGGCGGCGTATTCCTGCCCGAACAGCAGGTAGATTCCGCCCATGACCAGGCCTGTGTTGACGGCGGACCCGGCAAACGCGGCGATTCCGGCCACAATGCGGACGTTTGCCGTTTTGGTTTCAGCACGAACGAAGGCTTTGAAAATGATCCCTGTGACTACGCCGATCAAAATGCGGGGAACAAGCGCAACGAGCAGCGCTTTAATGCTGCCCGAGCCGGTCCCGGGAACGGCGATCAAGGGCGAAAAAACAAACGAAACCAGAGAAGGTTCCATGGTATTTTTGATAATACTGGTGATGCCGAACACCGCGCCGAGGATTCCACCGGCTTTTGGTCCCAGAAGAATTGCGCCGATAATCACCGGAATATGCACCGTTGTGGCTTTGATCACCACCAGCGGGATATACCCCAGAAACGGCACAAACGCGACGACAGCCACGATAGCCGCCATAAGGCCGACCTGTACAAGGTAGCGGGTTTCTGATTGACTTTTCACAAAAAATTCCTCCTGCTGTCACTCCCGCAAAACGGGATGTAACGCTTATTAGGAAACTACCGGTTTTTTTGATACAGGAGCCGCAGCCCGTCATGCAGCAGGCGGGGACGGCACAGAACCGTATGGCTGCAGAGCGGCGCAAGCACACCGGCAAGTTCGCCGGTCGCGGCAACAGACGCGCTTTCCCCAAGCTCGGCTATGTAACGCGCGGTCATGCCGTCCAGCATGGAAATGGTGCCGTACAGTGCGCCGGATTTGATCGCATCCACCGTTCCGCGCCCAATCAGCGGCGCATGCGGGTCGAAAGAAACCAACGGGAGTTGGGCGGAGCTTTGGCACAAATGCTCCAGCGCGCTTTCCACGCCGGGCAAAACCGAGCGGCCGATCAGTACGCCGTTTTTATCAATCGCGGAGAACGTGGTGGCGCCCGCCAGATTGATTACGACGAGCGGCGGCGCAAATTCGTGCAGCGCCCCAATGGCTGTGGCGATAAAATCCGAGCCCACCATTCCCGCGCTGTCCACGCGAAGGTTCAGCCCTGTCCGGATGCCTGCGCCGACCACCAGAACTTTTCCCGCCGCCAGTTGCCCGACCGCGCACTGCGCGGTGTGGGTGAGGGACGGTACCACGGAGGAGATCACGGCGCCTTCAATGGCGTCCGTGTCAATTCCACGAAAAGAAAGAACTGCGTGCATCGCCGCGGCAAGCTGGTCCGCCGTTGCAAGTGGGTCGGTTCCGATGGAAGTGTACACCGTCTGCTCTTCGCCGTCATACACGGCAAGCGAGAGAATACGGTTGTCGATATGGACGGTCAGTATCACAGCATACACCTCCTGATAAAATTGACCGGATTTCCTGCTTTTATGATACCCTGCGGGGCAGCTGCTGTCAATGGATGAATGATTTTCATAAAAAGCGGCTAACTTCTATTTACTTGGTCTAAAATATGATATACTGGGACATATGCTTTTGGGAAGGGATGTGAACCGTTTGGCGATCAATAAGGCAATGAAAGCCGCGCTGAAAGCACTGTCCTATCCGGACCTGAATGTGAAAAAAAACTATCGGTCGCTGCGGCAGGTAAAGAATTTGGCTTTGCCCAAGCTGCCGTTTTATGAAACGTGGGATCATCAGGTGTCTCGCGATGGGCGTGATATTCCGGTGCGCCTGTTTGCGCCGAAGGGCTGTCCTGCCGGGGTGCTGGTGTTTTTTCACGGCGGCGGATGGGTAACCGGCAATATTGACAGCTATAACCGCATCTGCGCCGATATGGCGAGTCTCACTGGGTGGCTGGTCATCTCGGCCGATTACCGGCTGGCCCCCGAGCACCGGTTCCCTGCCGCGCTGGAGGATTGCTATGCGGTGGCGGAGGAGGTATTCGCCTGTTCGTCGCTGTTTGGAATGCAGCGGGAGCAGATTGCGCTGATCGGCGACAGCGCGGGCGCTAATCTTGCCGCCGCGGTATCTTTAATGGCGCGTGACAGGGGAACATTCCTGCCGTCCGCGCAGATTTTAATTTACCCCGCAACTTACTTTGACCACACCGAAAGATCGCCGTTCCGGTCGGTACAGGAAAACGGGACCGGTTATCTTTTAACAGCAAAACGCATCCGCGATTATATGGAGCTTTATCAGAGCAGCCCGGAAGACCGGATGAATCCGTATTTTGCGCCGCTTTTGGCGCAGTCGTTTAAACAACAACCCCGGACCCTGATTATCACCGCGCAGTATGACCCTCTGCGGGATGAGGGAGAGGCTTACGGACGGCGTCTGGCCGAGGCGGGCATCGGGGTTGAAGTCTATCGCATTGCGGACGCCCTGCATGGATTTTTTGCACTGCCGCCGCGCTTTATGCATGTGAAACGCACGTATGAGTATATCAATCGTTTTCTGAATGGGGAGGACGTTTAGTGGGGAACAGGAAAGCCGCTGAATGGAACAGGTTGGACAATGCGGCAAAAATTTTTCCGCCCGCCAGCAGCAAGCGGGACAGCAAGGTGTTCCGCTTTGCCTGTGAACTGTTTGAAGAAGTGGAGCCGATATCTTTGCAGGCGGCGCTGGAACTGACCGTTGAAATGTTCCCGATTTTCAGGTCGGTGCTGCGCAAGGGCCTGTTCTGGTATTATCTTGAGTCAAGCACGCTGGAACCGACGGTTCATGCCGAAAATAAAATGCCCTGCAGCCCGCTTTATGACGGCGATCGCAGGGATTTGCTCTTCCGCGTCACCTATTATCGCAGGCGCATCAGTCTGGAAGTTTATCATGCCATCACCGACGGCACGGGCGCCATGCAGTTTTTGAGGATGCTGGTTTATCATTATCTGTCAATCCGCCATGCGGATGATTTTCCCCACGGGCCGCCGCCGATGGATTATGACGCGTCCATGACACAGCGCAAGGCGGACAGCTTTCAGAAATATTACTCCGGAAAACAGCGTGTGAAAATGAAGAAGATGCCGCCCGCCTACCAGATTCGCGGAATGCGTCTGCCAGCGGGGCAGATGCGTGTCCTCGAGGGCGTGATGTCCACCCGCGCGGTGCTGGACACGGCGCACAGCTACCACGCGACCATGACGATGTTCCTGTCCGCTGTGCTGCTCTGCGCCATCCATGACGAGATGCCGCTGCGGCGCGAACGGGAACGTATCGTGCTGATGGTGCCGGTGAACCTGCGCAAATATTTTTCATCCGAGTCGGCGCGCAACTTTTTCAGCATTATCCGTGTGGGACATTGTTTTGCCAACGAGGGGAAAACACTGGGCGAAGTGGCGGAACAAATCGCCCGCGTATTTGCGGGGGAATTAACCGCCGAAAAACTGAGCCAGCGGATGGACGATTTGGCAGCGCTGGAGCACAATGTCTTTGCGCGGCTGGTGCCGCTTGTATTTAAGGATGTGGGGATGGCAGCAGCCAACCGTATGGCAAGGAGAGCCATCACCGCGTCGCTTTCCAATATCGGCAAGGTGGACATGCCCCCGCCTATGCAGGGCTACATCCGGCAATTTGATGTCTTTACAAGCACTGACCGGCTGCAGGTATGCATGTGCTCCTACCAGGACAGGCTGGTGCTGAGTTTCACCTCTGTATTCTTGGATACAGATATTGTCCGGCGCTTTTTCCGGACTCTGACAGGTATGGGAATTGATATGGAAATCATCAGTAATCCTTTGGATGAGGAATGAGGTGTTTTTTTGCAGTTTTGCGATAGATGCAAAGTACAAGTTGCAGGAAGCAGAAAATACTGTCCGCTTTGCCAGGGCAGTCTTACCGGAAGCGGAGAGCCGGAGAACGAGGCATTCCCCGTTTTGCCCCGGTGGTACAGCCGGAGCGGCCTGCTATTGCATGCAATGATTTTTCTTTCGGTGACGGCGGCTGTGGTGTGCTTTGCGATAAATGCAATGTTTCCGGCGGAACGAGTCTGGTCGGTGTTTGTTGCGGCTGGGATCGCTTTTATGTGGATTGGCTTGGCGACAGCCCTTCGCAAACGCCACAATATTCCCAAGACAATCTTGTGGGAAGTGGTGCTCCTGTCCGTTTTTTCCGTTTTTTGGGACCTGCTGGCAGGAATGAATTGGTCCGGCTGGTCGGTGGATTATGTCATTCCGAGCCTGTGTGTGTTTGCGCTGCTTTCCATGACGGTAATTGCAAAAATATTGCGGATTCAGGTGGAGGACTATCTGATCTATCTCATGATCGGCACGCTGTTCGGCATTCTGCCCATCATCTTTCTGTTAACCGGCCTTGTGCGCGTCCGCTATCCGTCAATTCTCTGTGTGACGGCAAGCGCTGTCTTTTTAACCGCGCTGCTCTCCTTTCAGGGGCGCAACATGCGTGCGGAATTGAAAAAAAAGCTGCATCTGTAAAATGAACTAATTTCACAAGATATGGTGTTGCCATCCAAAAAATCTACTAAAGATTGTGATTTTGCGGTTGACTTTTCAGCCCCGATGCTTTATGCTTAATAAGCAATTGATCGGCGTCGCAATTGATGCCGAAGGAATAGACGTCCCCCTCATCGGGGAACAGTTAAATGGAGGACTGCAAAGTGGGCAACAAGACAGAACAAATGGTTGGCGAAGGCATTAAATTTGAGAGAATCCGCAGGATTACCGGTTATCTCGTGGGTACGGTTGACCGCTGGAACAACGCGAAGCGCTCCGAAGAGCACGACCGTGTAAAGCACGGCATGGGTGCTGGCCTGGAGCAGTTATAAGAATATGCGGGAAGGGCGGCCTGCGGGCTGCCCTTTTCTTTTTTGGGGGAATTGTTGATGTCTGCCATCAGGCTTGCGGGTGTAGTCCGAGAATCCATCGTGGACGGGCCCGGGTTTCGATTTGTCGTATTTGTACAGGGATGCCCGCACCATTGCGAGGGCTGTCATAATCCCCAGTCGCACGATTTTGCGAGCGGAAGTCTCTGTGAAACGGACACGCTGCTGGCGGAGATACAAAAAAATCCGCTGCTTTCCGGAGTCACCTTTTCCGGCGGGGAGCCTTTTTGCCAGCCGGAGCCGCTTGCAAAGCTGGGAAAAGAGATCAAAAAGCTGGGGCTGAACCTGATCGTTTACAGCGGCTATACTTACGAGGAGCTGGACGGCATGGACAGCCCGGATGTGCATGCACTTCTGGATTTATCCGATTATCTCATCGACGGAAAATTTCTGCTTGAACAAAGAAATCTGCTGCTGCGTTACCGCGGCAGCGACAACCAGCGTATCATTGACCTGAAACGCACGCGGGAGCGGGGCGCTGTGGTTACAGCAAAACTGTAAAAGAAAGAGGACGCCGGCCGGCGTCCTCTTTCTTTGTTTGTGTTATCAGTTGACTAAATCGCGCCCATGCGAATCAGCTGCTGCGTTGTCATGCCAATCAGAGCAGCGCTGTTCGGCTGTTTTTCAGCAATCCCTGCGGCGGGAAGCCCACCGGCAGCTTCTGTGTCGTAAAAGCAGCCTACAAGAAGGCCGGAAGATCCGCTGTCGGATTCGTTCAATGAACCGACAAAACTGCCGGCGCAACCTTGCCGCGCGGGATGGTTCACTTTTACCGAAGCGATTCCGTGGTCTATGGTGCCCTGCCCGAGTTTGCCCGCAAATCCGCCGACAGCGATGGACGAGGCTTTTCCCACGACTGTTCCGGTAACTGTGCAGTCGGTCAGCATGCTGGAGAAACCGTCAACCACACCGCAAAGCCCTCCCGCAATGCTGCGGCCGGTGACTGTGACATCCGCGCGGCATCCCTGCAAAACCCCGCCGCTGACCAGCCCGGCAATTCCGCCGGTGGCTTCCGAACCACTGATGTCGCCGGAAACCCTGCATTTGCTGATCCAGCCGCCGCTGACCCATCCGGTAATCCCGCCGCAGGGCTGTTTGGATTCCTTGTCCGCTTCAATCTTAACAGATTCCAGATTCAGGTTCGCAATAAACCCGTTGCTGCCCACGCCCGCAAACAGCCCGCCGCCCTTTACCGTCAGGTTGCGGATCGTGTGCCCCTGACCGTCAAATGTGGTGCAGAATCCCTTGGGCGCGGGATCTCTGGGGTCGTCGGACATGTAGGCGCCGATGGGGAACATCAGGGTCCCAGACAGGTCAAGATCGGCATCCAGCAGATAAACATTATCTTGGTAGCCTCTGTCCCCCGAATTCACCAGTTTGGCCAGTTCAGTCAACTCCTGCACGGATTTGATTTTTATCACCTGACCATTGACGCTTTCCGGCAAAGGAAGGTTCCGGACAGAAACCATGCGCCAGAGAGTATCCGAGGATTTCGCCGTTAAAAACGCGCCGGCATCCTTTTCGGGAAAAGCGGCGGGCGCGAAAATATATTCGCCGGGATACAGTTCCCGCCCGGCGACACTACGGTTTACAACCATCCGCCAGCCACCGTCCTCAGTTTTTTCCAGACTGGACAACGTCAACTCCGGCAGATTGAACGGCGGTGCGTAGTCCGCGCTGAAACGAAGATCAGACGGGCCCGACGCCGCTGTGCGGTCTTTGCCGAAGCAGGTTTTGTACAGTGCCGCGGTGTCCTCTGAGGGCAGCACATAGTTCACCACATCGGGACCGCTGTAAACGGCATAGGCGTCCAGCAGAAGGTTTTCTTTCGCCCAGCCAAACGCAAAATTGCGCAGGGCATCCGAATTTGGCTCGCCTGCGCTGAATTCGGCGCCGCCGCAGTAGGCTTCGTAAATGCGAATGTAATCCTGCATCAGCGTGGCCTTTAAGGGTTCAATGCCACTGTCAGCCGCATCCGGGGCGGGTTTTTGAGGCTGAGAAAGAACGGTTATCCCGCTATCTGGCTGAATATTGCATCCTGCGAATAGGAACAGGCACGCTGCGAGTGTAACTGCGATTAGTTTCATAATCCACCTCATTTCTATCCATCAAGTTAAATTGATTTATTTTATCCGAACTGTATATGGATTTTTTCTCCCTGTCTTTTACTATGTGCAGAAAACATGGGTAAAAGATTGCGTCTGAGACGAAAAAAGTGATATACTAATCTGACAGTAAAAAACGGAGGGGTAACATGTCAAAATTAGTCTGGAAACCGGGAACGCTGCTTGCGCCTGTTCCGCCCGCGCTTGTTTCCTGCGGCACAATGGAACGTCCCAACGTCTTCACAGTGGGCTGGACGGGCATCGTGAACACCAACCCCGCCATGACCTATATCTCTGTCCGCCCCGAACGGTATTCTTACGCACTGATTAAGGAATCCGGGGAGTTTGTCATCAACCTGACAACCGTCGACCTTGTGCGTGCCGCTGATTTTTGCGGAGTGCGTTCGGGCCGTGACACGGACAAATTTTCCTTGTGCGGCCTGACGGCTGAGCGGGCATCGCAGATTGCGGCGCCCATGATCGCACAAAGCCCGCTATCAATTGAATGCAGGGTGGCGTCCGTCACCGCTTTAGGGACGCATCACATGTTTCTCGCGAAGATTGTTGCTGTTAATGTGGACCCGTCGCTGGTCGATGGGGCGGGCAAGCTTCATTTGGGAAGCTGCGGCTTGGCTGCCTACGCGCACGGGGAATATTTTGAGCTGGGAAAACGCATCGGGACTTTTGGTTACTCGGTGAAAAAACCGGTTAAAAAATCCCGGAATCCCGCCAAAGCACGGGACAAAAAGCGCTGAAAAAGAATGGAATCCCGCAAGAGGGTTCTATGCACTTATCATAACGGGATGCTTCAATGCTGTCAATGCTTGACCGCTGCCAAAACACGCAGATAGCCCCGCTAATCCGGCTGTTTACGTGCAGCGGCGCGTGATTTTGTATTTCAGGAATGATGAACGGGAGGAAGAGACCCATGCGGGATGGATTTGTGAAAGTCGCGGCAGGGACGCCGGAGATCAGGGTGGCAGATTGCGCGTTTAATGCCGCTTCGACGGTCAATATGATGAAAGAGGCGCAGAAGCTGGGCGTGCGGCTGCTCGTTTTGCCGGAGCTTGGGCTGACCGGGTATACCTGCGGCGATCTGTTCTTTCAGCCTACGCTGCTGGAGGGTGCGTGGGAGGCGCTGGATTCAGTCCGCAAGGCCTCCTCCAAGCTCGATATGCTGGTGGTGGCGGGGCTTCCAATCGCACTGCGCGGCAAGCTATTTAACTGCGCCGCGGTTATTTACCGCGGGGAGATTCTGGGGTTGGTTCCGAAAACCCATCTGCCCAATTATGGGGAATTTTATGAGCGGCGCTGGTTTGCCCCCGCCCCGGATCAGTACGACTATTATAACGCCTATGGGGACGACGCGATTCCGTTTTCCTCCAGGCTGCTGTTTTCCTGCGCTGAGCTGCCGGAGTTTGTTCTGGCTGTAGAGATTTGTGAAGATCTGTGGTCGGTCAATCCGCCGTCGGTTGCGCACGCGGTTGCAGGTGCGACCGTCATAGCCAACCTTTCCGCGAGCGATGAAACGATCGGCAAAGACGCCTACCGGAGAAGCCTTGCCGTCGGGCAGTCCGCCCGTCTGGTCTGCGGCTATGTTTATGCCGACGCGGGCGAAGGGGAGTCTACCACCGACATGGTGTTTGCCGCGCATAATCTGATTGTGGAAAACGGTGCGCTTCTGGCGGAAAGCGAACGCTTTGTGTCCAATGCGCTGACTGTGAGTGAACTTGATGTTAAACGGCTTACTGGTGAGCGCCACCGGATGACTACCTATCCGGAAGTGAACGACAAGGGGTATCTGCATATCGAGTTCTCCATGCCGCTGCGGGAAACGATGCTGACGCGCCCGATACCCGCCAAGCCGTTTATTCCGGCGGACCCTGAGGCGCGGCGCAGCTGCTGCTGGGATATCCTTTCCATCCAGTCGATGGGTCTGAAGAAACGTCTGGCCCATTCCCGCGCCAAAACCGCCGTGGTCGGAATTTCGGGCGGGCTGGATTCCGCGCTTGCGCTGCTGGTGGCGGTGCGCGCCGCGGATTTACTGGGTCGCCCGCGCACCGATGTGGTGGCGGTGACGATGCCGTGCTTCGGCACGACCGCCCGCACCAAAGGGAACGCCGAGCGGCTTTCCGAACTGCTCGGCGTCACGCTGATGCATGTAGACATCACGGCGGCTGTGCGCCAGCATTTCAAGGACATTGGGCATCCGGAGCATCAAACCGACGTCACCTTTGAAAATGCTCAGGCGCGGGAGCGCACACAAGTGCTGATGGATCTTGCAAACAAGACCGGCGGAATCGTTGTTGGAACCGGAGATCTCTCCGAATTGGCGCTTGGCTGGGCTACTTATAACGGCGACCATATGTCGATGTACGGCGTGAACGCCTCCATTCCCAAAACACTGGTGCGCCATCTCGTGGCCTTTGAGGCGCAACGGCTCGGCGGCGCGCTGGAACAGGTGCTGGTCGATATTCTGGATACACCGGTCAGCCCCGAACTGCTGCCGCCCAGCGAAGGGGAGATTCAGCAGAAAACGGAGGATCTCGTCGGACCTTATGAACTGCATGACTTTTTCCTCTATTATGCAATCCGCTGGGGGTTTCCGCCGGAAAAAGTGCTTCGGCTTGCGGAGCATGCCTTTGCCGGGGAATATGAGAAAACAACGATTTTAAGCTGGATGAAGGTCTTTTACCGTCGCTTTTTCCAGCAGCAGTTTAAACGCTCCTGCTTGCCGGACGGCCCAAAGGTTGGGTCGGTTTCCCTGTCGCCGCGCGGCGACTGGCGGATGCCGAGCGATGCGGTTGCCGACTTATGGCTTCGCAGGCTTGAAAACTTGTAAAAACGACAAACCATGTAAAAACCCCGCACTGCTTTTGCAGCGCGGGGTTTTTAGAGATATGTGAGAGGTCACAGGGGGTATTTTGACAGAATATGTTCGTATTTTTCAAGAAGCTCGTTGCAAACAGAATCAACAGCTGAAAAATCCATGGAGGCAATGTAATAAGTCTCCAGCTGATTGTGCAGTTCATAAGCTTCCGCGAGCAGGGAAGCCGCCTCACTCAAAAGCTGCTGAGCTGCCTTTCGGTTAAATGTCAGCCTGCGCCGGGATTTTTTCAGGGCTTCTTCATCGGTAAACCTGCGGGAACGGATGACTTTGTAAGGAACGATATCCGGATGGTGGAAATCGTTGGAGGTCATAAATCCAAGCTGTAGAGACGGGATAAACAGGTGTTCCAGTTTCTCAAACGGGGAAAGCGGACAGTAGCAGGAAATAACGTCGAGCCCGGACTCCAGCGCACGGCTGCGCAGCGTGCTCAGTATCAGGCGCGAAGAGGCGCCGTACGAGTCCTCAATCAGGTAGATACGGCTGCAAAGGGCATTTGCTGTCTCGTGAAAGAGCACGGGACCTTTGTTTGTAATTGCGGAGAGAAATCGTACCGATTCATGACCCGGGGCATTGCCGCCGCCTTTCAATTCAGCGGAAGCGATTCGCGCCGCCGCTTTTTGTAGTTTGGGAATTTCGGTGGCATCTAAAGCAATTCTCCAGTTATCCCCCAGCAGGCTCCCAGCCGCTGCAAGAAAACGGCAGCAATGCTCATGACACCGGCTGATGCGTGCTGCCAGCGTCATGATTTCCTTGCGCCGTTCGTAGAGCAGATGTTCGTTCCAACAGCCGGATAAGTCCACAAGCTGTTCAAAAGCTCCCGGATATTTGGGCTCGATCACATGGGTGTGGGTCTCCGATACAAACATCCGCGGTGTTAGAAAAGCCAGTGGATTTGCAGCTTCTGTTCGCCGGTATCAGGGTTTCGCTCTCCGATGGAGATATGATCCAGCAATTCGGCAGCCAGTTCCCGCGAAAGCGTTTTAAAATTCAGCAATTGATCGATTTGGCTGAGATTAGAGGACTGATTGCTGCTGTTTTTGAGATGCTCTAACTCGGCGTTGACTGCATCCACGCGGTTTTCCAACCGTTCTTTTTCGCGCAGATAGTCCCTGTTCAAGTTCATAAACTGCTCCGTATCTATCACACCGGAAGACTTATCAAGATACAAGTCATGAATTGCTCTGGAACGCCGTTCCGCCTCCTGCTGCAAATTTCTAAGTTCTTTGCGCAGGGAGACCATTCTCTTTTCCGCCGGGTCGTCCTTCAATGACAGTTCTGTTCTGTTTGGCTCATAATACAGGCGGATATATCCATGAATCAGGGCGGCGACCTTCGCTTCCAGCAGGTCGAGCCGTATCATATGGTGGGAGCAAAGCGTCTGATTTGTGGAATACCGTTTGCACCGGAGATAGCAGCGTCGGCCGCTTCCGGTTCCATTGGACAGCTTGAGCATTGTGCTGCCGCAGTCCATACAGCGGACTTTTCCGGCGAGCGGGTGAATCATGCCAGAGCCGTCGCTCTTTGTGCGTTCACCGAGGAGGCGCTGAACGGTTTCAAAGGTATTCCTGTCAACGATCGCCTCGTGGGTATCCAAAACCACAATCCATTGGCTTTTCGGTACGGAAAGCAGCGCTTTAGATTTATAACTGATTCTTCTGCGTTTACCCTGTACCATATCGCCCGCGTACATCCTGTTTTTCAGAATGCGTCCGACTGTTGTCCGGTTCCAAAGCCCAAGAGAATCTTTTTCAGAGCCGTTCACATAATTCAGCCCTTGTTGCTGCTTATATCTGGTTGGGTTGGGAATCCCCCGTTCATTCAGCTGTTCGGCAATGCGCTGTTTGCCGTATCCGGACAGATAGAGCCGGAAGATTTCACGGACGACATCGGCCGACTGCTTCTCGATCAGCAAATGGTTATGGTCAGCCGGGTCTTTCTGATACCCGTACACCGGGAAACTGCCGATATACTGTCCGCTTTTTCGTTTCATCCCCAAAACAGCGCGGATATTCTCTGACAGATCCTCTAAATACCATTCGTTGATGAGCCCGTTGATCTGACGGGCTTTTTTAGTTCCATTGAGTTCTGTATCCACATGATCCAGCACAGCCACAAAGCGGATGCCCCATAGCGGGAACTTATTATGCAGAAATCGTTCCACCAACTCCATGTCGCGTGTAAAGCGGGATTGGGTCTTTACAAGAACGAGGTCAAACCTGCGCTGTTCCGCCTCCGCTATCATCTGGTTGAAAGCAGGGCGTGTACGGTCGGCACCGGAATAATCCTCGTCGCAATAAATATTGTAAATGTCCCAGCCGTTTTCCATCGCATATTTGACAAGCATCGTTTTCTGGTTTTGAATACTTTCCGATTCCATGCTTTTATCCGCATCCTCTTTGCTTAGCCGGCAATAAATTGCCGCCCGCTGCGAAGGGCTTTCCATTTTCTTTGCTGTTCCTCCTTTCATGTAGCGCCTGTGGTGTAATTGCCTGTTCCATGGGTATGTTAAGGAGTTTGTACGCTATGATAAGGGGTCATATGGAACTGTTTAGAATCGCCGAAAAGAACAGATTTCGTCCAACGCTTTTTTTGATTCCGGCACAAAAGGTGCTTGCATATGGAAAATATGCCACATATTTTCCCATATCTTGATGTCCACCTTAACACCGGCTTTTTCAGCTTTTTCTGCGAATCTCGTAGAATCGCTTAAAAACACATCATGCTCCGCTGCATGAATCAATACGGGCGGCAGACCGTCCAACTCGCCATATAATGGA
Source organism: uncultured Oscillospiraceae bacterium (assembly GCA_963519235.1). Lineage (GTDB taxonomy): Bacteria > Bacillota > Clostridia > Oscillospirales > Ruminococcaceae > Anaerotruncus. The sequence continues at coordinate 113,892 of CAUQLV010000002.1, forward strand.
GAGATTTCGGGAGCGGTGGGATTATTTGCAGTAACGTATATCTTAGCAATTCCAAGTGGGTCAACCAACTTGAAGGGGTCTTTCGCGGCTTTCGTGATAAAGGAGTCTCCCTTGCCGGCAAGATCAAAAACCGGTGTAATAAAGTTTAATGCACAGGGCATTTCTATATTGCTCTGTTTCAGTGCAAGAAGTGCAGACACAGCCAGCGCGCATCCTGACGAATCGCCCATTATTAGGATGTCTTTTCCATTAAAACCATTTTCGACAATCCCTTTGTAGGCCGCTATCGCATCCTCTAATGCTGCCGGAAAAGGATATTCCGGTGCCAATCTGTAATCCGGCATATAGACATCAGTTTTTGCCACTGCACAAATCCTTGCAGCGAATTCACGATTGGCAGGGAAAATACCGAGACAGAACCCTCCCCCATGGAAATAAAGAATCGCGTTGCCTTTCTTTCCTGAAGGATGCCTGAACACCTCACAGCCGACTCCATTTATCGTTTGCTTTGAACTTTCAATGCCCGTTGGCATGCCATTTGATCTGATGCCTTTCATGGTCTTTCTGACTACTCTCAGCGGCTTGTTCCAAATATTCGACCTGCGAAGCATAAATCTGACTAAAGAACTTTGCATACTGCTCATACAATCACATCCATATAATAAAATACCGAGGGGTTTATCCCTCGGCTTTTATTCTAAGGCAATTTGAAATTTGCTTCATGACTTTTCTTGCTGACTATACCGGTTTTTTTATTGGAACCAGAATATGAACCTTATTGTCTTTCGGATAAGAATGATCGTAAATAGTAAGCATCCCGATTCCATTCGGATTCATCTCAGCCTCTTTTACCATCATCCACTTATACAGGTCATCAATAAATACTTCTCTAATGTCAAACATATCTCCATGGTAGATAAAATCTACATACCACCCGGCTGGTATGGTATACTCATCGAAATCAATCAATCCCGTATCACTTACAGGCTGTCTTCCGCAAAAAACGTTGTATTCTCCATTATCGTTGCCTCCACAGCTGACGATGGTGTAGAAATTCTCTTGTTTAAACGCATCGTTATTTGCCGATTCCAGCAGGAAGGTTTCTGTTGAGGTTTTCAGATTCTGCTTGAATGTGTCGGAATTGGTATCCGCCCCTACAAGAACGCCATTCAATCTCATTGCAGGAAGAAAAACTGAATTGCCATTTAGAGCTAATGTACCTCTGTAATTTATGATGTCTCTTTCCACTATGGCAGCCCTCTGTATTCCATTTATCCGGCTCTTTTGAGTCCTGATATCAGTAGGGGACAAGCCGAACTGCTTTTTAAAGGCTCTGCTAAAAACTTCGGGATAATCAAAACCTAAGTCCATTGCGATTTCGATAACCGACTTGTCTGAGACCCTCAGCTGTTCGAGTGCTTTAGTGAGTTTTCTTCCCAGAACATATTGCTTAAGTGTTATTCCGGTTACTGTTTTAAAGATTCTGTTAAAGTGGAAGTCCGATATCCCTGTGCGGGTTGAGAGATCTGTTAATTGCAGGCTCTCACCGAGATTGCATTCAATGAATTCGATTATTTCATTTATCACAGATACATAGAAGTTCATAAAACCCCTCCACTTTCCGTTCCGCCCCGCATCCTATTTCCGCTTTGCTCTTATCGTTGAAACTCTGCTGACTCATGCCGCCACCGCCGTTATTTTCATTTCTATTTTAGCACTTGTTTTATATTTTTCATATAAAGAGTTCATTACCTAACACGATTTTAATATTAACGTAAAAAAGTCCAACTGCAACTCGACGGCGAAAATCAGTTTTGCAGGATGTTGATTGTCCACTGATCCAGGACCTTCAATTGCTCTGGCGTATGAAACCAATGTTCGCCATTTTCCATGATTGTCAGGCGGCACCCAAAATATCTTGCAAAGTTCTCAACAATGCTTTGTTCTGTAAGGTTGTCCTTGCCCCCGTACAGAATTTCTGTTGGAACACTCCACTTAGTAATGGGATGTTTTTTTACATAGGATAGATACTCCCACGAAAGTGTTTGCCCAAAAGATGTCGGAATTGTGTGCTCCAGTTCAAGTTGATTTTCCGAGACATCTGCCCAAAGCATCATGTTTTGTATTAGTTGATGCATATCAAGAATTGGTGAAACAAAAAGGCATTCTTTTAGATTCTCACTTGCAAAACTTAACATACTAAACCATGCCCCAATGCTATTAGCCCGTATTGCAATCCAATCCCAATGTGATTTAGCATAGCTCATCACCGCCAACAAGTCCGGGACAGCATGCCACGGGTCAAATGTATGCTTCTCATTTTTGCGCTCTCCGTGCTCTGGCAGATCAATACTCAAAACCTGCCAACCATAACCGCCGGCAATTTCAGCGAAAGTTTCCGCCTCTTCTTTGCATCCACTCTGCCCGTGAATAAATAGATACAGATGATTAGAAGGCTCTCCAAAAAGAATGGATGGAATCCCGTTGATTTGAAAATTTCCCTTTTTCATAAATACATACTCCTTTGCCGTATGAACTAATTTATATAGCAATAAAACTAATCGCATTAGTATAATATAATGATTAAGCTGACTTGTCAATATGCGTCTGGCAATCAATAGTATGTTTAATGAATTCTATTATTGACGAAGCTAATGTGATTAGCTAAACTATATACGTAGTCAATAAAAAATCGTTATTTAGAGAGGAATCATCATGCGCATTACAAAAGAAGCAGTTATTCAGGCCACATCTGATATTGCCGACTCAGATGGCCTCAACAAGATTTCTTTGAAAGTTGTTGCTGAAAGGCTCAATATTCGCACTCCATCTTTATATAACCATATCGATAGTCTGGATGGTTTATTGCGAGAAGTAGCACATACTGGAATGAGAGCAATGAATGACCAGATGACACAAGCAGCGATCGGTCATTCAGGAGATGAGGCAATAAAGTCTATCAGCATCGCATATTTTAACTATATAATCGCCCATCCCGGAATTTATGAAATAATTCAATGGGCTCATTGGCATGGTAACAGCGAAACAGCCGCGATATTTGATAACTACAAGGCTTTAATAATGAAACTTATTTTATCATGCAACTTGAAAACGCAAAAAAACGATGAAATTTTGAGTTTGTTAACGGGGATACTTCATGGATATTCATCGCTGGAACTTGGAAAAGCACTTAAAAATCCAGAAGAAGCACTCCTAGGACTGGCCAATTCAATTGATATTGTACTATTGGGTTTACACGCAAAATATCATTGATTTTTTAATTGCTTCATGATAATAAAGAAATTCTGAAAACATGGGCGGGGAGCAGAATTGAATTGCTGTAACAGAGCCATCTCCGCAGGAGAGAAACAGCGCAAGAATGATGAAAAAATGAAACCCCCTTTGTATTATAATAGTTCATTGGAAAGGAGGGAGCATAATGCAAGGCCAGACAACACGCATTGTTTCACAAGCCATTTGCTATATTGAAGACCATCTGGAAGACAAGTTAGAATTGGATATGGTAGCGGCTGCGTTACACTATTCCAAATTCCATCTGCACAGGATGTTCACCAAAATGGTTGGGTTGACTATCCACGACTATGCCCAAAGGCGGCAACTTACAGAAGCGGCAAAACTTTTGGTTTTTTCTAAAAAGTCGATTATTGAAATCGCCCTCATTAGTGGCTATGAAAGTCAACAGGCGTTTACGGGTATTTTCAAAGCGATGTATAAAACCACTCCTGCGGAATTTCGGGAAGCAGAAGAGTTTTATCCGCTGCAACTCGAACTTCATCTCAACGAGGAGCTTATAAAAACGGACATTACCAAAGACGATATAAAATTCGCGACACCCTCAGATATTGATGATTGGATGGAGCTTGTGAGCCTTACGATTGACGGATACCCCTGTCTTAATCAAACCGAATATTTTGAGAAGCTGCATCAGTATATTGCGGATCAAAAAGCCTTGGTTTTACGGGACGAGGGTATGGCAATCGGGATTATGGGCTTTTCAGCCGACTCGGGAAGTATAGATTTTCTGGCTGTTCACCCGCAGTATCGAAATCTTGGCATTACGGAGCTGCTTCTCAATAAGCTTGCAGACGAACTGCTTTACGGCAAGGAAATCAGTTTAACTACATACCGGGCAGGCGATAAAGCGGATACAGGCTATCGTGAAGCATATAACCGACTTGGCTTTGCAGAAAAAGATTTACTTGTAGAATACGGTTATCCAACGCAGCGGTTTGTGCTCCCTCCAAAATACAAGGAGGACATACAAAATGATAAAGGCAAAAAATAGTTGGCAAAAGCAAACAATCCTTTTTCTCATCAGTCAATGTATCACATTATTTGGCTCAACACTCGTCCAGATGGCAATTGTCTGGTACGTTACACTGGAAACATCAAGCGGTGTCTGGGTGGCCGCATTTTCGATCTGCTCTTATCTGCCGCAGTTTTTGATCTCATTTGTAGGCGGTGTATGGGCTGACAGATACAGCCGAAAAAAATTGATTATTCTCTCTGATGCAATGATAGCGGCAATTACACTCGCGATGTTTTGCATCATGCCGTTTATTTCTTCTGATCCGTTGCTGCTTGGCGCATTACTTGTTATGTCTGTTATCCGTTCACTCGGAGCAGGCATCCAGACGCCCTCGGTCAATGCGGTTATTCCGCAGATTGTGCCCGAAGAACATTTGATGCGTTACAATGGAATAAATGCAACGATGCAATCTATTGTGCAGTTTGCGGCCCCCGCCGCTGCGGGAGCTATTTTAACCATTGGGACGCTCCATTCAACACTTCTGGTCGACGTACTGACCGCTGTGTTCGGCATTGGTATTTTATCCTGTGTGTTGATACCGAAACAAGAAGCCCTTAAAGAGAAGCTATCTGTTTTTGTGGATATGAAAATCGGAATTGGCTATGCCTTTTCAGATGAGTTTATTGGCAAACTTCTGATGATTTACGGCTTGTTTATACTTTTATGCGTACCTGCCGGCTTTATGGCGGGACTTTTAGTAAGCCGCGTTTATGGCGATACCTATTGGTATCTGACGGCCGTAGAACTTGTAGGCTTTGCGGGTATGGCTGTCGGTGGAATGTTAATGGGAACTTGGGGGGGGCTTAAGAGCCGCGTAAAAACGCTTATGGTTGGTCTCTTCAGTTTTGGAGCAATGGCAATCGGTATGGGGATCACACGCAATTTTATTCTCTACCTTGTTATAATGGTGTTATATGGCGTTGCTCTTACAATGATACAGACGACAACAACCACATTGATACAGGAAAAGGCGGAAAAATCAATGCAAGGGCGTGTTTTTGGCCTGATGGGGTCAATGTACTCGGGATTTCTCCCCATTGGAATGATCATCTTCGGACCGCTGGCAGATGAAATACCGCTGCAATGGATTATGGTTGGCTCCGGTGTCGCTCTTATCCTAATCGCAGCATTTATACGAGCGGATAAGACTTTAGGCGGTAGCTGCCGGAACCACAATGAGGAAAAAAATGGGTCCATCGAGCCATAAAGCTTGATTATATTAAACGTTGGAATTCAGGACGAAGGGGAGATCATGATGTATGACATTGTAGCGCTCGGCGAGCTGTTAATCGATTTTGCACCGGCAGGGGACAGAACTTTTCAGGCCAATGCGGGCGGTGCACCCGCCAATGTACTGGCTGCCGCTGCGAAGCTGGGAAAACGCACCGCGTTTATCGGAATGGTGGGAAATGATGATTTCGGCGACCTGCTGGAAAAGGACCTTCGGGCGGCCGGAATTGATACGACCGGCCTTTGCAGGACAGACTCCGCCTGCACAACGCTTGCGTTCGTGCAGCTGGATGCGCGGGGAGACCGGTCGTTCACTTTTGTGCGGCGGCCAGGAGCCGATATGCTTCTGTCGCCTGAACTTGTGAATGAATCTTTGATAAACGAGGCGAAAATATTTCATTTCGGCTCCGTTTCCATGACGGATGAGCCGGCCCGCTCTGCGACCCTTGCGGCGGCAAGCTGCGCGCGGGAACGCGGCGTGACGGTTTCCTATGATCCAAACCTGCGCCCGCTGCTTTGGCGTGACCTGCGGGAAGCAAAAGAGGTAATCTCTAGCGGACTGCAATATGCGGATATCCTCAAAATATCGGAGGAAGAGCTGGAGTTTTTGACCGGACAAACCAATTTGGAAAAGGGTTCCGCACAGCTGATGGGGTTTGGCCCTAAAGCCGTCTTCGTTACTTTGGGGCCGAAAGGCTGCTTTTTTCGCTGTGCGGGCGGCAACGGAAAGCTGCCCACCTATGACACCAAAGTGATTGACACCACCGGTTCCGGAGACGCTTTTTTTGGCGGCGCGCTTGTTTCTCTATTGGAGCAGGGCGTGTGTGTTGACCGGATTACACTTGCCGAACTGGAAAAAGCCGCTGATTTCGGGAACTGCGCCGGGGCGCTGGCGGCGACAAAAAAAGGTGCGATTCCCGCCATGCCGGATAGACAGGCAATGGAAGACTGTCAAAAAACAGTGAAAAAGTTCCTCTAAAAAAGCAGCCGCATAAAGCTAAGCGCAGCAAAAAAGGAAGCCTGATGTCAGGCTTCCTTTTTGTAGCAGTTCTGCGTTTTTCGAGCTTGGCAAGCACTTTTGTGTCAATGTAAAGTGTGGTTTTCATTTTTGATCGGCCGTGGTTGCAGCGTTTCATTCTTTTCAGGAAGAAAATTGCTGTCGGATCGGAGTGCATTTAATAGATATCGATCAATTGCTTTCTGCAGATTTTGTTTTCGTTCCGATTCGTTGAGAGACTGAAAGGTCTCGGTAATGACCAGCTTGACTTTGTTCATATTCAAACACCCCGCATTATGCTTATGAGTTGGACAAGAAGCGGTATGCACCCGTCAGAAAACGATTAGGATATGTGCTCCACGCATGAGGTGCGGTACCATCAGCGATGGAAGTTTTGATTGCGGGAATGATGACGCCGTCCAGAGAGTCAACATCGGAGGAACAGTGAATCATTTCAATTTGCGGACAGCGTTCCTCCACTTTTGAGATAATGCGCTTCATAAGCGTAGATTTGCCGGTGCCGGGCCCGCCTTTCACAATAAAAGCGCGCCAGCCGTCAGACGCATCGGCAAGTTGGTCAAAACGGGAAACAAAACCCTGCGGCGTATTGGCGCCGAGGAAATAGTGCAGAAGCTTTTTATTGCTATTCATAAAAATCCTCCCAAAACGATTGTTACCACATGGTATTCGTTCGGGAGGATTTTTGTGAAAGACAGGCCTAAGTCTGTTTCTATTCTGTAAGTTTCTCAAACAGGGAGCAGATTTGCAAAATTACACGTCTGAAAGGCTTTTTGCGGCAAATATAAACTAAAGATTCTTCTCGGCTTGCTCCAGTTCATCCAGCTTTGCGCGCAGTTTCACAAAATCATCCAAACCGTCCGGTTTCTGGTTTGGATTGCGCAGCAGTGCGGCGGGATGAAAAGTACCCATCATCAGAATGCCGTTTTTTTCGTAAAATTCTCCGTGCTGACGCGTTACTTTAAAATCAGGGGCGATAATGGAGCAGGCGGCAATGCGTCCGAGGCAGACAATAATTCTGGGTCGGATCAGATACACCTGGTTGCGCAGATAACCGATGCAGGCGGCAATCTCATCCTTTTCGGGATCGCGGTTTTTCGGGGGACGGCATTTGACCATGTTCGCGATATAAATATTGGTTTTGCGGGAAAGCCCGACATGCTCCAGCATTTTATCCAGAAGCTGCCCGCCACGGCCCACAAAAGGCTCGCCCTGCAGGTCCTCGTTTTCTCCCGGCCCCTCTCCGATAAACATGACATTTGTTTTTGGATTTCCCACGCCAAATACCACGTTGGTGCGGGTTTCACAAAGCTTGCACCCGCGGCAGGCAAGAGCGGTGCCGCGCAGTTCTTCAAAATTCTCAATCATTTCTGGTCTTCCTCTCCTGACTGCGGGATTTTTCATCTGCAAAACCGTCCGCATCCTTTTGTCTCATCGAGACACCACTATCCAAAGCGCGTCGTGGCGTCCTCATCGGGCGAGCTTTGCGCATCGCCTTGACCAGAAGCTTCTAAAAGCTTCCTGCGGCTATTATAACATAAAGTTCCGTGTCAGAAAACTATGATAAAAGTTTAACAATACTTGCAATATAGCCGCATAAGGCTTAAAATAAAGCAAGATATGAGTAAATTCTTTTCTTATAGGAGGAAACATCAGAATGGCAAAATTTATTATCGAAACTTCTGCGCGTCATGTCCATGTCACACAGGAGGATTTGGAAACTCTGTTTGGCAAAGGGGCAACGCTGACCAACAAAAAAAATCTTTCTCAGCCGGGACAATTTGCTTGCGTGGAAAAGGTTGATGTAGTCGGCCTCAAAAAAACCATCCCGGGCGTTTCTATTTTGGGCCCGGTTCGCTCCGCGACTCAGATTGAAGTGTCTCTGACCGACGCAAGAACGCTCGGTGTTACACCGCCTGTCCGTGAGTCCGGCGATATCGCCGGTTCCGCCGCCTGCAAGCTGGTTGGCCCTGCCGGCGAGGTGGAACTCAAAGAAGGGATGATTGCCGCAAAACGGCACATTCACATGACCCCGGAAGACGCAAAAGTATTTGGTGTTTCCGACAAAGAAATTGTTTCTGTAAAGGTTTCTCCCTGTTCCCGTCCGTTGGTGTTTGGTGACGTGGTGGTTCGTGTCAGCGAAAAATTTGCGCTTGCCATGCATATCGATACGGATGAAGCAAACGCTGCCGGCTGTTCCGGCGAAGTGTTTGGTGAAGTTATAAAGTAAATTGCAGGAAAACCCGCAGGCTTGCCTGCGGGTTTTTTATTTTATCACAGGGATCATAGAAATTCGAATATTTAACGCAGATTGGAAATCAATCAATCACAGTTTGCACACAATTTTACCTCATACTGAAAAGAACAACTTGACAGGACAGGTGAATGCGATGGACAGTAAAATTTTGGTGGCGGAAGACGAAACAAAAATCAGGCAGCTTGTTGCAAGTTATCTTGTGCGGGAGGGCTTTAAAGTCATTGAAGCCGCGGACGGGGAAGAAGCGGTCAGGCGTTTTGAGGACAACGAGGATGTTGTCCTTGTGATGCTGGACGTTATGATGCCCAACAAAGACGGATATGACGCCTGCCGGGAGATCCGCAGCAAGTCGGATGTTCCGATCCTGATGCTGACAGCGCGGGATAACGAAGTGGACGAACTGGCGGGGTTTCGCATGGGAGCCGACGAATATATCGCGAAACCATTTTCTCCAATGATTCTGGTAACAAGGGTAAAGAATTTGCTGCGCCGCACCGCGGCAAACGACATGAGCGATGTTTCGGCGGGCGGCATCAAAGTGCTTTACCGGGAGCGCACGGTATTGGTCGATGATAAAAAAATCATTACGACACCGAAGGAGTTTGACCTGCTTTATTACCTGATTAAAAACACGAATATCGTCCTGACAAGAGATCAGATTATCTACACGGTGTGGGATATGGATTATAATGGAGATGACCGGACTGTTGACACGCATATCAAATGTCTGCGCGCTAAAATTGGCCGCTATTCCAAAAACATTGTGACAGTGCGAAAGGTTGGTTACAAATTTGAGTGGCTGGAATAAATGGGGAATCCGGCGCAAGCTGTTTTCTGTCATCATTTTGATTCTGCTGTCTAATGTCGTGGTATTGCTGGTGATGGGTTCCACCCTGTTTGCCGGATTTTATCAGTCCAATAAGATTGGAGAACTGAAAAAAAGCGCAAACCAAATCCGTCAGGCTTATCAGCAGAACAGCGAGACATTTTATGACGAAATCAGCCTCATCGAAAACGAAAATACGCTTGTCAGTGTTTTTTCGGTTGAAGGCGGCGGCTCTTTGAAAGTTCTATACCATTCCCGTGCCGACAAGGGCGAGGGGCGATCATCTGACGCACCGCGCGATCTGCCGCCCATGGTGTCCAGCAACAAGGTAGACGAATGGAAAAAAGAACTCGTGATCCGGATTAAGGACTTGGATGAATCGCTAGATGTGCAGGGATTTGGCGCACGAAGCGGCGACGGACGCATGGACATCACGCTTGCAACAAAGCTGGATACGAACCTCTATCTTCTCATGCAGACACCGAAAGAATTTATCCGTTCCACAGCGGATCAGGCTGTCATCTATACGGCGCTTCTTTCAATCGGCATCCTTCTGATGGGGTCAGTCCTTATTTATTTTGTAGTTGCGCGTGTTACGAAGCCAATTCAGCAGATACAAAAGGTAGCCGGTCAGATTGCAAAAATGGACTTTTCCGACCACTGTGAGATCAAAGGCGGCGATGAAATCGCCATGCTGGGGACCAGCATTAACCATATGTCCGAAGAACTGGAGGCTTCCATTGAAAAACTGGTGGGGGCAAATCAGGTGCTGCAAAATGATCTTGTTCGCCAGCAGCAGACCGACTGCATGCGCCAGCAGTTTGTGGCGAATGTGTCCCATGATTTCAAAACGCCGCTGACGCTGATGATCAGTTATGCGGAAGCGATTGCCGAAAGCGCGCAGAGTGATCCTCTCCGGGAATACTGCGAAATTATTATTGGCGAGGGGAATAAGCTCTCTCAAATGGTAGGACGATTGCTGAACCTATCGAAGCTGGAAAATGGCATTGACCGGGTGGAAAAGTCTATTTTTTGCTTAAGCGAAGTTTTTGATCAGGTTATTAACAACCAGCGCATTATAACCGAGCGGCAGAAGATTACCGCCATTAAGGAACTTGACGAAGAATTTATTGTAAACGCAGATTACCAGAAAATTGAGCAGGTCGTGACCAATCTGTTCGAAAATGCGGTGAAGTATACGCCGTCCGGCGGAACGGTTGAGATAACAGCGAACCGGCAGAACGGGAAATGCCATGTGTCTGTGATCAATACCGGAGACCACATTGCTGAGGAAGATCTGGAAAACTTGTTTGAAAGTTTTTACCGGGCGGATAAATCCCGCACAAGAGGCACCCAGAGCTATGGTCTTGGGCTGGCAATTGTAAAGGTTGTCATGGAGGCACACGGGCAGCATTACGGGGTGGAAAACACCGAAAATGGTGTTAAATTCTGGTTTGAACTCGAGCTTTTTGATCTCAATGATGAAGAACCGGCGCCCCTCCACGTCATGGGCTGACCGCAAAAATTGTTGTTCAAATGAATCCGCGGGAGCCTTCGTGCTCGCGCGGATTTTTTGTCAAATCAGGATAGTTTTACACAATTCACACACAATATGCTACTACGATCGTTGAACTCAGCGCCTGTGTGCTGACAGCATTTCATCTGGAAATACATCTGGACTTTTTACAAAAAATCGAATATGATAATAAAAGTGTCTTTCGGCGGAGGATTATTCTCAAGATTCTCCCCGTTGCAATCGTTCTGAATGTTGGGGCGCATCCGGCCTGCCATTCAGAGGAGTAATAGAGGTGTGTTGTGTGTCAAATGATAAAAATCTAAATGAGCCTTCTTCGGCCGGAAAGTTCGGCAGCAAGCTGGGCTTTATTATGGCTTCGGTCGGCTCAGCCATCGGTATGGGAAATATCTGGATGTTCCCTTATCGCATCGGGCAATACGGCGGGGCGGCTTTTCTGGTTCCCTATTTCCTGTTTGTCGCGCTGTTCGGTTGGGTGGGTCTTTCCGGCGAGTTTGCACTTGGGCGGCTGACAGGGACAGGCCCGATCGGGTCTTACGAGTATGCCATGAAATCGCGCGGCAAAAAAGGCGGGAAATTCCTGGGCGCGATACCGTTGTTCGGCTCTTTGGGAATCGCGATCGGATATTCCATCGTGGTGGGATGGGTGCTCCGCTCTCTTGTGGGTTCCGTCACAGGTGCGATTTTTCAGGGAAAATCCGCCGACTTTTTTGCGCAAATGACAGGTCCGTTCGGAAGTGTACCGTGGCATTTTGCCGTGGTGGCTCTAACCGTTGTGATCCTTGCGGGCGGAATTGTCGGCGGTATTGAAAAAATCAATAAAATTATGATGCCGGCTTTTTTTATTCTGTTTTTGATCATCGCAATTCGCGTCGCGCTTTTGCCGGGTACCGGCGCCGGCTACGCCTATCTCCTGGTTCCCGAATGGAATCAGCTTTTGCGGCCGGAAACGTGGATTATGGCAATGGGACAGGCTTTCTTTTCCCTTTCTATCACAGGCTCCGGGATGATTATCTATGGCAGCTATCTTTCTAAAAAGGAGGATATTGTGCATTCTTCCATCCTCACCGCCGTTCTGGATACGGCGGCGGCGCTGGTGGCCGGATTTGCAGTAATTCCGGCGGTTTTCGCATTCGGAATGGACCCGCAGGCGGGCCCTCCGCTCATTTTTATCATACTGCCAAAGGTATTTTCGCAGATGCCTCTGGGACGCATGTTTGCCATGCTGTTTTTTATCTCGGTGCTGTTTGCGGGAGTTACTTCGCTGGTAAACATGTTTGAAGTCTGCACAGAGGCAGCCCAAAAGCATCTTCGTCTGAGCCGCATACCGGCTCTGCTGCTTGTGGGAACAGTCGTTTTCGGCGCAGGAATTCTGATTGAGTATGAACCGTATATGGGTCGCTGGATGGATTTTGTCACGATTTTTGTGGTGCCGGTGGGCGCTGTGCTGGGAGCTATCATCATTTACTGGGTGCTTGGGCTTCCCAAAATCCAGACGGAACTTATGTCGGGACGCCAGAAGCCGCTTGGCAGGGCATTCGGCTTTTTTGCCAAATATGTCTATGTCATTCTTGCCGCTTCCGTGGTGGTGTTCAGCATCGCATACGGCGGAATCGGTTAAATTCTCTTATTCATGCTAAACGCAAGCGCTGTACAATTTTTGACGGCGGGTATATAATAATAGTGCAGTAAAAAGTTGAATGAGGAGGGAAGTGGACATGATGGAAAAGAAAATCATTACGATCGGCAGGGAATTCGGCAGCGGCGGCAGAGAAATCGGCAAAGAGCTGGCAGTGCGGCTTCAGATCGAATTTTATGACAAAGAACTGCTCGATGTGGCGGCAAAGGAAAGCGGAATCTGTAAGGATCTGTTTGAAAGCAACGATGAAAAACCGATCAGCAGCCTGCTTTATTCTCTTTCTGTGAACCCCTATTCAGTCGGAACGATCGCCACCTCTACATCGGATATTCTCCCGATCAATAACAAGCTGTTTCTTGCGCAGTTTGACGCAATCCGAAAGGTCGCGCAGCTGCACTCCTGTGTCATTGTGGGGCGCTGTGCGGATTATGCGTTGCGTGATGAGCCGAATTGCTACCATGTTTTTATTCATGCACCGCTCCAGACACGCGTTAAACGCATTAAAGAGCTGTATGAGTTGAGTTCAGGTGAAGCGAAAGATCTGATTTTGAAAACCGACAAAAAGCGCAGCGCTTATTATAACTCCTACGCAGACCACAAGTGGGGAGAAATCGGCAATCATCACCTGGTGATCGATAGCAGCCTGCTTGGAATTGATGGCTGCGTTGAACTGATTATCAAATTTTTGGAGCTTCAAAAAATATACAGATCTCTATAAATTGCTGGAGAAATAGAATGAGTTATAGTATCGACCGTTTTGAGGGAAAGTTCGCAATTTGCGAAGATGAGAACGGTGTCATGCATGACATCGAAAGGGCGCTTCTTCCCGCGAATGCGGCCGCGGGAGACTGCTTTGATGAGAGAAACGGCGCGTATGTATTGGATCATCAGGAAACCGCGCGCCGCCGCGAGGCAATCCGCAGAAAGCTGAATTCCCTCTGGGAAGAATGACGCGATCGGCGCAAAATAGAATATAACAAAACAGCCCGGCTTTCGCCGGGCTGTTTTCTATTGCTTTTTAAAATATCGTTTTTTAAAATACCAGGCAGCCACAGCCAGGCCTGCTCCCGCAAGCACCAGCAGCGTAATGGTAGAATAGGCGCCGATATACCCGACGATCAATTCCCACGAAGCGCCCGCGACGACGCCCAGCCAGACCAAAATCGTATTCCAAACCAAGCTGCCGGCGGTGGTGAGAAGCAGGAAAAGCCCCATCCGCATGTTTGCCATGCCTGCCGGAATGGAAATTAAGCTGCGCACAATCGGAACACAGCGGCAGAAGAAAACCGCGCCGTTGCCATGCTTTTCAAACCATTTGCATGCCGACAAAATATCTCCCTTTTTAAATCGGAGCAGCTTTCCAACCCAGCCGTCCAGCCACCGTTCTAGCCGTTCAGGCGACAGGATGCGCCCTACGCCATAAAGAATCAGCGCGCCGAGCAGGGAGCCAAGGGTAGCCGTGATGATTACGCCCCAGACGCGCAGCTCCGAGTGGGTTGTCATAAACCCGCTGAACGTCAGAATGACCTCGGAAGGGATGGGCGGGAAAACATTCTCGACTGCGATCAGCAGAAAGACTCCAAGGTAGCCGAATTGATTGATTGTTTCCAGAATCCATTCCTGCAAATAAAGCACTTCTTTCCTGTTGACAGTAAACATCTGCGGTGTCTCTCTTCTATTTTACCAGATAAACCGCGCAACATGCGGTTTTTATTCGCAGCCGCAGAAAACCGGCATGCCGGGGAATTTTTTGCGCAGCTCGCGGAGTTTCTCCGCGGGAACCGATTCGCCGTCCCGCCGTCCGCAGCGCGGGCAGACTTCGTCGATAATGCCTGTGTAGCCGCAGACTGGGTCGCGGTCAACGGGATGGTTTACGGAGCCGTAGCCAATGCCGGCGTCTTTCATGCAGCGGACTACCGCTTCGAACGCCTCCAGATTTTTGCTGGTGTCGCCGTCCAGCTCGACATAGCTGATGTGTCCGGCATTGGTCAGCGCATGATAAGGCGCCTCCAGTTTGATTTTATCAAAAGCGCCGATCGGGAAATAGACGGGGACATGGAAGGAGTTGGTATAGTAGTCCCGGTCGGTAACGCCCGGAATAGTACCGAAAAGATCCCGGTCGATCCTGACAAACCGCCCGGAAAGTCCTTCTGCCGGAGTTGCGAGCAGGGTGAAGTTGAGCCCGGTTTTTTCCGATTCCTCATCCATGCGGCGACGCATGTAGCTGATAATTTCAAGCCCCAGCTTCTGGCTTTCCTTGCTTTCGCCATGATGTTTTCCGGTGAGCACTTTGAGCGTTTCAGCCAACCCGATAAATCCCATGCTTAAGGTTCCGTGCTTCAGCAATTCGCCCACACAGTCGTCTGAGCCGAGATGCTCGGAATCAATCCAGACACCCTGCCCCATCAGGAAAGGATAGTTGCGTCCCTTCTTTGAGCACTGGATTTTAAAACGGTGGAGCAACTGGCGAGTAACAAGTTCCATCCGTTTGTCCAAAAGTTCATAAAAGCGCTTCAAGTCCCCTTTTGACTCGATGCCAATTCGCGGCAGGTTGACGGAACTGAAACTCAAATTCCCGCGTCCGCAGGTCACTTCACGTGACGGGTCGTAGTGGTTTCCCATCACGCGGGTGCGGCATCCCATGTAAGCAACTTCCGTATTATAATCGCCGGGCTTATAATAGGTAAGGTTGAACGGAGCGTCGATAAAGCTGAAATTCGGGAACAGACGCATGGCGGAGGTCTCCATCGCCAGCTTAAACAAGTCGTAATTTGGGTCGCCAGGATTGTAGTTGACGCCCTCTTTCACCTTGAAGATCTGAACCGGGAAAATCGGGGTTTCACCGTTGCCGAGACCAGCCTTGGTGGCAAGCAGGAGGTTGCGGATGACCATACGAGCCTCGGGGGAGCAGTCAGTCCCATAGTTGACCGAGGAAAAGGGAACCTGTGCGCCCGCGCGAGAGTTCATGGTATTCAGGTTGTGAATAAACGCCTCCATTGCCTGATAGGTCGAGCGGTTTGTCTCTGCGAGAGCATTTTCCAAAGCGCGGCGGTGGGCATCCGCGGCCTGTTCCTCACTGATTGTCTGAAACCCATTCTCTTTCTGGTGGGAAGGCAGCCAAGCCGTCAGTCTCATACCGTATTGCTGCGCATTACTCATCGACAGCTTTTCTTCAACTCCGGTTTTTACTGCGGCCGCAAGCGCGGAAGCGTCGGACAGGGGCATGTCCAGTTTAAAACGGAAATACTGTGCCAGAGCTTTCAAGTATTCCTTTTCAAAGGTTTTCGCGACGCCGGGCGCCATGGAATAATCAAAGTTCGGGATGCTCTGGCCACCATGCATCTCATTCTGGTTCGCCTGAACGGCAATACATGCAAGGGCAGAATAGCTAAGAATACTGTTGGGTTCCCGCAGATAGCCGTGTCCGGTGGAGAAACCGTCTTTAAACAACTTCAGCAGGTCGATCTGGCAGCAGGTCTCCGTAAGCATATAGAAATCCTTATCATGGATATGGATGTCGCCGTTGATGTGGGCATCCGCAATATCCTTTGGAAGAATATAGTTGTCAATAAAATATTTCGAGCCTTCGGAACCATATTTCAGCATGGTGCCCATGGCGGTGTCAGCATCGATATTCGCATTTTCCCGCTTGATATCGGCGTCTTTTGCATAGGCAAAGGTAAGCTCTTTATAAATATCCATCAGGCTGGCTTCCGACTGGCGGATTTTGTTGTGCTCTGCGCGGTACAAGATATAAGCTTTTGCTGTTTTTGCAAAGCCGGCGACAATCAGGACCTCCTCAACCTTGTCCTGCACCTGTTCCACGGTGGGAATATCCGCATCCGAAAAGCATTCGGTCACTTTTTTCGTCAAATTGGTCAAAGTTCTCGAGGGTATCGTTTCTTCCGGCACCGCTATGCTCGCCTTGCGAATCGCCTCGCTGATTTTGCCGGAATCAAATGCCACAATTTCTCCGCTGCGTTTTTTAATCTTCTCTACCATATCTCATCATCTTTTCTGTCTTTTATAGTTTAATCTTTTCCTATTCTACTTTATATAGTCAGTGGTGTCAACAGGACAACTAGATATAGTGCGAAGCGCGTCTCGATTTTCTAACAGGAGGTTTTTTCGAGGTGAGATCTGATGTCAAATAAGTCATTATTGTTACAATTGATCTCAATATTGATAAATAATTATCTATATGTTACAAAGAAAAGGGAGAAAGTATGTGCTTGTGCCCAATTATGAACAAGCCGTGAAGATGATATAATGTAAAGACTGCCAAGAATGGTAAAAATTGTTTGGCAAAACGAGGAGGTATAATTGGTATGAAAAGATTCACAAAGATTCTTGCAATTGCGCTCTCGCTGAGTACGGTTCTGGCTTCCGCCGGATGTGCAAAAGGTGAAAAAAAGGCGGACTTCCCGAAAAAGGCAATCACTGTCATCTGCCCATGGGCGGCGGGCGGCGGTACGGATGCTGTTTTGCGTGCGGTTTGCGCTGCGGCTGAAAAAGAACTCGGTGTTACTCTGACAGTTGAAAATAAGACCGGCGGCGGCGGGGCAATTGGCCATGCGGCAATCAAGGATGCCAAGCCGGACGGCTACACGATCGGAATGATTACGTTTGAATTGAATTCTCTTCCCCAGCAGGGACTGATTGATTTTACATATAAGGACTATGATCCGCTTATTCGCGTCAATGCGGATGCTGCTACCCTTACTGTTAAAGCGGATGCCCCGTATAATACAGTGCAGGAGTTTGTTGATTACGCCAAAGCGCATCCGGGCGAAATCAATATCGGTAACTCTGCTCCGGGATCTGTCTGGCATATCGGAGCTGGTCTTCTTGCAAATGAAACCGGAATTGATGTCAAACATGTTCCGTTTGAAGGTGCGGCTAACGCGGTAACCGCACTGGCCGGCGGACATATTCAGGCGGTTTCCGTATCTCTGGCCGAGGTAAAGAGCCAGTTGGACGCGGGCGCGGTAAAGGTCTTGGGAATCATGGATGAGAAACGTTCTGAGCTTTACCCTGATATCCCGACTTTCAAGGAGCAAGGCTTTGAGATTACCTATTATACATGGAGAGGCCTCGCGCTGCCGAAAGGCGTGGACCCCGAAATCAAACAAATTTTGGTTGATGCCTTCACAAAAGCTATGGACAATCCTGAGTTTACCGAACAGGCCAAAAATCTGAACCTCAATCTGGCTTATTTGAGCTCTGACGATTTCTCTAAGTTCCTTGCTGAAAATTATGATTCTGTCACCAAAACCCTGCAGGAAACCCACCTGCTCGACGAGGCATAAGCTGATTTCAAACAGCGGGCAGGCGAATTCTTGCCTGCCCGCTTTCTCGATAAGCAAAATCTTGCAAAGGATGTGTTCGTTTGAAAAAGGCAAACACTATAGCGGCTGTAATCGGAATTTTGATCTCCGTATACGCCCTTGCGGTCACCTTTACGTTTAAGCAATTCAAAAATGTGCCAGTTGGGCCGGAGTTTTTTCCGCGCTATCTGTCAATCGGCCTGCTCATCTGCTCCTGCGTACTGCTGGGACAATCAATTTTCAGCACCTCCACAGAAGAAGCTCCCACACTCAGCCTGAAAGATTCCGGCATGCAGAGGTTGCTGATTGCTGTTGTCGGTCTAATTGTTTTCACCGCTTTGTGGGAACTGGTGGGGTTCATTATTCTCACTCCTGTTTTCCTGTTTGGACTGATGTATCTGCTACAAATGAGAAAGTATCGGTTTATGGTGCTGATGTCTGTTTCTTTAGGTGTCGGTATCTTTTTTCTGTTCAAGATTCTGCTCGGCATCGAAATGCCGCTGGGAATTTTAGCGGGTCTGTTTTAAATTGATTTTGTCTGATTCCGGAAAGGAGCTTGAAATATGGATTGGGGTTTGCTGATTTCCAGCTATGGAGTAATTTTTACTCCACAGATTTTATTGATGATTTTTATTGGTGCGGCGGGCGGCATCCTGTTAGGCGCAATTCCCGGGTTGACTGCCACGATGGGGATCGCGCTTCTGATACCGTTCACCTATGGCATGGACTTGATTCCTTCTGTTGGAATGCTGCTTGGAGTCTATTGCGGGGGAATGTACGGCGGTTCGATAGCGGCAATTTTGATCAGAACGCCGGGAACACCGGCCGCTGCCGCAACCGTGTTGGATGGATATCCGATGGGCCAAAAAGGGGAAGCGGGAAGAGCGCTGTCCATCGCAATGTTTGCGTCATTTTGCGGTGGAATGATCGGCGCTTTGATTATGACGTTTTTGTCGCCGCTTGTTTCCCGTATGGCGCTTAAGTTTGGGCCGGGAGAATACTTTACACTGGCAATTTTCGGATTGTCAGTCATTATCTCCATATCCGGAAAATCCATTACAAAGGGCCTCATGAGCGCCTGCTTTGGCTTGCTGCTGGCCACAATCGGGATGGACAAGACCTGCGCGTACCTGCGGTTTTCTTCCTCTCCCAGTTTGTATGAAGGATTGCCGTTTATCCCTACACTGATCGGACTGTTTGCGCTGTCGGAGGTGTTTGGGGGAATTGAACTGATTACCTCAACTGTAAATATTAAGGCGACAATTACAGGCGTTCTGCCGTCTAAAAAAGACATTAAGACGATCTGGAAAACCATAGTAAAAGGCGGACTGATTGGCACTTTTATCGGGGCGATTCCGGGGGCAGGCGGAGATATTGCCGCGTTTGTGTCCTATAGTGAGGCAAAACGTTCATCAAAACATCCGGAACTGTTCGGAACGGGTCTTCCGGAAGGGGTCGCGGCTACAGAATCCGCAAACAACGGCTGCTCAGGCGGCGCTATGATTCCGCTGCTTTCGCTGGGGGTTCCCGGTGACTCCGTAACAGCAGTCCTGCTTGGCGCGTTTATTATGAAAGGAATACAACCGGGCCCGATGATGTATGTAGACCATTTATCAACGGTTTACAACGTTTTTGCGGCGCTGATTGTCGCTAATTTGGCAATGCTCATCGTCGGAATGGCTGGAGTCCGCGCATTTGCCAAGGTTATTTCCATTGAAAAAAGAATTCTGCTGCCGGCGATAGTCGTGCTT
The DNA here is from genome assembly GCA_963519235.1 of uncultured Oscillospiraceae bacterium. Lineage (GTDB taxonomy): Bacteria > Bacillota > Clostridia > Oscillospirales > Ruminococcaceae > Anaerotruncus. Next base: position 133,801 of record CAUQLV010000002.1, read on the forward strand.
TCACTGGTCGGTTCTTATTCAATCAACGGCAACATGTTTGATGTCTATCTCGCAATTGTGCTCGGATTGATTGGTTATTTAATGCAGAAATACGAATTTCCGCTTTCACCGATTCTTTTGGCATTAATTTTAGGCCCGCTTTCTGAAAGCAACCTGCGCCGCATGATGCAGATTGAAAACGGGAATTTCCTCGTTATTTTCAGCAGGCCAATTTGTGTCGTGCTGATGCTTTTGGCGGCAGGCTCGCTCATTACTTCGGTGATTAATCAGCGAAAAATCAACAGGCGTTTAACCAGCGCCGATTCCCCACATTAAACTGATTATAATAAGAACGCAGAATCCCCCGGCCGAAAGCCGGGGGATTCTGCGTTCTTATTATTCGGTTTCGTCTTCCACTTTTTTTGTAAAATAGTCCGCGAATTCAGAGTTGATTCGTTCTCCAAGCCGTTTTATGCCGCCATAAAGATGACGCCGCATCAAGGGCTCAATCTGATCAATATCCTTATCACAGATGGCCTGCAGCAGCGTAACATGCTCCTCATAAATTTCCTGATAATTTTGCACAGCTACAATGTCCAGCATCCGGAACCGCATATAGTGAACATGCATGCGCTGGATCAGCTTCCAGAGGGATTCCTTATGAATGTAATTAAAGCAGATGCCATGGAGGGCAGAGTCCAGCGCGTAAAAATCGTGTGAATCAAATTCGCCGGACAGGAGAACCTCCTGCCGATGGATTGCCGCCCTGATTTTTTCGATGACATAAGGGTCGCATTCCCGAATCACGTCACGAACCACCATTGATTCAACGGCAATTCGCATATAAATTGACTGCTCGATCTGGTCAAAATCCAGCAAGGACGCAGTCGTGCTTTTATAGGGAACAATGGTCAGCAGCCCGGCATCCTTCAGGCGCTGAAATGCGGCACGCACAGGCGTGCGGGAGGCGTTAAAGCGCGTGCAGATCTCGCTTTCGGAAATCTGTTGACCGGGTTTGATCGTAAGATTCAATATTTCCTCTTTCAGCACGGAATAGATAGATTTGCTGGTTGCTTCAATTGCATCCATATCAGCCCTTTCCGGCCGGAACGGTATCCAACCTTTGTTTTTTTCCATAGTAGCATCCTGTCTGATAAAAAGCAAGGCTCTATGCACAAGGACTTCCTACAACGCGGCGCTTCTATTTTTGCGCAAAATAATCATGAAATTCCGTATAAAGGCGGCTGCCAAGCCGCGTGATACCACCATAAAGATGCTTTGTGAGCAGCGGCTCAATTGCCGATGTGTCTTTGCGACCTATGGCATCCAGCATTGCACGGTGCTCCGAAACGATTTCAGCGAAATTTTGCACTTCAACAATATCCATCATACGAAAGCGGGAATAGTTGCTCTGCGCTTTTTGAATCATGTCCCATAAATAAGACTTTTTTGTTTCATAAAACCAGATTTCGTGCAGCTGGCTGTCCAAATCATAAAAATCGCTTACATCAAAGTCCCCATCAATCAAAATTTCCGACCTGCGGACGGTATACCGCACCTTTTCCAGCAGCATAGGATTGCAGAGCTTCATAAAATCCCGCAGTACCATGGTTTCCACAGCGACCCGCTGATAGATAATCTGATTGATGATATCAAAATCAAGTAGCGTTACGGCCGTGCCTTTATAAGGAATAATTGTCACTAAACCATTTTCCTGCAGACGCTGAAGGACACTGCGAACCGGTGTGCGAGATACGTGGAACCTTCTGCACAGATCGCTTTCGCTTAGAGATGAACCCGGCTTGATAACCAAATCGATAATTTCTTTCTCCAGAATCCGATAAATTGCCTCACTACTCGTATTTGCATCCATACCGAATCGCTCCCGCCTTCTAAAGTGATTGGATTTTATTATAGCATGAAGCAGAGGAGAATTCCAGACAAGAATCAAGTTTTGCCTGTATACAGTTTAAATCTTTTAATCAGATTAATTATTATATGTTCCGTATAAAATGAGGATATATACCTGTATACAGATAGCTTCAAAAAAGCGGCTATTTGCTGGAATGCGCAGTCCCCTTAGAGTACCGCTTGTATGGATTGGAATGCTGGTTGCTCATTTAGATTGTTCCATATGGAAGAACATTTTTCTAAAATCGATACAACTTGTTCTCCGCTTAAGAACAATGCGTTTAAAAACGCCGGTTTTGTTCTCTATTGGAGAATCGCGCCTGTAAACTAACCATATTTAAAAAATACAATTGTGACAGGATACAATAATGCGTTTATCATCTTGAAAAAATGAGGTACTATTTGCTATAATACTAGTAGAAATAAAGAACAAAGTTATTTAATAGAGAACGACGTTTCTCGACAAGGAAGGAGGCTACTATGGACCAGGAGGATTCAAAAGTAAAATCCCTTGCAAAATCACTTCGCATATTGGAATGTTTTACGATCCAGCAACCCGAACTTGGGATCACGCAGATCAGTGAGCTGCTGGGCGTGAATAAAAGCAATGTGCACAACATCATGTCAACTTTTCAGCAGTTTGGGTACATTGAGCACCTGCCGAACGGAAAATACTGTCTGGGCCTAAAAATGTTGGAATACTCCTTTATTATTAACCAACATCTTGGATATCCAAAAGCCGTCTATGACATTCTGGACGATATCGCAAAGCAGACAGATGAAATTGTCTATTTCGGTTTGCCGCGTGGGACCAATGTGCTGTATCTGTATGTGGTGCACCCCCGTTCTAAAATTGGAATTCTGCCCTACCGTGATATTCTCGGCGAAAAGGCGCCGCTGTTCTGTACCGGTATTGGAAAGGCAATGCTGGCTTTTATGCCGCAGGACGAGTGGCCTCAGCGGATTCCCAAGGAGCGAAAGGCCTTTACGCCTAATACCATGCTGGAATATGACCGGATCGTAGAGGATTTAAAACGCACCCGCCGCCGCGGCTACTCCATAGACAACGCGGAGCGCGATCTCGGTGTTCGCTGTGTCGGGGTTCCGATTTTCAATACACATGGGCAGCTGGTGGCAGGGGTAAGTACCTCCGGCTCATCCTCGACTATGACGGATGAAATGCTGCTTCGATGCTCAAAAATCTTGCAGGAAGCTTCTCTGCGCATGCGGGAACGCATCTACAACTAGGTTCGGACGCCGGATAAAACGGCGTAATATATGAGACTACTTAGGAGGAAAAGTTTATGAAAAAAGTTTTGTCACTTTTGCTTTGTGCCGCAATGACGGCGACACTCTTTACCGCGTGCGGCTCATCGAGCGCCGCATCCAGTTCCGCACCGGCTTCTTCCGGGGCACCTGCCGCATCAGAAGCCCCCGCGGCTTCTGAACCTGTTAATCTGGTTTTCTCCATCGCAGCGGTACCGGGCGATGCGCATGCTGACGCACAGAAAATTTTTAAAGAAACTGTTGAAAAAGCATCCAACGGCAATGTTACGGTAGAATGCTATGACTCCGGATCCCTGTTCAATCAGGATACGGAAACGGCGGCGGTGATTGCGGGCGACTGCGATATGATTTATTCCAGCGCATCATGGCTGACCACAAATTCCCCGTGGGTATCGATGTTCACCGCCGGTTATATGTTTAAGAGCTATGACCATATGACAAAAGTTTTGAACGGAGATATCGGCAAAGAAGCGTTTAAAAAAATCGGTGACGAACAGGGCATCCTGCCTCTGGGCGCATTCTATCTGGGAACCCGCCAGATCAGCCTCTCCGCCGATAAAGAAATCAAAACCCCTGCCGATTTGAATGGCGTGAACCTGAGAATGCCGAACTCCGACGCGTGGGTCTTCCTTGGCAAAGCAATGGGCGCCAACCCGACCCCGATTGCGTTCAACGACCTGTATCTGGCGCTTCAGACCGGAACAGTTGACGGCCAGGACAACCCGCTGCCGACCGTAGAGTCCGCAAAATTCTATGAAGTGCAGAAATCCATCACCCTGACAAACCATCTGGTCGACAGCGTATGGCCCACCATTAACAAGGCAAAATGGGATTCTCTGACCGATGAGCAAAAGGGCTGGGTCATGGAAGGCGTAGAAGCTGCCCGCAAATCCTGTGATGAGACAAACCTTGCCAAAGAGGAAAAACTGGTTGCGTTCTTCAAGGAAAAGGGACTGAAGGTTTATAATGCGGACATTGACGCATTCTCCAAGCAAGTTCTCGACAAATATCTTGAAAACAAAGAAATGACAGATTCCTGGGATATGGATCTGTTCCAGAAAATTCAGGATATGGCGAAATAATCACTGCACGAAAACAAAATCTTTTCAAAAAGCAAGGGACATACCGTTGTAAACCCGGCGGTATGTCCCTTTTCAAAGCGGGTACATCGTTCATTTGCGATGAAACGCATCAAGGTGAATTAATTTGAAGAAGGGGAAGGGAGTCATTTGAAACAGACAGCTAAAAAAGCTATTTTTCTGATTCGTGATATCTTAGAGCTTTATATTCCTGTTGTCGCATTTGTCGGGCTCTTCGGTGTGTTTGTCCTTCAGGTGTTCTTTCGCTACATCCTGCGGAACCCACAGTCATGGGCGACAGAAGTCACCGCGGCCTGTTTCCTGTGGACGGTGCTGCTTGGCGCATGCTATGCGCAGCGTAAAAAAAGCCATGTAATGTTTACGCTGGTTTATGATATGCTTTCTGTGAAATGGAAAGCATTAACCGCTTTTTTGGGAAACCTGATTATTGCGGCGGCATTTGCAATCAGCGTGAAGCCTACCTGGGATTTTATCCTGTTTATGAAAGTGCAGAAAACAAGCATCCTAAAAATCAGTATGCATCTGATTTATCTTCCGTATATTGTGTTTCTGATTTTGATGCTGATTTATACAATTGTAGATCTTTACGAGGATTTCATGATTTTTACCGGCCTTGGCGGCAGAAAGCTCGAAGAAAAACTGATTGAGGAGAGTATTCCTGAGTATCAGAAGGCAATTGATGAGGCAATTAAGGGAGAGGAGGGAATCGAATGAATATCGCGCTGATTACATTTCTGATTATATTCATCCTGATCTTTATTCTGCGCATGCCAATTCCGACCGGCATGATGGCAGCCTGCATCTTCTATTTTGTACTTAGCGGCACCAATGTAAAGATGGTCGCCCAACAGACGATGGGCATGCTGTTTTCCAACTATACGATTATCGCCGTTCCGCTGTTCATCTTTGCGGCGAATGTCATGAATTCCGGTAAAGTGACAGAAATGATTTTTGGGTTCTCCCAAGGCATCGTCGGGCGGTTCCGTGGGGGGCTCGGGCATGTGAATGTTCTGGCGTCTCTGATTTTTTCCGGAATGACCGGTTCGGCAATTGCCGACGCGTCAGGCTTAGGCAAAATGGAAATACAGGCAATGCGCGATGAGGGTTATGACGACGGCTTCAGTTGTGCGATTACAGCGGCCTCCGCCACCATCGGCCCGATTTTTCCTCCAAGTATCCCCATGGTCATCTACGCGATGCTCTCCGGCGCGTCAGTCGGTGCATTATTTATGGGCGGCATGGTGCCGGGTGTATTGCTGGCAATTGCGCTGATGATTTATATTGCAGTTGTTGCACACAAACGCAACTATCCACGCAGCGCCAAAATTGTGCTGAGCGAATATTTGCAATATACGCTGCGTGCTATCCCGGCCATTCTGACGCCGGTCATCCTGTTAATCGGGATTTATACCGGTATCATGACGCCGACTGAGGCGGGCGCTGTGGCGGGTTTATACGCTTTGGCAGTTGCAGTTTTTGCATATCGCGTGCTGAACTGGGATGGGTTTAAAAAGGTGCTGATTGATACGGTTCAGAGCACCGGAACTGTTTCACTTATGGTAGGCGCGGCAACCTCTATTTCCTACATTGTGGCAAAAGAACAGATTGCGACCAAAGTCGGCGACATGATTCTTTCCATGACCGACAATAAATATGTCTTTCTGCTGCTGGTCAATATCGCATTCCTGATTTTGGGCATGTTTATTGATACATCTGTGATTCAGGTTGTCTTTATTCCAATTGTATTGCCGCTGGTTAACGCAATGGGAATTGACCTGGTGCACTTCGGCCTGGTGGTCGTGTTTAATATGATGATCGGACTGTCAACGCCTCCATTCGGGATGCTGCTGTTTATTACCAGCGGGATCTCGGGGACACCGCTCAAAGATGTTATCAAGGAGATCTGGTGGCCGATTTTTGCGATGCTGGTTGTGCTGGTCGCCATCACGTATTTCCCGAATATTGTTTTGTTCCTTCCTAAGATTTTCCTGCACTACGGTGTATGATCAATAATTAACTTGAGGTGATTCAAATGGCATTTTCTATTCACGGCGGCGTGTGGCCCACCATGATTACCCCGTTTACTGATGACAACAAGGTGGATTTTAAGGCAATCGAGAAAATTTGCAATTGGTATATTCAAAAGGGCTGCAACGGAATATTTGCCGTCTGTCAGTCCAGCGAAATGTTTTATCTGACCAAACAGGAAAAGACGGATATTGCAAAAGCAGTCATAGATGCGGTGGGCGGGCGCATTCAGGTGATTGCATCCGGGCACACCGCCTCGGACAAAAAAACACAGTTTGAAGAGATTGAAGCCATGATGAAAACCGGTGTCGAAGCGTATGTGCTCGTCAGCAACCGGCTTGACCAGAAGGGTGATGACGAAGAAGCATTTGCGGCAAACGCAAATGAAATTTTCGACAAATTCCCCGAAGTCGATTTTGGCATTTATGAGTGCCCGATGCCGTTTAAACGGCTGGTGTCTCTCGAGTTTCTCGCCGATGCCGCCAAATCCGGGCGGATGGTTTTCCTGAAGGATACCTGCTGTGATTACGAGCTGATCCGGGAACGGCTGAAGGTGGTTGAAAACAGTCCGCTGAAAATTTTCAACGCGAACGCTGCCTCCTTCTTCGACAGCGTCACCCATGGCGCCGCGGGCTATAACGGCATCATGGCAAACTATCACCCCGACTTGTATAAATGGGCGGTTGACCACAAGGATACGGACTATGAAAAGGCAAAACTGCTTGCAGACTTTATTACGGAAGCAGCGATGATTGAAATGCGGCTGTACCCTGTCAGCGCAAAATACCATATGAATCTTGAAGGGATTCCGATGAGCTTAGTCACCAGAAGTGCAGATCCTTCCCGATTCGATAAAAACGCGAGAATGGAAGTTGACAGCCTCTTCGCGCTGGAAAATAAAATCCGCAGCCATCTCGGAATTTAGGACATTAAGTGGAAAAGGGGAAATTCTGTATGTTAAAGAAACCGAAAGTCTTAGTCGTCGGAAGCTTTGTAATGGATCTGATTGTTTCCACTGAGAAGTTTCCCAGTTCCGGCGAAACGGTTTTAGGGAAAAGCTTTCGCACCGCTCCCGGTGGAAAGGGAGCAAATCAGGCGGTGCAGGCTGCCCGCCTTGGCGCAGACGTCACTATGGTCGGAAAAGTCGGCGACGACGGTTTCGGCCGCGAACTGATTGCGTCCGCAAAGGCAGCCGGCATCCATACGGAGCACATATTGGTTGACAAGGAGGCTCCCTCCGCCGTCGGCAACATTTTGCTGGAGGTGTCCGAAGGTCAGAAAAGTAAAAACCGCATCATTGTGGTTCCGGGCGCAAATATGGAGATCACTCCGGAAGATGTGGCGTTCCTGAAAGAAAAGGTTGCGTCTTATGACATGGTGGTTCTCCAGCTGGAAATCCCCATGGAAATCAATGAGATTGTTGCAAAATATGCATTCGATAAAGGCGTACCGGTCATGCTGAATTCCGCTCCCTCCGCGCCGCTGTCACCGGAACTGCTTTCCCATCTCGCCTATATTTCGCCCAACGAGCATGAGGCCGCTGATCTGACGGGGGTCTCCATTCGCTCGGATAAACAAAACGGTGTTAATATGGACGATGTAAAATCAGCGGTGCAGGTGCTTCTTGACAAAGGCGTTAAAAACGCTATCATTACACTTGGAAGCAACGGAGCGGTGGTGGCCAACGCCCAGGACTTCGCGTATGCGCCATGTGTGGACGTTGTAGAGGTTAAGGACCCGACTGCCGCAGGGGATTCCTTTGTTGCCGCGTTTGTAACCGGACTCTGCGCCGGGCTCACGCACCAGCAGGCATTGGATTTCGCCAGCTACACGGCAACAATCACGGTCTCACGCATGGGTGCCCAACCTTCTCTACCGACTTTGCATGAAGTTATCAATTTGATGGAGCGGGAACACTTCGGCGGTTTTGACCTTGCGATGCTGACGCCGCTCAAACAATAAGGAGGCGGAAACACAATGAATCAGGAAAGCAAACAGGCGCTGAGCGCTTTTTTGGAAAAAGCGAGAGCCGAATTTAACGCGTTTGCCGATACAATCGGCAACGACGCTTATGACAATGCGGTGCGGGTCATTCTGGACGCGCAGAAAAACAATAACCGCGTGCATATTACGGGAATCGGAAAACCCAGCCATGTGGCAAACTATATGGCTTCGCTGCTCTCTTCAACCGGCACGCCAACTTACTTTTTGCACGGAACGGAAGCGGTGCACGGCTCCTGCGGGCAGCTTGTTCCGGGGGATGTGGTCATCTGTATTTCCAACAGCGGAGAAACCGCCGAACTGAAAGCAACCGCAATGGCAATCAAAAACAACGGCTGTAAAATCATCGCTGTCACCGGGAATCCGGAAAGCTGGCTTGCCAAATTCTCCGACGCGCATTTATTTGCCGGCGTTAAGGAGGAGGGCGGACCGCTCAACCGCGCGCCCCGTGCCTCGATATTGGCTGAGATTCTCGTACTTCAGGGCCTGAGCATTGCGCTGCAGTCCATTCGTGGATTATCGCCGCAGGAATATGTTACCTGGCATCCGGGCGGGTCGCTGGGGGCACTGCGCGACAACGAAAAATAAGGGAGGAACCAGCTATGTTGAAGACATCCTGCATCAATCCGGAAATCATGAAAACACTATCTCTTTGCGGACACGGGGATAAAATTCTGATTGCTGACGGCAACTATCCGCTTGACAGCAAGACAGGGGATTCCAAGAAGGTCTATCTGGGCGTAACAGCGGGGATTCCTACGGTTACGCAGGTTCTGGAAGTCTTGCTGGGCAGTATCAACGTAGAGAAAGCGGAAGTGATGGAACCCGGCGGCGGAAGCCGTCCGGAGATTTTCAGCGAGTTTGAAAAGCTGCTGCCGGACATGCCGCTGGATGGAATCGAGCGGTTTGAGTTCTATGATGCTTGCTGCGCACCCGCGGTTCGTCTCTCCATTTCCACCGGTGAAAAACGCACCTACGCTAACATTCTGCTTACAATCGGCGTCGCATAACTTTAAAAGAATAAAAAACGGGCCCCGCAGGTTGATCGAGCCGCGGGGCCTGTTTGTGATTTGGTTACAGTAAACACCACGTTCTTTTTGTATACTACGAGTATCAAAAGAAGGTGGTGTTGTTCTTTTGCCCATGAAAGCAAGAAAACGTGCGGTGGTTGCACAGAAGGAATGTGTCGCTTGCGGCAGCTGCGTGCCTGCATGCCCGAAAGGCGCAATTCACATTGTAAAAGGAGTATTCGCCCAAATAGAGCAGGCGCTGTGCGTGGGCTGCGGTAAATGCAAAACAACCTGTCCGGCATGCGTAATTCAAATGACGGAGGCAGGGAGCTGATGAAGAAAAAACGCTGGCACCAATTTCTTTGGATTGCCTCTACGATTTATCTCATTTTGGGATTTGTGAATATCCTGTTTGCATGGCTGGGGATGCTTTGCTTTTTGATTCCGGTTTTGCTTGCGGTCTTTAAAGGGAACAAATCCTACTGCAATCACTACTGCGGCAGGGGGCAGTTGCTTGAACTTCTGGGAAATCAGTGCGGTCTGTCCCGCAAAAAAGCGATTCCGCCTTTTTTACGCAGCCAATGGTTCCGCTACGGTTTCTTAATTTTCTTTTTTAGCATGTTTTTTAACATGCTGTTTTCAACCTACCTGGTTTTTGCCGGTGCATCCAGCCTGAAACAAGTTGTTACACTCCTGTGGACAATCCGGCTTCCATGGAACTGGGCTTACTCCGCACAGGGAATCACACCGTGGGTGGCGCAGTTCGCTTTTGGTTTTTACAGCGTGATGCTGACCTCCACAATACTGGGATTCGTCACCATGCTGCTGTATAAACCCCGCAGCTGGTGCGTATACTGCCCGATGGGAACCATGACACAGCTGATTTGCAAGGTGAAAAGCCAAAAAGCAATGCATCCGTAACAAGACTTGTATTTCATAAAATAAAGGGAAGAAATCCATTTGTGAGTTACTCACAGAAAAAGAAGTTGAAATGGATATAATAGAATTATAACAAACCACATAACCATACTTTATATGAATTGAAGGAGACGATCTTATGTCAGTTGTAACGGTAACAAAGGATAATTTTGAGCAGGAAGTTATGCAGTCCCCAAAACCGGTGCTAATTGATTTCTGGGCATCCTGGTGCGGCCCTTGTAAAATGCTTTCCCCTCTGGTGGACGAGGTCGCCGAGGAAGCGCTTCATGCGAAAATCTGCAAAGTAAATGTCGATGAGCAGCCGGAATTGGCGGGCGCGTTTCAGGTGATGAGTATTCCGACACTCGCCGTCCTGAAGAATGGCAAGGTGATCAATACATCAGTCGGTGTTCAATCGAAAGCGAACATCCTCAAAATGATAGACGAATAGTAGCCAGCAATACGGCGGCATGGTTGCCGCCGTATTTGCTTGAAAAGCCGTGACATTTTTTGTGGAATATGATAAAATTTTAAAGTAGGGAAACAGGACTATTCATCTGCGGCGGCGTCCGCCGAACCCTTTTGGAGCAAAAGCGAAGGAGGCTGGGGTATGTATGATATTATCATTATAGGCGCGGGAACAGCAGGGCTTTCCGCCGCGATCTATGGTGTTCGTGCCGGCAAAAAAGTTCTTGTATTGGAAAGTGCCTCGTATGGGGGGCAGATCATCACCTCTCCGGAAGTGGAAAACTATCCCGGAATCAAAAAGATCTCCGGATTTGAATTTGCCACAAATCTGTATGAGCAGGCGACGGAACTGGGCGCGGAAATTGAATTCGCAAAAGTGACGCAAATCCGGGAAGACGGCGCACAAAAAGTTGTGGTGACGGAAGAAAAGGATTATGTCTGCCGGTCGGTAATCTTAGCTACCGGAGCGAAAAACAGACCTTTGGGGCTTGAAAACGAGCAGAAACTGATTGGTAAGGGAATCTCTTACTGCGCTACCTGCGACGGCGCATTTTATAAGGGCAAAACGGTTGCCGTCAACGGCGGCGGCAATACTGCTCTGGAGGATGCCACATTTTTGACCGGCTACTGCGAAAAAGTCTACCTCATCCATCGCCGCGATTCCTTCCGCGGCGAGCAAAAGCAGGTGGAGGCGCTCCGGCAGAAGGCAAATCTGGAGTTTGTTCTTGAAAGCAATATTGTGAAGCTGATTGCGGAGGACCGCTTGAAAGCGATAGAAGTTCAGAACGTGAAAACAAAGGAACCCCGTACCATTGAACTAAGCGGTTTGTTTGTCGCAATTGGACAAATGCCGGAAAACGGTGTGTTTTCACCGCCCGTTCAGTTAGATCAGGCGGGCTATATTGTCGCCGGTGAAGATTGTAAAACCAATGCCGCCGGAATTTTTGCCGCGGGAGACTGCCGCACAAAGACGGTTCGTCAGCTTGCAACCGCAGCAGCCGACGGCGCGGTCGCCGCGCTTGCGGCGTGTGATTTTATCAAAGACTAAAATGAAACAACCTGTCCGAAAAACGCGGACAGGTTGTTTTGGTATTCTTCTAAACTACTCTGGGACATGTCTGTTCTAATAGAACCGGGGCGATGTCAACACAAATTTCTTGAAAAATTATAGCTTTCCAACATGCTCTTTCATTTTTTCAAACGTGATCTCGCTGATATCATGCTCAATTTTGCACGCGTCCTGCGCGGCGATATCGGATGGAACCCCCAGGGCTGTCAGCCAGCGGGTAATCAGCTGATGCCGTTCATAAATCCGCTCTGCAATTTCCAGGCCGGAGCTTGTCAGCTCAATCCAACCGTCCTTATTCACAACAATATAGCCATTTTCTTTGAAAAGAGACATGGCGTGGCTGACACTGGGCTTGCTGAAATTCATTTTCTGCGCAATATCAATTGAACGCACAGCGCCTTTCTCTTTTTTAAGAACTAAAATTGTTTCTAAATAATTTTCGGCTGATTCGTGTATTGTCAATTCTGCGCCTCCTAGCATATGAATAAATTCGTGAATTATTTAATTTGCATGATTTTGAAAGGAATCGTCTAGTTTATTGTAGCACGATGATGATTTTACCTCAACCCCTGAAAAATGTTCAAAACAGCGTTGACAATTATAGTTAGCCATGGTAAACTACAGATAGAGTAAAAGTTAGCTTTGCCTAACTGACAAAAGCTGATATAAAGGGGGAACAGTGATGCCGTTAACAATGATTGGTTCTGGTACGGTTACCACAGTGAAAAAAATAAGCGGAAAAGATGAGACCAGACGTTTTCTCGAAAGCCTGGGTTTTGTGGAAGGCGGAGCCGTGACAGTTATTTCCGAGCTTGGCGGGAATCTGATCGTAAACATCCGGAATTCCCGTGTGGCGATCAGCAAAAGTATGGCTAACCGGATTATGGTCTGATAGAAAGGGCGGAAGAAGATGAAAACCTTGAGAACCGCAAAATGCGGGGAGACTGTTACAGTGACCAAGCTGGAAGGGGAAGGCGCGCTGAAACGCCGGATTATGGATATGGGCATTACCAAAGGAACAACTGTATTTATCCGTAAAGTTGCTCCATTAGGCGACCCGGTGGAGATTACTGTGCGCGGGTATGAACTTACCATTCGCAGAGGGGACGCCGAAAAAATTCTTGTAGAATAGACTGCGGGATCTCGCATTTTTTTGTCACCAGTGGTTAGCTTTGACTAATCGAAAAAGTCCGAAAGCAATTCGCGGGGCGCCCCGCAAAGGAGAGGGTATCGAAATGTCAATTAAGATAGCGCTGGCAGGAAATCCAAACTGCGGCAAAACGACAATGTTCAACGATCTAACCGGTTCTTCCCAGTATGTGGGCAACTGGCCGGGGGTAACGGTGGAAAAAAAGGAAGGCAAGCTTCGCGGCCACAAAGACGTGATCGTGACCGACCTGCCCGGAATCTATTCCCTGTCGCCTTATACGCTGGAAGAGGTCGTAACCAGAAACTATATCATTGATGAAAACCCGGACATGATCATTAATCTGGTAGATGCCTCCAATATAGAGCGCAATCTTTATCTGACAACCCAGCTGACCGAAATGGGAATTCCGGTGATTGTTGCGCTCAACATGATGGACATCGTGAAAAAGAACGGCGACCGGATTGATACGGCGAAATTGTCCGCGGCAATCGGTTGTGAGGTGGTCGAGACATCCGCAGTTCGTGGAATCGGCTCAAAGGAGGCCGCCGACAGGGCTGTTCTGCTGGTACAGCAGCATGCGCAGACTGTTCCGCAGCATACCTTCGACAAACGGGTGGAAGATGCGTTAGGCCAGATTGAAAGCTTGATCGGTGAAATCTTCTCTTCTGAAAAATCACGCTGGTATGCCATTAAACTGTTCGAGCGGGATCAAAAGGTAATGGAACGCTGCAAGTTTACACAGGAAATAATGGATCACTTGGAAGGAATCATCGTAAATTGCGAAAAACAATTGGATGATGACAGCGAAAGCATTATTTCCAATGAGCGCTATCAATATGTCGGCCGGCTTGTTAAAACCTGCGTACATAAAAAGACAACCGGAATGACGACTTCCGATAAAGTTGACCGCATTGTCACCAACCGCTGGCTGGCGCTGCCCATCTTTGCAGCGGTGATGTGGATGGTTTATTTCGTATCCGTTTCCTGGCTGGGAACCATTGTGACCGATTGGACCAATGACACGCTGTTTGCGGGAATCATTCAGCCCGCTGTTACGACTTTTCTGGAAAACGTCGGCGCCGAGGCGTGGCTGATCGGGTTAATTGTGGATGGCTGTATCGGCGGTGTCGGCGCGGTGCTTGGATTTGTTCCCCAGATGTTTGTCCTGTTCTTTTTCCTGTCTGTTCTGGAGGATTGCGGATATATGGCTCGTGTTGCCTTTATTATGGACCGGATATTTCGCAAGTTCGGCCTTTCAGGAAAAAGCTTTATCCCGATGCTGATTGCATCCGGATGCGGCGTACCCGGCATCATGGCTTCGCGTACCATTGAAAATGAAAAAGACCGCAAAATGACGATCATCGTTACAACCTTCATCCCCTGCGGCGCGAAGCTGCCGATTATTGCGCTGATTGGTGGAGCGCTTTTCCCCAATCAGACTTGGGTTGCGCCGGCCATGTATTTCCTCGGCATCGGCGCGGTGATCCTGTCGGGCGTCATACTTAAAAAGACCCGCCTCTTTGCGGGAGATCCGGCCCCCTTTGTGATGGAGCTGCCTCAGTATCATATCCCTGGCGCCAAAGGCGTTCTGATTCATATGTGGGAGCGCGGCAAATCATTTGTAGTAAAAGCAGGAACAGTCATCTTTGCCGCCTGCGGCATCGTGTGGTTCCTTTCCAACTTCGGCATTGCCGACGGCGCATTTGGCATGGTGGATGCAGAAGTTAGTTTGCTGGCCGTGTTGGGCGGCTTCGTCGCTCCGATCTTTGCTCCGCTTGGGTTCGGCACCTGGCAGGCTACCGTTGCGACAATCACCGGGCTGGTTGCGAAAGAAAACGTTGTCGGAACTTTGGGGGTTCTGTTCGGTCTCGGCGAAGTGGCCGAGGATGACCCGACGCTGCTGAACAGCATATCCGCAATGCTGACCTCCGTTTCCGCGATGTCCTTCATGGTGTTCAACCTCATTTGTGCGCCTTGCTTTGCCGCAATCGGCGCAATTAAACGGGAAATGGGCGGCTGGAAATGGACATTGATTGCGGTCGGTTATCAGACTGCGCTTGCTTATGCACTTGCCTTTATCATCAACCAGCTTGGGTCGGTCATTTTTCTTGGCGAATCGTTTGGAATCGGCGCGGCTGCCGCAGCTCTGGTTGTTGCAATAATCGTTTGGCTTCTGCTGCGTTCCTACCATCCGGAAAAAGCAAAAACATTAACCGCTGTAAAAGCGGGCGTCTAAGAAAGGATTTGATTTTATGGCAACCTGGATTATCGGCGGAATCGTAATCGGCGCCATGGCGCTGGCAGTCAGATATACATGGAAAAAACATCAGAACGGCGAATGCGCGGGAGGCTGCTCCGGTTGCAGCCATTGCAGCGGACACCTTCCTACATCCCAGAAATAGTCAGGAATTAATAAAAAGCGATGCCGCTGCTAACTTTGCAGTGGCATCGCTTTTTATCATGCGGATTAACATCATCGTCAGCTGCCAAGCCGATAACCCTTTTTTGTGCTTTTCCATATGCAGTCGTCGTATCCCATCCTTTATAGTTTTGTTTTGACATTGTTATTCGTGAAAAATCAAAAGTTATTGGGAAAGACTGAATTTAATAGCGCATTTATGAAATTAAGATTGTTTCAACGCAAAATATTTGGTATAATAAGGAAAGCAATTATAATACCCGAGAAATCAAATGGTATTAACCAGTAAACAGCAGGGAGGTTTAGCAATGATTGAGGATAAATATATCCACTTTACGATTGGCAGGCAAAAGCACATTGCGCTGATTGCGCATGATAATAAAAAAGAAGAAATTATTGAATGGGTGCAGGATAATCAGGAAATATTGAAGAATCATTTCCTTTGCGGGACTGGAACAACCGCACGTCTGATTGCCGAAAAAACCAATCTTCCGGTAACTGCCTATAACAGCGGCCCGCTGGGCGGTGACCAGCAGGTCGGCGCGCGCATTGTTGAGGGCAGAATTGACTATGTCGTCTTTTTCTGGGACCCGCTCGAAGCGCAGCCGCATGACCCGGATGTGAAAGCACTTCTTCGTATCGCAGCGGTTTACGATGTGCCGATTGCCTATAACCGTTCTACGGCGGACTTCATGCTGACTTCCAAATATATGGATGGCGAATATGACCGGCGTGTCCTGAATTATGACGCAATTAACCGCAAACGGATTGAAAAATATTTGGGGAAAAAGGATCTGCTCGATTAGGCAGAAATTGTATTCTAAAAAACAAATCTCCATGACGGCGCAATCGCCGGCATGGAGATTTTTGTGATACGTTATAAATGGGTTATTTCTTTGAACCTTTATTAGAGCTGTTGCCTGTATTTCCGCTGTTTTCGGACTTATCGGTTGACTTTGTCTCCGATTTTCCGGTACTTTTGCTGTTCTTTTCTGCGGCTTCTTTCTCTGCTGCTTTAGAAGATGCTGCTGCGTCTTTTTCCGTCGCTTTCGAGGATGCTGCTGCGTCTTTTTCTGCTGCTTTAGAAGATGCTGCCGCGTCTTTTTCCGCCGCTCTGGAGGATGCTGCCGCGTCTTTTTCCGCTGCCTTGGAAGCTGCCTGTGCGGCTTTTGCCTCTGCCGCCTCAGTGCTGCTTACGAAAGAAGAAGATGCCTCAGAGGAAGATTCGCTTTCCGACGAACTGGAAGATTCTTCGCTCGAAGAACTTTCGGAGTCAGTCGGTTCTTCGGCGTCTTTGCCCGCTTTTCCGGCTTTTTTATTTTCCTTGATGGCTTTCATGATTTCCTTGACCGGTTTGTTCAGCCAATCTTCCACGCTGATTGTTTCGGAATCACCCGCGCTTGCCTGCAGTTTTTCCACAAGATTAAGCTTCCCCGGGGTTACGCCAAGCTGTCGGGCCTCCTGCACACGCTCCAGGCCGACGCTAATGGCTTCAACAACAACCTCTTCGCCTGTTTCTTCCACGGTTTTTTCAACCTGCTGCTGAAGGTCTTCTGCAAGATCCTCCGCTTCTTTGGTGTTGTCTCCGGAAGTTGCGATCACGATTCCGCCTTCATCGGCGCCTTCAAAATAGCCGCTATCAGCAATCTGAAGCACTGTTTGGGAGATAGCCTCCTCAATGGACTTGTTTTTGAGCTTTTTGATGCCCAGCTCTTCCACAATTTCTTTGCCGTCATCGTTCACAGCCTTGACGGTCAGAACTCGTTTGAAGCGGTTCAAAGAGTATTCCACAGAAGGGTTGACATCGAGGCTGACATAGGAGTAAGGGGTGGCATATGCCCATGCTGCAGTGCCCATGACACAAACCACAGCGGCTGCCGCCACAGCGGAAGCCAGCCATTTTGTATGTTTTTTCGCTTGGTAAAACGACTGTTCTTTCAAATCAATCACCTGTCCGATCGTATAGTTTTGGTTTTTTAACCTCACGATACTGCCATCATCGGAAAGAACCGCAGCATAACCATTTCTGAAATCAATTACGATCCCTCTCATTTACACAGCTCCTTTCCAATGGCGCGTACATAATCTGCGAGGTAAGGATACTCTCCGGATAGTATCACTACCGCCGCTATAAGATACTTTCGGTGACGTTCAATCATTTTTCGGGGTATTTGCATATTTTTTTCAATTTGGTTCAGCGGAAGCTGCCTGGTGCGTGATAAAGTATCCACCAGTTCACGGTGGCTGACTATATAGCGGATGATCTCGGCGCAGACGATTTTTGTTTTCTTTGCTTTTGGCGAGGAGGAAACAAGGTCAAAAAAGGAAAACCCGTATTGCGCCAAAACTTCATTCGCCGCCTCGATTTCATATTTCAGCGAATCGTTGTCTCTTTGAGAGACGGCTTTTGCGACCGCCTGTGTAACAGCCGCATCTTCTTCCTCCGTTTCAGAGGGAGTATCGAAAACGTATGGATTCACTGCTATTTCATGGGTGTATTTATTTTGCTTTCTTTGATAATCAATCAGCCTTCGGCAGATTACCGTATCGGCAAAGCTGAAAAAGCTGCCTTTGTCCAACTGGTAGCCATCAACAGCCTGTACAAAAGCCTGCAAAGCAATCGCCCACTCATCGTCGCTTTTCGTGATATAGCGGTGGGTGACCTTCGAAGCGGTTTTTATAATAAAAAATTCACTTTGTGCAATCAGTGTATTTAGTTTGGCTTCATCTGTGCGGGACTGCACTGCAACCTGATCAATTTCCCTCAAATGAATATTCCCTCCCAAGTAGTAGTTTCTTTCATTGTATCATATAAGAAAACAATCAGTATTTGGAAAAACAGACCAAATAAAAATCTATTTTGCAATTAATGGTGCTGCGAATTAATAAATTATTCGTAAAAAAGTTAAAAATTTATAAGGTCATCCTCCATTATTCCCCAAAAATCTAAACAGACCTGCGAATATACTAATAAAGATATAGTCGTTTCTGTATGCTGGAGGAAGCATGAAATATCAATTTTACATTAAATTAAACGTTCACGAAAATAAATGGGTCATGATGGGGGAGAGCCATGTCATTCCCTGGGATGTGCGCGATCTGATTTCGGCATCAAGCGGCTGGTTTATTGTGAACCAGAGCAGTTTAGGACAGGCAGTAATTATGATTCCTACACTGCAAAGGGGAATTTCACAACTATCCCGGTCAGCCTCGAATTATCATGGCTTTGAAATGATTCACGGCTTGGGTACAATTGAAACTGTTCTGGTTTTTTATCAGTCCCTGTTAAAGGATTGTCTGCGTTATCCAAATTTTGAACTTTGCGGGAGGATCTTTATCTAGAAAATTCCACTAAAAAACAGGAACAGATGGTGTTCCTGTTTGACTATTCGTAGCTTTGAAAGCAGAGGGCGGGACATCCGCTCTCTGCTGTTTTTTATTTTTTGGCTTTTTTTGCGCATCTTGGGCAGATTCCGCTGAACTCCAGATTATGCCCGTTAATCGTATAGCCCGTTTCCTTTTCCAGATCAGCTTCCAGCGCCTCCAGCGGGCAGTTCTCGATCAAGATGATTTCATTGCAGACTTTGCAAACGAGGCGGTGTTTATGCTGGTGGCTGTTAGGCTGGTAATAGGTTTTGCCATCCTGACTGATACTTTTGAGCAAAACCCCTTTTTCAGACAGGGTGGACAATGTGCGGTAAACAGTGGATAATGTAACGGGTTCGCCGCTCTGAAAGGCTCTTGCATAGATGTCTTCTGCTGTCAAAGATACAGCCGCATCTTCCACGATATGCAGCACGATCTGGCGGCTTCTGGTATTTTTCAAGGCATTCACTTTTAAAATATTGCTTGCCATCATTTCACCCGAAATCATTATTTTTCCCTCATAGTATACTATTGCATTTGTTTTGTGTCAAATCTCTGATCAAAATCAAACTTTTTTTTAACAAATTTGGAATTGCCTTGACAGTGGCTGAAAATAGCTCTAGTATGAAATGCAAATGGTTCTTGTTTGCTGTTGGAACGTCTTGTTAAGACGGCAGCGAAAAATGTAATTGATACTTATGAAAAGCATCTGATTTTGGCACTTGAAAGGATTGTTCATATGGCAAAGGTTGATATCATATCCGGATTCTAGGGGGCAGGTAAAGCCGTCCGGTGTCGGCAAACTGTCTGATGTTCAAAGCCTGTGAACGTGCCGCCGAAGTGGATGAACTAAGCCTGAATATGTGCATATCCGTAGTGGACGCCACAAAAAACAAACTCTATGTGAAGAATTTTTCCGAGTTTTTTACCAACCAGATTGAACACGCAAAAACCATTATTCAAAGGCGCAACCCCGCTGCAAATGTGATTACCACTCCATGGGAAAAGCTGGCTGGAAAGCGAATTGTGGCAGTTGCGGAATCCGATACTATTGTTTGAAGTTTAAAAAACCGGGGGAAGAGGAGAAACCTAATTGAAACAGAAGCTTATCTGGCTTGCGACGGTAGCAGTTTCCTTGCTTTGTATTATTTTCGGGAACAGGATTGCTGTTCAGGGTCTGACTTCATTCAGCGGAACGGATGCAGCCCCGGTTGAAAAAGTCAGGGTAACCGAGATACTCAGCAAGGAGACGGTAAGACCCGAATACGCGGGAATGATTGGAAACAGCACCAACATCAAATTTCGTGCGATGGTACTCAGCGGTATTCACAAGGGAGAAGAACTGGAAGCAATGCAGCTGATCAGCCCGATGCAGCCGCTCCCACTCAAAGAGGCACAGCCGGGGGTCAAGTTTTTGGTCACTAAAGACCAGTCGGGTGTTTATGACCCCGACACCTGGTATGCTTCGCAGGATGTCAGGAGCGACGCATTGCTGGGATTGGGGCTGTTTTTTGCGGTAGGCCTCCTTCTGTTTGG
This sequence comes from uncultured Oscillospiraceae bacterium, assembly GCA_963519235.1. Lineage (GTDB taxonomy): Bacteria > Bacillota > Clostridia > Oscillospirales > Ruminococcaceae > Anaerotruncus. Next base: position 154,043 of record CAUQLV010000002.1, read on the forward strand.
GCGGTTTAAAGGATTTGATACCATTCTCTCAATGGCTTTTACCTGCTCGGCAATCTTTTTAGTGCTGATTCCGGCAATTTTGTCGGGGAAAAATGTCTATGTCTGGTCGCTGTCTGTCTGCTCATATATCGTTGCGATGACGCTGCTGATCGTTACAAGAACCAATATGAAAAGCCTTGGAGCAGGTTTGGGCTGTGCAGGAGGAGTGCTGACGTCCGGTGGGCTGATGCTTTTCATGAGCCATATCATGGGGTTGACCGGGATTGTGGATGAAGACTCCTATTATCTGCAATTTTTAAATGCAGATAATCCGGTTGATCTAAAGGCAATCATCTTTGCGGCAATCATCATTGGCGCAATCGGAGCGGTGATGGATGTCGCCGTATCAGTCGCCACGGCGCTGCATGAAGTTTGCAGGAACACAGAGCATCCGGATTTTTTCCAAGCTGTGAAATCAGGGTTCGCCATGGGGCAGGATATGATCGGCACAATGGCAAACACGCTGGTTCTTGCGTACATAGGTGGTTCCCTTTCTACTGTTTTGCTGCTTGCCGCTTATAACCGATCACTTCTTTCGCTGCTCAACCGCGAAATGATTGTTGTCGAGATCTTGCAGGCGCTCATCGGCAGCCTTGGCATTCTGCTGACAGTTCCGCTGACCGCTGTAACCTGCGGTTTCCTGTATGCGGGCCGGCCCAGCCTCAAGAAGTTTTATGGGCTAAAGGCAAAAAGACGGAATAGAGCGGCTGACGACTACGGCGGGCTGACGCAATATGATACCCTTCGGGACAAATTCTCGGAATTGGAGGGACAGGATGGAAATTCAGATTGATGTGGTAACCGGATTCCTCGAAGTGGGGAAAACCAGCTTTATCAAAAACCAACCATAAAGATGGAATTTGAAAAAAACATGGGGGAGACGATGCCAATCCTTTACCCCTCCTCCATTGAGCCGGCGGAAAAGTCCAAGGAAGAGTGGGTCTACCCCGCCTATTAAACAAACGCCCCGGATTCCTCAGGCCAGACGGCTCGGGAATCCGGGGCGCTTTGCTTCAAAAAGATTCCTCGACAGGCATAATATAAATGCTGCCGTCCTCCTGGAGCTCACAATATAAAACCTCCTGATAGGAGTGGATATTCCGTAAAGACAACTGCTGCACCAGCCAGCCTTCATCAAGGTTAAACTCCGTCAGACTTTTTTTGACCAGTTTGCCGTCAACAATAATTTCCGCCGGAAGATTATTCGGATTTGTCAGGGGCGCATTCACATCGAGCTTTGTTGCCTGCTGTTTTCCGGCTTTTTTCAGGACACTGAGGTTTCCGTTCGTTTCCAATACGGCATATTCCACATCTCTGACAGAAAAGATATTCTGTTCTCTCAGCAGCATTGAGATTTCGTCCATATCAAGCTTGGCGGATTTCAGCGCGCTTTTAACCAGTGAACCTTTTTTAATAACAATCGTGGGCTCTCCGTCAACAAAGCACCTGAATTTGCCCGATTTCAGGCCGGCATACGATATTATTCCGGTCAGGGCGCACCACCAGATCAGTCCCAAGAACTCATCAATAAATGGTTCGTTGGATTTGCTGATGATATTCGCCGCAATCGATCCGATTGTAATTCCGGTTACGTAATTAAAGTAGGTGAGCTGGCTGATCTGTTTTTTCCCCAGAATTCGGGCTAATACTATTATTACAAAAAATGTCAGCGTGGTTCTTAAAATCAAATATACATGTTCCATTTCATGTTCCCTTTCCAAAGTCACTTTATGAAAACCCCATAGATTAGCATAACCGCCTGTACGAAAATCAATCACGAAATCAAAATCAAGCGCAGAGAAAAATGAGAAATAAAAGTTTTATCAATGGAAAAAACAGGGTCTGACATTCAGACCCTGTTTTTTACTGTCAATCGAGCCACCGAAGGCGAGTTGCATAATGGGATGTGCAGCTACCCATACTGAATATCTTCCGGTTTTTATTGGTATCAAATGTTAAAAACTGCCGAATCTGTCTAGCGGGAACAAAAATCGAATACATAAATGATTTCCCGCTACTCAAAATAACTCTATTATGTCATAAGGATGATCAAATGGTAACCCTATTAAAAAATGTTGAGTGCTATACTCCTGAATATATAGGCAAAAAAGATCTGTTCATTACATGCCATAAAATCTGTAAAATAACCGCGCCGGGCGGTTTAGCCGATCAGGATTCCATTGCGGAAGTCATGGACTGCGAAGGGCTGATTGCGCTCCCCGGTTTCATTGACCAGCATGTGCACATCATCGGGGGAGGCGGCGAAGAAGGGTTTGCAAGCCGTATTCCGGAAATCAATTTTGAAGAGATCGTAAAAGCGGGTGTAACCACACTCTGCGGGCTTCTGGGTGCCGACGGGTGCACAAGAACTCTGGAGGCTTTATATGCGAAAGCAAAGGCGCTGGAACTGGATGGAATCACCACCTATCTTTACGCGGGAAGTTACGCAATTCCTCCCGTTACCTTTACGGGGGGCATCACGCGCGACTTGATTCTGATTGATAAAGTGATCGGGGCGGGGGAAATTGCGATATCCGACCACCGCTCTTCGCAGCCCGAAACAGGGGAATTGCTGAAACTGGCGGCACAGGTGCATCTCGGCGGGTTATTGTCGGGAAAAGCGGGAGTGCTTCACCTGCATGTCGGGGATGGAAAAGAGGGGCTTGCCCCCGTCCTAAAGATGGCGGAGCTGTCCGATCTGCCGAAAGAGATGTTTGTCCCCACCCATGTCAACAGGAATCCGCGCCTGTTTCGGCAGGCAATCGAGTATTGCAAAGCGGGTGGCCATATTGACCTGACGGCAGGGGAAGCAAACGGAATTCCTGTTCCAAAAGCAATTCGGATGCTGACGGAACAGAATCTTGACCTGTCGGCAGTTACAGTCAGCTCAGACGCGAACGGAAGTATCCCCCAGGGGGGAACGGTGAACATACAGGTTCTGTATGAGGATGTGAGGGACTGCATCCTGAAGGAAGGGATCGAACCCGAAACCGCCTTACGCCTCGCTACAGTCAACGTTGCAAAAACATTGCATTTGTATCCGGAGAAAGGCACAATCAGGGAGGGAAGCGACGCAGATCTTCTGATTACAGACCATGACTATCGCATACAAATGGTATTTGCAAAGGGAAAGCGTTTATGAAAAACTTACGAACACAAATTTGTTTTGGAGAAGAAATACATGAAAAAGGAAACCAGAGGCTATCTGATTATTATCGGCGGTGCGGAAGATAAAGAAAATGACAGTATTATTTTAAAACAGGCCCCTCAGATGCTTACGGATCAGGAACTGTTGACCATACTAACAACGGCAACAGAACACCCGGAAGAAACCGGGCAGAAGTACTTTGAAGTGTTCCGCAAAATCGGGGTGGAGAATATTCAGGTGCTGAATATTAATACACGGGAGGAAGCCGGCAGCATAAGCTTTTGTGAGCAGATTGAACGTTCCAGATGCGTATTTATGACCGGCGGTGACCAGCTGCGCATTACCAGCATTCTGGGCGGAACCCGGGCTTGCGCGGAATTAAAACGGCTGTATGAATCCGGCGGAATTATCATGGGTACCAGCGCCGGTGCGTCAGCCATGAGTTCCACGATGATTGTGACCGGAAAAGACAACGAACCCGCAAGGAAATGTACCCTGAAGATGGCCCCGGGGTTGGATTTGATTGACGGCGCGATCATCGACCAGCATTTTGACCAGCGGGGCCGGTTTGGGCGGCTGCTTTGCGGCGTTACAGAAAATCCGGGCGTGCTGGGTATCGGGATTGATGAGGACACCTCAATCAAAATACATCCGGACATGCATTTTGAAGTAATTGGCTCCAATGCGGTTACCATTATTGACGGAAAGTCGATGCAAAGCTCCAATGTGTCTGAATTGGAGCAGGATGAAATTCTCGCGGTCAACGGGGTGACGGTCCATGTTTTGCCCCAGGGATACGGTTTTGATTTAAAAAACAGAAAGGTTCTGCGTCTAAAAAATGAAAACAGAGCAAATACAAATCTATGAGTTTACAGTATTCAGCGGCCGCAATATTTACAGCCACAGACCTGTGATTAAAATGGTTGTCAATATTGGAAAATATGGGGACATCCCCACCAATCAAATTCCGGGATTGAATGAGAAACTGATAGACCTGTTTCCGGGGCTGAAAACAAACTGCTGCAGTCTGGGCTACGAAGGCGGGTTTCTGCAAAGGCTCCGGGAAGGAACCTATATGGCTCATGTACTGGAACATGTAATCCTCGAAATGCAGTATATGCTGGGCTACCAGGTGAGCTTCGGAAAGACAAGGGTAGTTTCTGAAAATGATATCTATTCGCTCGCCTATGAGTATCAAAACGAGGTTTGCGGGCAGGAATGCGGAAAAGCAGCTGTTTTTATCTTAAATCAGCTGCTTGCCGGAGAAGACGTTGCGATTGAGCAGTTTCTTGACTATTTGAAAAAAATCTCTTTGGAGGCCGAATTGGGCCCCAGCACCTCCGCAATCGTAGACGAAGCAAGGAAACGAGAAATTCCAATTACCAGAATCGGAAATGAAAGCCTGGTGCGCCTGGGATACGGGAAGCATAGCAGGTTAATCGAATCGACGCTGACAGACGCCACATCGTGCATCTCCGCAGATATTTCCTGCAATAAACAGCTGACAAAATTTTTGCTCAATGAAAATAAAATCCCTGTACCGTTTGGAAAGATTGTCTATTCCGAAATCTCCGCGGTGATGGTGGCGGGGCAGATTGGAACGCCGGTTGTGATTAAGCCTTTTGACGGAAATCAGGGCAAGGGCGTGCATTTATGCCTGAAAAGTGAAAAAGAGATCAAGGAAGCCTACCGGGACGCCGCGAAATACAGCAACGGCATCATTGTTGAAAAACATGTATTTGGAAGAGACTTCCGGATTTTG
>CAUQLV010000003.1:0-122819 GCA_963519235.1 uncultured Oscillospiraceae bacterium
CCCCAAGGCATCACTTCATCGTAAGCGCGAACACGGTTTGCATAGAAGCGGAAGTCCACGCCGCAGACCTGCGCGGCGTCCTCCCATCGCTCCATGGAAAAGTAATCGTTCCAGCCGTCCAGCTTGGAGCCGCAGCGCCACGCATATTCGACCACCGGACAGAGCTTGCGGTCGCCGCGTGCGAGCGCAGCTTCCAGAAAGCTGGTGGGGCTGTCGTGATATTTGACGGAAATTTTTCTGGATTTTACCGCACCCAGCAAAATCTTCTGCTTGCGGCGCAGCTCTTCCATGGTATCCTGCGGTTCAAACTGGAACGGGGTAAACGGCTTCGGGACAAAGCACGCAACGGAAACGGTTACATTCACGCCCTTTCCCTTCGGCTTTTCCGGAAGATGATAAAACAAATCCACCACTTTTTGTGCCAGACTGATAATTCCCGCTACATCTTCATCCGTTTCGGTGGGCAGTCCCAGCATAAAGTACAGCTTCACATTTGTGTAACCGCCCTCAAAAGCCGTCCGGCAGGTGCGCAGGACATCCTCTTCCGACACATTTTTATTGATGACATCCCGCAGGCGCTGGGTTCCTGCTTCCGGCGCAAACGTCAGCGACGATTTGCGGACAGCGGCAACGCGCTCCATCAAATCTTTGGAAAAATTATCCACACGCAAAGACGGAAGCGCAATATTGACGGCATCCGGCTCCGTCCATGTAAGCATCTGGTTCAGCAGCGGCTCCAGCTCGGAATAATCGCTGGTGGAAAGAGAGGTCAGCGAAACCTCGTCGTAGCCGGTGTGATTGCAAAGGTCCTGCGCGTTTTGGTTGAGCGTATCGGCATGTTTTTCTCGGAACGGACGGTAAATAAACCCTGCCTGACAAAAACGGCATCCGCGGATGCATCCGCGGAGCACCTCGACCATGGCGCGGTCGTGCACAGTCTCTGTAAATGGCACAATAAAGTTATCCGGATAATAGACCTTGTCCAAATCTTTGATAATCCGCTTATGCACAACGGCAGGGGCACCGCAGGAAGGGGTAACGGATGCAATGGTTCCGTCCTCATGATAGTCAACGGTGTACAGGGAAGGGACATAGATTCCCTCAATCTGCGCTGCACGCATGAGAAAGGTTCTTTTGTCTGTGCCTTCCTGTTTGCACTGCTTGTAGAGGTCGATCAGCTCCATGTTCACTTCTTCGCCTTCGCCAAGAATAAACAGGTCGATAAAATCGGCGATCGGTTCCGGGTTGCAGGCACACGGCCCCCCCGCTACTACAATCGGGCTGAGCTTGTCCCATCCGCGATCTTTTGAGCGCACCTCCAGACCGGCAAGATCCAGCATGTTCAATATCGCCGTAAAGCTCAGCTCATATTGCAGGGTAAATGCGACAAAGTCAAACTCTGTGATGGCGTCCATGCTCTCCAGCCCGAAAAGCGGAATCTCGTTCGCACGCATAATTTTTTCAAAATCTTCATCCGGCGCAAACACCCGCTCGCACCAGCAGTCCGGGCGCTCATTTGTCAGAGAATAAAGAATTTTCATTCCCAGATGGGACATTCCCACCTCATAAAGGTCAGGAAAGCAGAACGCAAACCGTACGTCGACCTTGGAAGCATCTTTTACAATGCTGCCCATTTCGCCTCCGGTATAGCGCGCCGGTTTTTGTACCTGCAGCAGCACGCGTTCCAGCGCTTTTTTTACGTTATTCAATAGTAGTACATCCTCTCATAGTCAAGGGCTTTCTGCATAGTTTCTCCACATTACATCTTTTTAGTTTACAATAAACAAGCGAAAATTGCAAGAACGTGAAAAGGCGCTCACGATTTCCAAAGCGTGAGCGCCAAATAACAGGCGGTAAGCAGCAGCGTGATATTCTTTTGCGGAAGCAGGTAAAATCCGCCCGCAAACAATGGCGTCAGAATGAAAAATCCCACCAGACGCTGCACGATTTCGACATGGTCAAGGTTTTTCATGCGGCGGCATAACGCTACCCGCAGCAACTGCCCGCCATCCAGCCTGCCGATAGGAAGGCTGTTGAACAGCAGCAGCGCCAGATTAGCTACGGTGAAGTGGCACCAGCCGTAAATCGGCAATGTGATGAGCAAAGTCACGGCATTTGCCATGATTCCGCCCGAATAAACCAGAAATTCCTGCCCGTAGGTCAGCATCCCACTTCTGCCCATCTGGATGCCGAACGGCTCAAACCGCAGATACGGTATTTTGCCTTTTACCGCTTTGAGCGCCAGCACATGCCCGCCTTCATGCAGCGCAACCGCGCAGAGGGCCGGAATTCCCGCCCCTTCCCTGTCGTAAAGGCAATACAAACAGAGCACAACAAAAAATCCGAAAGAAAGCGAAAAGCGGGTGGAAGCGATTTCAAATTCCATAACCGTTCATTCCGTTAAGCACCCACGCGGGGTTATAATAGGTCCCGCCTTTGCTGATTTCAAAATGGCAGTGCGGGCCGGTAGAAATACCGGTGCTGCCCACAGTCGCAATCAGCTCTCCCTGCCTCAGATTTGCGCCGAGCGGCGCTGCGATCGTGTCGCAGTGGCAGTAAGTGGTACGGAACCCGCCTCCATGGTCAAGCGTAATATAATTGCCGTAGATAGCGGAGCTATCTATTTCTACCACTTTACCCGGCAGCGACGCGTAAATTCCGCTGCCCTGTACAGCGGCAATGTCGACTCCGTTGTGAAAATCATCCATTCCGTTGACCGGATGAACGCGGTAGCCATAGGCGGAGGTAACCTTTCCGCTTACCGGCGCAAGCACAGGCACCGAGGAGACCACCGGCGAAAACGCGCAGGAAGCGGGAGCTGCCCTGCCGTTACCGTTCCCCACGCCAAACCACCCGCCCTGTCCACTCAGTTCGGGCTGCGCATCCCTTGGGGCGGCAAGCTTTTCTATGAGGTCAGCGCAGGTATCCAGCGCATCTTCTTTCCAGGTTTCCATTTCCGGAATCGACCCCAGATCAATCTTTTCCGCAGTCAGAAGCGCCTGATACTGCTGCGCAAGCTGCTCCAGAAACGGTGGTTTCGCGTCCACAAGTACATAGCACAAAACCACCAGCAGCGTGCTGACAGCAAGCTGAGACAGCAGCGCCGCAAGATACGGGTCGCGTTCGGCAGGCATTTTACGGATTGGGCGCACAGTTGTCCGGCGGACCTGTTTTGAACGATTCAGCATGGTTTTCACGCTCCTTGCCTTCTTTACAAGACTTTCAAGACAAGTTTATGCAGCAAAACCAAAAAAAATGTGGGGCAGCGCTGCTGCCCCACTTCGATCCCGATTAATTTTTGGATTTGATATATTCGTCAATCGCTTCCGCAGCGGTTTTACCGGCGCCCATCGCCAGAATGACCGTCGCGGCGCCGGTCACGGCGTCGCCGCCTGCGAAAACACCGTCTTTCGTTGTTGCGCCGTTATCTTTGGCAATCAGGCAGCCATGTTTATTCGCTTCCAGACCCGTTGTGGTAGAGCGGATCAGCGGGTTGGGGCTTGTTCCGATCGACATAATCACCGTGTCAACCGGCAGAACAAAATTGCTTCCCTCAACCGCAATCGGGCGGCGGCGGCCGGACGCGTCCGGTTCGCCCAGCTGCATCTCAATGCATTCCATGCCGCTGACCCTGCCGTTTTCATCCCCGATGATTTTCACAGGATTATTAAGCAGTTTGAAGATGATTCCTTCTTCCTGCGCATGATGCACTTCCTCCGCACGCGCGGGCAGCTCCTCCATAGAGCGGCGGTAAACAATATACACGTTTTCCGCACCCATACGTTTGGCGCAGCGGGCAGCATCCATCGCAACATTGCCGCCGCCGACAACCGCAACAGAACGGCTCCTGGCAATCGGGGTGTCATATCCTTCGCGATATGCTTTCATCAGGTTGATGCGGGTCAGATACTCGTTGGCGGAATAAACGCCGAGGAGATCCTCGCCTTCAATATTCATAAAGCTTGGCAGGCCGGCGCCGGAACCGATGAACACAGCCTCAAAGCCCTGCTCGAACAGCTCGTCCACCGAATCAACCTTGCCGATTACCATGTTGGTTTTAATTTCAACGCCCATTTTTTCCAGTTTGCCGACTTCCTTCGCCACAATGGACTTTGGCAGACGGAATTCCGGGATTCCATAGATCAAAACGCCGCCGGCGGCGTGAAACGCCTCATACACAGTCACTTCGTAACCCAGTTTCGCAAGGTCTCCGGCGCAGGTCAGACCGGACGGGCCAGCACCAACGATTGCGACTTTGTGCCCATTTGTTTTCGGCTTTTCCACATGCTCGGAGCCGTTTGCCATGTGCCAATCAGCCACAAAGCGCTCCAGCCGCCCGATGGCAACCGGCTCGCCCTTAATGCCGCGGACACACCTGCCTTCGCACTGGCTTTCCTGCGGGCAAACGCGGCCGCAGACAGCAGGCAGGGAGTTCGTGAGGGCTATTTCTTCATAGGCGCCCTCGAAATCCCGTGCCGCGACTTTCGCGATAAACTCGGGAATGTGTACGTTCACCGGACAGCCGGCGACGCAGGGTTTATTTTTGCAGTGGAGGCAGCGGGTTGCTTCCTCAACCGCCATTTCTTCTGTATAGCCGGTGGTAACTTCCAAAAAATTCTTGTTGCGGACGTTTGGCTCCTGCTCCGGCATAGATACTTTTTTCAAAGACATATTAGGCATTGCGTTTTCCTCCCGTTAAGCGGCATACATGCTCTTTATCTGTTGTCTCGCGCTCTTTATAGAAGGTGTTGCGCTTCATCAGTTCGTCAAAATCAACCTCGTGACCGTCAAAATCAGGCCCGTCAACACAGGCAAACTTCGTCTGTCCGCCCACCTTAACACGGCAGCCGCCGCACATGCCTGTGCCGTCCACCATGATTGGATTGAGCGAAACCAGTGTTTTAATACCGTAAGGCTTTGTTGTCGCGGCCACAAACTTCATCATAATAATCGGGCCGATTGCGACGACTTCATCATATTGATTGCCTTCGTCAATCAGCTGCTTGAGTTTGTTTGTTACCAGACCCTTTTCGCCGTAGGTCCCGTCGTCAGTCATGATATAGAGATTGTCGCTGACTGCGCGCATTTCCTCTTCCAGAATCACAATCTCCTTGGAACGGAATCCGGCGATCATGTCCACCTGAATACCGGCGTTGTGCATCGCTTTCGCTTGCGGGTAAGCAATCGCATTGCCAACTCCGCCGCCGATAACGCAGATGCGTTTGGCGTTCGGGTCAATATGGGTCGCAACGCCAAGGGGGCCGACAAAATCAAGGATGCTGTCGCCTTCCTCCAACGAATTCAGCAGCTTTGTGGAAGCGCCGACAATCTGATAAATGATGGTGACAGTGCCTTTTTCGCGGTCATAATCAGCGATCGTCAAGGGAATGCGTTCCCCGTTTTCATCGACACGAAAAATGATAAACTGACCCGCTTTTGCCTTCTTGGCAATATGAGGCGCTTCTATTTCCATGAGTGTCACGGAATCGTTCAGACAGCGCTTAGTAACGATTTTGTACATAGTTTCACTCCTATTATTATATCGCACGAACCCGTGTGCGGTGCAAAATTGACAAAAAATTAAAATCTTCCCGTTTTGGATGGTAAATTTTTATCAAAAACAATCTGATTATTGTAACTTTTTATCACTATTTTTATTATAACAACTTTTTTAACCGGATGCAATATCTAGGGGAATATAAAAAATGCATGGCTCCATGTTTCATGAAGCCATGCATTCGCTTACGATCTAACCGTAATTTTAAATCGCTTATATATGGAGTTGTCTATGTAAGACGTACCGATTAGATATGCGGTTCCGGTTTTAGAGCCTTCTACCTTGACGACGTTCTCATCACTTGTTGTATAGATAGTCAAAATATCGCTGTCGCTGACCGACCATTTAACACCCGGGTCCTCACAGTTACTGGGTAAAATTTTTCCCACATATTCCGAACGGGAGCCTTTATTCAATGTTGAGCTGCCCGTGATGGTTACCCCGGTCGGCTTCACGCCGCGTTCAGGATCCACATCGGAGGAGGAAGAACTGCTTCTCGACCCGACACCTGTCCCAACCTTCAATTGGAAGGTCGCCGTCGCTCTGCCGTCGTCATACGCGGTAGCTGTAATGGTCACCGTGCCGTTTTTCAGGCCCTCCACCTTGCAGGAATCGTCATCCGTATTGGAAATCAGCGCAATCTCGCTGTCACTGGATTTCCACTTCACGCCCGTGTCGGCGGCATTTGTCGGGCTGACGGAAGCCGACAGCTCGATTCTGGTGCCAACCGATACCCGGCTATCGCCTGAAATCGTAATGGATTTGACCAGACCGCCGGAACGGTCGGCCTTGCCAACCACTACTTTGCAGTCTGCTGAGTAGTTTCCGTCTTTTGTGGTTGCGGTAATCCAGGTCTCCCCTTCGTCAACCGCAGTCACCTTTCCGGTTGAACTGACCGTTGCAATATCCTCGTCCTCCGATTTCCAGGAGACCTTTTGGCTGCTTGCCGTGCTCGGTTTGACAGTGGCGGTTACCGTATAAGTATTCCCCTCCGACAGATTCAGCACAGATTTATTGAGCGATACACCGGTGACGCTGCTTCCGCCTGTCTCGCCGACGTTTACTTCGCATTCCGCGCTTTCGGTTCCGTCCTTAGCGGTCGCAATAATATAGGTTGTGCCCTCCGCTTTCGCCGTCACCTTTCCGGAACTGTTTACTGTGGCGACAGAAGTGTCCTCCGATTTCCAAGTAACCTCTATATCGTCTGATACCGACAGGACCGCCGTTTCGCCTGTGTCCATATTCAATACATCGTCGCTCAGTGAGAGAGCGTCTGACGAGGAGGACGACGAAGACGACGAGGAACGGTCGTCCGTGCCGCCGGTGCCGCCGCCGGAATTTGTCCCGCTCAGATAGGCGTTCACGCCGTTGGTTATTGCCTCGGCAATATGAGACTGATATTTTGAACTGATCAGCCGCGTATATTCCGACTCGTTGCTCATAAAGCCAAGCTCCGCCAATACGCAGGCGAACTGGGATTCACGAGTCATATAATAGAGCCCCGCCTTTGCTCCGCGGTTGGTCGAACTAAGGGCGGAAGAAACGTTGGCGGCGACATTCGCCGCAAGCTGTTTCTGGAATGGATAGAAGTAATAAACTTCCGTGCCCTTGGCGCTCGAACTGGGCGATGTGTTGCAGTGTACGCTTACCAGAACCTGCGGGTTAAATGCCCGCGCTGCGCTCAGTCGGGACGCCATGGTGCTTCCGGGCGTTACCATCAGAACGCTGGCTCCCCGGCTTTTCAGCTCGGAAACCAGTTTATTCGCCACCGCTAGATTAATGTCCGCCTCATCCTTGCCCGGATAGAAGCCAACCGCGCCCGGATCGCTGCCGCCATGCCCCGGGTCTACCACGACACGCGCTCCCGAAAGCGAGCCGGGAGAGTTGTTGAAGCGGAGCAGCAGGTTCCCGTCTTCGTAATAGGCTTTATATCCGAGGAATCCTCCCGATTTGCGCAAAGGAAGCGTCAGGCTGGAGCCGCTCCAGTTCGCAGCGGTAAACAGCGCGTTGTTTTTCAGCGTTGCCGAATCGGGCACCGCCGCAGTGTATTCAAATGCAAACACCAGCTTGGTTCCGTCATAAGTCGCCTTGTAGGGCACTTTGTCTCTTGTTTTTAACGTGACGGTCGTATACTGGCTGCTGGATTGAATGCTCATATTGCTGATCTCATTCTGGTTGGGCAGAGAATTTCCGGTTGCCTTGATATCACTGGAATAAACACGCACGCCGGACTGCAGCTTCCAGTAGCTGTAGGACTTCTTCCCGTCCTTATAGATGATCTCAGAACCGTAGGTCATATCGACTGTACCCAGCGGCAGCGGGAAATATCCGGGATTGGAGTTATCGTTCAGGGTGCTGATCGGGAACGTTTCTGCCTGATCGGCCACCACCTGAACAATTGCGCCGTCGCCCATCTTCGCAATCTTATTTACCGTCACGGCAGCGCCGGTCAGGGTTTTTGTCGCGCCCTGTGCGGACGCGGTTACCGAAATTGTCCCGAGCGAGGTCGGGGACGCGGAAGCGGACGGAGCGGTGAAAACGCCCGTATAGCGCTGGTATCCGGACTCACGATCCAGATCGTCATCTTCGGTTTCCGACAGCGCAAGCGTAATATTCTGCCCACCGATGCTGGCCGTTACCGTTGCCCCCTCATAGGCGAGTGCCGATACAGACACCTGCATGCCGCCGTCCACATTGATGGTTCCAGTCGGCCATATTTCCTTGAGCACCTCCACCTGGCGGGTAATGGTATAGGTAAAGGTCTTGTTTTTATGAGAGATTTCAAACGTATTGACGCCGGCCTTCAAATCTTCCTTGATCGTGAAATAGCCGCTGTCATTGGTGGGAATCTTTTCGCCGTTGACGGTTACAGACTCACGCGGGTCGGAAGCGCCCTGGAAGGTGACGCTCGGCTCCTTTGTGGTGAACGTGGTCTGGGACGGCTTGGTCAGCGCCAGCTGGCTCAATACGTACTGCTCGTCTATCTGGTCGTTCATATACTGAATCAGCGTGGTCGTGCTGTTGCCGGGGTTGTCCCGCAGCGCTTTGAGCGAGTTAAAGGCATGTCCGTAAATGTTGCTGACCTTTTCCATGTCGATTACCTGTTTGGTCAGCTGCTCATAGACCGTCCAGCCGGTTGACTGCGTGCCGACCCGGTCGGATGCGTGCATGATGTAAAGCGGCACACTGGATTCCGAGGTCACTTTGGACCACCAGTCCGCCCCAACCCCGAAACGGGCGGTCTGCTCATTGGTGGAACCGTAGTTCTCCACCATGACGAAATCAAAGTCCCCGCTTTGCACAAACGCACGCGTATCCGCGTTACCGTCTCTGAGCGCCGTAAACGCTGCGGAAGTTTCCGTTCCCTCCGGGTCGTCTGCGGCGTTCTGCCACACTGCTTCCGCAAGCAGGCCCACCTGCGTACCCGGAGCCTGACTGCGAATGGATTTCACGGCCGTATCCACCAGTGCCGCGGGCACCTGCCGCAGGTAATTCTGATAGCCCATGCCGCCGCCGCTTTGCACATATTGCGCATAGCTGCCGCCGCTGGCGGTATTATAGTAATTATTCAGCAGAATTCCGTCAAATTCATATTTTTTTGCAAAGGAACCGACGCTCTCCGCAACTGCATCGAGCGTATCGCCGCCCGCATCGGAAAGACGCACAAAGCCGTTCCCGTCCATGCTGTCGGTTACATCATAAGTCGCGTAAACATAAAAGCCCAGATCGCGCGCTTTTGTTGTGATATAATCGGTGCAGTCGAGGTCCACCTCCGTCTGGGAAAGCGTCTTGGAGCTGAACAGTACCTGATCCTGATACTTGGTATCAATGATGACGGTATTCATCGTCAGTTCTTTTGCCCCGTTCAAAGCCTGATCAATCTGGCCCGCAATTGTTGCGCGGTCGGTGGTCTCCGGCGAGGTCAGATAATCGCGCCCGGCCACCAACATGACCGCCCGCATCTCATCCGGGACATTATAATAGACCGTTTCGCCCTCGTCCGGCTCTTCCACATCCTCTGGTTCAGAACTTTCTTCGGAAAGACTGTCTTCCGGTTCGCTCTTCCCCTCAGAGGAGGAGATAACCGAGGAAGATTCGGATTCCACCACAGGCTTGTCCACCTGATAGGGATTATTTTTCAAAGAAGCCAAAACGCCCGTCAGCATCGTAATCGTAATGAATACGGCTGACAGGACGATGGCTATCGTTTTGCGATTGGGAGTTTGATGTGCCACTTGGTTGCCTCCCCACAGACAGCTCCTGCTGCCTTCGTGTTGTTTGTAAAAAATCACTGCCCGCGGTCTGCACGGCAAGGCCGGAAGACCGCAAGACAAGCTTTATGCTATGACAGGTTCAGCGAAACAACTTCTTCAGATTGATTTTTTCCGCCTTCACCTGAGCGGTATTGGTCAGATAAAGGGAATCATAACTGTAAATTGCCACGCCGCCGTAATGGGAAGCGCTTCTGGCGGTCTTAACCATGCGGGCCAGAATATCCTTTGTCCCAACCCATTCGTTTTTGCCCGCTCCCGCCCATTGGTCAGCCTGACCGAGCTTATAGGCGGCAATCCCGATATACAGGTCGATACCGGATACTTTAATCATGCGGTTCCACGCATCAACTGTTTGCGCGTAAGGAAGCCCCGCATTCTCAAATCCGAAGTAAATCTGCGGGCAGATATAATCCACATAGCCCTTGTTGGAAAGCCATTTCGCGCAGTCGATGAACTGGGCGTCATAATTGTTTTTCATGTTGCCCTGCGGGCTGATGCCGAAAATGCAGGAGGCATCAAGCTTTTTAATAGCGGCATAAACCTCCCGCACCAGGATGTTGACATTCTCACGCCGCCAGTCCGCCTGCGATTTGGAACTGCCGGACGCCTGATAGGTTGCCCGGTCAAATGCCATATCCGTGGTGGGATAAAAATAATCGTCAAAGTGGATTCCGTCAACATTATAATTTTTCACAATTTCCTTCACGCCATTGACAATCAGTTTGCGCGCGTCGGCACTGCCCGGATTATAATAGACCCCGCCGTTCCATTCCAGCGCGCCGTCATTTCCGGAGGCAATCCATTTTTTCGCCTGATTGTCCGCGGCCAGCACCCTGCTTCCGCTCGCGCGCACACGATAGGGATTGATCCACGCCTCAATGCGCAGTCCGTGGCTGTCCGCCAGCTCACACATAATTTTCAGCGGGTCATATCCCGGGTTTTTTCCCTCTGCACCGCTCAGCAAATAAGACCAAGGATAGTAAGAGGAGTCATAAAGAGCGTCGCCAAACGGGCGGACATGTACGAAAACCGTGTTGAATCCTGTCTCGACTACGTTCGCGAACGCTTTGTCAATATTCGCAGTAAATTCCGATTTGGTTTTATTTTTCACCATCGGCTCCAATGTCAGATAGGAAAGCCAGGCGGCCCGCACCTCCTGATAGACAGGATTTGCCGCGAGCACTTCGGTTTCCTGCGTTCCGGAACCGGCTGAGGACGCCTGCGACGGCTCCGGTTCCAATGCGGGTTCGGAAGCTGTCTGTGAGGAAACTTCCGAAGAAGATGCCAAAACGGAAGACGTTTCTTCCTGCGCTTCGGATGGCGCCGGTTCTGCTGTCTCGGACGATTCCGCAGCGGCTTCACCCAGCACTATCTTTTCATCCGCCGCAGGCTGTTCCCCGCCATAGACGGTTTGCGGTGATTCCCGTTCCAGAACCGGAGCAGACTGCTGAGACTCTGTATGTACAGTGTTTTCTCCGGAGCGCTGCGCGCACCCGGTCGCACCAAGCACCAAAATTACCGATAGTATAACGGAAAAAATTCTTTTCATATCCTATCCCCTTCTTCATACCGCAATTCATTTCAATTTTACACGTTTCGACTAAAATGGTCAATAGCATTCGGGAATTCTCTCTTGGGTGTTGACTTTTTCAACATATCGTATACACTCTTCTTGAAAGACCCTGTTCTACCCGCCGGAATGCCGGCGGGCGGGAAGGATTGGAGGGAACTAACGATGTTCTTAATAGGTATATTCGGTTCAAATTCCAAAGTAGTACCTGCCGGTCAAATTTCCGGGACAATCTGCCCGGTCTGCGGCAAAAACGGCACCTTTCACCTCTGCCGCCATTATAACTATCTTCACGCGTTTTTTATTCCGCTTATCCGCTTTCACAGCGTTTATATTACAACCTGCCCTTCCTGTGCCAGCGTGTTCGAGCTGACTCAGGAGCTAGGCAAAGCGGCAAAGCGGGGCGAGTCTGTACAGGTATCGGATGGCGACCTGACCCTTCTGCGTAACAACTTGGGGCTGCGCTGCCCCGTTTGCGGCGCGGAACAAAACAGCGGCAGTCTCTACTGTAATCAGTGCGGCGCAAAGCTGTAATCCCTGCAATTTCGACAAAAAAAATGAGCTTAAAAGCTCATTTTTTTTGTTTTTATATGCTCAATCAAATCGTAAAAAGGGCTTGATCTGTTCCACTGTCGATTCGCCGATTCCTTCAATCTCCAAAAGCTGCTTGGGAGTTGTCAGTTTTCCATATGTTTTGATATAGTCCCGAATTGCTTTCGCTCTGGCGGGGCCAATATTGGGAAGCTGCTGCAAATCCTCTTCCGAAGCGGTGTTGATATGCACACGCACCCCTTCAAGTTCCGGATACGGGTTCAACACCGGCACAGACTCCATGATGATCGCGGCGGGCACCTCTAGGGGTGCATAGGTGTGATTGCACCAAATCATTCCGCCAATCAGCACCAACGCGATCAGCCCAAGTGAACCGTACCCCAATTTCCAATCCATCCGAACCCTTCCTTTTCCCTTTTACAGGAAGATCATAGCACGGATGATTGCTTATTACAACTAAGCTATAAACAAAAACACCATAAAATAGTGGCAGATACTGCCGGCGATCACAAAAAGATGGAACAGCTCGTGAAACCCGAACGCGGGGGTCGGGTTTGGACGCTTTAACATATAGATGATGCCGCCGATGGTATAAAAGATTCCACCCGCCGCCAGCAGAATTGTTCCCGGCACCGGGAATGCGGCCAGCGCACGGATATCAACCAGAATGGCCCATCCCATCAGCAGATAAAGCAAGGTTCCGAGCCATCTCGGGGCGTTCATCCAGCAGAGCTTCATCAGAATTCCAGCGGCTGCCACGCACCAAATGGCCGTTGTGAACCCAACGTTGCTGGGATATGGCAGCAGATTTAAAAGCAGCGGCGTATAGGTCCCCGCAATCAGGATATAGATCATGGCGTGATCCAGCTTGCGCAGAATCAGAATCACTCTGGGTGGGGACATCGAAAAATGATAAATACCGCTTGTGCAGTACAACGCAATCAACGACACGCAAAACAAAAGGCTGGAAATCGCGGATTTTACCTCCACACCCGGCTGTAGGAACAAACGGATGCCCATTGCCACCAGCCCGCATAAGGAAAGCCCTGCGCCGACAAAGTGAGAATAACTGCTGATTGGATCCCTTGCTTTCTGAAAAATCTTTGGCAACTTAACTCCTCCGCATTCTATGATGTAGTTATTGAAACTACTTTATGTGTTTATAATAACATATAACATCAAAATTGCAACTCTATATTGCAATTATTTCTATTTTTATGTAAAATAAACCTATTCATAAAGGCAGGTGGAAAAAATGAAACCATTTTCAAAACTACTTGATACGGCTTTCTCTGATATGGACATTTCCCCGGCTGAACTTCCACGGCTGGATCTTTATATGGATCAAATTCTAACGCTGTTTGATGAAGGACTTTCCGCCAATAAACGCAACCCAGGGGAAAAACTGCTGACCAAAACGATGATTAACAATTACAGCAAAGAGCATCTTATTTTGCCCATAAAAGGCAAAAAATATTCCAGAGAACAGTTAATCCAGCTTTTGTGCATTCTGAATTTAAAGCAGACACTTTCGTTATCCGACCTCAAAACGCTTTTGGCAAAAGAATCGGAGACCGTCAATTTTGAGAAGGCATATGAAAAATCGCTGGCAATGAAAGAAAGCCTGAGGCAGGCTCTTCCGGCTCTAATAGTGAAAACGCTCGAGAGCTGCCCCGACAGTTCCGAATCCGAAAACCGGCTGGCGTTGACGCTCGCGCTTTCTTCCGGTGCCACCTATTTCAGACGTGTATGCGAGGAGCTTATTGATGACGCAAAGGCAAAGGAAGCAGACTGACCGGGCGGCGGCAGCCGGGCAAAACGAAATAAAGCAGCTTCTTGCGGGCTGGGCGGAACCCGAATATCAGGCGTTCGCATCCCGGCTGTTGCCGGGATGCGGAAATGTGCTTGGCGTACGGCTCCCCAAGCTGCGCAAGCTGGCAAAAAAGCTGGCGCAGGACGACTGGAGAGCCTATCTGCGCAATGCGGAAGACGATTCATTTGAAGAAACCATGCTGCAGGGCATGGTAATCGGATATGCATCGGCAGAAACGGATGAGCTGCTGGACTATGTAACCGAATTTATTCCTAAAATCAGTAACTGGTCACTGTGTGACAGCTTTTGCAGCGGGCTGAAGCTGCCCCGTAAAAACCCGGAACGGTTTTGGGCATTTTTGCTTCCCTGTTTTGCGGATCAAAGGGAGTATTTTGTCCGGTTCGGTGTGGTGATGCTGCTGTTCTACTATATCGACAAAGCGCACATCCGGGCGGTCTTGTCTTTGCTGTGTTCCGTTCGACACGAAGGATACTATGCGAAAATGGCGGTCGCGTGGGCTCTGTCCATCTGCTTCACAAAATTTCCGAAACTGACAATGGAGTATTTGATAACGAATACGCTTGATGAGTTCACTTATCAGAAAACCTTACAAAAAATTATTGAGTCACAGTGTGTTGACGCGGACACAAAAAAACGGATCCGCATCCTGAAGTCAAGTCCACGCTTGAGCGCGCCGATTGAACGCGCATAATAAGTGGCATTAGGGCGCCTTGGGGTCCCGCTAAAGCGGAGCGAAAAACCGTCCGGATAAATTCCGGACGGTTTTTGTCATACATGCAGCAAATTTTTATTCCTGTGTCGCAACATGCGCTTCATTTTCTTTTGTCCCCTGTTCAGGGTAGGGCATCATCAGGTTTTTCCAGGTAGTATTAACAGTTTCAACACATTCAAAATATTTTTGCGTGATAATGCTCAGCGGAATTCCCAGGGACTCGGCATATTTGGTGATGCCGGCCCAATCTGCGTTTTCATAGCACAATACAAGATTGAACAGTTCGCCGCATCTTCCGGTTCCGCTCAGCAGTGCGTCCTTGATTTCGTCCGAAATCGAAAGCTCACCGAGCGCCGCGGCCAGCGGAACTTCCATCAGCAGTCCCAGCGTGGAGAACATGCCCAGAAGGTAGGCTTCCGCCTTTGAAATGTTCAAATTGGAGACATACTGGGAAAGCTCCGCGCAAAAGTTTGCGCGCAGGAAAGAGATGCGCACGAGTTCTTCTGGAATCTGGCCGCCTTCCTGACGGAAGCTAAGCAGATAGATCCACTGCTTGAGCTGTCCCAGACCAAGGATAATCAGTGCCTGTTTTACTGACTTGGCTCGGTTGCGCAGCGCAAAATACGCGGAATTCACCAGCTTAATCAGCGAGAACGCCAGCGTTACATCGCGGGAAATGATGGCGCCGATTTCATCAATATTCGGCTCATCCTTCGTAATTGCAACCATCAGCTGGAAGAAGTTGCTCTGCATATGGTCCATACGGTGCACTTTGGAGGCATACTGGATTGCAACACACGCACCCTGCATATATCTGCAGCCGCACTCCTTCGCTAATTCATAGGATTTTACGGAGTTTACATTATACGCGATAACTTCCTTGTGGAAGCTTTTCGCTATGCTTACAATATTCTTCAAGGAGGGATTTCTGGTGTCGCAAAAGTCTACTTTAATAATATCAACCGCGTCCAAAATTCCAAAATAGCGCGGTGTAAATTCAAACCCTTTCAAGGCAACCCGGTAGCCCTGTTTTTTATAGCGGTAGATGATCTTCTGTGCAAGCGGATGAATAATGGAGTTGTCCTCAATCTGTATGACCAGTTTTGATTCGGAAAACATTTTAGGAATGTTTTTCAGCAACAAATTGGGAGTAAATGTCAGGTAGGCGGTTTTTCCGTCCAAAAACTTCTCGCTGCCGAGCTGATTCAGAAAACTCTCAATCGCATTTGCGGCATTGACGTCCTCTTTGCTGAAAAGGCCGTCTACATCCTCCTGATATAATATTTCATATCCTTGTACAGTGTTGGTTTCATCTACGATCGGCTGACGAACAATATAAGTCTGCACATAAATCCCACCTTTCTTTTACCTGAACAGCCCGCTCGCGGTATCCATTGGTTTTCTTTGCGTTTTATCCCAATAAATGTCAACCGAATCCCCATCACTCACAACTTCCAGATAAGAGGCATCCCGCCCGTTCAGCTGGAGTATAATATCCCCCTGAGGTTTTGTCGGGTCAATATCAACAAAGTTAAGCATGTCCACAAACAAATATGGCGTATGGTCTTCTTTCGGCACCAATTCCGCGCTGCGGCCGTTAAGGATAATCCGGATTGTCCGGTCATCTGTCTCATCCGCGGTTTCTTGCTCCGGTTCATCCGGTTCCGGCTCCTGTACGAATTCAACCTGGCGTACTTCCACAGGCCTTGCTTCAACGAGAGGATAATATCGGATTTCATCCCCGGGAGCTAATCTATATTCTTCGCTTTGTGCCTTGCCGTTCACCACAAAACTGTATTGCCCGGTTTTCAGCCCCGCCTCCGCGCAAAGATCCGCAAGCGTTTCCACGCGGTGCGTCTTCACGCTGTCAAGATTTCCAATTCTTCTGTCCCCGTCCGCCGGTATCCCGTTCACAAAGGCAATTGCCCCTGCAAACATCTGGGAACCGTTCAGGCTGACATAAAATTGTTTCCACCCGGGCACCAGCTCTGACAGGATCGGAGCCGCGTCCTCTCCCTGAACAGCCTCTGCCACAATAACCTGATCATCCATATGTAAAGGAGTTGAAATGTTGGCGGGGTGTCCGTTCAAGGTGATCACCGCGGCAGTCGGGTGCCCTCCCCTGGCCGTCATTTTTTTACCGTCCAGCTCATAATTGATGCTTTTGCCTGAACGGCCAATGATCTGGCTCTGGCGGTACCCGCACATAATCAGCAAATCCATTACGGTCGCCGAGCTGCCTTTGAACAGCCTGACCTTTTTTTCATTCAGTGACACTGAAAAACTGCTGCTTTCCTGTGACAGCATGGCTGTAATCGCGATCCCCATCGGTGTGGCATATTCGGGGCCGGAAACTTCCTGTTCGCCCGTCACCATCCGCTTCATGTAGTTGTTCCCGCCAATAGCCACCTTATTTTCATCAATCGACAATTTCTGGGCAACCAGCTTGCATAGCTGCGGAAGCTGACTGCCCCCTCCCACCATAAATACCGCTGCAGGAGGCTTGCCGTTGACCTCCAGAATCTTGCTGGCAATGACCGCTCCAAGGTTTTCGGCCGCGGGTGCAAGCTTTTCCAATATCTCTGCGGGCGATACCGTATAGGAAAATCCAAGAATATCTGTATAGGAGATTTTTTCAACACGGTTGCTTAAAGCAAGCTTCATCTTTTCCGCCGTTTCAAAATCTACCAGATATTCTTTTACGATTGCTTCGGAAATCTCATCGCCGGCCACTGTAGCCATTGTATAAGCGGTTACACAGCCCCCGTCGGAAATCGCGATGTCCGAGGTACCCGCTCCGATATCCACCAGCGCCAGGTTCAGCATGCGCAGCTCCTGCGGGATAATGGCGTTCATCGCCGCAATCGGTTCCAGCGTTATGCTGACAACGCTCAGCCCAATTTTTGACATTGCGGTATAAAGGCTTTCCACCACCTCGGTGGGCAAAAACGTGGCGATAATCTCAACCCTCGCCTTTTGCCCACGGTGGTTGATCAGCGTGGAAATGGGGTAGTCATCCAGATAATATCTCATAACTGAATGACCCACGCAGTAAAGCGGCTGCTCATTCGCCTGATCTCCTGCGCTGACGTCACTGCTTGCCTGCTGGATCGCGCCCATTTCAAGCTCAAACACCTGCCGACGGGTAATCAGCGCTTTGGAATCCAGTTCCATCTCAAAAGAAGCCTTCTGCGTTTTCAATGCACGCCCTGCCGCAGCAACACAGACATTTTTGAGTGGAATGCCCAGTTTTTTCTCCAGCCGCTTTCTGACAACGTCAGCAGTGGCGGCAACCTGGTCCACGTTTTCAATCTGTCCGTCAATCATTGACCGCTGCGTGTGCCCCTCCTGCGCAACGGCCCAAACGCTGAACAGATCTTTTTCCTGCGCACCTACAATGCCGATAATACTGCGCGTACCGATATCCAATGAAAAAATTGGCTCCGGGTTCTGTACCTTTTCCTCCCCAGGCGCTCCTTTGTTTTCCACCTTGTTCTCCTCCATATTACCCTCCGCATCTATAGCTGCTGGTGCTCCATCCGTTTTTTATGTATCTGCTGCCGCTGGCACTGGAAAATATAGGCGCAAAGTGCATTCGCCGCAGCTCTCGGGACATCCGTAAATTCACATCCGTAGAGCATCTGGTTGTGAATGGTATTTCCCGTTCTTTTTACGATCCCTTTGAATTGAATAACATTTCGGTCGAATTTGAGCCTGAGTGAAATGACATCGCCCGTCTCATAGTTTTCAGATGATGAAAACAGAGCGCCGCCAAGGCTGAGATTGCGGATTGTCACATGGACCGCCGGAGTTTCTTTTCCTTTTTGTCCGTCCGGATTTTCCTCCGTTTTCTCCGTCTCAGTATCCTGCATTTTCTTTTTCAGAACAACCTGCGCCGGCATATTGACGTCCACGCGGAAAAAGTGCCGCCTTTCAAAATCAAGAAGGCCGACGACCTCCATAATACGGATCGACTTGAGGCTGGAGGTATACACTTTCCCTGCAAGCACCCTGAATCCGCTTTTTGAATTAAACACATTGATTTTTACCTCTGTTCCATAAGGAGCAATCGGCATGAGTCCGGTCTTATCAGAAACCTCAATGTATTCTTCAGTGATTTTTCGGATTGTGCCTGTGGCAACCAGCTCATTTGACAGAGTTTTGATTTCACAGACAGAGGCTATGTATTCTGTTGGTAAAGGCAGCATGCCCATTCCTCCCCATGACGTCAGATATCATTATATTATCATAATATCAACAAGATAAAAAGGGGAAACTAATCTGTTATAAACAGTCAGTCATTCTTTTCTTTTAAATTTTTCAGTTCATTTTCTGCCGGCTTTTTCCTGCGCACCCCATTGGGGGCGCCTGCCGTACGGCGCGCAAGACGCGCAGAGCGTTCTGAAAGAGCCGGCGAAGCCTGCCCGGGCTCTTTATTTTTGATTTCGGAAGACGTCTGCAAAAGCTGGCAGTAGATGGCCGCAATCACTTCATACAGGTCTACCGGAATATTGCTGCCAACCTCAAGCATGCACAGCAGCGAGGATGCGCTGTCATCCCGGAACACAGGAATTCCTTTTTGCTCCGCAATACCGATAATGCGTTCAGCAATGCTGCCGTAGCCGGAAGCGATTACGACAGGCGCCATATCTTCATCTGCATTATATTTCAGGGCAACCGCTTTTTGCTTATACTTTGACATTCACACCCGTCCTTTTATATGGCAGCGATTTAAATACATCCATGAGCGATCGGGGTCGTTCCAGCTTATCAATTGCAATCGTTCCAAATTGATAGGAGGACGCGGATATGCATTTTGCGAAGCATTCTTTCATTCCGGAAAACTCCGAAACGTAAGCAGGAGGACAAAACAGCGAAAAATCAATTGTCTGGTCCCAAACATTTAGTTCCGCTTCAAATTGTCCGATTCCTTCTATGTCAAACACAATCAGCATATGAATATTGCGCTTTCCCGAGCGTCCCGAGGCGTTTCGCTCATCCTCCGACCCATTGGGGTTAATCCAAATTTCTGCAAATGATTTCATTTGATCGTACTGCACGGGAATGACAAAGTGCAGAAGCGGGGTGAAATTGCAGGGGGAAGACAGCAAACTGTGAATAATTTTTTCAATCTTTTCCGAATTTAATAAAGTGAAATCCGCACTGTCTGTCTGCTTCCCGATAATTTGTGCGAGGATATCCATAATTTTGGAATTTTCTCTCTGCTCCTCTGCGCCTTTCATTTGGGCAAGAAAGCTGTCAATTCCCCCAGCCAGTTCGCTGCGCTGCTGTTTACCATCCAGCAAAAGCATCAGGGTGGATACCGACTCCTGGAAAAAGTCCGGGTTGTCATTAAACCGAGACAGGTTGTAAAGCGTAATTGCAATAACCTTTGACATCCGCGGCGAATATAGGATACTGCCCTCGACATCTTTAAAAATGTCTAGAACCTGCGACTTCAGCTCGCTGAATTTTTGAGCCGCATCCTGCGTGCGGAATTGTTCGGACAGCGTGCCCAGCCGTCCGGAGAGCGTTTTGCTGGCCTCCAGATTTTCGGAAAGGAACTGAAGGCTGTTGGAGATTGCGTTAAGCACATCCTGCTTGCCCAGCAGCCCATTGATTGATTTGAGCAGGTTTGCCACCCCGGCGCGAATTTCCGGCGCGGTGCTTTCTGACATCAAGGTGCGCAGGTAATTAAACAGCTCCCCTTTAAACACAGTAGAGGTGTTCTCCTGCCGCATCATTTCAATCACAATGTCATCCGGCTTAATCAGCAGGGAATTAAATAGCTGTTCAATTTCCTGTGTGACAGTGGAATTATTCACCGGCAGCAGCTTGATAATTTCCTGCAATATAAAAATATTTTTCAAGAAATTGACTGTTACAGACGGGTCTTTCAGAAGATTGGAAAGAATCGTAGACGCTTCTTCCTTCTGAATCATCCCGTTATTTTGCTTGAGCAGTTCTCCGTTGGAGTTCGGCTTTATAACTTTGCTTACATCCTGCAAATTAAACGGCACGGAAGGGTCGGTTGCCTGTTTATTTGGCTGAACCTGGCTTTTATTCACCAGCGGAGTCGTGATTTTTAATATATCTGCCATTCAGGCACCACCTTGCTTACGGCCTTAGATTTCGCTATAATGGAATTTATAAATTCCCATATAAACTATATCGTACTTTCTTTTTAAAAATTAATAACAAACATTAAGTTATCTCAAAAAGTGTCGATTTTCTATATAGGAAGGCTTTGCCGCTCTAATTCATATTTAGTAGGTGAGTATCAATGAGTTCTATTGATCCGGGTATGGAATCCATGTTGGAAATGTTTATTTATGAAAGCACTACGCTTTTGGAAGAGCTCGATGAAATAATGCTGGAATCGGAAAAATCCAAAGAGATCAGCGAAAAAAATATCAACGAAATCTTTCGTATCATGCACACCATCAAGGGATCCGCGGCCATGATGGGATTGGAGAGCATTTCCAGCCTCGCCCATTCTGTGGAGGATGTATTTTTCATCGTCCGTGAAAATCCGGCAAAGCTGAAAGAGATTATCGATTCAATCTATGATTTGCTGTTTCAGGCATCTGATTTTATCAAGGCGGAAATTGACGGGCTGCAGGCGGAAGAATACATGCCCAAAGATTCCGGCCCCATTATCGGGCTGCTGGAGGAACAAGCCGCAATCATGAAGGGGGCTCCACGCGGGGCTGCGCCGGTTTCTGCTGCACCAGCTGTCTCTGCACCAAAGCAGCAGCCTGTTCCCAAACGCGCGGCGGATACTGGCGCCATTGCAGGGGACGGATACCATCAGGTGCGCGTCTATTTTGAGGACGGCTGCCAAATGGAAAACATCCGTGCATTTATGCTGCTTACTCAAATGAAGGACTGGTGCGATGAGCTGGATTCTGTTCCGCCTCATCCGGAAGCAGATTCTTCATTATCCTCAATGATCATCGATAAGGGATTTATCGTCAAGTTCAAAACGACAGCAAACCCGGAGGATATTTATAAGATAATCGAAAATTCGATTAATGTAAAGTCTTACGAGATACTTGAGTCGACGGAAGAAGTTCCCAGCCAGAGTGCTGCTTCTGTTTCTTCTTCATCGGCTGTAACCGTGCAGGTTAAAGACGATCAGGTACAGTCGGCGTCACTTGCGGCAAAGGCAGGCAGCAAGCAGAGCCTGATCAGCGTAAATCAGACGAAGCTGGACCAGCTGATGGATTTGGTGGGAGAACTGGTTACTGCGGAATCCATGGTTGCAAGTAATCCTGACTTGAAGGGACTTGTACTGGATAATTTCAATAAATCGACCCGTGAACTGCGCAAGCTTACCGATGAGCTGCAGGATGTTGTCATGTCCATCCGGATGGTTCCGCTTTCCGGCGTTTTTCAGAAAATGAACCGGATTGTTCGTGATATGGGGAAAAAGCTGAATAAATCAGTAGAGCTTGAGACCATCGGAGGCGATACCGAAGTCGATAAAACGATCAATGATACGATTACCGATCCGTTCATGCATATGATCCGTAACTCAATGGACCATGCGATTGAATCTGCGGAGGAACGCCGCGCGCTTGGGAAACCCGAAACCGGAAAACTCACGCTGGCAGCTCAAAACATCGGTGGAGAGATCGTTATAACCGTTTCTGATGACGGCTGCGGCCTTGACGCGGAAAAAATCATGAGTAAGGCAAAGAAAAATGGACTGCTGACAAAACCGGAGGCTGAGTATACTGAAAAAGAAATTTTCAGTATGATCATGTTACCCGGATTTTCTACCAACGAGGCTGTCACTGAATTTTCGGGACGCGGTGTTGGTATGGACGTTGTTCGTAAAAATCTTGAAAAAGTCGGGGGAACAATCAGCGTCGAAAGCACCCGCAATGTCGGTACCACTTTCACGATTAAAATTCCGCTGACGCTTGCAATCGTAGATGGCATGGAAATATCGGTTGGCGGCAATATCTTTACCCTTCCGATTACTTCCATCAAGCAGTCCTTTAAAATTTTTGATCCGAAGCAGGTTATTTATAATACGGACGGATCAGAAATGATCATGCTGCGCGGCGAATGTTTCCCGATCATCCGTTTGCATGAAATCTATTCCATTGATAACGCAATCAAAGATTTGACCGAAGGTATCGTCATTCAGATCGAAAACGCCAGTCAAGTCGCCTGCATTTTTGCCGACGAACTGATTGGAGAGCAGCAGGTAGTTGTCAAGCCCTTCCCCGCTTTTCTCAATCGCTACAACATTAAGGAGTGCGGGCTTTCCGGGTGCACCATTTTGGGCGACGGAAGCATCAGCCTGATTTTGGACGCCAACAACCTTCTGAGCATATTTGAAAGGCAGTGATGGTCATGGAAGAGAACATTGTTAGCACTGTAATGGATGATCTTCAGGGAAAGTTTTTGACATTTTATATCGAAGACACAATTTACGGAATAGAGCTTTTACATGTAATTGAAATCATCAGCATCCAGAATGCCACTCGGATTCCGAGCGTTCCCGTTTATATTAAGGGAATTATCAATCTCAGAGGAAAAATTGTTCCTGTAATTGACGTTCGAATGAAATTTAAGCAGCCTGAGCGTGCCTATGACGAAAAAACATGTATTATTGTGGTGGTGATTGAGGACATGCAGGTGGGACTGATTGTCGACCGAGTGTCCGAGGTGGTTACAGTGGATCAGCCTGAGCTGGCAAATCCGCCGGAACTTGGGACCACCAGCAACGAAAAATATTTGCAGTCAATTGCAACCGTCGGCGAAAAAGTTATTCTGAATATTGACTGCCATAAATTCTTTCACAGCGATTTGAACTATACAAAGATATAAAGGGAGTTGTTTAAATGCCGATTGCCGCACCTTCCGGTTTAATTAGCATTACCGATCAGGAATTTTTGTCGTTAATTACGTTCGTTAAGCAAAAATATGGTATTAATCTGGAAAAAAAGCGTGTTCTCATTGAAGGTCGAATGTCCAATATGCTGCGTGAACGTGGATTTTCCAATTTCAAGCAGTATTTGGACGTTTTGTTTCAGGATAATTCCGGCAGTGAAGTGACGACCTTATTAAATAAACTGACGACAAACCATTCTTACTTTATGAGGGAGCGGGAACACTTTGATTTCCTGCAATCGCACGTACTTCCTTTTTTAGAACGCATCCACCCCGGCCATGACCTGCGCATCTGGAGCGCCGGCTGCTCTGCCGGCCAGGAGGCTTATACCATGGCCATGGCAATTGACGAGTATTTCGGTGCTCAGAAGTCCTTGTGGGATACCACAATCCTTGCAACGGATATTTCCATGAATGTTTTGGACAAAGCTAAAAAAGCGATTTATACAGAAGACAACTTGAAGGAGATGCCTGAAAAGTGGATAAAAACTTATATGAACCGCTTATCGGACGGAACCTATCAGGTCTGTGAAAAAATACAGAAGCAAGTGATTTTCCGTCCGTTTAATCTGATGGACCCTTTTCTGTTTAAAAAACCATTTGACCTCATTTTTTGCCGGAATGTAATGATTTACTTTGACGGTCCTACAAAAGATACTCTGATTCAAAAGTTCTATAACGCTACGGCAAACGGAGGATTCCTTTTTATCGGCCATTCTGAAGTAATTAACCGTGAGACAACCAATTACAGATACATTAAACCGGCAGTCTATCAAAAAGGAGGCAAACCCGGTTGAAAAAGCTCTCAAAGATTAAAGTCTTGATTGTGGATGATTCCATCCTGTTTCGTCAGACACTTGAGCGGGAGCTTGCAAACGACCTGAATATTCAAATTGTTGGCACAGCAGTAGACGCTGATGATGCGGGGGGAAAAATTCAATTGCTTCATCCCGATGTAGTCACTCTGGATGTGGAAATGCCAAAAAAAAGCGGCATTGAGTTTTTGAAAAAGCTGATGTCTGAAAATCCCCTTCCTGTCGTTGTTGTAAGTTCTCAGCCGTCTAACGCTTTAAATGCCCTCGATGCAGGTGCTCTGGATTTTGTAAGAAAACCCGAAGTCAAAACATCGACAGATTTAATTGGCTTTATCAGTGAATTAACCATCAAAATTAAAATTGCCTCTACCGCCAGAATTGTAAAAAAGCATGCCACCGCCTTACATTCCGTCGGAGTTCTGTCTTTAAATAAGAAAAATGACAATCCTGTGATTGCCATCGGAGCTTCCACCGGCGGGACTGAAGCGATTCTATCCATTGTTCGCGACTTGCCGGCCACTACACCGGGCGTGATAATTGTGCAGCATATGCCACCTGTCTTTACCAATATGTATGCGCAGCGTCTTGATAAAATCTGCAAGATGCGCGTCCACGAAGCAAAAAATAACGACCGAGTCGTGCCCGGGACTGTACTGATTGCTGCCGGGGAATACCATTTGAGGCTGGCGAAAGACGCGAAAGGCTATTATGTAAAAAGCGAACAGGGCGCCAGAGTCAGCGGGCATTGTCCGTCGGTGGACGTATTATTTGAATCCGTAGCTGCAACAGCAGGGAAAAACGCAATCGGCGTTATTTTAACTGGAATGGGCGCAGATGGCGCTTCGGGGCTGCTTAAAATGAAGCAGGCCGGTGCCTACACAATCGGTCAGGACAAGGAAAGCTGTGTCGTTTACGGAATGCCAATGGTCGCGTTTAGTAAGGGAGGCGTCTCAAAGCAGCTTCCCTTGGACAAAATAGCCGGAGAAATTATTGAGTATTTAAATACCGGAAAATAAGAAGATACAAAAAGAGGAGCAGATGGTGAATCTGCTCCTCTTTTTGTCATCTAAAGAATCGAATGAAGAACAAAATCCAGAAAAAAACATCATGCATTAAATGCTGCCAGATTTAATCTCGCCATTTTCATAGTAATACATTTTATGAGATTCTCTTTCTTTGATCTGCAAAGATTCGTTTGCCATCATGATCTTTACAAATGGAAAAATTTGGGAACAGCTCAGTTTACAGCTTTCAAGGCTTTCGATCAGTTCGTCAATTTCCAAAAGCTGTTTGGTGTTGATACTGATCTGCACAGAAGACAGCATCCTCTGTTTTTTCATCTGAGAGAGCTGACTCGCTCGTTCAGTCGGCAGCGGCGCTTTTTTTGCCGC
The DNA here is from genome assembly GCA_963519235.1 of uncultured Oscillospiraceae bacterium. Taxonomy (GTDB): domain Bacteria; phylum Bacillota; class Clostridia; order Oscillospirales; family Ruminococcaceae; genus Anaerotruncus. Next base: position 25,613 of record CAUQLV010000003.1, read on the forward strand.
GGCTTCAAGATATTTACAATCTTTTTCCAAATCATTCACTTGTCTGTTCAATTCATCAATCTGTTTGGTAAGCTGTTTCTTTTGTGCCAAGACTTCAGGAGAAACGCCTAAGACGATGGTCGTAGCCACATAAGAAGGCGATCCAATGCTTTTCGCTTTGATCGCATTACGTGCCGTACAGGTTCCGCCGACTATAACGCCTTTGCCGCCTTCCACAAGGATGTCATTATCCGCCGTTATGCGGCAATTCATAACGGATTCGGCCCTTACGCTTCCCCCCGCATTGACTGTACAATTCTCTAAGAACCGGCATTTCACATCTTCGCCCGCACGCAGGAAACCCCTGCCCATCCCGTTCATGCCTTTGCTCAGAGCGATGCTGCCTTTCGCATTAATAAATGCCCCTTCGACCGTGCCTTTGATTGTTATATTCTTATCAGACTGAACAGTGAACCCTTCTCGGACGCCGCCATCTATGACGATATCCCCGCAAAATTCCAGATTTCCGACAGCGTTGTCAACATCCCCCGGAATATGCAGGACATCTTCAATATAAAATTTCTCATCAGCGAACCGAAGATTTCCGGCGCAGTTCGCAATTAGCTCCGTTCCATCCTCAGATATCATCATATTTTTGCCGACGGCAATTTTCATCGGTTTGCCGGGATGTCCCTCAATAATTTCTCCGTGCAGATTTTTTCCGTCAACCGGAGGCTCCGGGGGAATAATTTTGCAAATTACCGCTCCTTTTTTAACGATGCGCAGTTTGTTCAAATTTTTATAATTGACAGAATCGTTTTCATCCGCCTCAAGATGAATATCACTTTCCCGGGCAAATAATTCTTCTACATAGCCGTCTTTTCCGTTTTTTGCGGCAACACCGCTGGCAAGTACAGCCGATTTTTGATAGAGCTTAAAGGTGCACAGCATTTTAATCCCTGAAGAAAAAAATTCCTCCTTGACGTCCTTATCCAGTAAAGCTTGTCGAATAAAATCTTCCGAGATTTCTGCGCCGCCGTTTTCAGGAGGAAAAGCGACCCCGGTTGCTGTCATTACATCCTTGGAAATGGTCAGCTGAAGCGTCGCATCTATCACCGGCGGCTTTTCTGGCTCTTCAGGGTCCTGTTGGCCCTCGTCCGAAAGCTCTGCCTGTTGTTCCCCGTCACTTGGCAGCTGCGAGTCTGTTCCTTCAGGAGGTGGTGTTTGAGCCGAATTTTCTTCCTGTTCCGTATTAACCGGCTCGTTGTCGGTAGGTTCATTGCCGGGCGCGGTATCGCTGGTATCCTGTGTCAAATCCTGTTCGGAATTCTGTAAAGATAATTGGCTCCCCTCTGAGGTCGCTGCCTGATCACTCTCAGGTTTTTTATCTTTAAAGCGACTCCACAAGCGAAACAATACAGAATCCCGTGCTGGTTCCTGCTGCTGATTTTCTAAAGGCTTCTTTTCCATAATACCGCTCCTCTCCGCCATTGTTTAATGCCATTTTTAAGCTTTCATACAAAGGGATTTTCCCCTGAAAACTACTACCAAACCCACTCTCCGTGTATTCCAGACCTGATCTGCATCAACCCGGTTTCTGCATTAAAATAGAGTGTTCTGCCATAATTCTTTCCGGTGTCTTCGGCAATAATTGGAATCTTCAACTGTGCAAGCGTATTTTTCACCGCTATCACATTTCTCTGCCCGATATTTGCGATGGAGGAATTGGACAGCGCTGCAAACATTTGAGCGCCCCCGGCGATTTTGGCTTTCATTCGGATGCTGCGCGCTCCCAATTCAGTCATTTTCTTCACCAATATTACGATTGCGGTGTCGGCAAATTTGTAAGAATCCCGTGCTCCGGGTATTTGGGTTACAGAAGGCAGCATGATGTGGGAAAGCCCGGCAATCTTTGCCACCGGATCATACAAGCAAATTCCCACACAAGAACCTAACGCATAGGTTACCAACACGTCCGGCGCTTTCACAACGTTTAAATCCGAAATTCCGACGGTTACGGTGTTCATATTTCTATCCCCAGATTTGTCATTATTTTTTGCAGAGACTCCACATCCGGAATCATCAGAATATGGCTGATTGCGTTCTCCTCCTGGCTATTAAATTCATCCTCAATAAAAATAATTTTATCGCTGATATTGGCATAATGAATCGCAGGAACGCTCAGAATTGCTCCAGCCATATCAATACAAATATCCGGAACAGATATGTTGATATTCAAATCTGTCAAGGTGGAAACTGCATTCACGTAGGAGGCCGCCATGATATTGGCAACTTCCGTCATGGCGGAATATCCCATTTCATCCACTTCGCTGAAGTCACTAAATGCCTGACCGAGCAGAGCATTCAGTGTCATATGCGCAAAGTCCTGTTGCAGCAGAAACATCATCATACCGGTAACGTCCCCGCTCAGCGACAGTAAAAGCCCGACAATCATTGTTTCAGGCCCGCCCAAAGCTGTAACAACCTGATTATAATCCAATATTTTGATTTGAGGAACATTGATTCCAACCGGCCGCATCAGCATATTGGAAAGAGACGTTGCCGCGTTGCCGGAACCGATATTCCCGATTTCACGTAGGACGTCCATTTGAATGTCATTCAAATCGTTATATGAGTTTAAGGGCATAAATACGTCTCCCTTCTTTATCTTAAGTTGTTAATAATCTCTTCCACCGAATCGGCTGTCTGCACCATTTTGGCACTGAACTGGAACGCCTTCTGGGTGATAATGACGTCCACCATCTCCTGTGCAAGGTCTACATTGGAACCCTCCAGCGCATTTTGCACCAGATTATAAGGCAATTCAACATTCTTTTTTGCATTTAGTGCCTTTGCTTCTCCCGAGGTAGCTGTTTCCAAAAAACAGCTGTTCTCCTTCTGCTGCAACCCATATGGGTTTTCAAACTGATAGACCCCGATTTTTTCTCTGACACCATCCAGATTTAACGGGCTGTTCTTATCTTCACGGTCCAATTTAATGCGTTTTCCCTTTGCATCCAGTATATACCCACCGTCTGACGTCACAAGGTAGCCGTTTTTTCCTTCCATACCGATGCGGAATGCCCCGTTGCGGGTATATTCCGTATGATCTCCGCTCTCAACAGCGAAAAATCCATCTCCAATTAAAGCAAAGTCCAACTGGTTATTTGTAGAAACCGGTGTCCCCTGCGAGTACATAAGGTCCAGATCCGCGGCCTTGACGCCGTGACCGGTCAAAGGCTTGTCCTCCCCGTTCACATCCATCTGGGTATAGAGCAGATCGCTGAAATTCGTTCTGGTCGCTTTATATCCGTTTGTATTAACATTGGCCATGTTGTGCGAAAGATTATCCAAATCCTGCTGGTATGCCACCAATCCGGAAACGCCGCTGTAAAACGCAATATTCATAGCTGTCTTTCTCCCCCTATATTATAAGCTCGCAATTTGCGTGACACTTTTCTGATTCATCTGATCTACGATTTTGAGTGCCTGGCTGCACGACTGAAACGCTCTCTGCGCCTCCATGGCTTGTGTGTATTCCCTGTTCATATCGACATTGGACCGTTCCAGCGTGCCCTGCCTGACTGTCATATTTTCAGCAGGAACCATCTCTCCGCCGTCAGCAACGGTATAAAGCCCGTTCGTGTACTTTTCCATCTGCACATCCGGCCCTGGAACTGTGATCAGAAGGCGATCCACCAGCCGGTTTTTCGCATTATAGACTTCTCCGTTTTCATTGACAGTGAAATTGGAGCCGTAGACCTCAATTTCGCCTTTCATACCAAGGACACGCCCCGCGCCTTTCAGTACGAGAAAGCCTTCATCATCGACATCAAAATGTCCGTTACGGGTTAAAAAGGTCTGGCCCTCTTCCGTTCCCTGAATATTGAAATAGCCTTCCCCGTTGATTGCGATGTCGAACGGCCGTCCGGTATCTTCCAGCAGGGATGCATCCGCAATGGTGAAAACATCCTCTACAATCCGGATCGGTGCTCCTTTGCCGACAGCCTCTGTGTCACCCGCTTCCATGCGTGTGAGAAGCTCATGTTCAAAGGTCGTCGCGACAACGCGCTCGGCCCGGAACCCGGGGGTTCTAATGTTTGTGATATTATTAGTAATCGTATTCAGGGTTCTCTGCTGCATCATCATCCCAGACGCCGCCGTATAAAAGCCTTCCAGCATAGCAAATCATCCTTTCATATATCTTTCCATCTTATTTTTGAGCTTCATCACCGCTTTTGAATTGATCTGAGATACCCTCTGATCGCTGACCTTCAGGATCTTTGCAATGTCTGAAAGCTTCAAATGTTCGTAGTAGTAAAGTGTGACCACCAGGCGTTCCCGCTCGGATAGCGCTTCAATTTCCGCCTGCAGCGTATCGTGCAGTTCTTGCTTGAAGATGCTGTTTTCGGGCACAAAATTTTCATCCAGATAATCGCTGAGTACGTTACCGCCCTGATAAATATTCTGAATAATCCCCTCAAAAGAAAGCATAACGGAATTGGAAATCTCGCCGAAATTTTTATTCAGCACCTCCAGCGGCACTTCCAGATAATTCGCCATTTCCTGCATGGTAGGTTCCCGCATCAGTTCATTACAGAGCTTGTCGTGAGCGGCCGCAACATTTTTTGCCGCCATGCGCACCCTGCGGGGAAACCAGTCCTGCTTTCGCACAAAATCAATGATAGCGCCCCTCACCCGCATAAACGCATAGCTTTTAAACTGGATTCCCTTTGACGGATCAAACTTTTCCACACAATCGATTAGCGTGATGATTCCCTGGTTAACAATATCTTCAATCTGCGCGTAGTTCGCAGATATCCCGCGCATCTGTATCGCCACAGTTTTTGCAATAAAACTGTAGTGCATTACCAGCTGGTTACGGGTCTGAACATCCTTTGTTTCCTTATAGCGAAACATCAGGGCTTCAGGATTTTCTATTGTTACACTTTCCTCAATTATCGTGTTCAACTCCGTTAGCCCTCCTTTCGACCCGAAACCTTATGAGATCGCAATGCTGCCCAGTGCCTGAATTTGTATATTAGAATCTATTTCATTAAAGGACAGAACCACTGTGTCCGGATAAAACTGGTCTACCAGCTTTTTAAAATAGATGCGCACAATGGGAGATGTTAAAATGATCGGAACCTGTACCAAATCCTTGATTTTATCAATTTCCCTGCTGGTTACAGAAATCATGTTCTGGATTGTCTTCGGGTCAAGCGCCAGATAGGACCCGTTTTCCACCTTCTTCACGGAGGCCATAATGGTGTTTTCCACATTCGCGTCCAGACTGATTACTTTCAGCTGGCCAGCCTCCGCAAATCTGTGAGAGATGGTGCGCTTCAGCGACTGGCGCACATACTCGGTGAGCATATCGCTGTCTTTGACGGTCATGCCATAATCGGCCAGCGTTTCCAGAATGGTTTCCAGATCTCTGACAGGAATGCTTTCCCGCAGCAGACTGCAAAGCACCTTTTGCAGCTCGCCCAGTGAAACAATTGACGGGATGGTATCATTGACAAGCATTTCGTTGGTCTTCTTCAGATTAGCCAGCATGTTGTTGACTTCCTGACGGGTAAGCAGCTCATAAGCATGCTTTTTGATGACCTCGGAAAGATGTGTAATAATCACGGAAGTCGGGTCTATGAGCGTGTAACCCGCAAGCTCAGCTTTGATTTTTTTATCTTCGCTGATCCATTTGGCCGGAATGCCGAACGCAGGCTCTACCGTCTCAATTCCGTCCACAGAGTCCTCAAGGTCGGAGGGGGCAAGCGCGAGGTAATGATCCACTAGAATATCTCCCTGCGCAACCTGTTCGCCCTTAAACTTGATGGCGTACTGGTTTGGATTCAGCTGGCCGCTGTCTTTGAGGCGGACGGACGGAACCACCATACCCATTTCCAATGCAAACTGTTTGCGGAACATGACAACCCGGTCGATAAAGCTTCCGCCGCTTCCCTCGTCAACCAGCGGAATCAGACTGTATCCAAATTCCATCTCAATCTGTTCAACGTTGAGGAGCCCATAAACATTGTCGATATTTTTATAAAAAGAGGCCTCACTGGTAATTTCCTCCGTAGGTGAAAGCCCCTGGTCGGTTTGGAGCTGCGGCTTCGTCTGCCGGAGCAGAACGATTCCAAGGGTAAACAAGCCGATTGAAACAGAAAGCACCTGCACTGGTGGAAACCCGATTAAAGTAAGTGAGGCAAGCGCCAGAGAAGCCATAATCAACACGATCGGCTGCGACAGGAACTGCTTTGCTACGTCACTGTTCAGGTCGGATTCCGAGGCAGATCTGGTTACAATCATACCGGTTGCCACCGAAATCAACAGTGCCGGTATCTGAGACATCAAGCCGTCACCAACCGTAGCGGTGGAATAGATATTCATGATTTCCTGAAATGTACCGTCATTGTTGATAAAACCGACGATGACGCCGCCGATGAGGTTAATAAAGGTGACAATGATGGACATGATGGCGTCGCCTTTTACAAACTTGGAAGCACCGTCCATGGAGCCGAAGAAATCAGCTTCCCGCTGAATCTTGGAGCGGCGGTCTCTTGCCTGCTGCTCGTCAATCAGACCGGAACTCAAATCCGCATCGATTGCCATCTGTTTGCCGGGCATCGCATCCAATGTAAAGCGGGCGGATACCTCAGCCACACGCTCGGAACCCTTTGTAATAACGATAAACTGCACCAAAACAATGATTAGGAAGATTACAAGACCCACGATGACATTGCCCTGAATAACAAATGCGCCGAATGTACGAATAACCTGTCCGGCATCGCCATGGTTCGTGAGAATCTTTCTTGTGGAAGATACATTTAAACCCAGCCTGAATAACGTTGTAATCAGGAGCAGCGAGGGGAAAATCGAAAATTCGAGGGACTCCTTGATATACATCGTTGTAAGCAGAATGACAAACGAAACTGTTAGATTCAATATGAACATTAGGTCCAGCGCCCATGTGGGAAGCGGTATGATCAGCAGAAATATAATTCCGATCACAAACGCCGACACGGTATTATTAAATACTTTCACTGTTTCAAATCCTTTTTCTTCAGGCTGTATACAAAAGCGAGCACTTCGGCAACCGACTGGTAAAACTGATCCGGTATCTCCTGATCCAGGTCCACCGTTTCAAAAAGACCTCTTGCAAGCGGCCTGTTTTCCATGATAGTCACGTCGTTTTGCTCTGCTATTTCGACAATTTTAAGAGCGATTAGGTCAGCACCCTTTGCAATTACAATTGGTGCTCGGTTCTTCTGAGCATCATAGCGGATTGCAACCGCAAAATGCGTTGGGTTTCTGATGACAACGTCCGCGCTGGGAACTGCCTGCATCATGCGCCTGCGCGCCTGCTGCTGCTGACGCTCCTTGATTTTGCCTTTAATCTGCGGGTCTCCTTCTGTCTGTTTATATTCCTCCTTGATTTCCTGTTTGCTCATGCGAAGATTTTTTTCATAATCCCACCACTGATAAAAATAATCGAAAAGCGCAAGGAAGATAAACATGATTGCCGCCGATTTTACAATACTTAGGATGATAACGCCTACCTGCACAATCGACTGCTGTACAGACATATCCATCAATCGCGGAATTTGCGGGAGCTGCTTTTTTAACACCTGATAGAGGATAGCACTCAAAACCGTAATTTTGATAATCGATTTTGTCAACTCAATCAAGCCGCGCAGGGAAAACATTTTTTTCAGCCCATTCAGGGGATTCATACGGCTGCCCTTAAATTCAAGCAGCTTGGAAGAAAACAGAAACCTGGTCTGTGCACCTGTGAAAATAATGGTTGCAGCCGCGCCGACAATCAGCAGGGGCAGCGCGGTAACTCCGAACGCGATGCAGCCATCAATAAAAAATTTCTGCATATCGGAAGCGGCGATGGTATCCATCGTTGCAGTCAAGATGATAAAATCACTGATGTTCTGCTCAATCGTTTGAATGAAGTGGGGTGCAAAAAGCTTAAAGGAATAAAACATGATGAGCAGGGAAAAAACGCTGACAACCTCGTGGCTGAGAAAAATATTACCTTTTTTGCGTTCGTCCTGCTTTCGTTTGGGTGTTGCTTTTTCTGTCTTTTCACCAGCCAAGTCTCATCCCCCCTTTTCACCAAAGAATCATCAGTTGTCACCCGGCCAGCGCAATCAACGCCTGCTGCATATTTTTGAACATAATGGATACATAGCGGTCCATAAAATCAGCGACAGGCTGCGCAAAAACGAGCAGCATGAAAAGAGCAACCAAGAGCTTTAGCTGGATATTCAGGACAAATACATGAATCTGGGGGATCAGCTTCATCAGAATCCCCATTGCCATTTCAATGATAAACTCTACTGCAATAAAGGGAAGCGTCAGTCTGATAATCAGGGACATTGCTGTGACAAACAGCGTGATCGCAAAGCCGGATATATCGAGATTCATGCCCTGCACACCGACCGGCAGAATATCATAGGAGGATGCAAACAGTTTGATCAACAACAAATGGCTGTCGGTTGCAAAAACATAAAAAATAAAAAACAAACTTAGGATATTGCCGGAGACGGAAGCCTGAATATTGGAGCCGGGATCAAATACCTTTGCCATGGAAAGTCCAAATTGAACATCCATCAAGTCTCCGGCAAAAAACAAGAGATAGTAGAATAGGCCAAAGACATAGGATAGAACATAGCCGACAAACAGTTCACGACCCATGGACGAGACCAGTCCGAACGTATTCGTCACAGACATAGCCGTTTTATCTATACCGGGCGCAATCAAAAGCGTCATTCCCAGAACGAGACCCATACGAACCTGGGTGGTAACATTTTTGCGGGAAAGCAGCGGGTTTAGCGCGATCATGCCCGCCATTCGAACAAAGACCAATACGTATGCCGTAAAATTTTCAAATGAAAGTATCCACATAGCTTGTTATATGGTTGCCATCATGGTGAACAAGCGATTGATGAAGTCAGACAAGATTGCAATCATCCACGAGCCCAACCCAATCAGCATCAGCGCAATTACCAGAATCTTAGGAACAAACGTAAGTGTTTGCTCATGAATCTGCGTGGCAGCTTGAAAAATTGCGACAATTAAACCGATCACGATGCTGACGACCAACAGAGGAGACGCTATTTTAATGGCAACCAGCATTGCTTCCTGAAAGACCCCCAGCACTTCACCCTGTGTCATAACATTCTCCTTTTCTTATCGCAGTTCTTCAAGACCGGCATCATCGAAACCCCTGTGCCAATGTTCCCAGCAGAAGATTCCAGCCATCCACCAAAACAAACATCATAATTTTGAAAGGTAACGCTATCATAGACGGCGGCAGCATCACCATTCCCATTGACATTAAGGTACTGGAAACAACCATGTCGATGATTAAGAACGGGATAAACAGTAAAAAGCCGATCGTAAACGCGCGTGTCAGCTCACTGGTAACAAAAGCAGGCACGATTACGCTTAAACTCAGCTTTCCAAGATTTTCCATTGTCTGATCTTCTGACTGAGCCTCTAATTGCTCGAGATCCTCATCCGCGCCGGATATGGTCAAAAACAAACTAAGATCCTTCTGTTTTGTCTGGCGGAGCATAAACTGTTTCATTGGTATCACGGCTTTTTCCACAGCCGCCTGCTGATCGATCAAGCCCTGCTTATACGGAGTATAGGCATCCTCGTTAATCTGTTTGAGCACCGGCTGCATGATGAACAAGGTTAAAAATAACGCTAAGCCGATCAGAACCTGGTTGGGAGGAGACTGTTGAGTCCCCAGCGCACTGCGCAGGAAGGACAGCACAATGACAATCCGTGTGAAGCTGGTCATCATAATCAGAATCGAAGGCGCCAGTGCTAAAATTGCCATCATGAACAGCATTTCCAGCGGCCCGAACGAGCCTTCCCCTGTTGTGCCGGAATCGAGATCAATGGTAATTGCCGGAGCCGCCTGCGCCCGCAGCGAAAAACAAAATCCAAATAGTAAAATTGTGACAATTCCTGAGATGATAAAAATCAGCAGATATTTTTTTAATGAAGTTTTTGGAACATCCGCATTTCTCATTGGTTTGCCTCGTCTTCCTCTCTTTTTTCACTGTTCCGGCCTTTCACAATCAAGCCTTTCAGTAGCTCCGCAAAATTAACCTCCTGTGTTTTTACGGGCAAAGAGGGCAGTTTTTCCGGATCCAAATCGCAAAGTTTTTCAATATGGTTTGCGGTAACACCAACTAAAATGGTTTTATCAGCAACCTTTACCACCAGAAGCTGGCGGTCCTGCCCCACAAAGGAGCGATCAAGAACCGAAATAAGGCCGCTACCGGAGTTTTGCACGCCATATCGCTTACCCAGCAGACGGGTTGCATAATAGGCGCAAAACACCACAAGCGCAAATATGATCAACAGTGCGACAATCCAACCCGCCGCATCCAGCCATTCTTTCAAGCGTCTGCCCTCCTGTAATCAGATGATTATCCAAGGATTTTGCCGACTGTCTGCAAAATCCGGTCCGGCTTAAAGGGTTTCACAATAAAATCCAAGGCGCCAAGATGGATTGCATCCACCACCATAGATTCCTGACCCATTGCCGAGCACATCACCACTTTTGCGCTCGGGTCCGTTGCCTTGATTGCCTGTAACGCCTGAATGCCGTCCAAATTAGGCATCGTGATGTCCATAATGACTAGATCGGGCTTTTCGTTTTGGTAGGCGTCTATAGCCTGCTGCCCGTCCCCTGCCTCGATCAAATTTGCATATCCGGCTTTGGTCAGGCAGTTTTTAATCGTCATTCTCATAAAAGCAGCGTCGTCCACAATCATGATTTTCTTATCCATTGAAATTCTCCTTTATATAGCAAAAGTTATTATAATAAAGCGATTATGCATTGTTGTCAATTGCATCCAAGAGTTCTTTGGTGCCTACAATTTCTGTGACTCTGACACCAAAATTGTCGTCAATGACCACTACATCTCCGCGAGCAATCAATTGCCCATTTACAACAATGTCGACCGGAGCGCCTGCCTGCTTTTCCAATTCAATCACTGTACCCTGTGAAAACTCCATAATATCGCGAATTTTACGTTTGGTCTTTCCAATTTCAACGGAAACGCTGAGCGGAACATTCATCATCAGCCCCATGTTGGCATTGTTTATGGGTGCTGAGAACCCCGGCACAGCCTGATTTGTAAAATTCGGAAACTGTGCTGCCTGCACATGTACGGCCTGCGCCTGCTTAATCACATTGCTCTGCTGACCGGACTGATGGCCGGCAGGAGAATTCTGCTGCGGCACCATGGGGGGATAAGGATACGAATAAGGCGGGTATTGCATCTGCTGTCCCATCATGGCATACTGCTGCTGCCACTCAGGAGACATATACGGCATCTGCTGCATATTCGGCATCTGCTGCGTGTTCGGCATCTGCTGCATGTTCGGCATCTGCTGCGTATTCGGCATCTGCTGCGTATTCGGCATCTGCTGTGTATTCGGCATCTGCTGCATGTTCGGCATCTGCTGCATATTTGGCATCTGCTGCATATTTGGCATCTGCTGTGTATTCGGCATCTGCTGCGTATTCGGCATCTGCTGTGTATTCGGCATCTGCTGCGTATTCGGCATCTGCTGCGTATCAGGCGCCAGCTGATTCTGCTGTTCCGGCGCTGTACTGCTCTGGGTTTCCTGCTGCTGCACCTGAGCCTGCTCCTCAGCGGCATCCCCCAGCACCTGACTGACGATCATTTTTACCAAATCAATCGGCATGATGCTGATAAAATCACTGTTCATGACGTCCTTGATATCCAGGTTAAACGAGACAGTTACGATTCTATCGTCTTCCTTGATGTTCGGGTCAAGCATATGGTCGCTAACCGAAACAGAGGCTGTCGGCGTGGAAATGTTGATCGTCTTGCCAAGAAACTCTGATAGGGCGGTTGCCGATGCTCCCATCATCTGATTCATAACTTCGCAGGCAGCGCTCATGCTTAACTCATCAAATGCGAAATTTTCAGGCGTATCCTCATTTCCCATAAGAAGATTCAGAATAACCTGCATGTCCTCCTGATGGAACATCATCACATTTGAACCGGTAATTCCCTCTATGTATTCAATTTTAACAAGAAGCGCCGGTTCCAGTGATTTATAATCGACCTCGTTAAACTGTTGCTCTTTTACATTCGGTGTGGTGATAATCACCTGCCTGTCCAGCATTGTGGATATGGCAGTTGCCGCAGAACCCATACTGATGTTAAGAATTTCTCCGATTGCATCGATCTCTTCACTCGAAAGGGTCACCGCAGGGTCAACCACCTGCTGCTCATAATCCATCCCCATAATCACTCCTCCAGATCAACTGATCAACTCATTGAGCTTGACCGCTTTCTTCATTTTCACTTCCCCGAGTTTCGCGCTATACCAGGGAACCTCGTCTACAATAATGCTGATATCGCTGTTGATACTTTTATTCAAAGGGATTACATCCGATGGCTGCAAATGCAGCAAATCGCTCAGATTTAACTGGAAACTGTCCAAAACCGCTTTAACTTCCAAGTCTGAGTCTGTAAGCCTTTCAAAAATCATCGTTCGCTTTGCTTCCTCATGTTCAGGCTTCTGGCGTTTGGTTATGCGCGCATATTTAACGCTGAAATTATTGATCATTTCTTCGAGATTCGCGGCCGGTATGCATAGGCTGATGCCGCCGTTTAAATTTTTAATCTTCATATTCAGCGCAACAATCACTACAATATCTTCCGGAGCCAGCGCTTGAAGCAGGCGTGAGTTTGTTTCGATGCTGGTCAGGTTTGTTTCAACCTCAATATAATTGCACCATGCTTCCTGAAGATGTTTGGAGATCTTCTGAAGCACGTTTTTTAATATCTCAATCTCAATATCCGTATAGTCTCTGGTCAGATTGAAGCCATCCCCGGAGCCTCCAAGCAGTCGATCCACCATAAAATAGCCTACTGTCGTGGACATGTCCATGATTAATGTGGCGTCGTTATACTGCCGATTTGAGGGTCTTAAATCAATCATTCCGATTAATCCGGTATCCGGCAGTGCGTTGCTGTATTCAAAATAACGCTGCTCTTCAATCTGCAGGACACTGACTTCGCAAAAAACACGGAGAAGGCCTGAAAAATAGGAGGAAAGCAACCGAGAAAAATTTTCGTGCAAGCCGTCAAGCGTTTTTAACTGCTCTTTCGTAAACTTTTTCGGAGACTTAAAATCATATTCCTTGACCTGCTTTTGTGATTCGACTTCAACTGTCTCATCGCCAGAATTTATGCGTTTTAGCAGCGCATCTATCTGTCCCTGTGATAGTTTCTCTGCCATTTTTCTAAATTCACTCCTTTTTTACCGCTGAATTTGTGGCAGATGCGCGGCTATGTATCTTCAAAGGGCACCGTGATTTCGTTCCCCTCAGAACTAAAAGAACCCTTGCTGTCTGCCGGAGCCAATGCGTCATATGGCCCACTCTCCTTGGTCGCAGCTTGAGAAGAGGTCGGCGCAACCGCTTTCTGTTCTTCTTCAGACGATGCACCTTCCGGCGGAACCAGAATATCCTTGCTGCTTCCAAACTCTGGGTATTTGCTGTCGTCAAATGTTCCGGCAAGCAAAGTTTTCAAGATTTCCTCATCAGTCATATTACTTTCCGTACTGATGATCATCATATCAACTCGGCGGTTTCTCTTCCTGCCTTCTGACGTATCGTTTGTAGCAGTGGGGAAATTCTTTCCATAACCGATCGGTATCATTTTTTTTGGAGGGATTTCCTTTTGTTCTTCCAAATAAATCGCAACACTGGAAGCGCGTTCACTGGAAAGCCGCCAGTCTGAAATACGGTAATGATCCACGTTAGGAACCGCTGCAGTGTGTCCGTTAATATTAATTGTCAAGATCTGTTCTTCCACATTTTTCAAACAGTTGCCAAGAAAATCCAATATATTTGTTCCGGTAGGCTTTAAGTCAAAGCTGTCAGGGTTAAAGAAGATGCTGTCTTCAAATCGTATGAACACCGCTCCGTCTCCCTTTTTGACCTCAACCGAACCCTCCATACCGTTTTGCTTTACGTATTCTTTCAAATATTGGTAAAGCTCATCAAAGCTTTTCGGTAAATCCTTTTGAAGATCCAATTGTTCCCCCGGAGGCAGAAATTCGCCCTGGTTTGTCGCAAGATCGTCACCCTCGCCCACAGGAGCCATTACAATCTGCTGCGTCTCGGCATTCATTTTGGAGAAAGCCTTGACAATTACATCAAATTTTTCCTGGTCAACGCTGGACATACTAAATAGCATGACAAAGAATGTCAGCAGAAGGGTTACCATATCCCCGTAAGTATCCATCCAGTTTCCGCATGGTTCTTCCTCTATTTTTTTTCGCGCCATTCTTCATCACCCCAAGTCTGCGGATTTATTTTTTTCTGGTTTTCTTTTCCCTGCGGACTTTTTTGCTTTTACGTTCTTCCTCGAAATCCGTTCCAGTCGAAGCCGCCAAATTGCCCGGGAGCAACTGCGTCAGCTTTTCTTCAATGAATTTCGGGTTGTCTCCTGCCTGAATTGCCTGAACGCCCTCACTGACGATCATTTTGCAAAGATATTCCTCATCATGCCGCACTTTGAGCTTGTTGGAAATCGGAGCAAATACGAGGTTGGAAAGCAAGCTTCCATAAAAAGTAGTGACCAGCGCTACCGACATTGCAGGCGCGATCGAGTCCGCATCTTTCAGGTTCTGAAGCAAATTGATCAAACCGATCAATGTACCGATCATACCGAATGCCGGCGCATATGCGGAGCCTTTCGCGTAGAACGCCCTGTCCTGCGCATGCCGCTCCTCCATATAGTCCAGCTCTGTTTCCAGTAAAACCTTCACTTTTTCCGCCTCGACAGAGTCAATGACAAGCATCAAACTGTTGCGCAGGAAAGTATCCTGCGTGTCATTCAGCTTGTCTTCCAAAGCCAGCAGACCATTAATTCTTGCCTCTTTTGCAAATTCCACAATTTGCAAAATATAATGATGCGGATTATATTTGGTTGGGAAAATAATGATTTTCAAATGCTTAAAAATCTTTGTAAAATATTTTAATGGATAAGACACCATCAAAGCCGCAAACGTTCCGCCTACAACAATGATGATACTGTTCACATCAAAAAAATTCCCCAGACTGATCCAGTTCAGTCCAAATTCGATTCCCTTTTCGGCGTCAGGCATCTGCACAATAATGCCGAACACGACCAGTACTGCGCCTGATACCCAACCCAAAACTGACATAAGGTCCATAATCATTGCCACCCTCTGTTTTTACAATTCACCCGTTAATGTTAAAAATTGCAGTTCAGCAAATCCCGAAAGATTTCCCTCTTATATGCAATCGACTTCTGAACAACTTCTTCCATAGTTTCCTTCACAATATAAATCCGCCCATCAGTCAAGTGGATTGTTGTGTCTGGATTTTCATAAATGGTCTCAATCAGCTCGCAGTTCAAAACAAATTCCGCACCGTTTAATTTTGATAATTCAATCATAGCTGCCTCCATCTATTCCTTTTCATTCTGCCATAGGTAATCAGAAACCACAGTTTCTGATTACCTATGGCAGCGACCCTCTCCGGTCGCCGCCATGGAATATCGCCGTAATTGATTAACGCTTGAGGTTAATCAGTTCTTCCAGCATGGTGTCCGATACGGTGATCAGACGCGAATTTGCCTGAAATCCTCTCTGGGTGGTAATCATATCAGCAAATTCCTGCGACAAATCGACGTTAGACATTTCAAGCGCGCTCGACGCGATTGCGCCGGATCCTTCTTCACCCGGCTTCACCAGGCTCGATTTACCGGAGTTTGCGGTCGCCGCAAAATAGGTGTCACCCACCTGTGACAAGCCCTGCGGATTATCGAATGTAGCAAGATCGATTCTGCCGATTTCCAAGTCGCCCAACGTTGCGTGTGTTGCACGCACAACGCCGTCCGCGCCGATGGAGATGCTCGTCAGGTCTTTTACAGTCTGCGCACCGCCTGTAGTTCCCTTGTCCAGTTTAAACGTGCTGCCAAGCCCCAGATTCTTGGAGGGCTCTGTTGGAGTAGCCAAATCAGTTGTTGCGGGGATTGTAGCAAACGCATATTCCTCATCGGTGGGAAGTTTGCCGTCGGCATCCTTGGTGTTTGTGGCAAGTTTGGCAAGCAGCGAGGATTCGCTCGGATAACCGACCGTAATCGTATCGCCGTTGCTCCCCAGCATGATCTGCCCGGAAGATTTCATCTGATCCGAAGTCAAGTCAGATTCATATGATTTTCCGTTGATTTCAACCTTAAGGTGATAAGTATGAACCGTGTCCTCTGTAATAGGATCTGGGGATGTGGGGGTTTCATCGGAAATTGTCCATGTTGCGGGGCCGGTACCAGAGAAAGAATCACCCGTGCCCTTAACTTCAAACAAATTTTCCAGCTCGGTCGGAACCGGAACCTTACCCGGCGTATTCGAAGTATCGGAACTGGTGATCTGAGCGCCGGTTAAGTCCACAAAGGAATCAGACGGGTCCATCAGGAAAACAAAGTCGCCTGCCGGATGCTCCACACCGCCGTTCGCCTCTTTAATTGCCGCATTTACAGCGCTTTGCAGATCGCCCAGATTCGCAAAAGTCTCATCTTTATTCAGTATCACATTGATCCCGGTGCTGCTGACCGTCGCCGTGGCTTTCTGGTTGAGGGGCAGGGAACCCGATGTGAGAGACAGTGTTACATTTGCATCCGCCGTCTGGTTGGTTGACTTGACGGTGTATTTAATGCCGTTGATGGTGTTGGTCGCGCTTGCGGCCGCTGGGTCCACCGACGGGATTGTGAATGTGATCTTGCTGCTGCTGGCAGCTTTGCCAACTGGGTTCCCGCTGGTCCCCAAAACAAAGTTTCCGTTGGAATCAATCAGGTTTCCGCTGGAGTCGATATCCAGCATACCGGCCTTGGTGAAAAAGATATTGCCGTCCGAATCCTGCACCTGCAGGAACCCTTCGCCGGTAATTGCGATATCCAGCGGGTTTCCTGTGGTAGACATCGTTGACTGGGTCTGCATCACGTCAATGCTTCCGATTGTGGAACCATAACCAACCTCAGAAGGGTTTAAGCCGCCCTTATTGTTGGAGCCTGCGGCAGCGCCTCGCAGCGACTGATAGTACACATCTCGGAAAGTGGCCCTGGAACTTTTAAATCCATAGGTATTGACGTTGGCAATATTATTACCAATGACGTCCATCCTGATCTGGTGGGCCTTCATGCCCGTTACACCCGCGTAAAGTGATCTAACCATGGAATCAATCCTTTCATGTAGAACCGCCGGTTTTCTCTGTCGTTCGAAAACCGGTAATAGCTTCCTGAAAAGGTCCAGCTATATAATAACAGTTCCGTCGATATTTGTAAAAACATTGCCCGCGGATTCTCCGCTGTTGACCGTGGTAACCACCATATTGTTCTTGACATTTACAATAAAAGCAGTTTTGTCCACCAAAATTAACGTCTCATTCAATCCTTTTTCCTTAGCAAGCCGAACGCCCTGATTCAGACGCTCAATGCTGTCTTCCGAAAGATCAACCTGCCTTTGCGCCACCCGCTGTGCAGCGTGTCTTGAAAAAGAGACTTCTTTGCTTGTGTCCAGTTCCCGTTGAAATATTTCCTGAAACGAATTGGTGCTCGTCGGGGTATTTTGCTGCTGTTCCTTGTTTGTAGTTACAGACCGCGGTGTCCCCGTTACAATTGGAACCGAAAAACGGTTAAAATCAATTGAGCTCATATTTCCGTACCATCTCCCGCCTGGTTTTCTGTATTTTCAGTGTCCGCAGCGTTGTCTGGATCGGTAATGCTATCAGGATCAGTTGTGCTGCCCGGGTCTGTGGTATTGTCCGGGTCCGTGGTATTGTCTGGGTCTGTGGTGTTATCTGTTTTTGGTGCTTCCGGTGTTTCGGGAGTTTCAGGCGTTTCGGGGACTTTAGGCGTTTCGGGGGTTTTCTCCGGATCTGTGGTGCTGCTCGTATGATTCACTTCCATAATTTGTGAAAGAGAAAAAGATTTGTCGCCAATGAAAATTTTATACTCATTATCCACCAACGAGATCTTCGTAATCACGCCGGTAACCTTATCCAGTTTACCGCTTACGGTATATTTGGCCGCCGTGACATTTTTGCCGACCAATGACATCGCGTAACTCGTTTTGGAGTATTCCGCCATTTCCTGCATCTGCTGCAAACTCGCAAACTGAGCCATCTGGGCGACATATTGGGTGTCATCAACCGGATTCAAAAAGTCCTGATTTTTGAGCTGCGCGACCATCAGATTCAGAAAATCACTCACCTTAAGGCCTGTATCTTCCTCATCAACGAAAACAGCGTTATAGTTGGTTCCTGTTCCACTTGACGAACTGGTACTGCTGGTTTGATTGGAAAGCCAATCCCGATAACTTGTATCTGTGCTGACTGAACTCAAGATTTTTCCTCCTTTCCTCAAATGTAGGTGTCCAGCTCTGAAACAGGTGCCATACTCTGCGACAGAATTTCCCGATCAAACTCATCGTCTTCAAGACTAAACGGCAGCGTCTGGGCATGGTTCTGGTGGAACTGTTGGAACTGCCGCCCCATATCCTGCTGCGTAAACTGTCCGTTTTGAGCCGCTGCGTAAGAGGCATCCGCCTGACTGACTACTTCATGCACTTCCGCGTTGAACGGGCGCAGTGTTTCGCGCAGGCCTGCGAGTTCGCCGTTGATCAGTTTGGCAACCTGAGGGCTCGATGTGACGATGCTCAAGGCAATTTTGCTGTCCGTTTCCACCATTTTAACGGTAATTTCTCCCAGTCCGTCCGGTTTTAGCTTGACAACAAATTCATTCTTTCCCTGCACCAGATTCTCTTTGATTCCTGTCTTGACCTGCGTCATAACATCCTGCACGTCAGTGGTATTGCCGTCAATCTTATCCGCTTGCGCCGTCGGACTGAATTTACCATTGTTGACATCGTTTTGAAGCTGTTCCACATCGGTCGGGAGTTTTTCCTGTTTCTGCGATTTACCGGTATTCTCTCCACGGAGCAACTTCTGCGCCGCCAGTATGGAATTCCGAAATTCGCTTTCTCCGCCCAGAAGATCATTCGTGCTTTCTTTCGAAGTTTGCCCTTGTGCCTGCGCGGAAGATATGACCTGCATTTCCGGTCCGCCGTCGGAATTGGATTTCGTAAGCTGTGCTAAAAACAAGTCTCCGGTTTTTTCAGACTTCCCATCGCCCTGCGCCTGCATCATGTCAAACAAAGTCTGCATGATCGGTTGTCCGTTTTCTGCTGCAACTGCACCAACTTGTCCGCCCGCTTGCATCTCGTTCAGCACGGAAGCCATGTCGGCAGAATCAGACAGAATTCCTGAGAAAAGCTGGGCAAACATGTCCGCGGCCATCAGCGACCCCTGCTTTTCAGCATCTTCGCTTAGCCCCTGCTCGTTGGCTGTTTGACCCAGAAGCTGCTGAAGAAGCTGTGCAAATGCGTCGCCGCCGAACATTCCTTGCAGGGCTTGCGCTGTCCCTGGCTGCGTTACCTGGCCCGCCGCCTGAATCATTGCCGCCGCAGTCTGGGGAATTGTAACTGTTTCCATCTCTTTCACCTCCTTTCAGTTCACAAAAATTTCAGCTTTATTTCATCTGATAGTGACAGATTGATCATAAAGACCGGTTAGTATAAGGATGTTTCAACCATCCTTTTCCGAATCAGGTTGGAAGAGACAAATTCGGAAATCTGAAGCTCGCTGCCCTTTGCTTCCAACAGGTTATATTCGGTGCGCTGCTTTTCTTCGAGCTTGTCCAGCCCAGAAATCTCCTGCGAAACCGAAACGACAACCTTTATCTGCTTTTCAATCGAAGCGGAAATCGCATTGCTTTCGTTCTGTAACTGCCCGATCTGATAGCGCATGCTTTGCAACTGATATTCAAACGATTTTATTTGGATGACGCTGATGCCTTGCGCTGACTCTTCTGTCAGACGCTCGTTCACTTTCTGAAATTCCTTCTGCAAGGCGTCAATCTTGTCTTCAATCTGTTTTTTGAGAGCATGGAGATGAGCAAGGTAATTCTTTTCTTTTTCCAGCACCTGGCCTTTATAATCAAGAACCTTGCTCAGTGAAAATTGAAACTTTTTCATTCTGCAACTCCCTACTTCACAATTTCTTCTAACAACTTGACCGTATCAGCGTAATCAACTTTATAATCCACCTTCTGCTGTAAAAAAGTATTGATTGCTTCCATATGGCTGATCGCGTTGTCCAGCTCGGGGTTTGTGCCGCTCTTATAGGCGCCGATTGAAATCAAGTCCTGATTTTCGCGGTAAATGGACATCATATTCCGTATCTTGCCCGCTGCTTCGGTATGTTCTGACTCCACAATGTCGGTCATCAGACGGCTCACGCTTGCCAGAACATCAATTGCCGGATAATGGTTTTTCATCGCAATTTTACGGGACAGCATGATATGCCCGTCGATAATGCCGCGAACAGTGTCGGAAATCGGCTCATTATCATCGTCGCCCTCTACAAGCACCGTGTAAATACCGGTGATGGAGCCCCGTTCAAAATTTCCTGACCGTTCCAGCAGCTTCGGCAGCGCCGTATAGATCGAAGGCGTATAGCCGCGGGCAACAGGCGGCTCTCCGACGCTCAGGCCGATTTCCCTTTGCGCCATGGCGAAACGGGTTAAGGAGTCCATCATCAATAGGACATCTTTTCCCTGATCACAAAAATACTCCGCGATTGTGGTCGCGGTAAGCGCACATTTGGAACGCATCATGGCCGGCTGATCGGATGTCGCCACCACAAGCACCGAACGTTTTACGCCTTCCGGGCCAAGATCCCGGTTGATGAATTCTACTACTTCGCGTCCTCTTTCGCCCACAAGCGCAATTACATTGATGTCTGCCTTAATATTGCGGGCAATCATGCCCATGAGGGTACTTTTTCCGACACCGCTTCCCGCAAAGATGCCCATTCTCTGCCCTTTGCCGATGGTAATCAACCCATCTATGGCTTTCACGCCAAGTTCAATCGGGGTGCTGATTCTAGGGCGGCCCATCGGGTTGGAAGGAACGCCGTTTATCGGATAATAATCCGCGGTGGGAATCGGTTCGCCTTCGTCAATCGGATTGCCAAGCGCGTCCACGGTGCGGCCAATGAGCTGATCGCTCATTTTAATCATGAGCTTGGATCCGGTGTTATGTACAGTGCTTCCGTAACCGATGCCGTCGATATCCTGGTAAGGCATCAGAAGCACCTTATTGCCCCGAAAACCTACAACCTCGGAAAGGATGCTTTGCTTGCCGTTTCCAAGAACGATGTCGCACACATCGCTGATGTTGCAGATGATGCCGGTCGCTTCCACCGTCATGCCTACTATCTGGTGGATTTTACCTTCACGCGTATAAAAATCACCCATGCGCAGAATCTGCCGATATTTAGATGTATTTACCGCTAACTGCTGTTGCATCGGCTTCCTCCACTAATTAGATCTGTTCGAAATACTCCTTGACATTCCTGAGCTGCGTTGTAACGGACGCGTCGATATTGCCGTCCGAAGTCTTGATCATGCAGGCATCCTCCGGCAGGTCTTTTGCAATGATCTCCACATTAATCCGGCTTTCCCTGAGTTCACTTTCCAGAAAGGACAGCAGACCCGGCATTCTTTCTGAGAGTTCCGCCGTGATCCAATCTGCGTCTTTCACGGAATTAATGGCCGCTTTCACAAGGTCAGCCATCTCGTGTCCGTCAGGTGTAATCCTTTTTCGAAGAATTCTGGAGGCCACATCAACCGCCAGATTTTTCAGCTCTTCTTCATATAAATGCATATACTGGACGTTTTCGAGTTCGATCTGCTGAATCGCATGGTTGGTTTCTTCAATTGCCGTGCGCAGTTCTTCCTGTTTTTCTCGGCGTCCCCGGTCAAGTCCCTCCTGGTAAGCCTCCATTCGGATTCTTTCCGCAGACTCCTGCGCCTGTTTGATCAGAACATCATGCTCGGTATGCGCAAGCTTTATAACCTCTTTTGAAACCCGTTCGGCTTCCTCCCTGGCTTCGCTGACTGTCTGCGCATAAAGCTCTTCAAATGAAATCTGGGGTTCAGGCGGTTCTTCAACCTGTTCCTGCACCTTCGGTTTTGGAATCTGGATATCCGGTATCAAAACCACCTGCTCCGATTTGGTCACCTGGCTTTGTTTAAACACACTAGGCAATGATCTCATCCTTTCCGCCCTTCGAGATCACAATCTCTCCTTGCTCCTCCAAGTGGCGGATAGCGCCAACAATACGCTGCTGCGCCTCTTCCACGTCACGCATACGAACATTATGCAGATATTGCATATCACTCTGTATGGTTTCGCGCATTCTCTGGGACATATTTTGAAAGATAATTTCGGAAACGCTTTCATTCGACGCTTTAAGCGCAACGGCAAGGTCTTTGGAATCCACCTCGCGGATAAAGCGCTGAATAGCAAGGCTGTCCAGATAAACGATATCCTCGAACACGAACATGAGCTTCCTGATTTCGTCGGATAGAGATGGGTCGGTGTTATTGAGTTCGTCGAAGATATACTTCTCTGTTCCTCTGTCCACATGGATCAAGATGTCGGCTAAGTAGATTACGCCGCCAATCTCCATGAGAACGACAGAGATAATAGACGAGAATTTCCTTTCCAGCGTCTTCTCCACAATATTAATAATCTCCGGAGAAGCTCTGTCCAAATTCGCGATGCGTTCAATGACATCAATCTGAAGGTCCTTCGGCAGCTCCTCAATGACTTGTGACGCCTGATCGGAGCGCGCATAGGACAAAACAAGCGCGATTGTCTGCGGATGCTCATTTTGAAGCATCATCAGCAAGTTTTTATAGTCTGCTTTGCGCATAAAGTCAAACGCTTTTGTGCGCAAAGATTTGGACACGCGTTCCATTAGAGAAATTGCCTGTTGAGGCCCAAATGCTTTTTCCAGGACATCACGGGCATATGCCACGCCACCCTCGGTGATGACTTTCTGCGTAACGCAAAGCCCGTAGAAATCATCAACGATTTCTTTCATATCTTCAGCTGAAAGATTGTCAAGCTTCGCAATTTCCAGAGAGAGTTGTTCCACTTCTTCGTCCCGTAAATGCTTATAAACTTTTGAAGCATTATCCGCACCCAAAGCGATGACAATTGCAGCGGCCCTCTCCGAGGCCGACATTTTCTGCTTCACAGCCATCGTTACTCATCCTCCTTCAGCATAGTCCTAATGAGCGATGCAGTAATTTCGGGATTTTCACTGGCAAACGATCGAATTTCGTTAGTAATTGCAGTTTCCTTGGAATTATCTTGAGCATTTTCCAATAATTGCTTTTTGTGTTGCTCAATTTCTTCTTGCAGATTACGAATCTTATTATCAGAATCCTGTTCTTCCTGTTCAACCGTTTTCTTTGATTTCCGACGTATCACCATGATGATCAGAACGATAATCAGAATCAGCAGGCTTGCCCCTGCTCCGGCAATTGCCAGCAGCATTGGAGTGCTCAGTTTTTCAGGCTCGGTGCTGGCCGGTTCCGCGTCGGTTCCTGTGAAGTCCAGATTCTTAACAGAGATGGAATCCGGTTCAATCGCGACGCTTTTGGAAACCAGATCCACCAGATTGTCATGGCGCTCCTGATCGAATTCAGAATCTCTGACCACAACGGCTACGGATGCTTCCTTGAGAATCGCCTGCCCTTTTTCGATTTGGGTTTTGATGTAGCTGGTCTCCCAATCAATACTGCGGCTGTAATCCGTCGCCTGATTTTGCTGGTCACCAGTCTGGTTCAAATATTCCGGCGTATCCGTATTGTTCTCTTCCCCAACAATTCCGGAGGCCGGCACATTCCCGCTCAGCGTGTATTTTTCATCTAAATGGGTTTTAACCCCATTGCCGTCATCCTGAGGCACCAGTTCCTGCTGCTCAGTCAGCATCTTATCATAGTCCAGCTTCACTTTTGCGACAGCAGTCACGCCATCCGGCCCATAGATGGGCGCAAGCAGGCGCTTAACATTGTCCTCAATATCCTTTTGCATCTGTTTTTCAAATTCCAGACGCTCAAAATCCACTCCATTTGCTCCGGTTTTCCCGTTTTCAGGAGTCATTTCCACGCCTGTTGCGGCATCGATCACTTTGACATTTTCCGGTTTCATTAAAGAAGACACGCTTGCAGCAACATGGTTCCGGATAGCCGACACCATTTCTGGAGAAAGCTCATATCCAGATTCCATAGTGATCATGGCGCTGGCGGAGCCCACTTCTTTCGATTTATCCCAAACTACATATTCCGTATTTTCTGGCATTGTAATCGTCACAGTGGCTGCCTTGACACCGTCAATCTGCACAAGCGTATCCTGAATTCTATTCTGCAACTGAAACTGCAGAATCTGCCGTTTTTCAAAATCGGTCTTTGTAAATCCTGTATTATCCAAAAAAATGTCATACACGGGCGCAGATTTTGGATAACCCTTCCCTGAAAGAGCCACAATCAGCTCTCCCCACTGTTCCTTGGGTACCATAATCTGTCCCTGTGCATTGATTTGGGGAGTCGCTTCCATATCCTGCAAAGCAGCATAAACCTGAGAGGTTTCTGTTCCGGAAAGTTTTTCCGGATAAAGCAGTTGATACTTATCTCCGACAGAATGCAGCAAAGCAGTAACAGCAATGGCTGCAATAAAAACCAAACCTGCAGAAATAAGTGATATTCTCTTAACTTTAGGGGTCAGCTTGTTCCAAAAATCCTTTATGCTGCCCCAAGCTTTCATTAATTGATCTTTCATTCTATACCAGCTTTACCTTATTTTGATTGGGCAGCTCTTTAGATTTGAACCTGCATGATTTCCTTATAAGCATTTACAACTCTTGAAGTCAGCTCTACGGTCAGCTTCAAAGCTGTACTTGCTTGAGTGGAGTGGATCATAACAGAGTGCAAGTCGTCCGAACGACCCATCGCAAGGTCATAAGCATCTTGTTTGGAGACTTCCTGCGTTTCCTGCATCGTCTTTACCGCGTCCTGCAGCACATCAGAGAACGGTATTTTAGAGTTTGAGGCCTCCTGAATAGCAGAAGACTCCTTTTGCAGGTCGGACAGGGGGCTCATTTGGCCGATTGGTACGATAAACATAGGTTGGTTTTCTCCCCTCAAAAAGAATGAATCGTCACTAATTTCAGCAAAATACTCTAGAATTCGACATTTATAACTTAAAAAAACAGGCACTCTGATTTCTCATTCACATCAAAATGCCTTTTATTAAATAAAGTCGAATCATAAAAACTACTAGTATCATATGAATCGAGCACAACAAGCTTTCAGAAGATATTGTGTAATAAAGTTTCAAAGAAAGAAGCAAAATATCCCTAAATAGTAGATTCTTTACTGATTATCAAGAAAAGATTACCATTTATTCCAATAACATTATAACTATAATTTTATTAATTGTCAATCATGCTAAAGAAATATCCTGATAAAAATTGAAAATTTAAATCGGAAGTCTTGTTAAATTAAACTAAAACAACTTTGCTTAACAAAATAATTTTTCAATATTTGTGTAGCTGTAAAAATTATTTTCCGATTTCCAACGCTTTCATTGCCATCGCTTTTACAACGTTCAGCGCTGTCAGGTTCGCGTCATATGCCCTGCTGGCCGCCATTAAGTCCACCATTTCTTCTGATGTATTCACATTTGGGTACATGACATATCCGTTTTCATCCGCATCTGGATGCGTCGGATCATAAACAGGCGTAAAATCCTGTTGGCTTTCCACTACCTGAGCTGCCCGCACGCCCCCTTGCGTCAGCTTGTTTTCTTCGTCCTTAAGCGCCTGGCCAAAATCAGCCGCGCGTTCTTCAAAAACGACTTGCTTTCTACGGTATGGTTCACCTTCCGCTGTTCTGGTGGTTTTCGCATTCGCGATATTCTGGAGAATAATATCAGTACGGAAACGTTCTGCGGTCAGCGCAGAGCCTGCAATGTTCAGCGAATTTAAAAATGACATTTTGCATTCCTCCATGTATAATACTAATCTAATTTTTTGCTTCATCATTTTTTATTGGTACAGATTATTTGAAAGCCTGCCCTATCACGTACTGCATATCTGCCATCTGGTCACTGATTTTCTGATAGAGGTAGACAGATTGCAGGTAAGTATTATAAAGTTCCAGCTGCTCTTTGTCCGTTACGACATTATTTCCATCAGGCCGGGAGGACGTTGTCTCATCTTTCGTGACCGTTGCCTGAAAGCTGTAATCCTCGGCCCCCTTTTCTCTGCGTGCATTTTCCAGCGCATCTTCAAAGGACACTTTGCTCGCTTTGAATCCGGGTGTTTCAATATTAGCCAAATTGTTTGAGATTACCTTTTGCTTCATCCAAAGAGCGTCAAGGCTGCTCTGCATTGCTTTAAATTCCAAACCGTCAAAAAGCATTGTAATTCCTCCCGTATCGTTTTTTGTATAGACAGTCCGATGCCCGGCTCATCCGAATTTTGGCTGAACCGGGTTTTGATTAACTGTTAAAGAAACTGTTTCCGGTATCTCCCCGGCAGGAAGCAATTTTGCCATTACAACAAAACGCTGTCCTTTTTCCTGAGCGCCATACTTGACGCTGCAGGTGGAAAGTGTGAGAAATTGATCAGTTTCCCCAGTTGTTACACGATATTGATAGATCGACCGGTCTTTTGCCTGCTGCGCAAGAGCCGTGCGTGAAGGGCCGTCTAAATCGGTACTGATATAATCAAGGTCTGTGTCTGTGTAATAAACCGCAAAAATCTGCCAAGCCATATATTCTTCCGCTGTGGAAAAATAGATGACGGGATGATTGGCTGCAAAGACCTCGTCCGTAAATTTAAACAGCTGAGAAAAACGCTGCCCGTCGGGGTTGTCCTTTAAGTCGCTGTGCCCATAGATGACCGTATTGGCGGAAAGTTTATCCCTTGCCCCGAAATTACAGGTAAAGTCCGCATAATAGCAACCGTAAGTATCCGGCTTTTTCCGCTCCGTCTGGCGGAGATAAACCGTGTTGTTATGCGACTGCACTACGCTGTTATTGATCGTAGTATCCGGGATATACAGCCATCCGACCGTGTCAGTGTTTTGAGTTATTTCATATCCGATTGCATCCAGCATATCTGCGGGAGTTTTGAACGGCTTCATAACTCCCACAGACGGCTTCGCTTTTTCAGTCTCGCCCTGCTGGTCTTGAGTCTGACCCGAATTTGTCTGGCCGCCCGGCTGAGCGGCGTCCGACTGTGACCTTTCCGGTTGTGCATTCACCTGAGAAGCCTCTCCCGGATTCTTTATCAAGGCATTATGCAGCGCGTAGTAAAACAGACCGCCCGCGGCGGCGGCAAGAACCAGCACGGCCGCAATCAACTTCTTCATAAACCATACTGCCTCCTGCCTGTGTTCGGATTGATCTTACTCTGCTGCGATTTTGAGGAGAGATTGACATCCGTCTGACCCTGCGTTCTGTTTTCCGCTCCGGACAGTTTCTGGTCAGAAGCCGCATAGGTTGACATATGATCCAGCGTTACTGAAAAGGCGCCCCGCGAATTGGTCGTGAAGGAGCCGTAATAATCCATGCGCTGGTAGTCCTCATTATAATAATACCAGTACATTTTCTCATCGCTGTACCGTCTGCCCAGATTCATGGTCAAGGTTGCGGGAGCAGGCAGATCGCCATGATATTTGAAGTAAACCAAAACCACCCGCGCCTCGTCGTTATTGCCATGAGAATCAATCTCGTCCATAATTTCATCCTGAAGCGGTGAATCGAAGCTCATGCCAAAGTCAAAATATTCGGTATGCGGGATGATTTCATCCAGATCTTTACTATTAAACTGCAACGAATAGTCATTTCCCTGGAAGACGATAGTCTTCTCGGGATATTCCTTGAGCTTCTCGAACACGTCTCTGCCTACCCTGGAGTATTTGGAAATATCGACCAGAATCAAATCGTCCTCGGTTTCAAAATCAATATCATCCGTGGTGATCGGTTTTAATGTGCCCATCTTGTCTTCATCACCGCGGTAAACCGTGACGACGTAATCCTTCTTTTTGGTTCCGTCGGAGGAGGTCACTTCAATCGTAAATTCATTTTCCCCGTCCTGAATCGCTGAAGCGTAGTTCCCGTCGTAATCGCCGATCTCCTTGGTGCCGGAATAAACTTTCATCGTTGCGTATTTGTCGTCCGCCTTGGGAAGCAGTTCCACGGAATAGGTTTCTTCATCCACTGAAACCTCGTAATCCGTTACAGCCGGTTTGAATTTTCCTGGCCGCATTTCGCCATACTGCACTTCGAGACGCTTCAGATCCGCATTATTTGTCTTTTCTATGTAGTTTTCATTGGTAAATGTGATCGTATAGGTCATCTGCGTCTTGCCGTCCTGAGCAGTTACGACAATGGATACCTTTTGTGTCTCTTCCATAATACGAATCAGCTCGGAGGCTTTGCCGCTTTCCACCGTTTTGCCGTCAATCTTGATCTTCGCGTTGGGATCGTTCACAGTT
The DNA here is from genome assembly GCA_963519235.1 of uncultured Oscillospiraceae bacterium. GTDB lineage: Bacteria > Bacillota > Clostridia > Oscillospirales > Ruminococcaceae > Anaerotruncus. The sequence continues at coordinate 54,115 of CAUQLV010000003.1, forward strand.
GCTGTAACGGTGACCCCTTCCGCGCCGGCCGCCACCTTTGCAGTATAGGCCGTTTTGTTGGGCATAAAGAGCGGCTCAAGGTTGGTCGCATTTCCTGCTACCAGCTTGATCAGACGGGCATCCGAACTGGGCGGCAGCCGCTTAACGATTACCGTATAGATTTTCTGGGTTGCCGCTGTGTCCTCTGGAGTGATCGTAATGGTAAATTCCGTGTTCGTCGTAGTATCCGAATTCAGTGTGAACAGCGAAGTGGTTTCCCCATTTTTTACTTTGCGATTGTTGATCATAATTTTATTTACGTAATCATAAACAGCGGTAGGGGTAAACTTCACCTTCTGTACTTCATAAGGAACCTCAATGGTATATTTCGTGACTTCCGGGTCATAATCATAAGCGATTTCTTTCCCGTCCTGATCCGCGATCACCAAAGATTTTAAGGTTGCATCCTTGCTAGGCGGATCCCGGTAGACATGGATCGGATATTTCAAAACTTTATTCTGATATTCGGGGCTGTCCTCCGCCACACTGCCGACAGGCACGCTTTCCGGCCAGACTTCCAGAACCAGATCAAAATAATCATCCGGGATGGATTCGTCATATGGCGAAACTTCAAAGGGCTTGGATGGAGTATTGGCACCGAGAGTCTGTTCATCTCCGCCCAGCAGTCCGCCTACCCCTTTTCCCTTCAATATCACCGTCGCGCCGCTGTCTGTCGGTTTTGCCTGCACTCTAATTTTACCAGTCGAATAAGGAATTTTTAACTCATAATAATCTTCCTCGTCCATATCAAAATGAAACGCAGGAGTATAGGGCAGCATTTTATTGCCGCTATCCATCACCGTCAATTCCGAAAGTGTATTCACATCGCTCGGCGGCGTCCGAGTAATGTTCAGTGTATAAATGGATTTATCACTTTCATTCTTGTTTTCCGGCGTCATTGTAGCCGTAAGCTTCATTTCACGTCCGCTGGCACTTTTTTTCGTTTCTGTCGCGATATCAAGCCACTCTGTTTTTGTAAAAAGTCCATTATCAACAAGCGGCGGCAAGAACTCCGCTGTCGTTTTTTCATGATTAGGCACATAGGCTACGCGCGCTTTCTGCACCTTGAAAGGAATTTCCACATCATACTCAAATACATTCTTTTTGATGCCGTTAAACAGTTCTTTTCCGCTTTCATCGTAAAGCGTCAGCGATTTCAGCGTGGAGTCCGCGCTTGGCGGCATCCGCATAATATTGAGCGTATAGGTTTTGGTAATCAGGTTTTCCGCCGTTACCGTGATTTCCACCTTGACCGGAACGTTTTCAGCAAGCGGTATCTCCGTGCTGGTCGAGCCGCTTGTAACAGATTGATAATCCGAGGTTCCTCCGGCAGTGGTCACCTTGATCTGAACATTCTTATCCGCGTTCGGATCGTTTCTTGTGGGATTCAGTGTAATGCTTTCATATTCGTTTGTCAAGTTGACATCATAAACCGTTATATTGGAAGCAAAACCGTAATCGATCTCTTTCCATGCAAAAAACAAGGCATCCTTTAGCTTCCCTTTTAGCGTAAGCGATTTCAGAGTCGCATCGTCGCTTGGGGAGCTGTCGTTAATAATCATAGAAAACTGTTCGGGCTGGACAAGCGCAGGCACCACCGTTTTACTGCCCTTTACATAGAATGTAACTTTTAAGGCCAGTCTCTGCGTTTCCGCACCGGTAGGCAAAGCAGTGAAGATGAGGTCTGCAGTTCCTTCAATTGTCTGCGAATCCTTTTTTGAGTTTGTGATCTGCTGACCAAATGCATAATCCGACAGTTTCCCATCTACATTGGTCTGCATCGAAACTGATTTTGAATCCCCGCTGACCAATTCTACAATTGCATATTGCGATGCCGCGTTCCCTTTCCCCATTTTTAGCGTCAGCTGATACTTAAAAGGGTTTGTCGGCGGAGCAATACCGTCCAAATGTCCGTCGTAAACATCCATATAAAAAGTTTTCGGCATTGCGGTGTCGTCACCGATAAACTGCTTTTCTACCATTTGATTGCTGCCGTCTGGCTGCGTCTCGGAAAGCCACTGCTTTGTGCGTGTCAGCGAAGCCGGGGCTCCTGTTCCGTGAATGGTAACATTCAATTTGGCATCTGTGATTTTGATCGGGGCACTGTCGGAAGGGCCCTGATATTTTATGTCTGCAGTCAGTATTCCGGTTACATCGTCATATTTTCGGTTCAGCGTAACCGTCTGCCAGCCATTTGGATTGCTATTATTGGGCTGAACCACATCCCCATCCGCGGGCAGATGGGAATTAGGCTCCCATGTCCAAGTAAGATAAAAGGGGGCGCCATATTGTGTGATGGAATTCTGCAACTGGAACGGCTGTGAAATGTAGTTGATCGCATCGCCGGTCGCCAGCCTCAGATAAGGCGGCTGCACCGTTACGCCGTCAATCACCTGCGGCTCGCCGGTCTGCCGCTGAATTTCACTCGCGATGTTATCTGTTGCGCGCTGTGGTGTAAGCACCTTTAAAATCAGGCTGTTGGATTCCGGCGCAGCAAGCGTCAGCTTAAACGTTGAGTCCTTGCGGACATAATTATTGGTGCCGGTAACCTTTGTAGCATCAGCCAGATCATCATATTCATTATAAATCTGCTGCGGATGAAGCGTAACCGTAATCTGTTTGCCGGCTTTAGAAAGAATGACTTTCAGATCCTTGGAATTTTTTACGCGAGCCTGAGCAACAGCCTGCGCCCCGTCAAACTCTGAAAATGCATTTTTTGCCCCGCCGCTGCCAATTGCAAACGCAAATTTTGCGGCGTTCAGCGAGGTCTCACTATCTGTGCAGGTCATAGTCGCTTCGCTGTACTCATACACATCCAGAGGCTGGCTCAATTCAAAATTGTAAAACGTGTTGGAGCCGCCGGTAGCAGTTTCATATTCAATGCCGCTACTAAGCTGCGCATAATAGTTACCTCGAATACTGAAGGTTGCCTCTCCCGTTGTGTTTGGCATTCCCTCGGAAACAGTCACAACTTTTGTCTGCGTATTATTTTCATCACCGATGCTGATATACTGTTTAACCTGATCTTCCGTCATGGAAGCGTCGGTGCGCACAATTGATAGTCCCCCTGCGCTTTCAATCGCGACAGACGGACGGTTCACTTTGATTTTAGCAGAACGACCCTGTACAATGGTTGAAATGGTGTCAGAATCTACATCACTATCAATATAGGACAACGCAATTTTTATATCTGCGGCTTTTACCACTGTATCAAAAAAGCCCGTACCGCTGTTCAGCAGCATCAAGCAAGCAAGACAAAAAGCAACAACGCGTTTTTTTCTCATCCAATCACACTTCCATAATTTATCTGTAATTTTTTTCAATGTTATAAAGCATTACTATAAAACGTATCGGCTAAAAGAAAATAAACGAAAGCAAAAAAACAAAAAAGTCCCATGATAGGACTTTTTTGTCAAAATTATTGTTTTCTGGCAATTCGGTCAGCCTGAATAAAGGTGTCCCTCAATTCCTCCACCATTGGAATGATATCCTGAACTGGTTTAACCTCTTTTTTGATATTGGCAAGTATGATTTGCTGTATGAAAAAGTCATACAAAGATTCCAGATTTTGAGATATGCGGTACTTATGATCCAGCGTAGCTTTTAAATGATTCAGTATTTTCTGCGCTTTCTGTAGTGCCAGATTCGCTTTTGAAAAATCCTTTGAGTCAATAAACAGAACCGCCCCACTCAGCTGTTTAATAATCTCTTCATATAATTTTGTCAGCATCTCGCCTTGTGTCATTGTCATAACCGACTGTTTTTGATATTGCTCATAGGGGCTATTTGCCATCAAGGTCACCTCTTTATCGCATTACGAGAACTGTTGTGACAACCAGGAAGATTGTGTATTCATGTTGGACAATGCTGATTCCATGCTGTTAAACATCTTCCAATATCTAGTCCTTTCAGTTTCATATCTTTTCTGTAAGTCACTTATTTTTGAATTAATGGAACGGATCTGCTTTGTAAACGTATTGGTAATTTCCGATGCTTTTCCCACCACGCCGGCCTGGCCAACGAGCGTACCCGGAGTAGAGGAGTTTGTATTGGCGGTTGCTTTAATAACAGTAGTGAGTTTCGCGGCAAGACCATCGGTTGCATTCGTAAATAATTCCTGAATGTCCTGCGAATTTGTCTCAATCATGCTCTTTAATTTGGACTCGTCAATCGCAAGTTTTCCTTTATCTTTCCAATCGCTGCTGGTTTCAATGCCAATTTGATAAAGTGCAAAGTCACTGCCTGCCGGCTTCGTATAAAGCACCGAGCGCATGCCGCCCAGGAAAGAACTGATATTTGTATCATTGCGCAGTAGCCCGGTTTTCGCCTTTTCTTCCCACAATTTAATCTCCGATTCGGACATTTCTTTTTTCTGAGCGGAAGTGAGCGGAGCATAATCGCGGAAGGTCGCTTCTTCATCTATTCTGGAGTTCAAATCTCCGATCAGTTTGTTATAAGCCTCAACAAATGACTTTAGCCCTTCATAAATCTTGTTGGTATCCTTGGTCGTGTTAATTGTGGCTGTTTCGCCCGCGGCCGTTTCGGCCAAAAGCGCGATGGAAAGACCGCCGGTGGTAAATGTATTGGAACTGCGCTCGGTCGTCACACCGTTGATGGTTACGATCGCGTTTTGACCGGCTTCAGTTGTTGCCGTTACACCTTGTGAATCGCCAAAAGTTATCTGGTTTGCGCCAAACAATTTATTCGAAGCCGGTGCGCCATCATTTGCCGCTCCAGCGATGTTCAATGTACCCGTTCCGATAATTGAAATCTTGCCGGTGGCAGCGTCAAATATAGCATTTCCCGTACCATATTTGGCTTCAAGTGCGGAAATCACACTGTTAATCGTTGCACTGCCATTAAAAGAACCAAAGTCAGAAGTTCCATCATTCAGCACAAGGTTTGAAAGTCCAACTTCTGCAAGTGTTGTGGTTGAACTGGAGGCTTTATTGCTTGTACTTTCAAAGCCAAATGCCAGCTGTAAATTCGTTTTCGCGGCGTCAGCAACTTTTGTGGCATCAATATCAGTACCGGTATAAATGCTGTCCGTCTTTGCAAAGGATACATTGGAACCGTTATTCACTTCGAGTTTATAACCGGTACCCTCTGTTGCTAGTGCAATATTTTGATCGCCGCTTTGAGAATAGCCAAAACGATCGGCAAGCCCCTGATTAATCAATTCCATGGCTTGGGCACGAGTATACGCTCCGCCATTTTCATCCGAGCGTGAAGGCACGGAAATGCTGTAAGCTGTTCCGTCCACCGTCAGCTTAAAAGTTCCGCTTGTAAAACTGGTGACGGCATCCACTTGAGCTTTTGCTGTTTCCGGTAGACTGTTCGCCACAGAATTTGTGGTAAGCGCGTTGCTCAAAACAGTTGTGCCGGTGCTGGCAACATCGCCAAAAAGCGCATTCAGCAGATTCCCTTCCGTCTGCGTCATCGTAATGTTATATCCCGAGCCCGTGGAGGCGGATTGGATGGTAAATTTATCCTCCAGCTCGCTGTAGGTAATGCGGACATTTGCCTTGCTGCTATTAATTTCGTTAATCATCTGATTAACTGTTTTTGTATTATCGAATGTAAACTCAACATCATTAATCTTGAATTTATAGGAACTGCCCTGCAGCGCTGTTGAAAACCCTACGTTTTGTAGCTGCTGTCCCATTGCGATTTTGTTCGATTGACCTTCCTGAATTCCGAACAACTGGTATGTAATTTTATTACCGCCAACGACAATTTGACGGCCAGCTGTCGTAGACAACTCTATTTTGCCGCCGTCTTTCACATCGACAGAAATGCTTCCTGCTCCGAATTCAAAATCCAGCTTTTTCTGCAGATAGCTCATGGTATCCGCATCGCTTCCATTTTTATTCATGCCATCCAGCGTAATGACATGTGACACACCGTCGAGTGCAACCGTGATAGTAGCGTCGGCATCCGAGTCGGCGGTCGTGGTCAGTTTTCCATCCGTTGTTTTGGATCCGGCGGAAACACCGAGCATCTGCATGCCGAGGCGTGAAGATTTGCTGGAAACGCTGAGACTTCCGCTGATTACAAGCTTGCCAGTCTTTTCGTCAACAGACGCAGAAACACCGGCGTCTGTCAATTGTGTCGCTAATTCCTGTGTAGTGCTGCATTTACTCAGGTTAACAGTAACATCGCCCGAGTCGGTCGTAATAAAAACAACCGTCCGGTCCAGCGCTGTCAAATCGAGCGCACTGGTCAGCTTACCGCTTACTGTACCACCGGACTGCAATTTCGTAGCTGTTGCCAGCTGGCCAACCTGAATTTCAGTTTTGCCGGTTGCCGCACTCGAAGTCGCCGTTACCGAAACCGCTTCGGATTTGGTGACAGCGGACATGGCATTGAAAAAACTCGCGGACATCAAGTTGGTGCTGGATGAAGAATTAAAAAAGCTGCTTTGGAAGGTGTTGATATCCGTAATGATTTGTCTATAAAATTCCTGCTTCCAGGTTGTAGTCTGCTTCAAACCAGCTTGCTTGTCAATTTTGGATTGCGTTCCGGACAGCATTTTCTCAACCATGCCCTCCGTGTCCATGTTCGATACAAGACCGGACATCCCCTTACTGGTCGCAGCACTGGTGCTGTAGCTATTGGATGAACTCACTGTATTCATAGAAATAACCTCCTGTCCGGCTGTAAAAATGATGCCGTATCATTTCTGTCTAATTAAGATATCGTCTGAATTTTGCTAAAATTAACTGCTGAAATGTAAAATTTACAATTTAACTATACTTTTTTATATGAAGCGGGGAAAAAACTGTCCTGCGAAGTCCTGCCTGCAGTATCGTAAAATTTAGACGCCTGCGCTGTGGTGCTGCGATTCAGTTTTTTAATCTGCTCCAGCAGCATTCCCTGCTCAAATTTGATCCGTTCTTCTGCGCGCGATTCCATCCGCTGAATACGATGAATGATTGAGAAGATCTGCTGGGCAGAATCAAACACCGGCCGCAGCTCTAAGGGAATCTGATTGCGGCCGCACTGGTTTTTTAAAGCCTGCCGGATTGCTTTACTATCTGCGCAGCTATCCGCCAGCTTGTCCAAAGCTGCGTCAATGCGATCCACTTCTTCGGATAAATTTGAGCGCTTTTTTATATACACTTCAATATCTTCTATTTCACAGGACAGCAAAGCATCCGTATCCTTCTCATATTGCAGAAAAATGTCATTCTTTTTTGCAAGCATTTCGCATAATTCATTTACAGCGTCCATGCTACTCTCCTTAATTTTATTTGCAAATTGCCGAATATAGATTATAATCATAATTAGGCAATGTTTTGTTCTTCTATCAAATTGCTGTGACCGGAATGGTCTAAAGGGGGATATCTTCAATGAGCCGCCAAAAACGGTATTTCAAAGCACTTTTAAAAACTGAGAACGGAGCTGTTCTTGAAGAAGGATACGCCTGTATTCTGCATCAAGACCGCGCCGTAGAGTTTCGCAGCGGATTTGTTCCACTGATGAAATTTGGAACCACTGCTAATATTGTACGCGTTATGGAAAATCAGGAAACACATTGTTTTACGGGGCAGGTTTATTTGTCTTCCCCGAAGCTGCTGCGAATTGTCAATGTAAATGATAAGCTTTTAGCCGATGCTGAACTTGCGCTGTCGGTCGAAACTTCGATTCATGCGAAGCTGAGCCCGGTTCTGTCGCAGGCAGAAACCTTTCACCTGCCCATCGGCAAGCTGATCAAGTTTGACGCAGAAATCTATTCCATTTCAACAACCACGATTAAATTTATATCCAGTGAAAAATTTGCAATCGGCGCACAGCTTCTTATCAACACAGACGTTCCTGTCCATCTGAAAAAAGTGTTAGTCGAAGTGTTTCAGACGATTGACTTCGGGAAAGAGAAGAACGGATACCGATGCAAGGTTTTATCCCTACCCGAACCGTCTAATGTCAATTTGTCCGAATACCTGGAAAGTCTAAACCAAATATTTCCGGTCATCGAAGTCGATGATGATGAAGATCCTGAGGAAGACAGAATTTAAATTCTGTCTTCCTTTATTTTAATTTTGAGATAAATTTCAGCATATCTGGTGTAACCACTTTGCTTGCTGCCTCTTTATTGCTTTCCACGGTCTGACAAAGTTCCTTTCTGAGTATCACAAAATCCTTGGGTGCTTCGATCCCGATTTTCACTTTATCTCCGGATATCTCCGTAATTTTCACTTCGATTTGTCCATTTATGAGAAGCGACTCTCCGCATTTTCTTGATAAAATCAGCATTTCAGCGACACTCCCTTCTGTTTTTCAACAGCGGGCACCGTATGGGGAAGTCTTCCTCCAGAATCAGCTGCATGCCCTTTTTCATAGCAGGGTTCAGTACAATAGGGCTTTTCATATTCACCGTGGAGTCTAAAAATTCAGCCGCGATCACCGTGACAAGCCATAGCATATAATCACCTTTGCCCAGCTGGTTTTCTACAGATAAAGGCAGGTCAGGTTCATATTCTGCATCTACAATAGCGGGGTCGGTCAGAATAAAGCAGATATCCTTTTCCTCAACCGATTGCATCCAGACAATATGGCTGTTATCCTGATCATATAGAAATACGTATTTCGACAGCGTTTCAAATCCGTAAATGGGCTGCACAAATGTGATAATATCTTCTTCAGCGATATCCACTTCTCCGAAATCTCTCGTATAAATCTTCATGTTTTCATCCTTCCATAGATAAGACAAACAGCTATGCAAATGAGCGTACTTGCATAGCTGTCTTTCAAATTTTACGCAGATACTTCCTCATAATTTGGGTTCGCGCTTGGAGGCACATAATTAGGATCTCCCAAATATTCAATCAGCACCTTTGGATACTGCTTAATGACCATTTCAAATTTCCCCGGGACATAATTCATGATGTTTTGATTGACTTCCCAATCAAAACCGAGCTTTCCTGGATCATATTGCATCTCCATTTTGTTTGGTTCCCATGAAATGACCGGCCCTGTGGAGGGCAGGAATACAGTGACTGTATCAGGCTGCTCAAGCATCTTTTGCTGAATTAGCCCGGCAACTGTCACGCCGTCCTGAATCCGGCTAATTTCCTCCCCATAGCGAGACATTTCCCCGATTGCGTCCAGCGCAACCTGCTTCCCGTAAATGGCCGCGTCTGAGATCAGTGTTTTGGCACTTTTTAAACCGATACTGCTGCGCATATCGGTGGTGTCAAGGCGTACCTTAATATTCTTTGTGCTAATTTTTAAGGAGGATGGAGTTTTCTCCATTTTTCCCTGCGGGTTTTGCGCCTGCTGCAGTTCAAGACGGGGTTTTTGAATCTGCAGCTGGTATTCAATTGGAATTGTTTCAATTCTAAGCAATGTCTCCACAAGTAACACCTTCTTAATCTCTTACAGCTTTTGTCAATTACTTCTTAACGAATAAAATCCATCAGGGAAAGCGGCAGCACTTTAGCTCCCATTTGCAAAGTAGCCTTATAGGCGTAATCATACATTTTCCATTGAATCGTCTCTGATGTATCATCTGTGATTTCAAGCGACTGCTGCGCCGTCGTTAAGTTGAGTATATCATTCTCGAGGCGATTGGCGCTGTTATCCAGGAAGTTCGTTTTCGTGCCAATATCGGTAATGCTCAACAGTACCTTCTGTGTTTTGGCTTTCAGCGTATCACTGATCTGAGAGAGCTGGTCTTTGTCCATCGGCTGTGAATTCATCGTATTCACTGCGTTTGAAAGGAGACTGAAAACATTATTGGAAAGTCCGGACTTCGAATCCGTTCCGCATCCGAAGATATCAAGGCCGGAAAAAGACACTTTAAACGCAGAACGCGGATCCACCGAGCTTCCGGCCATATTGAGTCCCAGCCCAATGTCCAGATAAACATCAGAGTTTTCCGGTACAGCGGTTTTGATGCCGGCGACTTCATCAGCCGGGGTTTTATAATAATAATAAGAACCGCCAGTATCCTTTTTAATGTCATCGACAGCAACACCGTTATATAGGATTTTGCCGGTAGTGGAGTCCTCCGTAAACGGGGCGCTGCCGTTGTTGCTTCCCCCAAACAGATACTTATCGGAAAACTGGGAGTTAGCGAACTGAAGTATTTCATCCTTCATGCTGTCAACTTCCTGCGCGATAATATCCCTTTCTTGGGACGCCGTATCGGTCAGCGCTTTCTGCATTTTGTCTCTCGCCGTTACCAAAACGCTGTTAATGGAGCTTAGGTTTGTCTCCACGGCAGAAAGGCGATTCTGCACATTTTCAATATTGGACAGATATTTCTTATTCTCATAAAGTTCTTCGCGGACTTTCAGCGCACGAGCGGCATCGGATAGATTTTCTGATGACCTGCTGAATTTCTTTCCGCTGTCAATCTTTTGCTGAGACTTTGAGCGATTTGATAAATTGATATTTATATTTTTGAGAAAGTTTCTGGTCAACATACTTTGAGTGACTCTCATACAAACTCATCTCCCACTTCTAATCATGTCGCCGTCAGCGGCCGACAATCCCCATTTTATTTATGATTGTGTCCAGAGCTTCGTCCATAGCGGTCATCAGCCTGGATATTGCCTGAAAAGAGCGCTGATACATCATCATGTTGGTCGTCTCTTCCGTCTCGGATACGCCCATGATATTGTCTCTGCGGTCGAGCAGTTCATCTGATATGGAGGCAGACGCATCCAACCGGCCCGAAGCGAAGCTTGTATCCGCCGCGCACGTATTGCTGATATCTTGAACATAATCGGAAAAAGTGCCGGTAAAATAGGAGCCGTTGGTGTTGAACCGATTATTGTTGTCCACTTTTAGCGCGCTGGTCATCTGATTAATATAGTCACTTCCCGCAAAACTGCCATTACGGAAAACTGCATAACTGGAGTCGTTGCTCCATGCATCTGTAATGGAAATATTTGCCGCTGTAATCATAATGGCCTGGGAAGTTGAAAAAGTACCGTTGCTGTTTTTCACCAATGCACCAAGCAATTGTTTATAAACAACATTTCCCTGAGCGTCTGTCTGGGTATTGCCGTTAGAATCCAATTCAGGTATAATATGGTTCACTGTATCGGCCAGCGTTCTGGCAAACGTATTCAGCCTGTCCTTATAGTAAAGTACGCCTCTTTCAGTCGTTTCATTGGGAGCCTGAATATTGGGGCCTCTGCCGTTGATTAGTTCAACCGACGCTTTCAAGGAGCCGGAATTGAGTTTTACGTCTTTGCCGTCACTCTGCCAGCTAAGCCCGACCGTACCGTCAGAACGCTGCATATAGTTCATGGTTTCAAATTGATCCCCGCTCACTACTGTGTGCCCGTTCATGGTAACAGTGACGCTGCCGTCGGCCTGCTCTGCCACATCAATATTGCCGTATCTGGAAAGCTCGTCCAAAATCAGGTTGCGCTCATCCATCAGCTCATTGGGGGAGCTGTATTCGGAATTATGGATGTTAATCGCCGTGTCCGTGGAGATCTGCTTGTTAAGGCCCGCCAGTTGGCCCAATGCATCGTTCACATAGTCCACAGAAACGCCAAGGTCAAATTTCTGCTGTTCCGAAACCTTGTCCAGTTTAGTGACTGACTCCTGCAAAATCTGAGTCATACCCTTAAATGTCGTGCAAAGAATATTTGCACAGGATTCCTCATCCGCATTTTCCGCGCTGAAATCCTGAAGAGCAGAAAATATTTCATTTAAGGCATCCGAAAAGCCGCTGCTGGAAGCATATTCGTCTACGATGGTTTCAATATCACTGAGAATCGAATATTTCTGATTGTAATAGTAGGTATCGCTGAATTCCTCGCGAAAACGTTTATCTAAAAATGAATCTCTGGTTTGTGTGATTCCACTGATCGCAACGCCTTGTCCGGCAAGCTGAGTGGTGTTGACGGCATATCTTGAACGAAAACTGGAGACACCCACCGAAACCTGATCAACCCTTTGGCGGGTGTACCCAGCGGTACTGATATTAGATAAGTTCTGCCCGGTGATGTCCAAACCTTTTTGAACCACCGTCAATCCTTTTCTGCCTGTCTCAAATCCTAAAAAAGTCGGTCGCAAGACTGTTCCCCCCGTCTGTCAGATTTTTGTCTCAAACAGCGCTTTGCTGTTTTGGTTCCATTCCGGCTGCATGCCGTCCTGGGTGTATCCCGAACCATTCGATTGTAAATCAGCGGGCGCCGTGCTGTTCAGCGTCTGCATATTGATTTTAACAAGCTTCATTGATTTTTCATTCAGAAACTTAACTTCCTCCGCTGCTTTCTGCATACGGACGAATATTTCTTTCATCTTTTCCTGCTCTTCCAAGGCCACCCGATCAAGAATTTCGTGGAAGGTTAGGTCTCCAATCCCAGCCTCTTTTTGAAGCAGGAGCCGCCGCTTTTCGTAATTTTCAATCTGCATGGAAGCGGCCTGCTGGCTGGAAACAGAATGCTCAATCCGTTTGAGCTGGTTGGAAAGCAGCGAATCCAGCTTTTCCTTTTCGGTTTCCACCAAGGACTCCAGAAAGTTGGCATATTCGCCCATAAAGTTATAAAACTGCTGATCGTTCATTAAATTTTCCACAGTTTGAGCCTCATTCTACAAAAATATGCTGCAGGATAGAATCAGCCACCGCACTTGCGGAGACCTGGTAGGTGCCGTTCTCCACAGCTTTGCTGATTGCTTCGATTCTGCTTGGATGATCCATCTGCGAAATTTCGTTCATCACATTTTTTGCAAGTCTTCCAATTTCGCGCTGGCTGTTTCCAGCGCTGCTGATTAAAATCGTATCCACCTTGGCGGCACCGCGGGTTTCGCTTAGGCTTAAAGACGAAGTAGACTCCGTCGCCGCGTTCATGGCGCCCGCCTTATAGATGCGGCTTAATGCCATTGGGTTAATTTTCATTGTATTTCACACTCCAATTCCTGAAATACGGGATGCTGCCGCATCCATTCACTACTATTCATCACTCTTCTACTATATTTATTCGTAACAAACCAAGGGAACTTAATAGCTTTGCAAAAAAATTATAGAATGACCCTGTCTTACAATCGTGTCGAATATTGTAAAAATCGTATTTCACATGTATAATAATAAGAAGTGCATAAGAGGGAATGAAACAAAGGAGTATAAAATCTTATGAGCAAGATTATTGCCATTGCAACTCAGAAAGGCGGTGTCGGCAAAACGACAACCGCCGGTGCCCTTGCGGCTGGGTTCAAAAAAAAGGGGTTTCGGGTGCTGGCGGTAGACATGGATCCTCAAAGCAATCTTTCCTTCAGCATGAAGGCAGACAGTGAAACCTGTGCAACGATTTATCATGTGCTGAAAGGTGAAATCCGTACACAGTTTGCAATTCAGCACACGCCCGTTACAGATATTATCGCTTCTAATATGCTGCTCAGCGGAATCGAACTGGAATTTACCGACAAAGGCCGTGAATTCCTGCTGCGTGATGCGCTTGCCCCTATCCGCGAGTTGTATGACTATATTTTAATTGACTCTCCTCCGGGAATCGGCGTCCTGACAGTAAACGCCCTGACTGCGGCTGATTCCGTAATCGTTCCCATGCTGCCGGATATCTTCAGCCTGCAGGGAATTGCGCAGCTTTATGAAACGGTGGAGAATGTCCGCCGAAGAAGCAATCCCCGGATTTCTATCGCGGGAATCCTGCTTGTCAAGTACAATCCGCGTACCCGTATTGCCAGAGAAGTACACGGAACTGTTGAGATGATCTCCAAAAATTTAGGAATCCCGCTATTCCGTTCCTGTATCCGCACCTGCATCGCTATGACGGAAGCGCAGTCTCTTCAGCACGACATGATTGAATACGCGCCAAACAGTACCGGTGTACAGGATTATTTGGCTCTGTTGGATGAAATGATAGAGGGAGGCATCACGGTTGGCGAGAAATAAGCGCGAAATTGATAAGGAAATCATGTTCAACAAGATTATGCCAACCAGTTTGCTTGCGGCATCTGATACTTCCGAAAAAGCGGTTTCTCCCGCGGAAGTTTCTGAACAGCCTCCTGTAAAAACGAATCCGCAGTTTAGTGGAGACAGTGGTGTTCAGCTTCAAAAAAAGGAACACACCATCCTGGTCAATATCATGGAATATTTGGTAACCGAAAAACTGGATTCGGCTTTTGCAAAATTTAACTGCTGTAAATGTGATAAGTGTAAAAAAGATGTGGCGGCTATCGCACTCAATAAACTAAAACCCAAGTATATGGTCATCCAGCCGGATAAGGTTTCCGAAGCGGTTGCGCAGCAAAACGGCGCGGAGGTTGCCACGGCTTTGGTACAGGGCATTTTGCATGTTCGCTCTCATCCCCGCCATTAAAAAAGGAACGCATCTCAAGATGCGTTCCTTTTTTAATTCAGTGATAATTGTGCCCATGGCCGTTAACGCGCTGTATGAGCATGTCCAAAGCCACAAGGTTCTGTCCTCCATTCAGCACGATACTATCAGCGCTTCGCTTACTTGGCTCGACAAACTGCTCATGCATCGGCTTAACGGTGGTAAGATACTGTGTCACGACCGATTCCAGGCTACGGCCCCGCTCCTGCACATCGCGCATGATGCGCCGCAAAATCCGAACGTCCGCATCGGTGTCCACAAAAATCTTGATATCCATCTCATCCCGGAGGGCGGGATCCGCAAAGATCAGGAATCCTTCCACAATAATGACCTTTGTGGGATACACGCGGGTCACCCTGTCCGAGCGGTTGTGTACTGTATAGTCATAAACAGGGCAGGATACCGCTTCGCCGCGTTTGAGCGCGGATAAATGCTCGATCAGAAGCGGCGTATCGAAAGCGTCCGGATGATCGTAATTCAGTTTGGACCGTTCTTCGTAAGTCATTTCGTCATGCGCTTTATAGTAGTTGTCGTGGTAAAGGACACTGACGTCTTCGCCAAACTGCTGCTGTAAGCGTCTTGTCAGTGTGGTTTTTCCGCTGCCGGTTCCCCCCGCTATTCCGATCGTCATAGTATTCACAGCAATTTCCCCCCTCGTAACAAATCCTTATAGAAGATCTATGACTTCCAGATCATATGGCACATGCAGATCTGCCGTATAAAATTGTGCTCCTTCCGCTGTGTACAGCTCTTTGCGGCGGTCATAGTTTTTATCTTCCGTGTGCCATAGCACAAGATGCGGCACATTCATCTCCTGAGCCAGAAGGCAGGCGTCTTTCACCGTGCTGTGATGTTTCTCATAGGGCTTGAACTTCTCCCGCTGCGAAAAAAGGCAGAATGCTTCGGAAAGAAGCCATTGACAGCCTTTTACATAGCGCTCGCAAGCATGGTTATACGGCTCGTCCCCTAAGCAGACAAGCTTTTTGCCGCCGCTGAGTTCTATCACAAACCCATACTGCTCCGCTTTTGTAGAATGAATGTCAAAAAAAGTGACTTCCCTGGAGAGCAGGATGTTCCGTTCTCCGTCGGCAACCGGGCACAATAAAATCCGGTTTCCAATGAGATCGGTAAACTTTTTTTGCAGGGTCAGCCCCGCAATCGTCATAATGGACGGAATCAGATTCCGGTGGCAGTAGATCCGCAGGCAGTCTTCGTAGTTTCCCGCCAGTATCATTGCACCCACCTTACGCAGAATCCAGACCACTCCAAGCAGGTGGTCGCAGTGCTCATGCGTAACAATCATATCGTGGATATGCGCAGGGTCTACCCCCGCTTTTTCCAGCTGTGCCAAAATTCCATTTCCTCCGCCGGCGTCAACCAGCAGATACTCCCCTGCCCCATCGGAAACGGCAAAGCAGGTATTATAGCACCTGGTCACCATCGCATTTCCTGTCCCTAATACAATCAACTGTTCCATTATCATTGCTCCCATTCGTTTAAATCAACTGGCGGTTCTGCCATTTGCCGCTGAAAAACCGCGCGGTAAACACCGTCATACGGAACATCCAGTCAGCACCCATGCCGAACCATATACCCAAAACCCCTAAGCCCGCTACACAGCCGAGCAAATATCCAAGCCCCACGCGCCAAAGCCACATGGACAGCACTGAAGTCACCATTGTAAATTTCACATCGTTTGCTGCCCGAAGCCCGTTCGGCAAAGTAAACGATGCCGGCCAGAATAATATCCCGAGCAGACTGCAGAGCATGCTGAGCTGCCATGCCAGACTGGCAGTCGGAGCGGAAAGCGCAAACAGCGCGATTATCCACTTCATCGACAGCATCATCGCAGAATTCAGCAGAAACATCAATAGATAAGACAGGCCGGTCAGGCGAAAGATATGGGATTTAGCCTGCTCGTAGTCTCCACCACCGATGCACTGCCCCACCACCGTAATCATGGAAAGGCTGATCGCCGAGCCGGTGATCTGGGAAAAGGTCATCATGTTGTTTGCCACAGCGTTCGCCGCGATGGCAACTGTCCCGAAAGTGGTCACAAAACTTGCGACCATCAGTTTCCCGATTTGGAAGATCAGCGCTTCCGTTCCAGTCGGGATTCCAATTTGTAAAATATTCTTCACCATTTTAGGCCGCAGCCCGAAATTGGAAAAACTGTCAATGCAAATGCGGTTATTATGATTGCGCAATAAGAAAAACAGCATCGCCGCCCCGGCAATCCGCGAAAACAGGGACGCGATTGCCGCTCCCGCAACACCCATTCCGAAGCCGAAGATGAGCAGCGCGTTGCCGCAGATATTCAGGACGTTCATCACCAGCGCCGCTACCATCGAAATCCGCGAATTGCCCATGGAACGAAACAAAGCCGCTCCCGCGTTATAGATCGAGATAAACGGGTAAGAGAGCGCCGAATAGAGAAGATAAATCTTTGCATTTTCCATCACAGCACGCTCCGCAGTCCCAAACAAGCCGGTGAGAATCACAGAACGTCCAACCAGACAGCCCACCATGATGACCAGTGATAGAAGCCCGGTAACCAGCAGAAGCTGTTTTGCCGCCAGATTGGCATTCTCATCATCATCGCGCCCCAGATACTGGGCAGCTACAATCGCACCACCGGTTGCCAGCGCCCCAAACACCTGAATCATCAGGATGTTGATAGAATCCACTAAAGAAACGCCCGAAACCGCCGCTTCCCCGCACCTAGCAACCATTAGGGTGTCGGCTACGCCAATTGTGGCTCCAAGCACCTGCTCAACGATCAACGGAAGAATCAGGCTCTTTAAATCACCTTTTGTAAAGTATACTTTTGTAGCCACAAATTATCCTCCAGACGCTTTGGGGATTCACCCGTTCTGCGCTTCAATTTTCGCCGCCAGTTCATTCAGATAAACCCATCGCTCCATTTTATCATTCAAAGCAGCCTGGGTTTCTGACTTTTTTTGCAGCAGCTCCTGAAGACGCTCAAAATCGCTGCCTGCCTTATCTATCGCGCTGCTCAGTTCCTCCAGCGCTTTTTCCTGCTCGGCGATCTCCCGGTCAATCGCCACAAACTCCCGCTCTTCCTTATAGGTAAACTTCAGTTTGCGTTCCCGCACACGTCCGTCCTGTGATGGCGATTTTGAGGACTTTTGCGCAGCTGGCGCCTGTTCCGCGCGCGACTGTTCCAAATAATCCGTGTAGCCGCCGAGGTACTGTTTGAGTGTTCCATCCGGTTCAAATGCAAATACCCGTTCCACGACCCTGTCCAAAAAATAGCGGTCATGCGATACTGTTATCACCGCACCGGGGAAATTATCCAGATAATCCTCCAGTATTGCTAGCGTCTCAATATCCAAGTCATTTGTCGGCTCATCCAGCAGAAGTATATTCGGCGCATCCATCAGCACCCGGAGTAGATAAAGCCGCCGACGCTCGCCGCCCGAAAGCCGCCCGATGGTATTCCACTGCAGCTCTCCCGGGAACAGAAATTTTTCCAGCATCTGCGTTGCGGTGAAGGTTCCTTCCGGCGTTTCGATCGTTTCCGCCGTGTCCCTGATATAATCGATCACGCGCTGGTTCAAATCCATTTCGCCGCATTCCTGGGAAAAATATCCGAGCCGAACCGTATCACCGATGGTAACCGTTCCGCTTTCCGGCTGAGTTTCTCCGCGTATGAGCTTTAGCAGCGTTGATTTTCCGGCACCGTTATCCCCGATGATCCCAATCCTGTCGTCTCTTAAAACAATCATGGAGAAATCCCGAATAATGATTTTTTCACCGTAGGATTTTTCGACCTGCTCCAGTTCCACCGTCTTCTTGCCAAGCCGGCTTGCCATGGAGGAAAGCTCTAGCTTTGTCTTTGCCAGGGGGGCGGTGCCTTCCTTCAAATCGTCAATGCGTTCCAGACGGAAACGGCTCTTGGTTCCGCGGGCGCGGGCTCCCCGCTGCGCCCACTCGAGTTCCTTTTTTAGGAGACTTCTGCGTTTTCGCGCGGTTCCTTCATCCATTTCCTCCCGTTCCGCCTTTAAAGCAAGATACTGGGTAAAATTGGCCGAATAGCTGTAGAGGGATGCCCGGTCAATCTCTACGATTCGATTGGTGACCCGGTCGAGAAAATATCGGTCATGCGTAATCATAACAATTGCGCCGGAATACCGCATCAGATATTTTTCCAGCCACGCAATCATCTCATTGTCCAAATGGTTGGTCGGTTCATCCAGAATCAGCACTTCGCAGGGCGTCATGAGCGCGGATGCAATCGCCACACGTTTCTTCTGCCCGCCAGATAGGATTCCCACATCCTGATCGAAATCCGTGATTCCGAGTTTTGTGAGTATGGTTTTCGCCTCATGTTCGCGCACATCGTCCGCCTGCGGGGACGCTCCCCGCAGCGTCTGCGTGAGAACCGACGTGCCGTCCTGAAAGTCCGGATTCTGGGGCAGATACCCCACGCAGACCCCGCCGCCGCGGGTGACCGTTCCGGTGTCCGGCGGTAGCAGACCTGCCACAATTTTGAGAAATGTGGATTTCCCGGTGCCGTTGACACCGATGATGCCGACTTTTTCCCCTTCGTTTAAAAAAAGCGAAACATCCTTCAGCAGCGGCTTTTCTCCAAAGCTTTTACTGATGTGTTCTGCTGATAACAATAGCAAATCGGATTCTCTCCTATCTAATCCCAATATTTAGGATTCCCTGCTCGATCTATCTTAAAATGAATGGATATTATTATATCAGATTCGCAAATAAAATAACACCCCTATGACGATTTCTGTCGACATAGGGGTGTTGTTATTTTCTAGCGTTTTGTCTCTCTGTCCAGCGCGACCACCATACCCGAAAGGGCTAATAATCCCAACAGGTTCGGAATGACCATCAGTCCGTTAAACATATCCGACATGTCCCAGACCAATCCCACCTTCATAACCGACCCGACAATCACAAACAGAACAACCAAAGCCGCATAAAATTTCACCGCTCTGCTTCCGAACAGATACTTTACATTCTGTTCCCCGAAAAAGTACCAGCCGATAATGGTGGAAAAAGCAAAAAAGAGCAGGCTGACCGCAATAAAAATATTGCCGAATTTTCCATAGTAGGATACGAACGCCGCCTGCGCAAGCTCCACACCGGTCAGCCCGGATTGGAAAGAACCTGTAATGACCACAACCAAAGCGGTCATCGTAAGCACGATAAAGGTATCGATAAAAACGCCCATCATTGCCACAAGCCCCTGGTCACAGGGATGGTCCACTTTTGCCATGGCATGTGCGTGAGGAGTCGAACCCATTCCTGCCTCATTGGAAAACAACCCGCGCGCAACGCCATAGCGCACAGCAGTTTTCACGGTGATGCCGACCGCTCCGCCCATGACGGCGGACGGGTCAAATGCGCCGACAAAAATTAGCCGGAACGCTTCGCCGATTTGGCTAAAGTTTCCGATCAGAATGACCAGCGAACCCAGCACATAACAAACCGCCATAATCGGAACAATTTTTTCCGTCACTGAGGCTATCCGCTTCACACCGCCCAGAAAAATAAAGCCCGCAACAACGGCAACGATGATTCCGACGTAAAGCTTATTCACACCAAACGCTGCTTCAAACGCCACGCTAATGGAATTTGACTGCACCATATTGCCCATAAATCCGAGTGCAAGAATGATAAACAAGGAAAAGGCAGCTGCCAGCACCTTGCCAAACGTTCCCTGAAATGCCGCCTTAATATAATAAACCGGGCCGCCTGTCACATGCCCATCGATGCGGGTCTTATACTTCTGCGCCAGGGTTGCTTCTCCGTAAATGGTAGCCATGCCGAAAAACGCGGACAGCCACATCCAGAAGATGGCGCCCGGCCCTCCCGAAGCAATTGCGGTCGCGGCGCCTGCGATGTTTCCTGTCCCCACCTGAGCGGCTACGGCCGTCGCAAGAGACTGGAAAGAGCTCATTCCTTCCTGGTCGGCTTTTGCACCTCTCAGCTTGATGTTTCCAAACACTGCTTTAAATGCCGCCGGGAACTTCCGGATCTGAACAAATTTCAGACGTACCGTAAAATAGACACCGGTTCCGCATAGCAAAAACAGCAATGCAAAATCCCACAAAAACGAATTCATAAACTTCACGATCTGATTCAAGTAATCCACCCAAAGAACACTCCTCAATCCAATATTCAAAAACACATCCACACGATTGTATCTACTGGAAATACAAATGTGTGCACAACAGATTTATTTTAACATAAAACAGGCCGGCGCGCAAGCGCGCCGGCCTGTTCAGTAATTTTATTTGTTATCAGCCTTTACGGGAATACTTCGGTTTGGGTTTACTTCTGCCTGTTTTGGCAGGAACACTGTCAGACGTTTTGCGCACCGATCCCGGTTTTCCTCTTTCCGAAGCCACCCTTTGGCGGGGCTCACGAGGTTGGCGGGGCTGTTTTGGCGTTAGCACGAAAATTTCCATTGGAAACGGGTGATCCTCTACAACAGGAATCTTCTTTCCGGTCAGCTTTTCAATTTCTTTCAGGTCTTCCTTCTCGTCGAAGCAGCAGAAGGAAATGGCCGTACCGCCCAGACCGGCACGCCCGGTGCGCCCAATGCGGTGGACGTAGGTTTCCGGTATGTTCGGCAGATCGTAGTTGATAACATGGGACAGCTCGTCGATATCGATGCCGCGCGCCGCAATATCGGTAGCCACAAGCACGCGGATATCCCCGTTCTTAAACGCGTTCAGTGCATTCTGACGCGCGTTCTGGCTTTTGTTTCCGTGAATCGCCTGCGCGTGGACACCGCCTTTTTCCAGCTCCCGTACCACACGGTCGGCCCCGTGTTTTGTAAAAGTAAACACGAGAACGGAAACCAGCGCGGGGTCTTTCAAAAGGTGAAGGAGCAGTTTGCGTTTGTTCGCCTTGTCCACATAATATAGGCTTTGCTCAATGATGTCGACGGTCGAAGAGACCGGCGTAACGGCCACCTTTACCGGATCGGTCAGAATTCTGTCGCACAGCCGCATAATGCTGTCCGGCATTGTAGCTGAAAAGAAAAGCGTCTGTCGCTTGGAAGGGACGCAGGCAATCACTTTTTCCACATCGTGGATGAATCCCATATCCAGCATCCGGTCAGCTTCGTCAAGCACCAGTGTTTCGACATTTTTTAAATCGATATATCCCTGTCCGATTAAATCGTTGAGCCTTCCGGGAGTGGCGACCAGAATATCAATTCCGCGTCTGAGCTCGTCTACCTGCGGGTTCTGCGAGACTCCTCCAAAAATGACCGCTGTGCGCATGCGCAGATAATGCCCATATGCTTTGAAGCTGTCGCAAATTTGCAGAGCGAGTTCTCGCGTCGGGGTCAAAATCAGCGCTCTGATTGCCCGCGGCCGCCCGTTCTCGGTTTTTTGCGCTGCCAGGCGCTGCAGAATCGGAATTGCAAAAGCAGCAGTTTTGCCAGTTCCGGTCTGGGCGCAGCCCAGAACGTCGCGACCGGCAAGCGCAGGCGGAATTGCCTGTTCCTGAATGGGGGAAGGATTTGTATAACCTTCATCCTGCACGGCGCGCAGAATTGGCTCAAGTAACTGTAGATCATTAAATTTCATATACAACCTGTTTCTTTCGTTATTTTACTCTATTTATTTTCTATAAGTATTATAGCATATTCTTATGCAGTATGCTAGGCTATTCTCAATTTATCCTCCCACAGCCAAGTGAGACGGGTTGAGATTCGTATTGTTTGTCCGGCAGGCATATGGTATAGTATTACCATTCTTACAATACCTATCTCGAAAAATCTGAAGGGGGCGGCATATTTGAAAAAACCGGGTAGC
This sequence comes from uncultured Oscillospiraceae bacterium, assembly GCA_963519235.1. Taxonomy (GTDB): domain Bacteria; phylum Bacillota; class Clostridia; order Oscillospirales; family Ruminococcaceae; genus Anaerotruncus. Next base: position 76,289 of record CAUQLV010000003.1, read on the forward strand.
AGCGAAGAGCTGCGCAGGACTAACCTGCGGCGCATATTTGAATGTATCCGCCTCAACGGGGCTATGACAAAAATGCAAATTCAGTCCGCCACCGGGCTTAGCTGGGGCAGTGTTTCGGCTCTCTGCGCCGATCTGTTAGAGTGGGAAATTCTATGGGAAGAAAAAGCGCCCCAGGCAACGGCAGGGCGCACCCCGACCTGTCTAATGATAAACGGTAAAAGGCATCTGACGATTGGCCTGGACGCCAGTTTCGATCATATGACGGCGGTCATTACCGACCTGGCAGGCCATATGCTGCACTGTGAAACGCAGCCCGTTCCCGACAGAAGCGGAACGCAGATTCTATCAGATATGCGGGCAATCACCCGTTCAATCCTGAAGCAGGTTCCGCAGAATTCTGTTGCGGGCATTGCAGTTTCTCTTCCGGGACATATGGATGCGATCCGGAGAGGGTCCGTTTGGGCGCATCTGTTCGGAAATTTTGAATCTGTGGGCCTAAGCGGCATATTAGAGGAAGAATTCGGCGTTCCGGTGCTTTTATGCCATGATCCGGACTCCATGGCTTCGGCAGAGCATCTTTTGGGGGCGGCACGAGATATAAATGATTTTCTTTATATTCAGCTATCTCTCGGAATCGGCATGGGTATCATGTCTGGCGGGCAGATTTACCGAGGAAAAAACGGGGCTGCCGGCGAGCTGGGGCACATGACCATGAACCCGCGCGGCGAACGGTGCCACTGCGGCAACTATGGATGCCTGGAAACCTTTTCCTCTGTGGAATCCATTTTGCGCCGCTGCACAGAAGCTGTTTACGCGGGTAAAGCGCCTCTGCTGCGCCGCCATTTGGATTCGGGCGGACAGCTTACGCTGGCAAATGCGGCGGAAGCCGCGCGCTCCGGAGACACCGCGATCAAGAATATTTTCTTAAAGGCGGCTCATTATGCGGGAATTGCCGTCGCAAACGCCGTCAACCTGATGGACCCTGACGCAGTGGTTCTCGGCGGCGAGCTGTCCGGTTACCGTGACATTTTTCTTGACCGGCTGACAGATACGGTAAAAAGCCACGTATGGAGTGGAAAAATTGATCTTCGTATTGCTCAGCTTGGCAGCAATGCGGCCGCGATCGGAGCGGCTTCCCTGCTGGTTCCGCAGGTTTTTTCTCAATTAATAGAATAATCGTCTCGGGCATATCACAAAATCTGTTCACATAAACTGAATTATCCTGAATTTAGGTGTGATATGATTGAAACGGATAAATCAGGCTATTTTTACATTGTCGCTTGCGCTGCTGATTTCTTTCAGCGGCTTGATTGCCCGCCTCGCCGTGCCGGCAAATGCACCGATCGATTCACAGGCGATTGCACTGCCAATTGTGATGTATCACCATATTTTAAAAGAGCAAGCGCGTTTGAACCCCTTCACCATTTCACCGGATGAATTCCGGCAGGATCTTCAATATCTTAAAGACAACGGGTATCAATCCATTCTGATTCAAGATCTGATTGATTATGTGAACGGAGAAACCGTACTGCCGGAAAAGCCGGTCATGATTACATTTGACGACGGGTACGAGAGCTTTTATGAATATGCTTTCCCGATTTTAAAAGAAATGGGGTTTAAGGCTGTTTTCTCCGTGGTCGGAACCTATGTCGACCAGTATTCCTGCATGGATGACCACCAGATCTGCTATTCCCACTGCACATGGAACGAACTTGCCTTATTGCAGAAAAGTAGAATTGTCGAAGTGCAAAACCATTCCTACAACCTGCATTTGCTGGCAAACGGCCGGAAAGGCGCAAAAAAAATGCGGGGCGAAAAAGATACTGAATACCGCCACGTGCTGATCTCCGATATCGGCAAAATGCAGGATGAATGCCGTAAAAATTTGAGCGGGTGGCTGCCCACAGCGTTTGCCTATCCATATGGGCAGGTCAGTGAGGAAGCGCTCCTCATTCTGAAAGAATTAGGATTTAAAGCCGCACTTACGTGCACGGAAAAGATCAACTACCTAACAGGCGACCCGGATGAGCTTTATCATTTGAACCGCTTTAACAGGCCTCACGGAACAAGCCTTCAGAGTATTTTAGAGACTGCTTACAGTAAATAAGAGTAAAAAAGACCTGCCGCCAGCGATTTTTCAATCGCTTTGCGGCAGGTCTTCCGTTATTCAGACGCTTATGCTTTTCCAGCACAGCCGAGAACTTCATTGATCTTATGCGCAACCATTGTTTTAACAGCCGCACGAGCGGGTGTCAGGTATTGGCGCGGGTCAAAGTGGCTGGGGTTTTCCGCCATATATTTACGGATCGCGGCGGTCATTGCGACACGCACGTCGGAGTCAATGTTGATTTTGCATACTGCGGAGCGCGCGGCCTGACGCAGCATTTCCTCCGGAATTCCGATTGCATCGGGCATTTCACCGCCGAATTGGTTGATCACCTTTACCAGATCCTGAGGGACAGAGGATGCGCCATGCAGAACGATGGGGAAACCAGGGAGTCTTCTGCTGACTTCTTCCAAAATATCAAAGCGGAGCTGGGGTTTCTGGCCCGGCTTAAATTTAAAGGCGCCATGGCTTGTGCCGATTGCAATTGCCAGCGAATCCACTCCGGTCTTGGTAACAAACTCCTCCACCTCAGCGGGATTGGTATAAGAAGCATCCTCCGCTTTTACATGCACAGCGTCCTCAATACCTGCGAGCTTTCCGAGTTCCGCTTCAACCACAACGCCGTGATCGTGGGCGTATTCCACTACTTTTTTTGTCTCGGCAATATTTTCGGCAAAGCTGCGGGCGCTTCCATCAATCATAACAGAGGTAAAACCGCCGTCTATGCAGGATTTGCAGATTTCAAAATCGGCGCCGTGATCCAAATGCAGCGCAATCGGAAAATCCGCTTCCAGAATTGCGGCCTCAACCAACTTAACAAGATAATTATGTTTGGCATATTTGCGCGCTCCGGCGGACACCTGCAAAATGACGGGTGCTTTCAGTTCCGACGCAGCTTCGGTGATGCCCTGTACAATTTCCATGTTGTTCACATTGAACGCGCCTATCGCATAACCGCCCTCATATGCTTTCTTGAACATTTCGGTCGTAGTAACCAACGGCATGATTAACAGCTCCTTTTGTTTGTCTTTTTGAAACTTGTGTTATTATTATATCATACATTGTCCGAAATTCAATGAATATTGCAAGTCCACCAAATTAATTTCAAAAAATGACTGCAAATCCACGATATCCCGTCCTGGTTTCGTCTATAATATAATAAATTTTTACTTTTTTCGATAAAAACGTCAGGCCATACATCAAAGATGTATGGCCTGATTTTGGGGTGCTGCCAAAGATTATTCATAGCGAAGCGCTTCGATCGGATCCAGCTTAGAAGCTTTGTTCGCAGGATAATAGCCGAAAAATACGCCAATTGCCATCGAGAATCCGACGGCGACGCAAACGACCAGCGGAGATGGCCAGCCCGGGGCTCCAAGCAGAACAGACCCAAGCCTGCCGAGCGTTGTGCCAAGGAGCACGCCGATGACACCGCCAATCAAACAGATAATCATTGACTCCACGATAAATTGGATGCGGATGGCGCTGTTCTTTGCACCGAGCGCTTTGCGAGTCCCAATTTCACGGGTTCGTTCGGTCACCGATACCAGCATAATATTCATGACCCCGATGCCGCCCACCAGAAGTGAAATGGCGGCGATTACGGAGATTGCCGTTTTCATGGTGCCCATCAGGCCGGTCATCTGGCCGATCATGCTGTCCATGCTCTCCGCCTGAATCTCAATGTATTTGTTGCTGCGGTAAAATCTGCGGTTAAAATACTGTTTTGTCTGCTCGGCAAACAGCTTGCTATCCGTAACTTCCTCCGAAGCCTTTATCTGCATGCCGGAATACCCTTTTTTCCCGCCGGCAATCTGGTAGGCAACCGGCTGGGGAATAAAGATGTTTGTTGTGGTATCGCCGGTCATATTGGACATCATACCGGTCACTTCAAAATGGTAAACGCCGACAACTGTAAACGTATAGGTTCCCTGAGCCAGCCGGAGCTTCACTTCGCGTCCAAGCGCCTGCTGATAGGCGATATTAGGAAACAGCTTTTCTACAAATTTGTCTGATAACACCGCTACATATTTCGCACCGGAAACTTCCCGTTCGTTCAGAAAATGGCCGGCAACCAGCGGCACATTCTGAATTTTGATCGCACCGGCATTGGTGCCTATGACATCACCCTGCGCGCGGTTGTGTTCGTTCATCGCCTGGCCGGATCCTACATAGGTGGATATGGCCCAAGCCTCGATTTTGCTGCCGAAGGATTCCTGATACTGCGCGATCATATCATCGGTAATATAGTCACTTTCCTCCCATTCATGGCTGGAATTGACATTGCCGTATTCATCTGCTTTGTCGCCAAGATAAACCTGGATGCTGTTTGCTCCCAGATCATTAAACAGTTTGGTAACTGAGTTCGTCATCGAATCCCCGACAGTGACAATTGTAATAACAGAGCTGATGCCGATAATAATCCCGAGCATTGTCAGCAGTGCGCGCATCTTATTGGCGCGAAGGCCGTTGACGGCCAGAAAAATATTTTCAAACAACTGCATGGACTGCAGCCCCCCTCTCACAGCCGACGACTCTTCCGTCGCTGAGCGTGATGACACGTTCCGTTTCGGCAGCCAATTCGGGGTTATGCGTAATCAAAACAATTGTTTTACCCTGCTCGCGGTGCAACGTGTGGAACAAATTCATAACCAGACGGCCGGTCGCCGTGTCGAGCGCACCGGTCGGCTCATCTGCCAGAATGATAGCAGGGTCGTTCGCCATTGCGCGCGCAATGGCAACACGCTGTTTTTGTCCGCCGGAAAGTTCACTGGGCTGATGCCCCATCCGCTCGGTCATTTCCACCAGATCCAGCAGCATCTTCGCACGCGCGGAACGCTTGCCGAGCGGCACATTGGCATAAAGCATCGGCAGCTCCACATTTTTCAGCGCGGATGTGCGCGGAATCAAATTAAAAGTTTGGAATACAAACCCGATTTTGCAGTTGCGGATATCTGAAAGCAGGTCGTCAGGAACATCATCCATCGGAACGCCATCGAGCACATAGGTTCCCTCGGTCGGGCGGTCAAGCGCTCCAATGATATTCATCAAAGTCGACTTTCCGGAACCGGATGCTCCGACGATAGAAACAAATTCGCCTTTGCGGACAGTCAAGTCGATACCGCGCAGAATTTCGAGTTCATTCGGCTGGCCGATATAGAACCGCTTCACAATCCCTTTCATGTCAATGATCAGGGAGTTCGATTCTAAATCGGGTGTGAGATTTTCATAGTTCATGCCCTCACCCCTTAGCCGGAATCGCCGCGCTGTCAGGCAGCACCATAACCGGCATACCGCGCGTTACCATGGACGGATCTGTAATGACCTGTGTACCGTCACTCAGCTGGTCACCGCTTATTTCTATGTAAAAATCTGTTTCCATACCGGTGGTAACAGGAATTTCTTCTGCCGTCATCTTGCCTTCTTCCTGCTGCTTTGCAATATAAATCACATTTTTCCCGTCGGTATTGGTGGTGACAGCGTCAAATGGGACATAGTAAATTCCATTTCTCTCTCCTGTGGTAACACCCAGTCTGACATTCATGCCGACCCTCATTCCGGTATCTTTAGAGGTAAGCGACACTTCGGTCTCAAACTCCACGGTGCCTTCATCTTTTGTGGTGCCGTCGTCCGCTTTCACTGCGGCCGGATAAATCTTTTGCACCCGCCCATTGAAAACCGCGTCTCCGGTGGCGTCCGATTTTACATCTACCGGCAAGCCTTCTTTCACAGTCGTCACATCATACTCTTTGATCTTTGTCTTGACAACCAGATTATCGGTATCTTCAATGACGAACAGCAGCCCGGAAGCCGGCGCGCCCAGCTTTGCTTCCACAACTGTCACGGTGCCGGAAATCGGCGCGGTGACAGTGGAATCGGCAAGCTGCTTATGCAGCTTTTGCAGCGCGAATTGGTCTGCGGTCTGATCTGCCGACAGCTTTCCTTTTTCAATCTGAGTCTGCAGGTCTTCCAGTTTTCGTTTGGATTCTTTCACCGCAATGTCCCGGCTGGACAGGGCGCTTTCATAACTCAGGCGCGCTTTGCGGTAATCCTTGCTGTAAACAGTTAAATCCCCGCCGTATTCGGTGTTGTTGTCATTCCATTCTTTCAGCGCATCCTGATAGGCCTTTTCAATCGCATCATATTCAGCCCGTGTAATTTTTCCGTCACCAAGGTCTTTGTCTGCCTGATCATAGGCCTCCCGCGCGCGGGACAGCTTCTTTTCGCTGGCATACATGACATCATCCGCGTATTCCATGTCGTCCTTGTGGTCATTGAGATCGGCGCGCGCATCATTCAATTCGCGTTGAGCGGCGTCAAGCGACCGCTCCGCCGAATCCACAGAACTGTCCATTTGATTTTTCAGATCGCTTAGCGCGTCCTCATAATCCTTCTTCGTAGAGGAAAGCCCCAGCTCATTCGCTTTTGCGGTGTTCGCAATATAAGCGTTCTTTTCCTCAATGGACAGTTTGATATCGCTCGAATCCAGCAAACAAAGCACATCGCCCGCTTCCACATGATCTCCGACGGCAACTGCGATCGTATCGACATTTCCGCTTCCCTTTGCGTATACCTGCATCGAGTCGGCGCTCTGCACAACACCGGTGAGGCTGACGCTGTTCACTAAATCGCCCTTTTCGAGCGGCGTTGTTGTAACGGGAATATTAATATTTCCGCGCGTCAGAAACTTATATGCGGCGAAGCCGACGACAAGAAGCAGTACAGCCGCAATCACCCACTTCTTCTTCTTCTTTTTCTTTCGGGTAAACCGTTTTAAATCATCGTTTACAGGGTTCTTTTTTTCCTGCTCTGCAGCAATTGCAGGCGAGGTTTCCGTCAATGCCTCTGCTTGCTCCTGATTTTCCATTACTTCTGCCATAAGTTTCTACCCCTTTATTCCATTTTGTAATATACATACAACTTTTCAGCATCTTTTGATCACGTTGCCATCACATTCTAGTCCCGTCCAGCTTTCATAAATTGATACAAAAGGAGCTCATTAGTCTATAACGAGTTACCTTTCCAAAATACTTCAATTTATTTTACGAACTGTTCTATATGTATTAGTAGAATAACACAATAGTACACTAAACCAGAATGCCTGTCAAGATTTAGAGCATAAAAAGACTGAAACGGCCCGCAAAATTGCAGACCGTTTCAGCTATAGGGGGGTGAGGGTGTGAAGATGTCTAAAAATATAATAAATGTTAGAAATATTCTATACATTTTATTATATCATGACTTTCCAGAAAACGCAACTGTTGCTGCATACAAAATTCTTGTCCTTTTTTATCTACCTTCGTTTGCGACAGGCAATCGAAGTAATTATGCCGGCCAGTATTCCCGCCGCGGAAAGGGAACCAACCACAAAAACAGGATAAAAAGCGGAGCCGGCAGACTGGCCATCCGATTCCCCGTCAGTGTCTATATAGGGCTCGTCCTCCTCCGCGATAATTTCAATTTCCGATTCCTCCTCTTTCTCTGTTTCCGAGGACGACGGTGCTTCCGGAACGGAACTAGAGACTTCCGAAGACGAGGAGGATGTCGGCAGCGAAGAAGATACCGGCAAAGGAGCGGGCGTCCACGGCTGCGCTACGGGAACAGCGGGTGCGGAAGACGACTGGACACACGAGGAAGAAGCGGTCTGACTGGGAGACGGCTGTGCTATGGAAGAAGAGGACTCCTCAGAACTGTCATATTCCCTTGCCAGCTCCGTCATGGTGTAATAGTCCTTGCCGGAAGAAATATACCCGACGTCCTTCCCATAGATATTGATCGTCTGTCCATTGGAACGTTTCAGCGACAGCGTAATCGACAGCCCCTTCAGTTCACGCAGAACATGCGCCGCCATGGTGGTTTTAGTCCCTGTGTTGACACGGATGCGGTCTCCGTTCCTCGCGTCAGAAATGGCGTCGATGACGTCCTCCCAGAAAGAAGACACCTCATAATCGTTGCTATCCGAAGATTTTGTAGATTTCGGGATGACCCGGAAAGTGGCGTCATCCACCACGGAGGTGGTGAACACGACATAATAATAATCGCCATGCCGCTCAATATCGGCAGTAAGGCGGCTGTCTGAATCGTCATAAGTTCTGCGCACATAATAATCTTTAGATTTGGAAAAGCTGGAAGGCAAGGCAACATACAGGGTAACCGGCGTTGTGGGCTGAACGCCGCCTAACAAGTCTGCGTCAAACTGCAAAGACGCGCTCCTGTTTGCTGTCTCCTGATACAGCGTGACCGAAAGGCCCGCGGCCGCACTGGTTCCGTAAGATTGATCCGGTATCTTTCCGCTGCTCGAAAAAGAGTCTCCGTATTTGACAGAAACAGTCACGTCGTGAATGGTAGAATCGGCGGTGATTGTCAAGGTTTTTCCGGAAACAAACGTGATTGCATAGTTTGGGTTCTCTGCATTGGTCAGTGTCCCCTGCAAAATCGAATAAGAGCCAACCGCTTCGCCCGGAACACGGGTCAGCGCGCCTTTCAGTGTATCATCGGAAGCAAGCGAACCGGACTGCTTGATCTGATAGGTCAAAACCGGGTCAGCCGCCCCAACCGTCTTGGTCTTGGGGTCGGGGGTTACGGTGACCGGGCGCTGTTTGACTGTGAGTGTACCTGTCGTGCCGTCAGTGAGGGTATAGGTATGCTCCTCCTCAGCGTTGGGTCTTTCACCAGGATCGGGAGCATTCCACGTTGCGCCCGCAGGCAGAGAGGGAACCGGATCTCCATAGGTCATGGAAAGAGCCTCAGCGGCAAACACCGGAAGGCCTCCCGCCAAAGCAGCAAGCAGCAACAGAATCATGAAAAAATAGATTCCAGCGGTACGCTTCATATACAGCATTTGCTCCTCCCTCTGGAAACCTGTTCCTATTATATATAGGTCGATTCTACCGTATTTCCCATAAAAATGCAAGATACCGTTATGGAGCCGGACATGCCCTCCGACAAAGTGACTGCTATAATAATTTATTGCTCATGTTTTCTTCTGACGATTATTTTAACACAATTTCACTCGAATTAAAAGAAAAATTGTCATATAAAAGCGATTTTATTAACTTATGAGGCTCATTTTTTGATAGTTTTTTGATTAACAATAATATTTTATTATATATTAAAAGGAAAATGCAATTTTTTATATTGATTGTACCATGAAAATGTTGTACAATAAACCTAATTGTTATACAATTTCTTATGGCAAGGCTATGTAAAATGCGACAATCTTCGCAAATCAAGACTAATGGGTGGTGATAAGATGGAGCAAAAAACAATTGAAACTGTCCGGCAGGCTGAATTGGCGGCTGAGCAAACTGAAAAAACGGCTGCCTCGAAACGCGATAATATCTTGGCAAAAGCGAAAGCCGACGCCAAGGAAACTGTTACCCGGATGACGGCTGAAGCCAAGGCGCGTGCTGCTGAAACTCTAAAGTCTGCGCATATCCAGAGTGAAAAACTGCAAAGTGAAGCGTTGGAAACAGCAAAGCAGGAAATAGCCGCGCTGCACGCCAGGGCCGGCGGCCGACAGGCCGATGCCAAAAGGCTGATCCTGTCTCAGTTGATTTAGCAGTCAGGCAGGATGATTCTGCTGGCAATCCCCATCCTATGTAAAAGGAGGCATCCGTACTATGGCGGTGCTGCAGATGCAGCGCATCAGCATATGCGCACTGAAGAAAAACCGCAAACAGATTTTGGAGACCCTGCAGCGTCGGGGTGTGGTGGAAATCACCGATATCTCTCCGCAGGACAGTGTATTTACAAAGGCAGACACTTCCCAGGCAAAAGCGCAGTTTGAAAAAAATGTCGCGATTGCCGGTCAGGCACTGGAAGTGCTGGACGACTATGAGCCGCTTAAGACTTCGATGCTTGATATGTTTGCTGGACAAGAGCCCCTTTCTGTTGAGGATTATGAGGCGTTTGGCGGTAAGCGGGACGAAGTGATGCACACAGCCAACCTGCTGGTTTCCCTGAACAAAAAAGTAGCGGAAAACAAGGCGGAAATTTTAAAGCTGCAGGCGCAGCTTGACTCATTAACGCCCTGGCTCGGTCTGGAACTCTCTTTGAGATTTACAGGAACCCGCACAACCGCGGCTTTTATCGGCTCTCTGCCGGACGAACAGACGCTGGAAGCAATCTATGCCCAACTGGCCGAACACGCCCCCGAAGTATCGGCGGTGAATGTGGATTTGATCAGCCAGAGTAAAGAGCAAACCTGCGTGATGGTCGTATGCCCGCGCGCAGAAGCTTCCGCAGTGGATGAATCGCTGCGCGCAATGGGGTTCGTACGCCCCGCATCCCCCGCAAAAGAACCTCCCGCAGAGCGTAAAGTCATGCTGGAGCAATGCCAGACGGAAGCGGAAAAAGTCATTGCCGCCGCCGAAGAAGAAATTCGGAGTCTTGCCGGAACGCGTGATTCTCTGCGCTTCATGGTGGATTACTTCAGCACACGGTCTGAAAAATATGACGCAATCGGGCGGCTTGCCCAATCCCGCTGCACCTTCCTTCTTTCCGGTTACATTCCACTGAGGGACTGTACCGCGCTTGAAGCGGAGTTGAGCGGGAAGTTTGATATTTCCATTGAATTTGAAACACCGGCCGAAGAAGACGATGTTCCTACTCTGCTGAAAAACAATTACATGGCGCAGACCGTTGAAGGCATTTTGGAATCCTACAGTCTGCCCGGAAAAGGTGAGATAGACCCTACCCCCATCATGGCGGTATTCTATTATTTCCTGTTCGGTTTGATGCTTTCCGACTTTGCCTACGGCGCGATGCTCGCAATTGCCACGGGAGTGCTTCTGGTGAAGTTCAAAAACATGGATTCCGGACTGCGCAATACGATGCGCATGTTCTGTTACTGCGGTATTTCCACTGCGATTTGGGGCATTGTGTTCAGCAGTTATTTCGGCGACGTGGTCACCGTTGTTTCCAAAACTTTCTTTGGACACGAAGTTTCCATTCCCCCGCTGTGGTTTGCCCCATTGGATGACCCGATGCGCATGCTGGTCTTCTGCATGGCTGTCGGTATCATTCACCTGTTTACCGGCCTTGCAATCCAGCTTTACCAGCATCTGAAAGCCGGACGCTACATGGAGGCGTTTTCCAAGGTGGTTGTCTGGTATATGCTCGTGGGCGGCGGAATTATGTTCGGTCTTTCCACAGAAATGGTCGTCAGCATTCTGCAGCTCAAGTTCACGCTTCCGGCGCAGGTCGGTTCCATTTTCGGCTGGGTCGCTGTGCTCGGCGCAATCGGAATCGTGCTTACAAACGGGGATTCCAAAAATCCGCTGGTACGCTTTGCGCAGGGTCTGTATGAGCTTTATAATGTAACCGGCTATCTGGGCGATGTGCTTTCCTATTCCCGTCTGCTCGCCCTCGGGCTTGCGACAGGCGTCATCGGCTCGGTTATCAACCAGATGGGTTCGATGGCCGGAGGCGGCGTTGTCGGTGCAATCCTGTTCCTTATTGTATTCCTGTTCGGACACAGTCTGAATCTAGGCATCAACCTGCTGGGCGCTTATGTGCACTGCAACCGCTTACAGTACGTAGAATTTTTCGGTAAGTTTTATGAGGGCGGCGGCCGTAAATTCAAGCCGTTCGCACCCCATACCAAATATTACAAATTCAAGGAGGACATTCATAATGGCTAATCTCATGGCTAATCTCGGACTCGCATTTGCAATTCTTGGAGCGTCGCTTGCCGCGTGCCTCGCGGGCGCAGGCTCTGCAATCGGTGTTGGTATCGCTGGGCAGGCTGCTGCCGGCGTTGTTACGGAAGACCCCAACAAATTCTCCAAGGTTCTCGTTCTTCAGCTGCTCCCCGGTACACAGGGCATTTACGGCCTGCTGATTGCATTTATCTGCCTGTCTCAGATCGGCGTCATCGGAACTCCGGTCGAAGTTTCCTTTGCAAAAGGTCTCATGTATTTCTGCGCCTGCCTGCCGATGGCAATTGCCGGTCTTGTTTCTGCAAAATTCCAGGGCCAGGCTTCCGTTGCTTCTATCGGGCTGGTTGCCAAAAAGCCCGAACAGTTCGGTAAAGCTATGATTTTCCCGGCGATGGTTGAAACATACGCAATCCTTGCTCTGCTTATTTCTCTGCTCGCCATCATGGGTGTCAGCAACATCAATATCTAATCGGCGGAGCGTTCCGTACTGATGAAAGTTAGGAGAATTCTGCTATGACAGGACTAGAAAAAATTGTACAGCAGATTCAAAGCGAAGCGCAGCAGGCAGCGGACGCTGTGATTGCTCAGGCCAACGCCGAGGCGGCAGAAATTGCGAACAAGGCCCAGGAGGAAGGGAAAGCGCAGATCGCGCAGATTGAAGCCCAGTCCAAAACGGACGTGGCAAATGCCCTTTCGGCTGCGAAATCCGCTGCCGCCCTCCAGGTCCGCCGTGCCGTTCTTGAGGCCAAACAGGAACTTATCGGAAAAGTGATCGACGATACGCAAAAGTCGATTTATCTACTTACCGATGACGAATATTTTGCTTTGATTCTTAAAATGGTGAAAAAGTTTGCGCTGCCGGAGCGCGGTGACATTCTTTTCTCCGCATCTGACCTGAAACGTCTGCCGGCGGACTTCTCCGCCAAGCTTGCCGAAGCGGCTCCCGCCGGACTGACTGTTTCCAATGAAACCCGCAGAATTGACGGCGGTTTCGTACTGATTTACGGCGGCGTCGAAGAAAACTGCTCATTTGACGCGCTGTTTTATGCCGCGCGTGAAAACCTGCAGGACAAAGTGCAGGAGCTGCTCTTCTCATAAAGTGCGCGTAATCCGCTAAAAGGAGGTTAGCCAAATGTCTGATACGCAATACACCTACGCGGTTGCGCGCATCCGCTCAAAGGAATTGCTGCTCTTTAATGCCCAGACCATCGAGCAGCTCTTATCCGCAAAAAGCTACGATGAATGTGTCCGTCTGCTTGCGGACAAGGGCTGGGGCAGCGGGGACGGTCGGATCAGCGCCGAGGAACTCCTCGCGCAGGAGCGTGAGAAGACCTGGAGCCTGATTGGCGAACTGGTTCCCGATCAGTCGGTGTTCGACGTGTTCTTATACGCCAACGACTATCACAACCTCAAGGCCGCAATCAAGCAGGTCTGCACCGGCTCCGAGGATTTCGGCCTTTATATCTCGCATGGCACTGTTTCAGCCAAAACGCTGTACGACATGGTCAATGCGCATGATTTTTATCTGTTGCCTGAGAAAATGCACGCACCCGCCCAGGAGGCTTATGAGGCGCTTTCCCAGACCAGAGACGGCCAGCTGTGCGACATCATCATCGATAAAGCCGCGCTGGAGGCAATCTATGCCGCCGGCAAAGCTTCTGATAACGACCTGATTGAAAAATACGCGGAGCTGACAGTGGCTTCGGCCGATATCAAAACCGCCGTTCGCTGCTGCCGCACCGGAAAACCGCTTGAATTTGTCCGGCGGGCGCTTGCGGAATGCGACACGCTCAATGCCGCGAGACTTGCGCAGGCCGCGGTGGAAGGAATTGACTCCATCTGTGATTATCTTTCCTCCACCAACTATGCGGAAGCAGTCGAAGCGCTGGCGCAGTCGCCCTCCGCATTTGAGCGCTGGTGCGATAACCTGATGATTCGTGACATCCGCCCGCAGCAGTATGTCTCTTTTGGAATCGGGCCGCTCGCGGCTTATATTCTGGGACGTGAGAACGAAATCAAAACGGTCCGCATTATCCTGTCGGGCAAACTCAATGGACTGCCCGATGCTTCAATCAGAGAAAGGGTAAGGGAAATGTATGTATAAAGTAGCAGTCATGGGAGATCGCGACAGCATTTACGGCTTCGCAGTGCTCGGGCTGGATACCTTTCCCGTCACCGAGCATGCCGAAGCGGCAAAGCAGCTCCGGCAGATTGCTGAAGGCGAATACGCAGTGATCTATATTACCGAAGCGCTGGCGGCAGCATTGGAAACGGAAATCGACCATTACCGCGCGGCGCGTCTTCCCGCAATCATCCCCATTCCCGGCGTTTCCGGAAACACCGGCATGGGCATTCGCAATGTGAAAAAATCCGTGGAGCAGGCAGTGGGCTCCGATATTATCTTTAACGGCAACTAAAGTGAAGCAGGTGAGTACAAAAAATGAGTAAAGGTACGATAAAAAAAGTCGCCGGTCCGCTGGTTATTGCCGAGGGCATGCGTGACGCCAATATGTTCGACGTTGTACGCGTCAGCGAGCAGCGCCTCATTGGCGAAATCATCGAAATCCACGGCGACCAGGCTTCCATTCAGGTTTACGAGGAGACCTCCGGTCTCGGCCCTGGCGAGCCTGTGGAATCCACCGGCGTTCCGATGAGCGTTGAGCTTGGACCCGGTCTGATTTCTAACATCTATGACGGCATCCAGCGTCCGCTGGAAGCCATTATGGCCAAAATTGGCAACTCCCTTGCCCGCGGCGTCGAGGTTCCCTCGCTGGACCGCGAGAAAAAATGGCATTTTGTCCCTGTCCTCAAAGCAGGTGACTCCGTATCTGCCGGTGATGTGATCGGTACCGTTCAGGAAACCGATGTTGTCACCCAGAAGATCATGGTACCCTTCGGCATCGTTGGAGAGATCAAATCCATCGCAGAGGGCGATTACACCGTTGCAGAAACCGTCGCTGTCGTCAAGACCGCCGACGGCGATGACCGTGAAGTCACGCTGATGCAGAAGTGGCCGGTCCGTCTCGGACGCCCCTACAAACAGAAGCTTTCCCCTGACCGTCCCCTCGTCACCGGCCAGCGCGTCATTGATACGCTGTTCCCGATTGCAAAGGGCGGCGTTGCGGCGGTTCCCGGCCCGTTTGGTTCCGGCAAAACCGTTGTGCAGCATCAGCTCGCCAAATGGGCGGAAGCTGACATCGTCGTTTATATCGGATGCGGCGAGCGCGGCAACGAAATGACCGACGTTCTGAACGAGTTCCCCGAACTGAAAGACCCGAAAACCGGCCGTTCCCTGATGGAGCGTACCGTTCTGATCGCAAACACCTCAGATATGCCTGTTGCGGCGCGTGAGGCTTCTATTTATACCGGTATCACCATTGCGGAATATTTCCGCGATATGGGATTCTCCGTCGCGCTGATGGCCGACTCGACCTCCCGCTGGGCGGAAGCGCTTCGTGAAATGTCCGGTCGTCTGGAAGAGATGCCCGGTGAAGAAGGCTACCCCGCTTACCTCGGAAGCCGTCTCGCACAGTTCTATGAGCGCGCAGGCCGCGTCGTAACGCTCGGTTCCGAAGGACGTGAAGGTTCGCTTTCCGTAATCGGTGCCGTATCCCCTCCGGGCGGCGATATTTCCGAACCTGTTTCGCAGGCCACCCTGCGTATCGTCAAGGTGTTCTGGAGTCTCGACGCGCAGCTGGCTTATCAGCGCCACTTCCCCGCCATCAACTGGCTGACCAGTTATTCCCTCTATGTGGATACCATGGCCAATTGGTTCAACACCAGCGTTCACGAGGATTGGATGGCTCTCCGCCAGCGTATTATGGGTCTTCTTCAGGATGAATCCGAGCTGGATGAAATTGTAAAGCTGGTCGGTATGGACGCACTGTCCGCGCCTGACCGTCTGAAACTGGAAGCCGCCCGTTCCATCCGTGAGGACTTCCTGCATCAGGATGCTTTCCATGAAGTCGACACTTTCACTTCGCTGGAAAAGCAGTATAAGATGATGCAGCTGGTGCTCGCATTCTATGACTCGTCAGTTGAAGGCCTCCGGGGCGGTGTGTCGGTTGACAGCCTCGTAAAGATGGCCGTGCGTGAGCGCATCGGACGTTTCAAGTATATTCCGGGCGAACAAATTGGCACAGAATATGATGAAATTATCAAGGCGCTCTCTAATCAAATCGCTGAACTTGCCAAGCAAAAGGAGGAATTCTAATGCCGAAGGAATACCGTACGATTCAAGAGGTAGCCGGTCCTCTGATGCTGGTGCGCGGCGTTGAGAACGTCACTTATAACGAGTTGGGTGAAATCGAGCTTGCTTCCGGCGAAAAGCGTCGCTGCAAGGTGCTGGAGATAGACGGCAGCAACGCGCTGGTTCAGCTGTTTGAAAGCTCCACCGGTATCAACCTTTCCAACTCCCGCGTCCGGTTCCTTGGACGCAGCATGGAGCTGGGTGTCTCGGAGGATATGCTGTCCCGCGTGTTCGACGGCCTCGGACGTCCCATTGACGGAGGCCCGGATATTCTGCCGGACAAACGCATGGACATCAACGGTCTGCCGATGAACCCCGCGGCCAGAAACTATCCGCAGGAATTTATCCAGACCGGTGTTTCCGCAATTGACGGCCTGAACACGCTGGTTCGCGGCCAGAAGCTGCCGATTTTTTCCGCTTCCGGTCTTCCCCATGCCAACCTTGCCGCACAGATCGCGCGTCAGGCAAAGGTGCGCGGAACCGATGAGCCCTTCGCGGTCGTTTTCGCCGCAATGGGCATTACCTTTGAGGAAGCAAACTTCTTCACCGAGAGCTTCCGCGAAACAGGCGCGCTTGACCGCGCGGTCATGTTTATGAATCTTGCAAACGACCCGGCCGTTGAGCGTATCGCGACTCCGCGTATGGCGCTGACCGCTGCGGAATATCTTGCGTTTGAGAAAAACATGCACGTTCTGGTCATCCTGACCGATATCACCAACTATGCCGATTCCCTGCGTGAAATTTCGGCGGCGCGTAAAGAAGTTCCGGGACGCCGCGGCTACCCGGGCTACATGTACACCGACTTAGCATCGCTGTATGAGCGTGCTGGACGTCAGAAAGGCAAATCCGGTTCCATCACCATGATCCCGATTCTGACGATGCCTGAGGATGATAAGACGCACCCGATCCCCGACCTCACCGGTTACATCACCGAAGGCCAGATCATCCTTTCCCGTGAGCTGTACCGCAAAGGCGTTACGCCGCCGATTGACGTGCTCCCCTCTCTGTCCCGTCTGAAGGATAAGGGCATCGGTGCCGGCAAGACCCGCGCAGACCACGCCAACACGATGAACCAGCTGTTCGCGGCTTATTCCCGTGGTAAAGACGCGAAAGAACTGATGGTCATCCTTGGCGAAGCGGCGCTTACCGATATCGACAAGCTGTATGCGAAATTCGCAGATGCGTTCGAGCAGGAATATGTTTCTCAGGGCTATAACGCCAACCGCGACATCGAGGATACCCTTGCGATCGGCTGGAAGCTCCTGAATATCCTGCCGCGAAGCGAACTGAAGCGTATCAAGGATGAATTCCTCGACCAGTATTACGGCAAATAACGCTTTGAATTCTACGGGAAAGGGGTGACAACCCTTGGCGAATACCAATGTAAACCCAACGCGTATGGAGCTGACCCGTCTGAAAAAGAAGCTGGTTACCGCCACACGCGGACACAAGCTGCTCAAAGACAAGCGGGATGAGCTGATGCGTCAGTTCCTAGACCTTGTCCGTGAAAATAAGGCTCTGCGCGAAAAGGTGGAAGCGGGAATTGCCGCCGCCAACAAAAATTTCGTGCTTGCCCGCGCGGGAATGAACGACGAGGTGCTCAACGTCGCCTTAATGGCGCCGATGCAGGAGGTCTATCTTGAGGCTTCCAACCGCAACGTCATGAGCGTTGAAATCCCCGTATTTGAGTATAAGACCCGCACAGCGGATGCAAACAATATTTATTCCTACGGTTACGCGTTCACTTCTGCGGATCTGGACGGTGCGGTAAAATCTTTGGCAGATGTTCTTCCGGAAATGCTCCGGCTTGCTGAATGCGAAAAATCCTGCCAACTCATGGCCGCCGAAATTGAAAAGACCCGCAGGCGTGTCAACGCGCTGGAACATGTAATGATTCCAGAGATGCAGATCAAGATTAAATATATTACCATGAAGCTGGACGAAAATGAGCGTTCCACCCAGATCAGGCTCATGAAGGTAAAAGACATGATGCTTGAGCAGGCACATCATTACAAAGAACGGCAGAATGAGGATATCGCGTAATCTGCTTCCAGTAAAGCGCAGGTTTTGACCTGCGCTTTACCGCTTTAAGAACAACAAAAGATGGCAGTCCCGTTATAGTTGGGACTGCCATCTTTTTCGTTAAAATAGCGTATTGAGTTGATTCTAGTTTATTTCAGTCTGACTGTTCGGACAGATTTTTGCTGCGTTCTCCTGTGCCGCGATCGCCACCCGCCTTGCCTCAAAGGTATGCGCCTGCGTGATCGCGGTTTCGGTGCGGTGCAGACAGTCGCGAATCAACTTACCGAAGAAGACAAAGCCGGTCTTTCCGGTTACCTGCTCGCGATGCTCTCCCTGCTGATCTACCCAGATGACATGGTCCCCCTGTTCGGAAACTGCTACATCGAGATATTTACGAATTTCAATGGAGCCCGTTTCCCCCATAACGAATACACGGCCGTCACCCCACGCTGACATGCCGTCCGGTGTGAACCAGTCAACTCGGAAATAGCACGTCGCGCCGTTTTCTGCAAGCAGGACCCCTTCGCCAAAGTCATAAAAATGGGCCTTGTCGCGGTTGGCGTAATTAGCCACCGCACTTTGCAGAACAGTGGCGCTTTCAGCCCCACAATAGGTCAAAAACTGTTCGATCTGATGGCTTCCAAGGTCAGTGATAATTCCGCCGTTCTGCCTTTCTTCAAAAAACCAGTCGGGGCGGATCGGTCGATTCAGGCGGTGAGGAGCGAGAATGGTCACCTGCAGCACCCGACCGATTGCGCCTGTGCGGATCAATTCCTCCGCGAATACCGCACCCTCTACATGAATGCGTTCCCCATAATAGACTACATATTTTTTGCCGGTTTTTTCGCAGCCTTCCCGTGCGGCTGCAAGCTCCGCCGCGGTAAGCATTCCGGGCTTATCCACAAAAAAGTCTTTGCCGTGCGCCATCACCGAAAGCCCCAGCTCACACCTGCGGCAGGGCCGTACGGCGCTCACCACCATTTGCACAGCCGGGTCTTCAAGAATCTCCGTCTCACTTTCAGCCGCTCGGGCCTGTGGATAGCGCGCAAGAAACGCTTGTACTTTGAGGGGATCGACGTCCCAAACCTTTGTCAGCGTTGCGCCCGCCTCCAGAAGACCGTTGCAGATCGCAAAAATGTGACCATGGTCAAGCCCAGCCGCTGCAAAGACAAATTCACCCGGCATGCAAACCACTTTTACCTTTCCCTGTGAAACGGGCGCATAGTTCATTCCATCCGTTTTTTGCATTTACGTTCCCCTTCTCAAAGCGTGCCGCCGACCTGGATACCGGTATCCTCATAATTCTTGACACTCTTTGTTTTCTGATGGAATCTGACGGCTTTGCTTATCAGCCCATCCCTGGTATAAAAGAGGTCTTTTTTGTCCAGCGGGAAGGTCACTTTTTCGCCCGTGAATGCCGACTGGTAAACCGCCGTAATCAATTCAACTGTCTTGCGTCCGTCCGCACCTGTGATGAGCGGATTGGAATTTGTTTCAATAGCGGTAATCATATTTTCAATCTGGCCGCAGTGATCGCGGTATTTGAGTTCCGGAAAGCTCCGGAATGCATCTTCCAGCTTTTTTTGCCTCTCTTCATCCGGCTCGGGATAACCATTGGGCAGCTGCCGACTGACTGTCACCTTATGCGGAAGTTCAACCGAGCCGTTCGCCCCGTCAATGATGATTTTCTGCTCCTCACCATGGTGCAGCAGCGACGCAATTACCGTGCCTACCGCACCGCTCTGAAAACGCAGCGTAGAAATCGAAACATCCTCAACCTCGCTGTTTTGATGATTCTGGTTGGAAACCATGGCGGAAACTTCCTTAAGATCCCCCATCAGCCAGAGGAAAAGGTCGATGTGGTGCACCGCATGGATAAAGGTACATCCGCCGCCCTCCTTTTCCCAGGTGCCGCGCCACCAAAGGTCGTAATAATTATCTCCGCGCCACCAAAGCGAGTTTGCCTGCGCAAAATAGATCTGACCCAAAATACCGCTCTCAATCAGCTTTTTGGTACGCATAATGTCGGGCTTAAAGCGGTTTTGAGCCACGACGCCCAGCTTAGCGCCGCCTTCTTCCGCAGCGGAAATCATCCGGTCGCATTCCTCCAGTGAGGGCGCCATTGGTTTTTCACAGAGGACATGTTTCCCGGCGCGCAGAAAATCCACAGCCGCTTCACAATGGGCAGAGGGAGGCAAGCAAATTGATACAAGGCCGATATCCTTTCTTTCCAGAAGCTCATGATAATCGGCAACCACATCACAGGCAAGGCCGTATTTTTGGCATTTTGCCTCGGCCTTATCCTGAAAAATATCTGCCAGCGCGCGGATCTCACAGCGATCCCCCAGCGCCTGATAGGCTTCGATATGGACGTTTGCGATATCTCCGGCGCCCAAAATTGCAATTCCAAGCATGAGGAACTCTCCTTTTTGATCGGGCGTTTTGCCCGGATAATCAGAGGATAACCCGTTTTCCCTCCAGCGCGGACTGATAGGCGGCATAAGTCACCCGGATTGTCTCATACGCGAGCGCAAAATCCGATTCCGGTGTTCCCTTGTCCCCCGCCGCGCACTCCAAAATATCCTGCAATTCACCCACATAGCCGCGGGCGTAAGATTCATCCAGAAAGATCGACTGCCAACCGCGGCGGGTTTCGACCTTCTCGGTAAAAGATTCGTTTTGCAGCTTTGCATCGTCTACATGGTAGACCCGCATCTGATCGCTCTGCGAAAGGTTGCAGAGATGTACCCCGCCGGTGGTGAACACTTCAACCGAATTGCGCACCCCGCCGAGAATCAGATCGCCCGCGGTGACGCTTCCCTTGGTGCCGTCCTCGAAGGTGAGGAGCAGGTTTGCCAGATCTTCCACGTCTTTGGGACGCGCTTGGATATTTCGGCGCTCCTCTTTCGTAAGTTCCGGCACCAGACTGCCCACATCGCAGATTACGCTGCGCACCCCGCAGCCTTTCAAATAGAGCAGCGCGGTGAGCGGATGACAACCCTGCCGGATCAGTGAGCCGCCGCCGTTTGCGCTCCAAAGCGCTGCATGCGGCGCGTGCGAACCGCTATGGGATTCTTCACCGCGCAAAAACAGCACCTTGTCGCCAGTCGCTTCAAGCAGTCGACGGCTTTTCTGAACAGCCGGTGCATAGACGAAGTTTTCCGCATAGCAAAACTGCTTACCGCTCTGTTCCACCGCCAGTTTGAGGCTATCAAGCTCCGCGGTTACCTTTTCCAGCATATCAGAAGTTTTGGGGTCTCCAAACCATCCGGTAAGCGGTTTTTCGCAGATTACATGGCAGCCGGCGGCCAGCGCGGTTTTGATCATTTGAACGTGCAGATTCGGCGGCGTACAGATATCCACCAGATCGAGCTGCTCATGATCGAGCATCTCTTCCAGACTTTTATAGGTATGCAAAATGCCATGCTTTTCGGCAAATTCCGCTGCGCTCTCAGACGGGGAAGCAACCGCGCAGATGCAAGGCTCGTACCCATGCGTCAGGCGGTAGGCTTCGCAATGCAGCTCCGCCGCAAATCCGCTGCCGCAGATACCGATTTTCAGTTTTTTCATAACAGGCTCCCCCTTTTTATCACTGCGTCACGCCGCTTTGGCGGAGCTCTTTTTCTTAAGCTTTCTGAATACGCCAAATTGCGATAGAATCAGACAGACGATGGCAAGTATGAAGATCAGGCTGATCGGGCGTGTAAACATCGGCATGAAGCTGCCGTTCGAAATGGTCAGCGCACGGCGCAGGTTCGAGTCGGTCATCGAGCCGAGGATCACGCCCAACAGGAACGGTGCGGCCGGATATTCTGCCCATGCCAGGAAAAAGCCCGCTAGCCCGAAGAAAAACATGACTTTGACATCGAATGTGATGTGATTGATGACGAACGAGCCGACGACGCAGAGCACATAGATAATCGGCATGAGAATTTCCTTCTTGACGCCGAGGATGCGCACGGAGAATTTTGCGATCGCCAGAGCCAGCAGGAACATGACAATCGCAGCAAGCGCCAGATCAACAGCCACCTGATAGAGGAACTCCGGGCTTTCGTTCATAAGAAGCGGTCCGGGACGGTAGCCGTGCATCATGAAAGCCGCCAGCAGAACCGCCGCCGGAGCGCTTCCGGGAACGGCCAGCGAAAGAATCGGAATGATTGCGCCGCCGATGCAGGAGTTGTTGCCTGATTCGGCCGAAATGATGCCCGCATATTCGCCCTTGCCGAAGTTTTCGGGATGTTTGCTGTTCGATTTGGTTGCCCAGTAAGAGAGCCAGCCGCCAACGTCCTCGCCGACTCCCGGAATAATGCCGACACCCACGCCGATGAACGACGAACGAATAATGGCAACCACGTGCTTTTTGAGAATCGCGACTCCCTCTTTAAATTTGTAGGGAGAATAGGTGAGGATGTGCTCCTCCGTCTTTTTGAATGCTTTGATAATCTCCGGAAATCCGAACAGCCCAATCATAATCGGAATTAAGGCAAGCCCCGCCATGATGTTGATGTTTCCATAGGAGAAGCGGGGAAACGCGTCGATCTGGTCAAGCCCGACCTGCGCGATTAGTAGACCGATGACACCGGAAATCCAACCCTTTATCGCACTTCCCTTGGAGGTCAGATTTCCGCAGATGATAACGCCGAAGATACTGAGCAGAAAGAATTCCCAGCTGCCGAACTGAAGCGAAAGTTTGGTAAGCAGCGGGGTCAGAGTCAGTACGCAGAGCACGCTGACCAAGGTACCCAGACAAGAAGATGCGGTGCAAAGGAAGATTGCAAGTCCTCCCTTGCCCTGATTTGCGAGCGGGAATCCATCAAGCGCGGTTGCCGCGCTGGCCGGCGTTCCGGGAATATTAAGCAGAACGGCCGCCTGACATCCGCCGGAAATTGAGCCCACATAAACGCCGATCAGCGAGATGATTGCGCTGGTCGGAGACAAGCTGTAGGTAAGCCCGGTCAGGAGGGCTACCGCCATCGTTGCGCTGAGTCCGGGAAGCATTCCCATGATAAGCCCGGCAAACGTGGAGATGATCAAAACACCGAGATTCAACGGCATCAGGACATTCCCCAGCGCCTGTGCGAGATAGGTCAAAGCCATCTGTCTTTCCCCCTTACGGCAACGGCACGCGGAAGCATACCTGAAATAGAAGTACGATCAATGCAGAACAGAGTACCGAAATGACTAGAATTTTTGTAAGGGAACCTGCATCAAGAAAGAACATCAGCAGGAGCATGAACAAAAAAGTTGACAGCCAGAACGGCAGCAGGTCGAGCAGCACAAACGTGTAAAGCGCCATCAGCAGCACGCCGACTAGCATGCGCATGGTATTTTTATCTTTTAAGATTCCGGAAAAGTAGCTTTTTACCTCTGCGATGCGAACGGATATGCCGCCATTCTTGATACTGCTAAAGAAAAGCACTATCGAAAGCAAACAGAGCATGACGCCCAGCATGGTTGGAACCAGCGCGGGGGAAACATAAAAGAGTTTGCCGGATTTGTGATAAATCCCGATGCCGGCAAGAATGACATAGACCGATAATGCGAACATGATGATTGATGAGAGGAAATCAAACCGCTTTCCCTCATTTTCCATAAAATCAGCTCCTAACAGAAGGTTATCCACAGAAAAACAGTCAGACGTTTTTCAACACGGTGTGCAAAACACACCTTTTCCCGAATCCGGCCAGTATCCAAAGGGAAAAGTGCCTGCGTTTTCCCTTTGGATGCATCACCTGTTTCAGCGCGAAATTCCGTATTTTTCCGGAGAAATGGTGGCAACACCGCAGTCATACAGTGTCCATGTAACAGTGGACGACAGTTTATCCATGTAAGCAGCCGCTTCTTCGCCCTGCATGCCGTTGACAAGGAAGCCTTTCGTCTTGCAGAAAGCGAGAAAATCGGGATTCTGCAGCGCTTCAGAGAACGACTTGGAAAGAGCTGCGGTAACATATTCCGGCTGACCCTTGGGAACAGCAAGTCCGGTAGTCTCGCCCATCGGGAGGCGGTCGGCCATTTCAGGGACAGCTTTCAAAATCGAAGGAATCACCGTTCCGTTTTCAAGCGTGATATCTTCAGCAGAGAAGTTTGCGAGCGCGCGCATATCGCCCGAAATAAACATATCCTGCATTTCGACAAGCAGCTGGCTGGTGAAGTCTACTTCCCCGGCAAGCGCAGCGGTAACAGCCTTGCCGCCGCCCTCATATGGGACATGCTTATACTGAAGGCCGGTCGTCGCGCAGAGCACTTCAATGCCAACGTGTCCGCCGGAGCCCATACCGCCGGTGCCGTCGGTGACCTCGCCGGGATTCGCTTTCATCGCGTCAAGCAGATCCTGCGCGGTCTGGTAGGGGGAGTCCTTGCGAACGGCAAGCACATTCGGGGTAAAGGTGGCAAGATAGAAATCCCAGTCTTTCGGCGTCGTGTCGGCATAGCCGAGCACCGGCAGCGTAGAGAGGGAGAGCATGCCGTTGGCAAGGATGTTATAGCCGTCTTTTTCGGCTTTCATGACCGTTAATGTACCAACTGAGCCACCCGAACCGGGGGTATTCGTGACAACGATGTTGCAGCCCATGTTTTTGCCCATGGCGTCGGCCAATGCGCGGCCGGTCAGATCAGTGGACCCGCCCGGATTCCACGGCACGACCATATTGATGTCGCGCGAGGGATAGTTGTCTTCTTTGTTGAAAAAGTTTGTGGCAATAAGCCCTGCCACAACCGCCACAACAATAATTGCCGCCACGATCAGGATTGATTTCTTCTTTTCCATTCTGAATCCTCCTTAAAGTTTGTATACCGAACTGCCCTCAAGGAGAGAACAGCTTTGTATCTGGGTCTGTGGACGAATCGGGCGCTCGCTTTCGATAATCCCGAAAAGCATCTCGGCTGCCGTCCTGCCAAGGCCGATGCCTCCGAGATCCACACAGGTAAAATCGTTTGAACCGGTGCGCGCCCAGTCGGGCGAACCGACGATAATTACCGAAATGTCTTTTCCCGGCAGAATGTGATGCTCTGCGAGGTATTGCACGCCGCCGCGCGCCTGGATATTATAGGCATAGAGCAGGGCGGTCGTTTCGGGATGCTCCCGCAGCGTCTGCTCGGTCAGCCGCGCGCCGTCCTCCTCGGTAAACTGTCCGTTGTAGATCATCGCGTCTTTTTCTGGGATTCCCGCTGCACCCAGAGCGTCTCGATAAGCTTTTTGGCGCATCTGGAGGCCTCCGAAATCGGCATTCCATCCAATATAGGCAATTCTGCGGTGACCGCACTGCAAAAACTGATCCATTGCGAGGCGGATGCTCTCATAGTTCTGGGAAGAAGCCCAGAAATATTCTTCGTCGATGTCAAGAGAGCGGTCAACCACAACCAGCGGCACGCCCATTTGGCGGATCTGGCGGGTATTTTCGCCGCCGCGTGCAGTAGGCGTAATGATATAGCCGTCTACCCGCTGCGCCTGCATGCGGTCAATGATTTCCGCCTCGCGTTCCGGGTCATCAAAGGTATTGCAGATCGACAGGATGTAGCCAAAACTATCCGCAATATTTTCAATACTCACCACCATTTGAGTGAAAAACTGATTTTGGAACTGCGGGACCAGCACCGCGATGATCTTGCGCTTTTTGCCGCGCAGGCTGCTGGCCGCGCTGCTCTTGACATAATGCAAATCGCGGGCGGCTTCTTCGACCCGCCGGCGCAATTCTTCACTGATATACCGCTTTTTCGAGTTGTTCAGCACGTAAGAAACGGTAGCTGCGGTGGTTCCGGCGCGCTTAGCCACGTCCTTGAGCGTCGCATATTGTTCCGCCATGGTCATCGAGTCCTCCTTATAAAGTGAGCAAACGCAATAAGTAATCGTTTGCTTATAGGTATAAAATAAAATAGATTAACAAAGCAAAAAGAATATATCCTTTTTTTATAGGCAAACGTTAATCTATCTCTTGCTTTAGTTATATCCTAGTTCTAGGGTATAAGTCAACAAAAAAGCGGGTGCTTTTGGCGTTTTCGTAAAAAAAGATAGGCAACAATCACTTGCCTATGCAAAATAGATAGGCAAATTGCGTGCGTTTTACCGGGAATTCTGTCGCGAAAACCACGTTTTGAAGCTCCTGCTTTTCCATTGCTGATCGGAAAGGCATTTCATAAAATCCAGTCAGTACCGGTATCTGAGGCATGACCTGATTTGTTTACAATTTATACTTGATTTTTTTCCATCGATGTATTATAGTAGGATTAGCACTCAAAGTAAATGAGTGCTAAAATCTGTTTATACGATATAAAAATAAAGGATGGATATTGGATGGAAACGAAAGAATTCAAGGCTGAATCGAAGCGTCTTTTAGACCTGATGATCAATTCAATCTATACACATCGGGAAATTTTTCTGCGCGAATTGATATCCAACGCTTCCGACGCAATTGACAAGCTGTATTACCACTCGCTGACAGACGGAACCACCGGGCTTTCCCGGGACGATTTTTCCATCCAGCTCACCATGGACCACGAGAACCGCACCTTTACGATTCAGGATAATGGGTGCGGCATGAGCCAGGAAGAGCTGGAAAACAACCTTGGAACGATCGCCAAGAGCGGCTCTTTGCAGTTTAAGCAGGAGAACGAGGCCAAAGAGGACGTAGACATTATCGGTCAGTTCGGGGTCGGCTTTTATTCCGCGTTTATGGTTGCGTCCTGCGTAACGGTGGAAAGTAAACAGTTCGGCACGGACACAGCTTTTCGCTGGGAAAGCCATGGGGCAGACGGGTATGTAATTGAGCCGTGCCAAAAAGAAGCGCACGGAACCACGGTTATACTAAAGATTAAGGAAAACTCGGAAGAAGATAATTACGACGAGTTTCTGGATCTGCACCGGATTTCCGCTATTGTGAAGAAGTATTCGGATTACATCCGGTATCCCATTCAGATGGACATGCCTGCCTCCCGCCTCAAGGAAGGCTGCCCGGAGGATAAGCCGGAATATGAGCAGTATCTCCAAAACGAGACACTCAACAGCATGGTGCCGATTTGGAAAAAGACGAAATCCGAAGTGACCGATGAGGATTACAACGAGTTTTATAAAGAAAAATTCTTTGATTATGAGAACCCTGCCCGCATCATTCACAGCAGCACCGAAGGAAGCGCGACCTATCAGGCGCTGATGTTTATCCCCGCCCGCGCGCCGTTTAATTATTACAGCCGTGATTATGAAAAGGGCTTGCAGCTTTATGCCAGCGGCGTACTCATCATGGATAAATGCGCCGATCTGCTGCCCGACTGTTTCAGCTTCGTCAAAGGGCTTGTCGATTCGCAGGATTTAAGTTTGAATATCTCTCGCGAAACGCTCCAGCATGACCGCCAGCTTAAGCTGATTGCCGGGCGCCTTGAGAAGAAACTCCATTCCGAGCTGCTTTCCATGCTGCAAAACGAGCGTGATAACTATGAAGCGTTCTATAAAAATTTTGGCCTTCAGCTGAAATATGGCGTTTACAGCGAATACGGCGCAAAAAAAGACCTGCTTTCCGATTTGCTGCTCTTTTATTCCTCCAGTGAAAAGAAGCTTGTCACGCTTTCCGAATACGTCGGCCGCATGAAAGAATCCCAAAAATATATTTACTATGCATGCGGTGACACCGTAGAAAAGATTGACCGTCTGCCGCAGACCGAGCTGGTTCGCGACAATGGATATGAAATCCTCTATATGACGGAAGACGTCGACGAATTCGCGCTTAAAATGCTGCTCGAATTTGAAAAGAAGGAGTTCCGTTCCGTGTCCGACAGCGATCTAGGGCTTGAGGACGAGAAGGAAAAGGAACAGACCAAACAAAAGAACGAAGAGAATAAGGACCTGCTGTCCTGTATGAAGGACGCCTTGCAGGACAAGGTAAACGATGTACGCCTCTCCTCGCGCCTGAAATCACATCCTGTCTGCCTCTCCAGCCAGGGCGCGTTGTCTCTGGAAATGGAAAAGGTTTTGAACACGATGCCGGGCGACAACAAGGTGAAAGCAGAGCGCGTGCTGGAAATTAACGCGTCTCATCCCGTATTTGCTTCCATGCAAAAGCTTTTTGAAAGCGATAAGGAAAAAATTAAAATCTATGCTGATCTTCTCTACACACAGGCCTTGCTGATTGAAGGAATGCCGATTGAAGACCCTGTGAAATTCTCCAATGCTATCTGCGACCTGATGGCAGAAAAGTAATTCAAATAAGCGCGAAAACGTTTAGAACGTTTTCGCGCTTATTTTGTCAGGCTTTCTGTATTGACAATGATGCTGAAACCGTTATAATGATTTCTGCTGGTCTGTTCGTTCATAAAAATATCCGGAGAAAACTGAGGTTTATTTACAGATGGAAGATATCGAAAAAATCAATTCACGCAGCTATCTTTTAGGGCTTACCTGGCCAATTTTTGTGGAATTGGTTTTGCAGATGCTGGTCAGCAATGTCGACCAGCTGATGGTCGCAAAAACGTCTTCCACCGCTGTTGCCGCAATTGGAAACGCAAACGTGATTACAAACCTGTTGCTGATTTCCTTTTCCGTAATTTCCATGGCGGCTACCATTTTAATCACGCAATACATCGGCGCCGGAAGCACGCGGCGGGTCGCGCAGACCTATACCATCTCCCTGCTCGTCAATTTTCTGCTTTCTCTTGTCATCAGTGTGGTGCTTGCAGGATTCTCCGAGCAGATTTTTGGACTCATGGGGGTGCCGAAAGCGCTGATGGCAGAATCTGCAGGCTATCTGCGCATCATCGGCATCGGAATGCCGCTTCAGGCAGTTTATCTCACGTTTGTGGCGTTTTTTCGTGCGAACGGTATGACGCGGCAGACGATGTTTATTTCCATCATCATCAATCTGCTGAATATCGCCGGAAACTTTGTGCTGATCAACGGCTTTGGACCCATCCCGATGATGGGTGTCGCGGGGGCCGCTGTTTCCAGCAACCTGGCCCGTCTGGTCGGGGTTGGCATCATTATCTGGATGTTCGGCAAATTTATAGCAGCGCCCATCAGCTGGTCGCATTTGAAGCCCTTCCCTTTGAAACAGCTGACGCTTCTGCTGAAAATCGGACTTCCATCCGGTGGGGAATCCATCTCCTACAACATGACACAGCTTTTTATTCAGGCAATGTGCAACACCCTGCCCGTCTTTGTGATCACCTCTCGCGCATACTGCAATATGTTCGCGATGCTGTCCTATATTTTTACCTCGGCAATCGCGCAGGCAACGCAGATCATTGTCGGCTATCTGATTGGAGCGCGGCGCACGGAAGAGACCGATAGGCGTGTGAACTCCACACTGCGCGTTTCAATGGCCGTATCCTTTACGATTTCGCTGCTGCTGTATCTGTTCAGCCTGCCGCTGTTCGGGTTATTTACCAGCGATCCGAAGGTTTTGGAAATGTGCAAAACCATTATGCTGATTGAAATCTTTCTGGAGCAGGGACGCGCCGCCAATATTGTTCTGTTCCGCGCTTTGCAGACGGCAGGCGACATTCGGTTCCCGATCTGCCTGAATGTGACGACCGTCTGGACGGTTGCGGTTGGCGGCGGGTTCCTGCTTGGCAAAGTGCTGGGGCTCGGGCTGCCCGGCATCTGGATTGCGATGACAATCGACGAGGGCTTCCGCGGCGTGGTATCATACCTGCGCTGGCGCAGCGGAAAATGGCGCTCCAAGCATTTGATTGGCTGAAATAATTGAAATGCAACTGAAAATCAGGGTATACTGAAAGAGACAATTGAGGTAAAGGGGAGAAATTTATGACAATTAACCGGAGTAAAGTTGCGATTATCGGAACCGGGCTGGTAGGATCGTCCACCGCGTTCAGTCTGGTAACGCAGGGCACGTGTGACGAGGTGCTGCTGATTGACCTGAATAAAGAGCGTGCCCGCGGTGAAATGATGGACCTGCGTCACGGTATCGATTATCTTAACCGAAATGTAAAAGTGAATGTCGGCGATTACAGCGACTGCTCTGATGCGGACATTGTGGTGATAACCGCCGGTGCTCCCCCGCGTGAAGGCCAAACCCGTTTGGATACACTGGACGCCTCCAAAAAAATCATTGATTCCATTGTCGAACCTATCATGGAAAATGGATTCACCGGTATCTTTTTAATCATCTCCAATCCGGTGGACATCATCGCGCAGTATGTTTACAAGCTTTCCGGACTTCCCAAAAGCCAGGTAATCGGAACCGGAACCGCGCTGGACAGTGCCCGTCTGAAAACCTTGATTGGGGAACTGGTACAGATTGACCCGCGCAGCGTTCATGCTTATGCGCTGGGAGAGCACGGTGACAGCCAGATGGTTCCATGGTCACGCGTGACAGTTGGCGGGAAGACCTTCGCCGAAATTCTGCGAGACAATCCAGAGCGGTTCAAAGATGTCAACCTTGACCAGCTCGTCCATGACACGATCGGTGCGGGCTGGGAAATTTTAAAGCGGAAGGGTACCACCTACTATGGCATCGCCACCACCGCAGCCGGCATCATCAAATCTATTTTGCAGGATGAAAACAGGATCATCCCCGTCTCCACTCTGCTGGACGGCGAATACGGCGAACGGGGTGTGTTTTGCGGCGTTCCGGCAATTCTGGGAAGAATCGGCGTAAAAGAAATTGTGGAATTAAATTTGACAGATTCTGAACTTGAAAAATTTCACCGCTCCGCTGAGCTGATTCGTGGTTTTTCCAAAAACCTTTAATCGGATTTTTTGAGCCGGGCGCCCAGATATTTACTTGTCGGTTAAAATCGAATAGTACAAAACCACACAACACATACTACTGGAAAAGAGGTGTGCAACATGAGTATTCATGAGTTTACC
Source organism: uncultured Oscillospiraceae bacterium (assembly GCA_963519235.1). GTDB lineage: Bacteria > Bacillota > Clostridia > Oscillospirales > Ruminococcaceae > Anaerotruncus. Next base: position 107,143 of record CAUQLV010000003.1, read on the forward strand.
GTCAAATCAATTGATGGGAATGAGATTCCCCTGTCTGATTATGCAGGGAAACTGGTTTTGATTACAATACCGCCAGCAAATGTGGATTTACCCCACAATATGAAGAACTGGAATCGCTTTACAGCCGTTTTAAAGATCAGGGTTTTGTCATTTTGGGATTCCCCTGCAACCAGTTTCTGAATCAGGAACCGGAAAGCAATGAAAAAATCCAGGAATTTTGCAAGCTGACCTACGGCGTCACCTTTCCGATGTTTGCAAAGGTAGAGGTAAAGGGCGCCGGCGCGTCGCCGTTGTTTGCCTATTTAACATCTCAAAAGCCGTTTCAAGGGTTTGATTTAAAGCATCCGATCGGCAAAAAGCTGAATGATATCCTATTCGCGGAAAATACAAATTACGCACAAGGCAATGACATCAAATGGAATTTCACCAAATTCCTGGTCGGCAAAAACGGAGAAGTGATTGTCCGCTATGAGCCAACGACTGAAATTTCAGAAATTGAGGACAATGTCAAACGAACTTTAAACAGCAAATAGTTGCATGTTGTCTTGTCTTATCAGCCTTGCCTTTCTTATTTCCTTGGCCCGCGCGCTGGCGCAATATATGAAAAAGTAACTTGAAAAGAGGCTCCATTGATAAAATCAATGGAGCCTCCCGATTATTTCCCTATTTATGATATTTCGCGTTGGCCTGAATGGAAAACGCACGGTAAAGCTGTTCCAGTAACAGAACCCGGGCGAGTTGATGCGGAAACGTCATCAAAGACATGGACAACAAAAGCGACGCGCGTTTTTTTACCAGACCAGAAAGGCCATAAGACCCCCCAATTACAAACGTAAAGTCGCCAGAGCCTTCCACTGCAGATTTAGAAATCCACGCCGCAAACTGCTCCGAAGAGACCTGCCTACCCTCAATGCACAGGGCAACAAGCTTGGTATTCATCGGAATTTTATCCAAAATCCGCGCGCCCTCTTTTTCGATGCATTCCGCGATCTGAGCGGGAGACGGATTTTCCGGAAGCCGGAATTCATCCACCTCAATAACGGAAACATCGCTCCAAAAACCAAGACGCTTGATATATTCCGCACATCCGTCGCGCATCCATGCCTCTTTTAGCTTACCTACCGCAAGCACACGCGTTGTAATCATAACACCACCATCTCAGACGGCTTAGAACGGGGCGCCACCTGGAGCGAATAATCAACGCCCTCACGCATACCATGCAGTAGGAAATTGGAATATGCGGTCTGATAGGCCAGTTCGGGCAGATTATTATTCTGCGACAGATGCCCTAAAACAAATCTGGTACTCCCGGTGCGCACAAGGCGAATCAATTCCTCTGCGCAATCCTCGTTGGAAAGATGCCCCAGATTAGATGCGATTCGCTGTTTAAGATAATAGGGGTAATCAGATGCGCTGAGCATCCGCTGATCATAGTTGGATTCTAGCATCACAAGATCACATCCGGTCAGCATTTCACGAACATTTTCGCGTATGTATCCCATGTCGGTGGCCACAATCAGCCTCCGGCCGTCCGGAGTGGATACCCGGTATCCAAAGCTGTGCACGCTGTCATGCGGCGTGTCAAACGAATCGATTTCCAGCGAACCCACGGTGAACCTTGTTCCACGTTCCAAAGGGTGAACATCCGCGCCTGATTCCAGCAAATGATCCCAATTCAGCTTCTGCAAAACCTCCGTAGAAGCATAAACCGGTATTTTTAATTTTTTCAGCAGCACACGCAACCCACTGATATGATCGGAGTGCTCATGCGTCACCAGAATAGCGCGAATTGATTTTGGATCAATTTGGCGCGCGTCCATGGCTTCCATGAGCTGTTTGCAGGAACGTCCCGCGTCGATCAGAACTGCGGTGTCTGAGGAACTGATATAAGTGCTGTTGCCGCTTGAGCCACTGAACAGCGAACAAAATCTTGCCATGTGTCCTCCCGGTAAAATAAATACGACAAGCGGAAATCCTTTTAAGGATTCATCCGCCGGCGCTCTGCATCAGGTTACAACGCAGCCTGCAAGGGCTTTTCCGGCACAATCGTCTTTTTCACGTTTGCGCCAAGCGCTGTCAGCTTGTCTGCAATATCCTCATAACCACGCTCAATATGTTCGATATCTTCGATCTCCGTCAATCCTTTCGCAGCCATAGCGGCGATCAGCACCGCCGCGCCGGCGCGCAAATCGACTGCGCGAACAGGGGCCCCTGTCAGCAGGGAAACGCCCTCCACAACCGCAACTTTTCCGTCCACCTGAATGATCGCACCCATCCGGCGCAGCTCATCGACATAGCGAAAACGGTTGTCCCACACGCCCTCTGTTACAATGCTTGTTCCGGCTGCCATAGAAAGCAGCGCGGTCATCTGCGGCTGCATGTCAGTCGGGAAACCGGGATGTGGCATCGTTTTGACGTTTACTTTATTGAGTTCGCCGTCTCTGGTAACGCGGACGGCATCATCGTATTCTGTTATCACGGCACCCGCTTTTTCCAACTTTTCAATAATGGACTCCAAATGCTTTGGAATTACATTTTTTACCAGCACATCTCCGCCGGTAGCGGCTGCCGCCACCATATAGGTTCCGGCTTCAATCTGATCGGGAATAATGGAGTAGGTAGTCCCATGCAGAATATCTACGCCATGAATTTTAATAACATCGGTACCGGCTCCCCGGACATCAGCGCCCATAGAGTTTAAAAAGTTGGCAAGGTCAACAATGTGCGGTTCTTTCGCACAGTTTTCCAGAATCGTGATGCCTTTGGCTTTGACCGCCGCCAGCATTACATTGATGGTTGCCCCCACAGAAACCACATCAAAATAAATATGCGCGCCTAAAAGCATGTCCGCCTGTGCATTGATCATGCCGCCGTCAATCGAGACATGAGCGCCCAGCGCTTCAAAGCCTTTCATATGCTGATCAATCGGACGCACACCGAAGTTGCAGCCGCCCGGCATAGAAACGCTTGCCCGGTTGCAACGGGTCAGCAGCGTACCCAGCATATAATAAGATGCACGCATATAGCGAGCCAGCTCGTAAGGAACGACTGGCTCGCCTATATAAGTGGTATCCACTTCCACAGTAGATCTATTTAACACACGTACGGTTGCACCCATCGCGCGCAGGATTTTAAACAAAACGGTAATATCGCTGATGTTTGGTATATTTTCAATGACACATTTTCCCTGTGCCAGAATCGTCGCCGGAATAATTGCCACCGCGGCGTTTTTCGCACCGCTTACTGTTACTTCAACGCACAGGCGGGTCGGGCCTTCAACAATAAATTTTTACAAATTATAAAAACTCCACGGCGGTTTTTCCCTCATATCGGGCAGACCCCGAAATCATGCAAACGCGTCATACGCATATTGCAACAGTTATATTATACCACTACAGCCGCTAAATTAAAAGAGCATTTTTTGTCTTTTCAACCGAAAATTCTCATACATGGTTATTGTCTAAAGTGGGTTGGATTAATCAAACCTTGATGTGAGATGCATGAAAAATCAAGTTCAAATTAAAATATAAAAACAGCCGGCCGGGAATAAAATCCTGACCGGCTGTTTTTTAATGAACAAAAAATTATCACAAGGATCAGCCGTACAAATACGGCGCCGCGTTAACGGGAGTACCGTTGATGCGGATTTCAAAATGCAAATGAGGCCCTGTTGCGTTTCCGGTACGGCCGATGGCAGCAACCTGCTGACCTTTCGATACCTGCTGACCTGGGGTTACATACAGCTTGCTGCAATGTGCATACAGCGTCTGGATGCCGCCTCCGTGATTAATAATGACGCAGTAGCCATATGCGCCGCGCCAGCCGGACGTGACAACCTGCCCATCCAGAGAGGCATAGGCCGGAGAGCCGTAGCAGCCGGAGAAAGTAATGTCGCTTCCGGTGTGCCCGTAATAGCCAAGGAAGCCCGTGGTAATCGAGCCGCCCGCAGCCGGCCATCCGAAGGTTCCTGAAGGAATCTTGCCCGAAGCGGTGCTTGGAATAAACTGGAGAGGTTTGTTTCCTCCCACTATGATAATCTGATCGACCGCCTCTTTCAGAGAAACAGTGTTGACTGTGGTTCTTTCTGTTTCAATTCCGTCAATCAGCACCACCTGATCGGTCACTTCTTCCAGCCCGTTTTCCCCTTTCTGCTTCACCACGGTATACCCGATGTTGCGTTTGGGGTCGGTTTCCTGCTGAATCTTATACTCTATTTCTTCCCTATGCTTTTCCAGCTTGGTTACTTTCACACCCATAAAAGGAACAGATTGTGAAACCAGCAGAGAATCGCCGATTGGCAGATTTTTTTCTACGCCGGGGTTCAGGTTTTTCAGCTGATCAAGCGTAATACCGGTCTTGTAAGCAATCCGAATCGGCGTATCTTCTTCTTCAACAATATATCGTTTCTCGCCGCGCTCTTCGCCGCTGAGTTTTTTCTCCAGCTCTTCCAAAGGCTGAATGGAACTTGCCGGATAAAGTCCTTTTTTAATTTCCACCTTTTTAACAAATTGAATCGTGGTGGTTGGGTCCATATCAAATTCGCTGTATTTCACCAGCATGCTATTGAGGAAATCGAGCAGCTCGTCTCCTTCGCGGACAGCGCTGACAAAACGATTTTGAATATATAATCCCGTTGCTTCCTCAATTTTATTACCTGACGCACGAATTAATTGGTTGGTAAGTGCATCCACGGAAATCAATTTGCTGGGATCCACTGCTGAAAGCTCAAACTGCGGCACAATGTCCTTCGGCTTTATGTATGTTTCGTTTACAATTCTTGCTTTCATGGCGTTTTCCGCTTCATTGAAAACCGCCTCATCCAAGATGTAGCCAAGATTTTTCCCATTGTATTCGACCTTTAATGCCAAAGTCTGATTCTGATAGGTCTGAATCACATAGAGCAATACGAAAGCGCCGGCGAAAGGAGCCACCCATCTCAGCAAAAAGAGCATTCCCCGCCAGAGATGTAATAGAGCGGTACCGGCCATGCGGCATAATATATCAAATTGTCCTTCGGCGCCGTTTCTTTTCGCGTCGGCCAGTTCGGTGCGAAAAGCGCGGTATTTTTCCCGAAGCTCCCAAAAAGGTGTTCGGATTTCCCGATACTTGGTGCGGAGCCACCATTTGAAAGAACGTCGGCGCAGCTCGTGCCCGCGTTTGAACCTGTCTTCAAATCTATGAAAATAAACAGAGCCGCGGCGCAGACGATGAAAAGCAAACCGTATCAGCTGAATCCCCGCAAAATAGCAGAATCGAAAAGCCGCATAAAAAAGCATCCCAAACCGATCGTGCAGCACATCCGGCGGTTCATGTCCTGAATCGTCGGGCTGATCCGGTGTGGATTCCGGTTTCTGTTCAATTTTTTCAACCTGTTTCGTTTGTTCAGGTTCTGCCGACTCGGGATGTTCCAATTCTGCCAGTTCCGACGGTTCTATCTCAGCTTGTCCGGATGGTTCGTCTTTTTCAGAAAGCAGCGAAGGTTCTTCTTCTAAAACAAGCTCAGCCATATCGTCGTGGATGGAGTCCTGTGTTTCCCGGGCAGTTCCAGTCCGGTTTGGCTCCTCCCGTTTCTCGCCAGAAAAGCGGTTTTGATTGTTCCGCTTCTTCCTGCGTTTTGCCAAGCACATCATCTCCTTTCGGCCGCTTATAGGGCTCAACGCCCTTCATTTTATCAGCTGAAAGCTGCATCATTCAAGCCGCACGCAATAAAATGCGGCAGCAGTTGTTTCCAATAACTATATGTAGGTCATTATTATATCCCAAATCAACTTTTAAGGCAAGTGGTTTCCTGTGAACAATGTTTGTCTTCCATATATATACAGATCGTTTTATTTATGAAGTATTGAATAAAAAAATATGCCTTTTCTCCGTCTGACAGACAGAAAAAAGGCATATAATCTGATGTGTTATTTTACCTTGTCGGCAACTTCTTTCACTGCCATCGCCATGAAATCATTGACCGCCATAACGCCCTTATCGCCATCCCGGCGGGAACGAACAGCAACTCCGTTCGCTTCCACTTCTTTGTCGCCGATCACAAGCATATAAGGCACTTTTTCCAGCTGGGCTTCGCGAATTTTATAACCGATTTTTTCATTGCGCTCGTCAATTTCGCAGCGCAGTCCCGCCGCTCTCAGCTGTTTGAGCACACCGTTGGCGTATTCGCTCTGAGCCTCGCCAATCGGCAGGATGCGAATTTGCTCAGGAGATAGCCACATCGGAAGGGCTCCCGCATATTTTTCCAGCAGCAGCGCAATCGTACGCTCATAGCAGCCAAGGGAAGTGCGGTGAATAATATACGGATATTTTTTCGTGTTATCCGCGTCGGTATAGGTCATTTCAAACTGATGGGCAAGCATCAGGTCAATTTGCACTGTGGCAAGCGTATCCTCTTTGCCGTGTACATTCTTCATCTGCACATCCAGCTTGGGGCCATAAAACGCGGCTTCACCAACTGCTTCCGTATAATCAATCTCCATATGGTTGAGGATATTCCGCATCAGTCCCTCGGCTTCATCCCACATTTCGGGAGTACCGATATATTTTTCTCTGTCGTTAGGATCCCATTTGGAAAGGCGGTAGGTGAGGTCACCGATCAGCCCGATATCGGTCATGATCTCTTTAATCAGCTTCACGCAGCTTCTGAATTCCTGCTCAAGCTGGTCGGGACGCAGAATGAGGTGCCCTTCACTGATGGTAAACTGGCGCACACGGATCAGCCCGTGCATCTCACCGGAAGCCTCGTTACGGAACAGTGTGGATGTTTCTCCATAACGAAGAGGAAGATCACGGTAGGAGTGTTTTTCGCTCAAGTATACCTGATACTGGAACGGGCAGGTCATCGGGCGAAGCGCAAAAACTTCCTTATCCTTCTCCTCATCACCCAGCACGAACATGCCGTCCTTATAATGATCCCAGTGTCCGGAAATCTTATACAGGTCGGATTTTGCCATCAGCGGCGTGCGGGTCATCAGATAGCCATACTCATTTTCTTCCTTGTCCTGCACATAGCGGTTCAAAACCTGAAACAGCTTTGCGCCCTTCGGCATCAGGCACGGAAGCCCCTGTCCAATATAATCGGAGGTGGTGAAATATTTCAGTTGGCGGCCGATAATGTTGTGGTCGCGTTTTTTCGCTTCTTCGACAGCAGTCAGGTAATCTTGAAGCTCGCTTGCTTTAGGGAACGCGGTTCCATATACGCGGCAGAGCATCGGAAGGTTGCTGTCGCCGTGCCAATAGGCGCCTGTGCAGGAAGTCAGCTTGAACGCTTTAACAAAAGCAACGCTCATCAAATGCGGGCCGGCGCACAGATCCGTGAAATTGCCCTGCTGATAGAAACTGATCTTTTCGCCCTCGGCTGCATGTTTGTCAATCAGTTCCAGTTTATAAGGCTGTTCCTTCATCAATTCCTTAGCGGCGGGAACATCCAATTCAAAACGTTCAATTTCCAAACCAGACTTTACAATTTTTGCCATTTCTTTTTCAATTTCTTCGAGGTTTTCAGAGGTAAACGGTTTTGCAACATCAAAATCGTAGTAGAATCCATTTTCCACTGCGGGGCCAATGGTAAATTTTGTCTGCGGATAAAGGTTCATGACCGCCTGCGCCAAAATGTGGGAGGCAGTGTGCCAGAACGTCTTTTTGCCGTCCGCATCATCAAATGTGAGAATCGCCAGTTCGCAATCCTCTTGCAAAGGGGTGCGCAGGTCGACGGTAACTCCGTTGATTTTCGCGGCACAAGCCGCCTTATACAGCCCCGCGCCCAGGCTTTTTGCCACATCGGCCGCGGTTACCCCGGCTTCAAACTCTTTGATGACGCCGCCTTTTAGTATTACTTGAATCATAAGACAACTTCCTTTCCGATTTGATTCGATACGAATCCATATAAAAAGACTTCATCCCGCACTTACATACGGGATGAAGTCTAAAAACTCCACGGTTCCACCCGAATTGTACGCATAATTGCGCACCACTCGTCGATCTTTAACGGGATCAGCCGTCATGCTCATCGCACACACTCAAGGGACGGTCTCCGCGAGATCCTGCACAGCACGCTTTCAGCTTTTGCGCGCCTCTCTGAGGTACATTCGACCAAGCAGCATTCCCTGTCATCGCATTTTTTGCGGTATCTGTCTTCTATTTAGATACTAACACCGCTCTAGTTTGTTGTCAATAAGAAAATTTCTTGACAACTATGCATAATCCATATAAAATAGGAGTGTCATGCAGTATGTTTTATGGCACTTCATAATTTGTAAGTTTTTTTATAGATAGACTCCAAAGACATTTATAGATCGATTTATAGGTTCATGGGTGCGCCTGAAAATATTCTTTCCGGCTGCCTTCACGGTATCCGGAATGCGGACATTGATAATTGCATAATGAAGGAGGTTATTCTAACACATGCCAGGAACAGTCACATTCGTTATCTGTGTGATTGTTGCGTTTTTGGTTGGTGCTGTCATAGCGTTTTTCCTTGGAGTGGAGTACAGAAAAAAATCGGCGGAAGCCGTTCTTGGTTCTGCCGAAGAAGAAGCAAAAAGACTCATCAGCGACGCAATTAAATCCTCGGAGACAAAGAAAAAAGAAGCCATTATTGAAGCAAAAGACGAAATTTACAAACTCAAGCAGGATTCCGAAAAAGAAATGAAGGAACGCCGTTCGGAGGTTTCGCGACTGGAACGCCGCATTCAGCAAAAAGAAGAATCCGTTGACAGAAAGCTTGATAACCTTGAGAAAAAAGAAGATGCCCTGCAAAACAAGATCAAAGAAGCCGATGTCAAACTGCAAGAAGCCGAACAGGTAAAAACGCACCAGTTTGATATGCTTGAAAAAATTTCAGGATTTACAGCCGATCAGGCAAAAAATTATCTGCTTGCAAATCTGGAAGGCGAATTAACGCATGAAAAAGCGCTGAAGATCAACCAGATCGAAACTCAGCTGAAAGATGAATCCGACCAAAAGGCGCGCGAAATTATTTCCGCGGCGATTGGACGCTGTGCCGCAGATTATGTAGCGGAAATCACCGTTTCTGTTGTCCCTCTGCCGAGTGACGAAATGAAGGGACGAATCATCGGCCGCGAGGGCCGCAATATTCGTACGCTGGAAACCCTTACGGGCGTTGACCTGATTATCGACGATACTCCCGAAGCCATTACCCTTTCCAGCCACGACGCGGTAAAACGTGAGATTGCCAGAGTGGCGCTGGAACGCCTGATTCAGGACGGACGCATCCACCCCGCCCGCATAGAGGAAACGGTGGAAAAGGCCCGTCGGGAAATTGATAACAAGATCAAGCAGGACGGTGAACGCGCTGTCATGGAGTGCGGCGTTCACAGTATGCATCCTGAGCTTGTCAAGCTGCTTGGACGCATGCGTTACCGCTCCAGTTATGGACAGAACGTACTTAGCCATTCCATTGAAGTTTCTCAGCTTGCTGGCATGATGGCGGCGGAGCTGGGTGCCGATGAAATGCAGGCACGTCGCGCCGGTCTGATTCACGATATCGGAAAATCAATGACACACGAGATTGAAGGATCTCATGTGCAGATTGGTGTCGATCTCGCGAGAAAATACAAAGAAAACCCCGACATTGTTCATGCCATTGAAGCACACCACAATGATGTCGAACCGAAAACGATCGTTGCCTGCCTGGTTCAGGCCGCGGATGCTATTTCGGCAGCCCGTCCCGGTGCGCGCCGAGAAAACCTTGAAAACTATATCAAACGCCTTGAAAAGCTCGAAGAAATTGCAAACTCTTTCGAAGGCGTGGAAAAATGCTACGCAATTCAGGCTGGCCGCGAAATTCGCATTATGCTGAAGCCCGATGTGGTATCTGACGATCAGATAACCATTGTGGCACGTGAAATTGTCAAGAAAATTGAGAATGAGCTCGATTATCCGGGACAAATTAAAGTTCACTGCATTCGCGAAAACCGTGCAATTGAATACGCAAAATGATTATGCAAGCGCCGCCCATTGGGCGGCGCTTTTTAACCTCCCGCTTTCTGGCAAAAAAGACCGCAGTCCATGATGGGCTGCGGTCTTTTTTGTATGATTCATGCTACCATTTTGTTTTCGTCTCGACAACTTTTCCAACAACTGTCAGCTGTTCAATTTCTTCCCCGATAAAAATCTGGGGCTGATAGGATTGATTAAACGGCTGCAAAATGACAGCGCCTTCCTTTTTGATCACACGCTTCAACGTGCCTTCTTCACCGTCCACCAACACGACCGCCAGTTCCCCGTTTTCCACATCCTGCTGCTTGTGAACAAGCGCTAAATCGCCGCTGTGGATGCGCGGTTCCATGCTGTCTCCATGAACAATCAAATAAAAATAATCCGATGAACACCCAATATTCGCAGGTTCTGTGCCATAGTCCTCCTGAAATGCCAATGCCCCGTATCCGGCCTTTACCCTTCCCAGAACCGGCACCTGCACTTGGCCGGCGGAACCTCCTGTTTGATCTTTATCAGATTGTTCTGCTCTTCCGAGCAGGAAGTCTGCGCTGACATGAAAAATGTCCGCAATCGTCTTTAATGTGACCGGGTCGGGAGTTGAGCGTCCGGTTTCCCATTTGCCGACCGCCTGCTGGCTGATTCCCAATTCCGAAGCCAAAGACCCCTGGGACATTTTGCGGCTCTTCCGAAGCGCCTTTAATCGATCTGAAAACATGGCATATCCTCCATATACTCTATCTGAACGCCTATCCATGCATAATTGGCGAATAATTCACCCTTATGATACACCATTCAGTTGTGTGTGTCAAGATAATTTACAACTAGTTCGTTGTAATTTATCTTGACAACTACCAATGGTTGTTGTATGATGTAAGCAAGAAAAAACAAAAATCAATGTTACAAAAAGACATAGAAGTGGTGAATATCATGACAATTTATTTTCGCACCCGCTTTCTTTTGCAGACACTTTCAATCGTCAGCATACTTCTTATGATTGGATCAGCCGGTGCTTTTGAAACAAACAGCATCGGTTTCTATCAATTCTGTGCTCAAATCGTTTTATTTGGGAGTCTGTCCGTATCCCTGCAAAGGCTCAGTAGGAAACAGCGGCGTCCATTCAGACGCAGAAAGCCTGTTTCAATGCCAGTGGGCAGCGTTGCGCATTCATACTCCGCTTAGATCAAAAAGAGGCGTGTATTCCTCTTTTGCTGAGCTTTTTTCCTGCATATACCCCTTCAGGCCCAGTTCCTGCGCTTTTGACAACACATAGTTGTATTCAAAAGTGCTGACCCGACGGTTGATTTCCGGAAATTCTGTGCAGCGATAAAATGGTGTGAATTGGCTCATCAGGCTTATTCGGATTTCTTCTTTTGGCAAATTGCGCGCAATCCATGTCAGAACTGCTGCGGAGTCAAATCGGCCTTTTGGCAATACGAGATGCCTGATGATAAGACCCTTCTTCAGCAGGCCTTCCTGGTCGAAAACAGCCCCTCCCACCTGCCGATACATTTCCAATATTGCAGAGGTTGCGACATCGAAGTAGTTCGGGGCTCCTGCATAGCGTTTAGCCCTTTCGGCCTCTGCAAATTTCAAATCCGGTAAATAAATGTCTATCAGTCCGTCCAGCATTCGTAAGGTCTCACAGCGCTCATACCCGCCTGAATTATATACCACAGGCAGACGCAGCCTGTGCCCGGCCAGTTCGAGTGCCTCAACAATCCACGGTACATAGTGAGTTGGGTTTACAAGGTTTATATTATGTGCTCCCTGATCCTGCAATTCCAGAAAAATATCCGCTAAACGCTGCGGGGTGATTTCTTTCCCAAAGTTTTCTGCGCTTAATTGATAATTTTGGCAGAAACAACAGCGCAAAGGGCAGCCGGAAAAAAAGACTGTCCCAGAACCTACATTTCCGCTGATGCACGGTTCTTCCCATTGATGCAGGGCTGCTCTTGCCACTTTTATCGAGGAACCGCCTCGGCAAAAACCCTGCTCTTTAGATCGGTCTGCGCCGCATTCCCGCGGACATAACCGGCAGGCTATGAATTTCATTTTTATAATCTCCTTAAAACCTAAAAAACGTATTACCGACTCTTTTCCAGAACCTGAATCTCGGCATCTATTGGTAGTATGCGTGCAGAATTCTCCAATTTTGCATCGCTTCCCACTACGAATTAAAAAAGCCCGCGTAATGCGGGCTTTTTTAACGAATCGCTGTTTCCAAACGGCAATTTAGTGAAACATATCTTTCTTAATCAGAATAATCGTCACGCCCGCAGCGGCTGCGACGGAAAGTACGAGCGGAAACCATGTATTTGCCAGCGGCAGGCTGGAAACATTCATTCCATAAAAGCTGAATATCATGGTGGGGATTGCCATAATGATCGTGATACAGGTCAACACCTTCATCACGATATTCAAATTGTTGGAGATAACCGATGCGAACGCATCCATCATGCCCGACAAAATGCCCGAATAGATATTACACATTTCGATAGCCTGCTTAATTTCAATGAGCACATCCTCCAGCAAATCCTCATCCTCTTCATAGAGCTTGATGATTCTACCGCGTAGGATTTTTTCCAGCGTTACTTCGTCGGATTTCAATGAAGTGGAAAAATAAACAAGCGACTTTTCCAGACCAAGCAGCTGAATCAGTTCTTTATTCCGCATAGACTGATGCAGCCGCTGCTCGGTGGAAGAAGAAATTTTATCGATCTGCTTCAGATATTGCAAAAACCGCGCGGCGATTTTCAGCAGCGTCAATAACAGAAAACGAGTTTTTAAAGAAGTCTGCAAGGCCTTTACCCGTCCCTGCGCCATATCTTCAATGGTAAGATTATCCTCAATGCACACCGTAATCACGTAGTCGCGCGTCATAATAATCCCCATTGGAAGCGTCGTATACAAAATCGTTTTATTTTCATTCGCCTGTTCCTCGGCAGACGGATAGTCGATAATGACCAGCGTCTGGCCATTTTCCGTCTCGATACGGGAACTTTCCTCCTCATCAAGGGCAGCGCGGACAAAATCGGCTTCTACGCCCAAATCCTTGGTTAAAAATGCAACCTCCGATTCTACGGGACTGACGACTGAAATCCAGCAGCCAGGTTCCGGTGTGTCGATTCTGATAATACGATTGTCAACAGTTTTGTAAAAGTTAAGCATCGCACTTATCCCCTTTCGCAGGGGATGGCGTTACGGTGTGATGAATCCCCTGCCCATATTGAATTTTTGAGCAAATCTGCTATAACTGGGAGCATTTATACTTCCCGGGTCAGGGTTCACATCTACACCTCCAAAATCTAAATGAGGCGCTTTATAATGGGAGCATTCCCACATACGCCATAATTATTATAGCATATAATCATCTGATTGCAAGCGGGTTTCAAAGATATTCTGCAATAATTATCTGTAAACGACCAAAATCGTTTCAATTGGTCAAATACAAAGGAATCAGGCGGAATATCGGCAATTTAAAGAAAAAACGCCGGAATAAATCCGGCGTTCGTATCGATTATATTTTTAAAATTGCTTCTTAAAAGTATCTTCAACGGAAGAGGTGTCGTCAGCCATCACCAGAATCACATAGTTTCCTTGCTGATACGTCACGGCGCCATTGATTTTCACCATTTCTTCAGGCACATAATTTTCATAGGCTATTTTCTGGTCTTCAATTCGTTCCTCAATTGCGTCCTTTACCATCTGGAGGTCTGCCGCATCCTTTACCTTAAAAACGGACACTTCTTCAGCTGTTGCCCGCGAGCTGCTCACATAGCAGGTCTTTTCAGCAATTTTATTTTCATCAATGCGGTAGATCACATCCACCTGCTTATCATCCAGCACCATCAGTTCATCGCGGAAGGTTAACTGATCGACTACCGCTTTTGCCACATCGGCAGTAGCCAGCTCTTTCTGGGCGCTGCCTTTTCCGCAGGCAGACAACATCGTTATGCAAGTCACAGCTGCTAAAATACCAGCCACTAGTTTTTTCATGTCTTGATTCTCCTTATGCTTTTTGATCTTGTTCATTCAAAGAGGACGCGGTTTCCATTACAGAGGAACTGCTGCCCTGGACATTTGAATTCGGCTGAGTTACCGTGTGCTCCATTAAATAATCAAACCACTTATTATAATATTCCGGCCCAAAGTGCATTCCGTCGGCCGGAGACGCCGCATCCGGCAGCATTCCGTTTTCATCCTTCATGCATTCGGCGACATTCAGATAATAAACGTCCTTCTCCATACATAAATTTAACAACGCTTCGTTAAACTCGTCAATTCGCTGGTTATCCATTTTGTAGTTATTCACTTTTGTAACCGGCGTAATCGACTGGATATAAAGTGCTGCATCCGGCTGAAGCTTTCGGATATCGTCTATCACTCTGGTATAGTTTTTAATGAACTGCGCTTCGGCTTCATCGCGTACTTCATTCCCGCCAAGCATCACATAGACCTTATCATACTGCTTATTTTTGAGGCCATCCATAATCGTAATTCGGCTGCCATCATCCAGTTTTACCACCTGAGCGGTATAAACTGTCAAAAGATTCACCCCTGTGCCCGCCAGCACATCGGTATTCTCCATCATTCCGTAAAGTTCGATTCCGGTAGTGATAGAATCCCCAACAAACACCGCATCGTCAAAATAATTTTTGTCGACCTGTTCCGTTTTAGGAACTACGCCTTGAACCGGTTCGAACACCGGCTCGGTTTCGGGTTCCGGCTGAGAAATCGGCACAGAAGAGGATTCTTCAGCCTCAGAAACAGAAGATGCCGCCTCTGAAGACGGCTGTGAAACAGAATTTTCTGCAGAAGATGCATGAGTCTCTCCGGTTGCCGCCTGCCAAACGCCGGCAATGACAAGAGATATTGCAAGAGCAACCAGCAGCATCAGAATGACCGGTAAAATTGAACTTTTTTTACGTTTACGATTGACTTTCGTAGATCTTTTATAAGGCATGACAGACTCCTAAAGCAGTATTATCCGCATATTGCATTGGTTTTTAGACAGCCCTTATTATACAACACCAAAGCGGAACTGTAAAGCAAAAAAGGCCTTGCCAAAATTCAATAAACGCATATTATTTTCCAGTATTAATGTTATACGGAAAGTTATAAACACTTTCCACCGAGTTTTCAACAGATATGTTCTGATGAAATCGGGCTTTTCGCTTACTTCCCAACCGCTTTTCAACCATTTGTCAACAATATTATTTTCCAATATTAGGGAATTTATCAAAACAAGCACTTTTTTGATGCTTTTTTTCATAAATTTTTTTCAATTATACCCATTGTGATGAACGTTTCAGTATCTATTAAAAATCTCAAATATTGCATTTAATTTCATTAATTTTCATCTAAAAATAAAGATTTTTCCTTGACATCTCATACTCGTTATGCTAAGATATACTTCGTCGAGTGAGTATCTGCCCCTTTTTTAGAGCATTCGACAGGCATTCATTAAGATGTGCGGCAGTGCTGGAATCGGCAGACAGGCACGTTTGAGGGGCGTGTGCGCGAGCGTGTGGGTTCAAGTCCCATCTGCCGCACCAAGTACCGTAGATTGGCTTTATAAGCTGATCTGCGGTACTTTTATTTTGCAATAAAATAAAAAATAAGTGTCGTAGTAATGCCAACTACGACACTACTACGGGTAGTGTGGTAGTGTCAAGAGTTATGCGCAAATAGGTTTGCAGTTTCTGAGGGAATGAAGT
>CAUQLV010000004.1:0-115563 GCA_963519235.1 uncultured Oscillospiraceae bacterium
CAGCAACAGCGTATGACCAGTGGGTGCCGTATCAATGACAACAACCTCATTTTCAGCCCGATCCACAATCTCGGCAAAGGCGCGGAACACAGCAATTTCCTGTGTGCAGGGGGAACGCAAATCCTCCTCCACATAGGCAACATCATCTTCCGACATGGTTTCCCTTGCTTTTTTCAGAACTTCTTCCTGATAGCGCCGGAGCTCTTCCTTTTCGTCAATATGGCTCATGGTGATGCTGCTTGCTTCGTCCATGACAAACTTTAGGTGGGCGGCGGGATCGGTGGTTGTCAGATGTACCTTTTTCCCTTTGGCCGACAGGCCGAGAGCAATGGCGGCGGCAATCGTCGTTTTTCCAACGCCGCCCTTGCCCATCGTGAAAATCACTTTTTTTCTGCTTGCGTCCAAATCGTCAATGACCTTGCGGATCGTCGGAATGTCGGTGGTATGCAGGATTTCGTCGTTTAGGGTAAAGCTGTCTTTGATGAGTAGATTGCGGACATTTTCCATGCCGGTAATGTTGTAGGCGCGCAGCGGTACAAAATAGGCGGCCGTGTCCTTCAGTTCGGCAGGCATATCGGCAAGTGCCTTTTGTTGTTTGACGTACAGGCTTTCGGATATGCCGTCGTCAAAAGCCGAAAGCACACCGTTGATGACCAGAAGTTGATTGAGTACGCCCAAATCGGCAAGCTCTTTTGAAGCACGCTCTGCTTCTTTGAGCGGAGAGCCTTCGGGCCGAGATACAAGGACAAGGGTTGTCAATTTACCATCTGCCAAAGTAGCTACCGCTTGTTTATACATTTCCTTTTTATCTTCGAGGCCCGAAAGCTGTCCCAGGCAAGACGCCCCGTGCGTGCTTTCGCTGATAAAATTGCTCCATGCACTCGGCAGTTGCAGCATCCGCAAGGTATGGCCGGTGGGGGCGGTATCAAAGATAATGTGGTCGTATTCCGTTGCGGCAGCTTCGTCCGTAATAAAGTTTGTAAACTCATTGAAAGCGGCAATCTCAACCGTACAGGAGCCAGAAAGCTGTTCCTCCATGTTTGTGATAACCGATTCCGGCAGCTTGCCGCGATAGGGCGCAACGACACTTTCCCTATACTGCGCCGCCGCCTGTATCGGGTCGAGGTTGGCAACGACAAGCCCCGGCACTTCCGCAATCGGCACACCTTTGCTATCCAGTTCGGTGCTGAACACATCCTGCAAGTTGGAAGCGGGGTCGGTGCTGACAAGCAGCACCTTTTTCCCATTGTCGGCAAGAGTAACGGCGGTGGCGCAGGCGATAGAGGTTTTCCCAACGCCGCCCTTGCCGGTATAAAACAGGTATTTTGTGAGGTTTAGATGTTGCAAGTCAAACTGTTTCATTAGCAGCAGCCCTCCGAACAGCAGCACCCGCCATCGGCTTTTTTCGTTTCGGTCGCTTCCAAATACGAGGCCGGAATCTCCAGCCATGCCGCAATTTCCTCATTGGTCGGGTACGCCTTTGTCTTAACGATTTTTCCGTCAATGACCGTGGCGGGTAAAGACTCTACGCCGTCTCCCATGATGAGTTTGTTAATGTCGGTGTTGTTGATGAACGCCTGTGGGGCGCTGTTCAAGTTGAAACGGGCGGCGGTAATGCCGTTCTTTTGCAGGTTATTAAATACCGTAGAAATGCGGAGCAGTTCGGGATCGACGCCGACGCCGCAGATGCCGGTTTCACAACACATAGCCGGTTCGTAAATAGACATTGTTTTCATAGAAAAATCACTACTTAAATTGGTGTTGGATGGTGTATCAGAACAGCAACAGCCACTATCACAGCAGTCGCTTTTCCCAATAAAAAACCGTTCAAGATTATCTGGCAGCGTATAGGTTTCCGCTGTTTGAGGTTGCCCGCCATAAATGGCCTTTAGAATACCGTCCACAATCATCGGGACGGGCGGCCGCTCGTATTCTTTGCCCTCATAGACAAATACCCTGCAATCCACGCTATCGCCGCAAAGATCACCACAATCCGCGCAGTTGCTTTCCACAAGTTCGCTGCAAATATCCATGCCATTCACGCGGATGGTCGGGGAGCTGATAAAACGGTATTCCTCCGCAAGCTCCCTCGTTGAGATATTGAGGGTGTTGACCTTGACTTCAAGCCCAAGCGTATCAAACACGCCCGATAGGACATGAAGCGCCTGTTTGAGCGTTTCATCTGTTGCCATGCACCGTTCACAGGTATTTAGATCAAGGTAGAGAAAATCAACAGTGAGCTGTTTCATTTGGCAAACCACCCTTTCGTTCGATTGACAACATTCACAAGTATCAGCATAACAGGCACCTCTGTCAGCACTCCAACCGTGCAGACAAGGACCACGGGCGAGGTCGGGCCGTACAAAGCAATCGCTACGGCAACGGATAATTCAAAGAAGTCCGATGCGCCAATCAGCGCGGCGGGAGCTGCTATGTTGTGCGGCTGTTTGCACACCTTGCACATGAAATAGGCAAAGGCGGCTGTAATGACGTTTTGCAGGACTAAGGGTACAGCTATGAGCAGCACATGAAGCGGATTGCTTAAAATGGCGTCGCCCTGGAAGGTGAAGATGATAATGAGGGTAAGCAGCAATCCAACGGTAGTAATGCCATCAAACTTAGGAATAAAGTTTTCATTAAAGTGCTGTATGCCTTTTTTCTTTACAACGATACTCCTTGTCAAAGCGCCGCCAATGAGTGGTATTACCACAAACAAGACAATGGACAAAAACAGGGTATCCCACGGCACGAACATATCATTTACGCCAAGCAGGAATGAGACGATAGGTACAAACGCCACAAGAATAATGAGGTCATTGACCGCCACCTGTACAAGCGTATGCGCGGGGTCGCCCTTTGTCAGATTACTCCATACAAACACCATCGCCGTGCAGGGAGCGGCCCCTAAAAGTACGGCTCCGGCCACATAGCTTTTAGCGAGGTCTGGGGGGATCAGATTTTTGAACACCACATAAAAGAAGAACGCCGCCAGCCCGAACATCAGAAACGGTTTGATAAGCCAACTTGTTCCGCTTGAAATAATCAAGCCCTGGGGATTCTTTCGCACATCCTTGATTGACTGAAAATCCACCTTCATCATCATGGGATAAATCATAATCCATATCAGCACGGCGATGGGAATGGATATTTGCGCATACTCAAAGCGTCCCAAAAAGACTGGAACGGCGGGCAGGAATTTCCCGATTAAAATGCCTGTCGCCATGCAAATCAAAACCCATACCGTCAGGTATTTTTCAAAAAAGCCAATACCTTGATTTTGTTTATTCCTTTCCACAGTTACACACTCCTTCCTTACAAATGCAATCCTCTTTGTCGATGGTAATAGCGCACAAAAAGTTCTTGAAGTCCTGCACCTTTTCACTGTTCAGCGAGTAGTACATCCACTTACCCTCTTTACGTCCACTCACCAAACCGCAATCGCAGAGGATTTTCATATGGTGGGATAAGGTCGGCTGTGTAATATGGAACTTCTCTAAAATCTTGCAGGCACAAAGCTCACCACAGGATAGCATATCCACGATCATAAGCCTGTTTGTGTCCGCAAGGGCTTTGAATAGCCCAACATTTTCGGCATATTTATTGCCCAATTAAATCACCTCACATAGATAATTGTCTATGTGTATTATATGCCGACACATAGATGAATGTCAATGTGTTTTAGTGTTTTATTTCGGTAACAAAAAAGACGGCAGAAAGCCATCAATTTTTGCCTTGCAATATCAATATATAAATATTCAATCGTGTATAGGAGGAGTTAACACATGAAAGTAAGAATACGTTCACCGTCTTTATGCAAGGATACCCTGGACGATTTTGGGCATGTAGTAAGGTATTCCGATCATGCATGATGGTGTTTACATCAGAAAAGTAAGGAGAGCAGCTCGGGCCACTCTCCTTACTTTACAAAATGATTCCGCTATTCTTTTTCGCCCTCAGGCCCGGATTCTTTTCTAATCTCAAGTACGACACCATCATCGCCAGAGATAAAAAGCTCCTCCGTTTTTTGCTGTGCGCGCTGAAGCAACGATATCGCGTCCGTCACATCATTGAACAGCGAATCGTACATTTTTTTGTAGTCTGCCATGCAACTGACCTCCTAAGATTATTTCGGCGGCCACCGTTGTGTGGTATTGAAACTCTGAAAGAGCTGATTGTCAAGTTGTTTTTGAGCTTTACTCAATATAAATCATTGCTCGAAATTTATTAACCGTGATGAATGAACACACCGTGTGCCTTGCTACGGTGTGATTTTTTATGTCTCGAAGGAGGTGAACTTCCAAATGTTTATATGGGACTTTGTCCTTGGAACTGTGATGGATCAAATCATCGAATGGCTCTACGGACAAGTGGTCGGCTTTCTTGCTGACTTTTTTGCACAAATGGGAAATATGGGTGTGGAGCTGTTCTCTATGGAATGGGTACAGTCTATCGTCCTGTTTTTCTCTTATCTGGCTTGGGCGCTGTACGGGACCGGGCTTGTGGTGTCGGTGTTTGAAACCGGAATCGAGTACCAGCACGGCCGAGGCAGCATAAAAGACGCCGCCTTAAACGCCATCAAAGGCTTTATGGCGGTGTCCCTTTTTACCATCTTACCGGTGGAGCTGTTCAAGCTCTCGGTCAATCTCCAGAGCAGCCTCACGGCAGGAATCACCGGCTACGGAAGCAGCTTCGGTGACCTTGCAGGTAACATCATAGCAGAGCTTGGCAGCTCGTCAGACCTGGGCGGTGCTATGGGCTCCGGTATCTTTGGAGGGCTGTCGGGCATCACAAACCCCGTCATGATGCTTTTCCTGATTATCATGATGGGATACTCGGTCATTAAAGTGTTTTTCGCCAATTTAAAACGCGGGGGCATTTTGCTGATCCAGATTGCCGTAGGCAGCCTGTATATGTTTTCCGTTCCCCGCGGTTACATTGACGGATTTACACAGTGGTGCAAGCAGATCATCGGTCTGTGCCTCACCACATTTTTGCAGGCAACCATCCTTGCTGCAGGGCTTATGGTCCTGAGAACCCACGCCCTGCTGGGGCTTGGGCTGATGCTTTCCGCAGGGGAAGTGCCAAGAATCGCTGGAGCTTTTGGGCTGGACACCAGCACAAAGGCCAATGTGATGAGTGCCGTGTACACGGCGCAGGCCGCTGTGAACACCACCCGAACTGTGGTGCAGGCGGTTGCACCGAAATAACGCAGAAAGGAAAAAGGCCATGAAATTGATTTATATGGCGTCCCCCTACGCCGGGGACATCGAAAAGAATACCGAGTTTGCCAAGAAAGCGTGCCATCATGTAATGAACGAGGGGCACGCTTTTTTTGCGCCCCATTTGCTATACCCCACCATTCTGGACGAACATCAGCCGGAACAGCGTCAGCTTGGGCTTGACATGGGAATCGCCATGTTGTCCCGTTGTGATGAGTTATGGTGCTACGGCGACCATATCTCACTCGGAATGCACCTTGAAATCGAGGAAGCGGGCAGACTCGGAATCCCGGTACGCCGGGTAATGGAACAGGAAAACGGCTTTGCCATAGGCAGAGTAAAAAACAATGTACCGGCCGAGGCTCCCGAACAGGCTATGAGGATGGTCTGATGATGACGATGGGGAGCCTCTTCGATGGGATCGGAGGCTTCCCGCTTGTTGCTGTCCGCAATGGAATCACCCCCTTATGGGCAAGTGAAATCGAAGCCTTTCCCATTGAAGTGACAAAAATCCGATTTCCTGAAATGCTCCATGTCGGAGATATCACAAAACTTGACGGAGCGGCATTGCCTCCTGTGGATGTGATCTGCGGGGGCAGCCCATGCCAGGACCTGAGTGTGGCTGGGCAGCGTGCCGGACTTGCCGGAGAACGCTCTGGTCTATTTATGGAGCAGACACGGATTGCAAAGGAGATGAGAAAAGCCGATGAGCAGCGAAACGTACCAGCTCACTTTATTCGACCTCGATACCTCGTTTGGGAGAATGTCCCCGGAGCCTTTAGCTCCGCAGACGGCGAGGATTTCTGGGCGGTCATCGAGGAGATCGTCCGCATTAAGTACAGTGCCTGTGATGTGCCTCGACCTGAGTCCGGGCGCTGGGAATCTGCTGGGGCTGTCATATTGGGAACTGAATTCAGCTTGGCTTGGCGTGTCATGGACGCTCAATTCTGGGGAGTCGCCCAGCGTCGCCGTCGCATCTTCCTTGTCGCAGATTTTGGAGGCACAACCGCACCCGAAATACTATTTAAGCAAGACGGCCTGTTTGGGGATATTGCGCAGAGCGGAAGCCAGGGGCAAGGAGCTGCCGCCCCAGCTCAAGGAGGCACTGACGATACAGGCGGAGCTTGCCTGACCCCATGGGATGTGCAGAGCCGCCGCATCTTTGAGGAAACTGGAACATGGCCCTCTCTTTATGGCGGCGAAGGCGGCGGGCATGGGTATATCCAGACAGAGGAAAAAACAGCGATAGCCTTTGCCGCCAACCAGCGTGATGAAGTGCGGAACCTCCAGGATATAGCCGGAGCCTTGGGTGCCAGCCCCGGCATGAAACAGCAGACTTTTGTGGCGGATGCTGAAAAAATCAGCGCTTTTCATGTCAACCAACGGGACGAGGTGATTGATCTTGACGGCATATCAGGCGCTCTGCTGGCAACCCGCAATATGCAGATGCAGACCTTTGTCACCCAGCAGCCATTGGTCTGCTTAAACGACCATGGCGGAGAACGAATGGATATCACCGAGGAAGTAACCCCTACGCTCCGTGCAGGCATGGGAGGTCATCCTCCCCTTATATCCCAGCCGAACTGTCTAAACGGATGGGATACCCAGCAAAGCCGTGTGTTCACGCCGGAGGGTGTGGCGCCCACTCTTGCCGGAGCGGACGGGGGCGGCGGAAGAAACCCGGCAGGACTTCTGTTTGCGGCAGGAGTTATCAGCAAAGGTGACAGCGATTGTTTTCTCACGCCGGAGGTTCATACCTCCATCACCAGCGGCGGCGGTCAGGCCGGACAGGGCTATCCCTGTGTGCTTACCGCAGGATTCTGCGGCAATGCCAGCGCAGAGGCCAGAGGAATCGGTTATCAGTCAGAGTGTTCGCCCACTATTAAAACCGGTACTGCTCCATCCGTGCTTTGCTTAAACGATCAAGGCGGCAGCCAGATGCACTGCACGGAGGACATCACAGGTACGCTCCGCGCCCAGGAGCATGGTCACCAGCCGCTGGTCATGGCGACCCAGCAGGGAGGCGCAGAAATCGGCGTCGGCATCTGCCCAACCATCACTGCCAGCGCAGGCATGAGCGGAAACAACCAGCCGGTGCTGTTTGATAACCATGCCAAGGATTGCAGATATAACGGACCGTTGGAGGTAGCCCCTACCGTAACCTCGACCTATGGTACCGGCGGCAATAATGTACCGCTCGTGGGAAGTGCTATTTTGCAGGAAACCATTTGCATTGCTGGCAACACCATTGACCGGGAGCCGGAGAACGGCGGCAACGGATTGGGCTGTCAGCCGGACATCAGCTATACCATTACCACCAGCGACCGCCATGCGGTATTCAGCCGACAGCGGAGCGATGAATTTTCCGAAAATGATGTGGTTGCCACACAAAGTGCAAGGCAGCATAAGGATGCCACCGATCTCATTTGTCAGCCTGAAGTATTCGGCCAATCACAATATGGCAACTATGCGGAGGGCTGTACCACTCTGCGTGCCCAGGGTGGCGACAACGGAGGCGGAAGCGAAAATCTTGTAAAAGAGAATGGACGCAACCTCATCCGCAGACTTACTCCTCTGGAATGTGAGCGGCTCCAGGGCTTTCCTGATGGCTGGACGTTGATACCGGGAGCTTCGGACAGTGCCAGATACAAGGCACTTGGAAACAGCGTGGCGATACCGTGCGTGGACTTTGTCCTCCGTGGCATCGCTTATTTTTTGCGAATAATCCATGAGGAACAGGAGGAATCACCCCCATGTATATCTACCCCGACAACTTAAAGTCAAAGGCTACCCTGTGGCTGTGGGAGCTGCGGGATATTGGAATCATCGGCGTCGGATGCCTGATTTCTGTCTTTGCCCTTTCCCAGCTCGGCTGGCTGCCGCCCATCGTCCTGACGGCGCTCTATGCCTTTTTATCCATACGTTTTGAGGACGTGAGTATCCTCGATTTTATCCGCTATGCCGCCGCTTTCTTCTTCGGCAAGCAACAATCCTATGAATGGAGGGCATGAATATGAACAGAAAAAGGAAACAGGAGGCAAGGGAGAAAGCCTCCACCCGCCAGCTCATCGGTATCGAGGACATCACAGGCCACAGCCTTGTGACTCCCCATGGTGAGCTGGTGTTTTTTATGGTTAAACCCACCAACATCAGCGTCCTGTCCGATTCCAGCATCGGAGCAAGAATTTATGCTCTTATGAATGTGCTAAAAGGCATCTCGGATATTGAAATGTTGTGCCTTAACAGCCGTGAAAACTTTGAGGACAACAAGAGCTATCTGAAAGCCAGGATGGATGCCGAGCAGAATCCTGTCATCCGAAAGCTGCTGGCACAGGACATGACCGCCCTTGACCGTATGCAAGTGCAGATGGCAACAGTGCGGGAATTTTTAATCATTATCCGCCTGCGTGGAGAAAAAGAAAAGGACGTAGGGCCCTACCTCTCCCGTATCGAAAAGAGCCTCAAGGATCAGGGCTTTACTGCGCGCAGAGCCGGTGAAGCCGATACCAAGCGTCTGCTTGGAGTCTACTATGAGCAAAATGTCACTACTGAGATGTATGAGGATTATGACGGCGAGCGCTGGGTGATTCTCGGAGAATAAGTAAAATTCAATAGGCCGTAGGGAGGTACCTTGCGGCCAAAAAGCATGGAACCTCCCACGGCTGGACAGGAGGTATTTTTTCATGCCTAAAATCAAAAAAACAAAGGCTGATGCTGGGGCGGCAGAGCCGAAAATCAAGGATTTTCTTGACATGATCGCACCGGGCATCATCAAGTTCAATACGGACCATTTTATATGCGGCAACACCTATCGGTGTGTCTGGGCTCTCCGTGAGTACCCTACCGCAACCGATGAGCAGGCCATCCTGCGTCACCTTGGGGAAAAGGACGGTGTGACCCTGCGTATCTACACCAGACAGGTAACGGCGGCCGAGGAAAAGAGAATCATCCATAACGCAGCCAATAAAAACCGCATGGATAAGAGCAGCACCAACGATCTCCAGCAGACAGTCACCGCCGAAAGCAATTTGCAGGATGTGGTCACACTGGTGTCCTCCATACACCGAAACCGTGAGCCGCTCCTCCACTGCGCTGTTTTTATTGAGCTGACAGCGAACAATTTGGACGATTTAAAGCTCCTCCAGACCGACGTCTTGACTGAGCTGGTCCGCTCAAAACTCAATGTAGACCGGCTGATACTGCGCCAGCGGGAGGGCTTTCTGTCGGTCGGCCCTGCGGGACGGAATGTGTTCGGCAGCCAGTTTGAACGGGTTTTACCCGCCAGCTCGGTGGCAAACCTCTATCCGTTCAATTACAGCGGCAAGACCGATCCCCACGGCTTCTATCTTGGCCGTGATAAATTTGGTTCAAATATCATCGTGGACTTCGATAAGCGTGACGATGACAAAACGAATGCAAACATTTTAATCCTCGGCAACTCCGGCCAGGGCAAGAGCTATCTCCTCAAGCTCATCCTCTGTAACATCCTCGAATCGGGCAAGTCCGTCCTGTGCCTTGATCCTGAACATGAATATGTTGACCTCGCAGAGAACCTCGGCTGTTTCATCGACTTGATGAGCGGGCAATACCGTATCAATCCTCTGGAGCCTAAAACATGGGATGAAGGAGGCAGCCCGGAGGACACCGACGCACCCCAGGCATTCCGCCAGTCCACCAAGCTCAGTCAACACATTTCCTTTCTTAAGGATTTTTTCCGCTGTTATAAGGATTTTTCCGACCGCCACATCGACGCCATAGAAATCATGCTGGGCAAGCTGTACGAAAAATTTGGCATCAGCGACCGCACTGATTTCAGAAGCCTTGCCACCACAGACTATCCTGTCTTATCTGACCTTTATGCTCTCATTGACGATGAGTTTAGGGGATATGACAAAAGTAAATATCAGCTCTACCCGCAGGAATTGCTGCAGGAAATCCTGCTGGGGCTCCACTCCATGTGCATGGGAGCCGAAAGCAAATTCTTCAACGGCCACACCAACGTGACCTCAGACCGCTTTATTGTGTTCGGAGTCAAAGGATTGCTGCAAGCCAGCCGGAACGTGAAAAATGCCCTGCTGTTCAATGTGCTTTCCTTTATGAGCGACAAGCTCTTGACCGAGGGGAACACCGCCGCATCAATTGATGAGCTGTATCTGTTCCTGACCAACCTGACTGCGATTGAGTATATCCGAAATTTCATGAAGCGTGTCAGGAAAAAGGAGTCGGCAGTAATTCTGGCTTCTCAGAATTTGGAGGACTTCAACATCGAGGGCATCAGGGAGCTGACAAAACCGCTATTCTCCATTCCTACTCATGCTTTCCTCTTTAATGCAGGGAACATTGACAAACAGTTTTATATCGACAGCCTCCAGTTAGAGGAATCCGAATACAACCTAATCCGCTTCCCCCAGCGTGGTGTGTGCCTCTACAAATGCGGCATAGAGCGGTATAACCTTGCGGTCCATGCCCCTGCCTACAAGGAAAAGCTGTTCGGAAAGGCGGGTGGCAGATAATGAAGAAGGGAGAAAAAGTCATGGACAGAGTTCAAAATCAGAAAGAAAACAAGGCGGGTATCCTCGATGATATGCTATCTTTTATCCGCTACACTCCGAACCGGGAAGCGGATATTTTAGCTTTTATGGAGAAGTACCAAAAAGCGGATCACGAAGAACGCCCTGCTATTTTGGAGCATCTCCGGTGCTGCATGGACGGAAAGGAATACCCCAACCCTTACGCCGGCGGCTACCATTATACGCCGGCGGATGTGTCCCTCATGGGAAAGATTCTGGATGAGTACATCGATGATCTCGTATCCGCAGAGGGTGATCCTGCCGCTATCTCGGAGTGTGTGCGGGATACAGTCTTGAAAATCAATGCTCTCAATGAGGAATGCGGACGGTACCTGATTGATACCTGGCGCAGGGAACGGCTGTGTGGATTCATCAACTCTGCTGCGGAAACAGCGGGGCTGTCACAGGAAAAAGACCTTACCCTGCAGCACAGGATGTGGTAAAGGCGGTGGGTAAATGGAGATACAAGGTCAGAATTTCGGGATTGAAATTGAAATGACTGGGATTACACGAAGCCGTGCCGCCGAGGTGATTGCAGAACATTTTGGCACGACAAAGGAATATGAAGGCAGCTTCTACGATGCCTATTATGCCTGTGACAGCCAGCGGCGAAAATGGAGGGTCATGAGTGACGGCAGTATTGACTGTCAGAAGAAAGACGGCCGCAGAAAAGTAAGCGCCGACAGGAGCTACAGCGTGGAGATGGTCAGCCCCATCTGCCAGTACCAGGATATCGAAACTGTGCAGGAATTGATTCGCAAGCTCCGGGAAGCCGGAGCATTTGTAAATTCCTCCTGCGGTATCCATATCCACATCAATGCCGCTCCCTTTGATGCTCCAAAACTCCGCAATCTGGTCAACATCATGGCGGCCAAGGAGGATATGATTTATAAGGCATTAAAGGTTTCGCGGGGCAGAGAAAACAGCTACTGCCAAAAGATTGACCCTGCCTTTTTAGAGCGGATCAATCGGCAGAAGCCCACTTCCCTCGACCAACTGAAACGTATCTGGTACAACGGCAGAGATGGCAGCCATGAGCATTATCATCACAGCCGCTACCACTGTTTAAATCTGCACAGCATGTTCCAGAAAGGCACGGTGGAATTCCGTGCTTTCAATGGGGACCTCCATGCCGGAAAAATCAAAGCATATGTGCAGTTCTGCCTTGCCATGACCGCACAGGCGCTCAACCAGCGGTCGGCAAGCCCGACAAAAACGCAATCCACCAATGAAAAATATACCTTTCGGGTGTGGCTTTTGCGCCTCGGTATGATTGGGGATGAATTTAAAACGGCCCGTAAGCATCTGCTGGATCACTTGGAGGGCTGCATCGCATGGAAAGACCCGGCACAGGCAGAAAGGCAAAAAGAACGGCTGCGGCAAAAGCGTGAAGCGGAGCGGTCGCAGGAGCAAACACCGCCGGAAGAAGCCCTGCCGGAAACGGTATTGGAAGCGGAGGAAGAACAGTCCTCCGCTTTTACTATGTCAATGTAAAGGAGATCGTATGAAAAACAAACTGTATATTGCCTATGGCAGCAACCTCAATCTGCCGCAGATGGCTGGGAGATGCCCCACCGCCAAGGTGGTCGGGGCTTCCGAGATAAAGGATTATGCCCTTGTATTTCGGGGAGGCAGGCACGGTGCGGTGGCTACCATTGAGCCTTGCGAGGGTTCTTCTGTTCCTGTTTTGCTGTGGAAGATCACGCCGAAAGACGAGGCTACCCTTGATATTTATGAAGGCTTTCCCAGATTTTACGACAAGGAAACCATGGACCTCCCGCTGGACGGCAAGACTGTTTCAGCCATGGTCTACGTTATGACGCCGGGGCATCGCCTGGGCTACCCCTCCGACTATTATTACAATACCATCCATGACGGTTACAAGACTGCGGGCTTTGATACCGCTGTTTTGGAGCAGGCGATAGATTATACCGAGCAGCTCATGGAAAGCGAACCGGAGCCGGAACAGCAGAACCTGTTCGGTTTTGGCAGCCAGAAATGGTGGTGATGGCATGGCAGATCCCGCTACCATTACGGCTGTTGCAAAAGCCGCCGCTGCCGCTCTCTCGGATGAACGCACCCGAAAGACCATCGGCTGGATCATTGCTGCCATCCTGTCGCCGCTTATTTTAATCATCGTGCTGGTCTGCTCCCTGCTCTCCGGAACCACCAACCACAACAACACCGCCGTGGAGCTGTGCTTCCATGGCGGTGTGATACAGGGGAGTATGCCTGCGGATTACAGGGAATACATCGGGGATATGCGTCGTAGCTTTACCCTCATAGACGGAGCCATCGCCACAGTGAATTCGCAGATGGAGGACGGCGACAGCCTTGACGATTACCGGGTCAAGGCTATTTTTTATTCTCTGTTTTTCGGCGCTGAGTCCCCCTCCCGGCTGGAACACCGGAAATACGTGGATTGTTTTGTGACCTACGAGGAACGCACCCGCACCGTGGAAAATGATGACGGAACAACCTCGGAGGAAACTTATACCGTGGCTGTTCCCATTACCTCTCTGCCTGCCATCTACAACAACATCAGGACATTGTTCGGCAGAGCTATCACCTATGAGGATCAGGCAAACGCCAATGAAATCTATTACCGTGCCTTATACGGTATCGGAGCTCCGGCCGAGGATGATGATTTCACCATGTGGGAGGGTTGGACTCCAGACCAGCTTGACGGTTTCTTTTCTGACTTGCCTGTGGGTGTGGTGGGAGCTGAAGCTGTCCGCCTCGGCCTTTCCCGCCTCGGTGATCCCTACTCCCAAGAGCTGCGTGGACAAGGAAGCTACACCGACTGCAGCTATCTTGTGCGGTGGGTGTACAAAAAGCTGGGGGTAAATCTTCCCGGCACGGCTGCGGCGCAGGGAAAATACTGCGTGGATAATGGGCTGACCATTCCAAAATCAAGTCTTGCTCCCGGTGATTTGGTGTTCTGGAGCCATAAACCTAACGGCCGTTTCATGAACATCACCCATGTGGGAATCTACGCCGGTGACGGCAAAGTGGTTGACGCTTCCTCCTCCAGAGGACAGGTCGTCTACCGGGACTTATTCGATTCCGGCAATCAGGTTCTGTACAGCAGACCCTACGCCGAGGCACAAAAATCTTCTGCCGATGGCTTTATTTCTCCCCTCGGCAGCGGCTGGCGTTCCATGGTGACCTCGGAATTCGGCGGCAGGACAGACCCCCTCACAGGGCAATGGGCGGGACATACCGGCCTTGACCTTGGCGCCTCCAAAGGAACTGCCATCCGCTCGGCAAAGGCGGGGACAGTGAAAACTGTGGTCTACGGAAACACCGGTTATGGCTACTATCTGACCATTGACCATGGTAATGGAATGGTCACTTTATATGGACACTGCTCTCAAATCCTCGTCCGTGAGGGGCAGACGGTAAAGGCCGGAGAAACCATTGCAAAGGTAGGTTCCACAGGGCGAAGTACCGGAAATCATCTGCACTTTGAGGTGAGAGTGAATGGTGTGCAGAAGAATCCAAGAAACTATTTGCCGTAAACAGGCTGGGTTTTTCTTTCTGTTTTGCGGCGCTGATACCAATAAAAAATTCAAGGGAGGATACTCAATATGAAAAAAGAAGCCATCACCGTACAAATGGATGCCGAAAAACTCCGCGCGGTCAAACGCTACATGGAGAAGAAAGATGCGGACTTGGAGCAGGAGCTTTGCGACCAGCTCCAGCGCCTTTATGAAAAGTTCGTCCCTGCCAATGTGCGGGAATACATCGATGAAAGTGCCGATATCGAAACCCTGCCAAGCACCTCACCTAAAAAACAGAAAGAAAAAATCAGGCAGACCGCAGAGCCGAGGCAGGCGGATGAGCAATGATGCAGTATTTTGATAAGCATGGCACTGAGATTAAGGCCGGAATGTTTCTCCGAATGGAGGACGGCAGCATAGAGGAAATATACGCCTGCACTGACTCATACGGCAAAGAGGATCTCGGCATCAATGCCAGCAATGATGAATTTCTGAAACGGCATGGCCTGGGTGAGTTTGACCGGGAATTCTATTCGCTTTCCTCTTTCAGCCTTAGAGAAACAGAACTTTGCCAATCCGAGCCTATCCAAGGTCATTCTGGCATGGAGATGAAGTAGCGTACCGCCCTACTGCACCTGTCCCCCAGCGTTGCCCCCTGTTCGCCCCTGTGTGGGCTTTTGCGGGGCTGGGTGACAGGTTTACCCGCCAAACTGAATACAACCGATTTTGAGGGCTTTGTGCAGAGCTGTCAGAACCCCGCTTCCCAGCCAAAGCATACAGAATCCCCATGCGGTTTCTACGGTCGAAAAAAGAGCAGGATAAAGGCGGGTGGTCGCAAGCGCCCTCCCGCCAACCACTTCGCCCAGCAGTGCTGGGCGTTTTTCGCACTTCCCCATGAGGTGGTCGGATTGCGGCTTTGTCACAGCCAAGGTGGTCGGAATCTACGAAAACGTAAGGAAACAAAGGAATTTGCACAGTCACCTCATAGGTGGACACCCAAGAAAGGTCGGATTTCACATGAAAAATAATAAGGAACGGACGGCGGTCTGGCTGTACCCCGAAACTATGGAACGGCTGGATGGCTGGCTGCCAAAGGATAACTGCAAGAGCCGCAGCGAGTTTATTGAAAAGGCACTCTGCTTTTACATGGGCTACCTTGGGACGGAGGACATCTCCTCCTATCTCTCCAAGGCTTTGCTTGCATCCATCCAGGGCACATTGCAAAAGACCGAGAACCGGGTGGCAAACAATCTGTTTCGGCTTTCTGTGGAAATCAGCATGATGATGCATCTGCTGGCAACTACGCTGGATATTACCGATGAGGAACTGCACCGGCTCCGCGGTCGGTGCGTTGCCGAGGTAAAACGGACCAGAGGAAAAATCCGTCTGGACGATGCGGTGGATTTCCAGAGCAGCCCTGAGGCGGAAGAATAATGGCCCGCATCATTCTCAAGTGCCCCTACCTCAAAGGCGGGGAAAAGACTGCCGCCCATTTAAGTAACCTCGTCAAATATATCGCCACCCGCGACGGCGTAGAAAAAATGGATAGCGGTCATAAGCTCTGGCACTCCACCAAAAAACAAAAAGATTTGATTGCACAGATACTACGGGAGTTTCCCGATGCCAAGGAACTGTTTGAATATGAGGATTACCTCGAAAACCCCAACCGGGGAAACGCCTCTGAATTTATCACCATTGCATTGGAACAGCATCTTGATAAAATCAGTGGCCGGGAGAAATATCTGGACTATATTGCGAACCGTCTCCGTGTCGAAAAGTTTGACAGCCATGGCTTATTCACGGCGGGTGACGAGCCTCTGGTTTTATCACAGGTCGCTGATGAAGTAGCCGGACACACCGGAAATGTGTGGACTCCGATTATTTCCCTGCGCCGTGAGGATGCCGCACAGATGGGATATGACAATGCGCCTGCATGGAAGGCTCTGCTTTCCGAAAAGGCCGTGGAGATTGCGGAGAATCTAAAAATCCATCCGGACCACCTCAAATGGTACGCCGCTTTCCACAACGAGTCCCACCATCCCCACATCCACATGGTCTGCTATAGCACCGACCAGGGAGAAGGCTATCTCACCAAACAGGGCATTAAAAAAATGAAGTCCTCTCTGGCAAATGAGATTTTCCGTCAAGAGCTTATTCCACTTTACGGAGAAAAGACACAGCGGCGGGATGACCTCAAGAAACAGGCGGCCGAGTCCATGAGGGAGATGATCCGTCAGATGAAAGGCGGCGTTTTACAAAGCGACCGCATGGAGCAGCTCCTCACATTTCTTGCCGAGCGACTGCAAACGGTCGGTGGCAAAAAACAGTACGGCTACCTGGGGCCAAACCTGAAAAATATCGTGGACGAAATTGTGGGTGAGCTGGCACAGGACAGCCGTGTCGCGGAAGCCTACCGTCTGTGGTGGGAAGCCAGGGGCCGAATCGAATCCATCTACACAGAAACCCCATCCGAGCCACCGCCTCTTTCCCGCTGTGATGATTTTAAGCCCATCCGCAACATGGTCATGCAGGAAGCCCTGCTGATAGGGAGCATGACCTTTGAGGAACCGGCATCCGTGGAAATCGCCCTGCCGGAGCCGGACAACGATCTGGAGATGCCCCTCTCTGACATGGCGGATGAAGAAAATCAGGAACCGATAGATGATTCCGGAGGGCAGCCCTCCAGTGATGAAGCCTCTGCCGATAAGGAATCTTCCGGCCTATGGTGGACGGGTGGCTACAAGCAGGCAAAGCAATATTTGTACGGTGATGAGGGCACCGGAATCCCGCAGGACTTTGAAAAAGCCCGTGAACTCTTCCTCGCGGAAGCGGAGGCGGATAATCCTCTTGCACTATATGACCTTGGCAGAATGGCCGCCGATGGTCTTGGCTGCGAAGCGAATGCCGAGGAAGCCTATCGTTGGTACGAAAAGGCTCTTGCTGTCTTTTATGGGGCCGAGGAAGAAAAATCGTGGAAATACACCGAGTACCGCATAGGAAATATGTATGCCGCAGGGCTTGGCACGGAACAGGATTATTTACAGGCGGCCGATTGGCTCACCCTGTCCGCAGATGAGAATTATAAGTACGCACAGTATTCCCTTGGCGGTCTGTATTACCACGGCAAGGGTGTGGATCAGGATCATGAAACCGCCTTTGCCCTTTATACCCGCTCCTCAGACCAGAGCTTCCCCTATGCCAGTTTTGAACTTGGTAAAATGCTGCGGGACGGAATCGGCTGTGTAAAAAATCAGCAGGACGCTGACCGCCGTTTCAAGGAAGCCTTTCTCGGTTTTGTTTCCTTGGAGGAACAGAGCCATGACGATAAGCTCCAATACCGCTTGGGCTGGATGCTTCTGAATGGTGTGGGTACCGACAAGGATGAAGCCAGGGCAAAGGAATACTTTGATAAGGCAGCATCCCTGGGAAACACCTTTGCCTGCTATCAGCTTGCCAAACTCATCCTCTCCGATGAAAAAGCACCGCCGCAGGATGTGGAGAAAGCCCTCAGTTACCTTAAAAAAGCGGTGGAGGCTGAGAATCCCTATGCCGCATATTTTCTCGGCAAGCTCTATGAAAAGGGACAGCACGTTCCGCAGAATATCGCAGAGGCCATACGGCTCTATACCCTGTCGGCAGGACAGGATAATGACTTTGCCGCATACCGGCTCGGCAAGCTGTACCTCGGCGGTGAGGGCGTACTGAAGGATGTGGAGTCCGCCATTCGCTGGCTGACCTTTGCCGCCGACAGAAAGAACCAATTTGCTGAATATGCCCTCGGCGTCCTCTACTTCAAGGGGGAGGATGTTCCGAAGGATGTCCGCAAAGCTCTGGATTACCTAAAACGGTCTGCCGGTCAGGGCAATCAATTTGCACAGTACCGGCTGGGCAAGATTTACCTCATGGGCGAGGATGTGCCAAAGGATATTCAGACTGCCCTGCAATTCCTGACGGCTGCCGCAGAACATGGAAATCAGTATGCACAGTACACCCTCGGCAAGCTGTACCTGATGGGAAAAGATGTACCCAAAAACAAGGAAACTGCCGTTCGCTGGTTTGCCCTCTCGGCAGCACAGGGCAACATTTACGCTCAATTTTTCCTCGACCATATGGATGATTTCAAAGACCCCTCCGTTCTGCTGGCGGGAACACGGCTCCTACATCACATGAGCCGTGTTTTT
This sequence comes from uncultured Oscillospiraceae bacterium, assembly GCA_963519235.1. GTDB lineage: Bacteria > Bacillota > Clostridia > Oscillospirales > Ruminococcaceae > Anaerotruncus. The sequence continues at coordinate 18,474 of CAUQLV010000004.1, forward strand.
GCAGACAACGCCCCACCGCTGAAACCGCCCGGCCAGCGAACCGACCGTAAGCTCCTCCGCAAGCTCCGTGAGAAAAAGCAGGCACAGGGCCATGCGAGGGATGACCATGAACAGACCATGTCATTATAACGATTGGAGGATAACCGTGAAGAAACAGAAAAAGAAAATAGAGCTGCCGCCTATCAAGGAGATATCGCTTGGGAGCCATTGCCGTCCTGTAAAAAGGGCGGCTTTTTTTCATAGAATCGGCACTCGCCATAAATAGGAGGTGGACCATGGGTGTATATGTGCATTTTTCGGATGACCAGAAATACCGTGCCAATAATGTGGACCTTGTGGACTTTCTCCAGCGGCAGGGCGAGAAGCTGATCTCCAGCGGTCGGGATAAGCGGCTGGCTTCTGACCGCAGTATCACTGTCCGGGGAAACGAGTGGTACGATCACTCCGCAGAGAGCGGCGGGTATGCCATTGATTTCGTGCGGAAGTTCTACGAATGCTCTTATCCCGAAGCCGTCACTCTACTGCTGGGCGGTGAGCAGGGCGAGATTTACAGACCGGCGCAGGAAAAGAAGCAGGAGCCGAAAAAGCCCTTTGCGCTCCCACCGGCGCATACGGATATGCGCCGAGCCTATGCCTATCTGGTAAAAACCCGGCACATCGGCCGGGAGGTGGTCAGCTTCTTTGCAAAGAAGAAGCTCCTCTATGAAAGCTGCGAAAAATCGAAGGATGGCATGAAGGAATACCATAACGCCGTGTTTGTGGGCTTGGATGAAAACGGAGTTGCCCGTCATGCGCACAAGCGCGGAATTTACACCTTGGGGCAGGCGTTTAAAGGAAATGTGGACGGCTGCGATCCCCGGCACAGCTTTCACTGGCTTGGCGAAAGTGAGCATCTGTATGTTTTTGAAGCGCCGGTGGATATGCTGTCGTTTATCACCCTGCACCCACAGGACTGGCAGCGGCACAGCTATGTGTCCCTCTGCGGCGTCGGCGATCAGGCAATGCTGTGGATGCTGGAACAGTACCCGCAGCTCCGGCAGGTCTCGCTATGCTTGGATAACGATGAAGCCGGACACAAAGCAAGCGAACGGCTGAAACAGCAGCTTGCGGAACAGGGGTATACATCCGAGCGGCTCACTTCACAGGGGAAGGACTGGAATGACGATTTGATAGAAGCGATACAGCAAAAGTCGAGTGGCTTTGAAATGCGGATGGCATAGCAAAAAGGAGCAGTCAAGAGTATTGACTGCTCCTAAAAAGTCTGACACTTACAGAAAAAGTTGCACTTGGCAGCTATGCTGATTATGAAAATTTGGCTTGCTCACCAGATCGCAGTTCATATGACCAGACTATGGTAAAGGCAATGGATTTTGAAAAGCTGTAACAAACTATATTTTACTATAAATTAATTCTGCAAATTGTCCGTATTGTTTAACTTCTTTCAAATAAAATCGCCTCAATACTTCTTTTTGTGAAAACAACGGTATTCCCTTCCCTAATAACACAGGGGCAATTTGTATTGTCATATTATCTACCATGTCATTATCTAACAGTGGGGCTAATATCGTGTTTCCTCCAATAATCCAAATATTTTTATCATTTTCTATTTGTTTTACAAATTTGACAACATCACAATTTATAGGAATAAATTCGCTGACTGATAATCTTTCAGCATGTGTAAAAACGTAATTTTTAGTAGTCGAATAAAGACTGCCTATATTCCCTGTGTTTTTAATTTCATTAAATGTTCTTTTGCCCATTATAGTAATATCCATGCTTTTATAAAAGTTTTCATAACCGGTTTCTTCTATTGCACCAGTTTGGTAAAGCCAGTCCAGGTTATGATTTTTGTCAGCAAGATAGCCATCCATAGTAATGCAGCCATAAAAAAATACACTCATTTTAAACCTCCTTTGAATAGTTCTTCTTTGCTTAAATGTCATATAAAAAAACTACACTTCAAATTCTTATTTATTGCTGCTCTATATGCTTCAACAAGCTACAACCGTTTAACCATTTTACCACCAAATTGACCGAAAAGAAAGGAGTCTTCCATGTCATCTCAAGTCTATACCCTAATCGCTGCGGCCGCCGTGATGTTTCTCGTCATCGGCGGTCTTTCTCTTTTGGCCCATTATTACACCCTCAACGGAATCAAGTCCCGCACGGTGGGTGACGGACAGCATGGTACGGCGCGGTTTTCCACCAAGCAGGAAATAAAAAGCATCTATAAGCACATCCCCTTTCAGCCGGAGCTGTGGCGGAAGGGAGAAACCCGCCCCGCTGTTTCAGATCAGGGTATCATCCTCGGCAGTATAGGTGCGAAGAACAAGGTCACGGCGCTGGTGGATACCGACGACATCCACTGCCTTATGATCGGCGCATCCGGCGTGGGCAAGACGGCATTTTTCCTGTACCCGAATCTGGAGTATGCCTGTGCCTCCGGCATGAGTTTTCTGACCACCGACACGAAAGGCGATCTTTACCGCAACTACGGCGCCATTGCCCGCGACCACTACGGCTACCATGTGGCGGTCATCGACCTTCGAAACCCCACCCGCTCAGACGGCAACAATATGCTCCATCTGGTGAACACCTACATGGATGCGTACCTTGCCGACGAAAATAACCTTGTAGCAAAGGCGAAAGCAGAGAAATACGCCAAGATTATCTCCAAAACCATCATCAACGCCAGTGGGGAGAATTACGGACAAAATCAGTTTTTTTATGATGCCGCTGAAGGACTCCTGTCCTCGGTGATTCTGCTGATTGCCGAGTATCTTCCTCCTACTGAGATAGATGGGAAAAAGGTAGACTGCCGTCATATCATCAGTGTGTTCAAATTAGTGCAGGACTTGCTGGCCCCCAGCAAGGTAAAGGGAAAAAGTCAGTTCCAGCTCCTCATGGATAAGCTCCCGTCCGACCACAAGGCCCGCTGGTTTGCAGGAGCCGCTCTCAACTCTGCGGAGCAGGCCATGGCATCGGTGCTCTCCACCGTGCTGTCCCGTCTGAATGCTTTTCTCGACTCCGAAATGGAGCAGATACTCTGCTTTGAAACAGCTATTGATGCGGAGAAATTCTGTAATGAAAAATCCGCACTGTTTATCGTGCTCCCCGAAGAAGATTTGACCAAGTATTTTATGGTCAGTCTTATGATCCAGCAGCTCTACCGGGAGATCCTCGCGGTTGCGGATGAAAACGGCGGCAAGCTGAAAAACCGCGTGATGTTTTACTGCGATGAGCTCGGAACGCTTCCGGCCATTGAATCGCTCGAATTAATTTTCAGTGCCTCACGCTCACGCCGGCTTGCGATGGTACCGATCATACAGTCCTTCGGTCAGCTCGAAAAGAATTACGGCAAAGAGGGTTCGGAAATCATCGTGGACAACTGCCAGGACACCATCTTCGGCGGCTTCGCTCCCAACAGTCAGACCGCCGAAGTGCTGAGTAAGGCATTGGGCAGCCGCACCGTCATGAGCGGCAGCGTAAGCAGGGGAAAGAATGATCCCAGCCAGTCCTTGCAGATGATGGAGCGTCCCCTCATGACGCCTGACGAACTCAAATCCATTCCCAAGGGTAACTTTGTTGTGATGAAAACCGGCACCCATCCCATGAGGACAAAGCTGCGGCTGTTCCTTGATTGGGGTATCCGTTTCGGAGAGCCCTATACCGTGGAGGAAAAAGCGCACCGAAAGGTGGTCTACGCCGATAAGCAGATGCTGGAGGAAAACATCGTCCGCAAGCACACGACCTGCCTTATGGTGGACGAAGAAACCGGGGAGATGCTGGAACCAACCACCGGAAGAGGAACCCTTCATACCCCGGTGGCAGAACCGTCTGAAAACACCATGCGCCGCCGCAATGTGCTCAAAACGTAAAGGAGGTTCCCATGAGCTACTTCAACCACATTTATACAGCCTCGCCCGATGAGCTTCCCCATCGGGCGAGAGCTGTCTATCTATACCTTTGTGACCGGGCAGGAAAAGGTAAGGACTGCTGGCCTGCGGTAAAAACGATTGCCTCCGACTTGCAGCTTTCCCGCAGTACCGTTAAACGCGCAATCCATGATCTGGTCAGAGCTGAGCTGATCGAAAAGGAGCCGCGCTACCGGGAGAATGGAAGCAACAGCTCCAACCGTCTCATTTTAAGAAAATAGCAGGGGATGGTAAAGCAAAAGGGCGGATTTCCCGCCAGGGAGGTATTCCGTTCTTCTGCTGAACCCAGGTGCGGTTCACCGTGAACCCACCAGAACCTCTCACTCTAACAAATTTTATTACAGAAAAAGAATAAAGTGTTGCTTTATATATTCTTGTGTAACACAAGAAACGCTATATTTGTAAACTACAAATTATTGTGGACAAGATGGAGTGAATATAGGTAATTTATTTATATTGTTCTTGTATATTCTGCATCTTGCGTATATTTTCCCGCATTTACAAAGGCTTTATAACTTCAACTTCTACACCAAGCCCCATAAATAATTTGGTACAGGCTCTAGCAATTTCATATATGCCTGAGCCGAATTATATTATGAAATTGCTGATCTTTTTCATCAGCAAATCAGGGCAATCAACTAAAGGAGAGTGTCCACTATCTTTAATAATCATCAACTCAGCTTTGTCTCCCAAAGCTTCAACAGTTTCTCTTACTGTAGCTTCTGGTATTATTATATCCTTTTCACTCCAAAAGCTCAGTACCGGAGCCTCTATTTCATTTATTCTGCAATCACCCGCTGAATATCCATTATGTTTATTTGACATGTTAAATAAGGCCAACGCCCAATAAATATCTACCAAGTTCCTCTGTTTTAAGGTTGCATTGATATACAGTTTATTATCTTCGGGTAAGGGTTTACGATTTGAATAAATGGCTCTATTCCATAAAATACTCATAGAGTCAAAATCCTTATTTTCAATTGCACGAAGGCAAGGAGCAACTTCCGGATCTTTGGCCATTTCTGTCCTGTCTTCATAAGTTTGCCCCATTAGTATTTCTCCTTGAGCATCTTTTTTAAACAGCGGACTTCCAGTGTAACCTACAGACTCTATCAGTACGATTTTTTTTACTATATCTGGATAATCGGCACCAAATTGCAAGCACACACTTCCTCCAGCAGACCACCCTAGCATTGTGAAATTCTTTAGTCCTAAATAATTCACAAATGCATATAGGTCGTCAGAAAGGTCTTTTATAGAATCTATTCTATTATTATAAGTGCTATCCCCAAATCCTCTCAAATCCACGATATAGGCTTTAAAATTTGGAGGCAGTCTTTCAGCTATGGGAAGCAAATGTAGTCCCGAGCACATATTTCCATGTACCAGAATCAAAATGTTATCCCCATTCCCGGCCTCTCTATAAGCCAATGTTTCTCCATTTTCCAACCTTAACTTTTTTATCTCTAAATTATTAATCATTCATTAGTCTCCTTAAGTGTTATTACCATTCGCTCGTTCCATGATTTCCTGTACTATTGATGTTTTGGCATTCGCATAGTGCTGAACATGCCGCCACTTATTTTCTGCCAAGCTTCGCTTGACTTGCGCATATTTCTCCCGGTCGGTTTCATTGGACCGTAACCAATCTCGAAAGCGCAACATTCTATTAATCTCAGATGTACCCGAACTGAACACATGCAGGTTGATGTCGGTATCGGGTCCTTTAAACAGACGATGCTCGAACCAGTCAGACTCCCGAATCCGCAACGTGTAGCCGGCTGCTTCCAATGCCGGGAGTTCAGGCCAACTTAGATCATATTCGGCAAGGGTGATAGGGGCGTTATGCGGTTTCAGCTCTCCAACCATGTTCTTTTGCAGTTCTTCATCGGTTGTAGGCATGGAGCTGTTACTATCTTGTTTTGATGGCATATGATCACTTCCTCGTTTCATAGTTAGCTTCATTTACCTACAGCCTCCATAGGCCATCGTCATTCGCTAATTCCTGGAACTCATCTATAAAACGACTTGCATGGAAACCGTCACAAACTGCATGGTGGACTTGCACTGAAAGGGGTAATAGTGTCTTTCCATCCTGTTCAAAATACTTGCCGAATGTAAAAATCGGACGCAAATAACTGCCATCCGTATAGTTTCGTCCTTGCCTCAAAACCCCTGTTTGGTATTATACTCCATATCTCTCCGGTGCAGGAATAGCCTTTTCTGATGCACGGCTAAGAGCTTCCCATTCTTCCCAAGTAGCCATCCGTGCTTTTAAGGTATCCAGTGCCAAATCGTAAACCATGCTACCAAGGATAAGCCGCAAAGGCGGATTATTGCTGGCTACTAATTTCATAAGGGCTTCCGCTGCCAAGGAAGGATCACTATCGATCGAATCTTCGGAATACTGTTTCGCCAGCTCATCGCGAAGTGTACCGTATGAATCTAATGGATTGCTGTAACTCATCGAAGTGTATAAATCTGTCCAGTATCCTCCTGGTTCCACCATAGTGAGTTTCACTCCGAAATGTTCCGCTTCTTTTGCTAAGGCTTCACTCATTCCTTCCAGCGCAAATTTACTTGCACTGTAAATACCAGACATCGGACCCGAGATAATAGCGCCAATGCTTGTAATCTGTATGATATGTCCAGAACGCTGCGACCTCAAATAGGGCATCACTGCCTGACAGACCCAAAGAGCTCCAAAAAAGTTTGTGTCCATTAGTTTCCGAGCATCGGATTCGTTTAGTTCTTCAATCATACCCATAGTCATGATACCCGCATTATTAACAACAATATCAAGCCTGCCGAAATGTTTAACTGCTGTTTCAACCGTAGAAAAAACAGCCTCCCTATCTGTAACATCGAGGCTTAATGGCAGCAAGGTTTCTGGATATGTTTCTTTTAGTTTCGCCAAATTATCAATCGTCCTTGCGACTGCAACAACTTTATCCCCGGCTTTCAAGGCGGCGCATGTAAAAGCATAGCCAAGCCCCTTGCTTGCTCCGGTAATAAACCATACTCGTTTATTTTCGCTATTAGGTGTCATAGATATTCTCCTTTACTATAATAGAAAGATTATTATAACCTGAGATTAATACTGTTAAATGCTGTGAACCCAGCAACTTTGAGCATTTTGTTTTGCACTCCAAGAAGCCCATCACTATAAATTATCGTCAACTACGTCCTCTTTTCAATCCGCTTGTGGTCTCATAGTTTCTTTGTCATAGCGCCGTGTCAGAAGGCGGCAGAGAATAGCGTCTGCCATCAGCACGACGCCTGACCAGAAAAACCATGTGTTTACACCTATAACCTCAACAACCGGACCCGCAACAAGTAAGCCTATCGGCATAGAAAGAGTCATGGCTGTCATCAAAAGGGAAAACACCTTGCCCATCATTTCAGGTGCAATGCTTTCTTGAACATAGGCCATAACAGGAACATTCATAAATGTGCCAGAGGCACCCAAGAAGAAGCAGCATATAGCAAAAATCCAAAAACCGCTTGTCGGTAACGCTCCGCTAATCAGTGTAGCCAGACCCATTAAGCCAATAGCTAAGGATGCCATGAAAAACCTCCTTTTCATGCCGCCCCATACACCAATAACCAAAGATGAAAGAAGCAATCCGGTTGCAAAGACAAATTCCACAATGCTATTGTGCCATGCTTCGCCCATAAAGTGGCTGCGTACCAGCAGAGGGAACAGAGAACCTAAGGGCATATAAAGTATGGTCATCAGCAGCATGGGGAAAAACACAGCCATTAAAGGCTTATTTGCTTTCATTGCGATAAAGCCCTGCTTCATGTCAGACAATACACTCATCTTCTCATTGGTTTGCGGAATGTCCGGAATTATAACAAATAGGAGGCAAACTATCGCAAAAGCGGCTCCCAGTATATCCACAATCATAATGGAGGAAATAGGTAGAAATGACATAAGCGCAGCACCCAACACAGGCCCCATCATGTTGGATATTGATTGGATCATATTTCCCCAGCCCCCTGCTTTGGTCAACATATCTGCTGGCACAAACATGGGTATCGCCGCTTGCATAGCTGGACCGTGAAAGGTATTCCCCAATCCACGCAAAAATAAAACAATGTAGATAAACCAAATAGGGGGTGTTTCCACAAGTAAAAATGCTGCACCAAGGATGATGCTGGATACAGCTACCAGACCGTCAGCTAAAATCATTACTGTTCGGCGGTTGTATCGGTCGATCCATACACCGGCAAAGGGTCCGATTAACATATTGGGGAGAAAGGCAACTAAGGATGCAATCGTCAAGGTGATTGCGGATTCAGTCTGGATGGTCAGCCACCAGATAACAGCGAACTGCACTGCGGCAGAACCCAAGATTGAAAAAGCCTGTCCTGTGTATATTACAACAAATTGTTTCTTCCAATTTTTTATTCTGTTCATTATAGAAATCTCCTTATATAAATTAAAAACGAACAACTGCCTAAGCGTTGTTCGTGCAGAAAGGCATAATTTTACAAGGAGATCTTCAAAAGCGAGGATATACTCATGTAAATATGTCTTTAAGCACAACAAATAAACCCTAAAAAGGGCAGTGCTTAAAAACTAAATTACATGAATATCAAATACATATTTCTACCCCGCTTTTACTTTGAATTATTATACTATATTTTAACTGCAATCTCAAGATATGAAACGGATTATGTTCTGCTCAATTTCTCAATAGCATCTTCTTCGGAAGACACAAAGAAGATATCTCTTCCTTTATTGCTTTCATATATAAAATCTTTCAGCGGCTTGCTTGTATAGCCGGAAAAGTCGCCAACAATCGCAAACTTAAATTGGTAATTGATAAACTTTTGTAAAATCTCACCGGCAATCTTCGTACTCAAAACAAAAAAGTCCGGGGTCACCGCATCTTTGTTCAATATAATGGAATGGCTTCCTGTTTCATAATTTACAGACATCATGAAATCCAGTGCGGACTGCACATCTGAAATACAAACCTCATCGCTGTTTACAATAGCTATTTCATTGCCGTTAGCCGTAATCTTCTTTATATCCATGATTAAATTGTCTCCTAAAAAGTGTGATTTATTGCGTTATCATAATAGGTTACTTGATTTCCTTTATTTTTGTCAGATCATCACTGCATAGGATTTCAAGATTCTCGAAAACCTTTTGAGCAGACCAATCCCACCATTTCAGCTTCAGCAGATAGCGGATGAGGTTGTCATCAAACCGCTTCCGAATGATTCTGATTGGATTGCCTCCGGCGATATAATAAGGTGGTATGTCCTTTGTTACAACGGAATTAGCTGCAATGATCGCCCCATCCCCAATATGCACTCCGGGCATAATCGTGACATTCTGCCCAATCCACACATCATTTCCGACAACGGTATCGCCTTTGAACGGTAGTTCTTCCAGCGTCGGTGTCACCTTTTCCCAACCGTGGCCCATGATGTTAAATGGGTAGGTGGTGACACTGCACATCCTGTGATTGGCACCGTTCATTACAAACTCGATACCTTTGGCAATGGCGCAGAATTTTCCGATTATGAGTTTGTCGCCTAAAAACTCATAATGATGCGTAACGTGCTCTTCAAACCGCCCCGCTCCGTTAATGTCGTCGTAATACGTGTAATCGCCGACGATGATATTGGAGCGAGTTATAACATTCTTGATATAGCATACGCTTTTTATTGTTTCATTTGGATAAAAGGCGTTAGGGTCGGGACCATATTGCATATAAGATACCTCCTTAAAATGGGATTTTATAATTCATATTCTATCATCTTAAGCCAATTCATGACCTCTTCCGATATGACAGTGCCATTTACAGCAATGCCGGGTAGTATTATTGACTTCGGGCACTCTTTTGCTATATCATTTGCAATTTGGCCGAATCCTCCACCACCGTGTGTGCAAAAGGGTATTATTGTTTTACCCGTAAAATCATTCAGTCTAAGGAAACTCATAACTGGCGGAGCTAAAGTTTTGAACCAGTTGGGTGATCCTATAAATACTGTTTCATAACCGTCTATTGGTTCATTTCCAGATATTAATTTTGGACAAAAGCCTCGAGAAATCTGATCCCTTAATTCTTTAGCAGCAGTATTATATTCAAAGGAATAATTCGTATCGGGAATCAATTCTCTTAATGTTCCACCTGTCTGTACTGCTATTTCCAATGCTAAATTCGCCGTATTATGAAAAAGTGAATAATAAACAATCAGTATATTATTCATTTATGTTACTCCCTTTCGGACATTAAAATTATCAATAGTGTTCAATCTAATGTGACTTATTCACCGTTATTCACCGAAGTGCAATAGAATATCCCGAGCGGATTGTTCCGGCGTCAGCTCTGAGTTGTCCAGCCAGAATCCGATTCTTGGGGTTTTTCTCATGAAATCCGCATGCAGAGCTTCTAGTGAAAAACCGGTATAGCCAGTTTTTCCTCGCATCTTTTCACGCTTTTTTACAGTCTCCACATCTGGACACAATACGATTACATGAACAGGGTAATTCTCTAACATCTTCAACATGCGGAGCAGTTCCTCACCATAGTAGTTGTCCTGCAAAACAACGGAAAAACCGCTGTCATAATAGGTTTTTGCCGTTTCAGCTGCCAAGCGGTAACGCAGATGCAGTTGTCGGATAGCTTCTTCGGAGGGCTGTACGGACATGTCAGCCCGTCCGGCAACAATCATTTTACGAAATATATCGCCCCGCAGATGCACTCCTTTTTCCATTTTTAAGGCAAGTAATTGAGCGACTGTAGATTTTCCGGACGCCATAACCCCGGTGATTAAATAGATTGCTCTCTTCAGCGCTTCAAGATTTTTCAGATCGATATGATCAACTTCCCTCAATTCATATCCACTATGAAAAATTTTCTGAGCCTCTGCCGAAATACATGGAATCACTCTACCTTCAAATATTGAAGAAGAAAACCATTTTGCTTCAAAATGATACCAGCCGCCTTGCAGATCAGCCTGCCTGGCACTTCCATCTTCATCTATTATTAAAGGGTGTATATCTATATAGCCAAGTTCCGGGTGATGCAGCTCAATGCGTGCAGGACTCCAATCAGTCGTGATTTTATATCCCTTATCTTTTAGTTCAGCCAATAAGGTTTCCTCAGATTCCCCATCGAAATCAACGTCTATATCTCTATGATCCCTATTTTGCTTTCCGGTCAGGATATCAACACCCCAACCACCATCAATCCAATATTTTATATTTAAATCTTCTAACAGATTTAAAACATCAAATAGGTTTTCTTTACTTGTTGTTTCATTGTTATTCATAAAATCTCCTTTCTCAAAGGTTTTTTTATTGTTAATTTTAGGCATACAAAACCTACATATAAACAGGCATTTGTAAGGCAAGCTGTTCTTTTCAACACACGGCATGCAGTAATTCACATTCTTGTTTGAGATAACGAAGTGATTGGTTCATATCATCCTGTGTGAGCTTGTCAAACAGGATGCTTTCGACAAACTCATGGATATCTTCCAATCTGCACCGCAGCCTGTAAAAACGCATCGCCTCGACATTAATCTGATAGTCCTTGTGTGTGGTTTGGTAAATGGACATGAAATCCTCCCATGCGTAATCAAAAAAGAATGTTCCGGTAAATGAAAAGAGGTCGGCTTCAACAGGTGCAAGCTTCAATCCCTCCCAATCAATAAGGATAAGGTTTTTAGATTGTATCAGATTCCAGCCGTGAAGATCTGTATGGCACATGACATAACGCATTTTAGAATTTTGCAGTAAGAGCCCCATGCTTTGAAGCGCTTCTGTCGCTTGGGCAAGTAATGTCATATAGGGTTTTAGTACCTCTTGTAAGGAAGCGGAAGCATGTATATTCCCAAGCCGATTGGACAAAGTCGTACAAAATGAAACATCAAAGGTTTCAATTAAGCTGTTTGTCGATGCAGGTATTTCAGCACCATGAAAATGCAGTTCGGAAATTATTTGCGCAACTTCCCGTATTTGCTCCGGCTTCAATTTTTCATCGCATATGGTTGAGCCTTCTATAAAGGGAAATACCATGTATAAAAAAGATGAATCTTCCTTTTTATAAGTTCTATCTCTGGTTAGAATCGGTGCGGTCATTTTCTTTTGAAGTTTTGTGTTCTCATGTAACCACAGAACGACCGGCATATAGCTGTCGATTCGCGCAATCCAGTTTCTTGTGGAGGGCTTATGCTTGTCATAAACTTTCAAAAAATAATCGCCACACTCAGAATGAACTTTCCATGCAGATGCTGACCAGCCCGCAGGAATCTGCTGTAATGACTGCACTTGTATTCCATATTCATTATAAAGCATTTGTTCCATACTGTTATACATTGTAAATACCTCGTTTTAATTGTATGATAAGTTTCTATTTATCCCTAATAAGTTTACCCGTTCCAAATAGGTTTTCTTTACTTGTTGTTTCATTGTTATTCATAAAATTTCCTTGCCCAAATAACTTTTTATTGTTGAAAAAATTCACATTTTCATACTATACTGCAAAGTGTTTTATCCTAACGTTATATTCCAATTTATTGTTACAACAATCGACTTTTACTTTATCCTACTTTCGTGGAAGAACGAACAGGGCACTTATCAGCGTAAGTATAAGGAGCGCGATTCCGGATACAAAAAACCACAACGATACTCCGCGATTTTCGGTAATTGGGCCTGCTATGAGCAATCCCAAAGGCATAGTAGCTGAGCTGAGGCTTCCAATCAAGGAAAAGGCACGCCCCATTCGTTCAGGCGGGATGGTTTCCTGCATATAGGCGATATAGGGGATATTATACAAGTTACTGCTTGCCCCAAGTAGTGTGCATAATGCTGCAAATATCCAAAACCAGAACATCTCTGCAGGCAATAGACCGCAGAGCAACGAAGATGTTCCCATACCTAAAAGTCCCAGATGGATAACCGGAAATTTATTTTTGATGGTACCGAATTTTCCAAGGATTATCGCGCAGAGCATCATCCCGCCTGCGTAACCGAAGTTGACCATACTCGCATGCCATGCGTCAGCTTTGAAGTAATCACTTGTCATAAGCGGATAGTAGGTGGATAAAGGTGCGTAAAACACCATGCCGAGCATGGTGGCCGATGTCACGATAAAGAGCTTTCTATCCTGCCATATGGCTGCCGCACCTTCCTTCATTTCATGGAAAAAATGCGGAATTTGTTGTGTTTTCCTCTCCGGATCAAGTATTTTTACAAGTGCCACAGTAGCACTGGCTACAAGCGCGCCTGCCAAATCAGACAATAAAATGATCCAAAGGGGTAGGGCAGCATACATGGCTGCGCCAAGTACAGGCCCCAGCAGGAAAGCACCCGACTGCATAAACTGACTCCATCCGTTGGCACGCACCAGCTCCTGTTGCGGCACCAGCATGGGTACCGCTGCCTGGATGGCTGGACTGTGAAAAACATTGCCTATAGCTCTAATACCCAGCACCACACAAACCGACCAATAGGGTGGTGTATCAAACAAAAATACCAGAGCAAAAACAAGGGCTACTAATCCAATGAAAAGGTCTGCTGCTATGATGACGGTTTTACGGCTAAGTCGGTCAACCCATACTCCCACAAAAGGACCGAGAATAAGTTGAGGTAAAAAGGCGAACACGCCCGCGATGGACATCATAATAGGGGATCCCGTTTCACTTGCCAGCCACCATATTAGAGAAAACTGCACAGCGGCACTGCCTATCAGCGACACTGTCTGCCCTCCGGCAATGGTAAGAAAGTTTCGTTTCCAATTATTTTGACTATATTGATTCACAAGTATTTTCTCCTTATCCAACCTGACCACACAACCCTGTAAAAATCAAAAAAACATCAAAACCGATACTCGTAAACTTCTGACATCTAACCTGACCCCTCAAACTGTTAGCAATAGAGAATACAAGATCGACTTCTTTGCTGACACTAATGCTGGCGTCATCCATCACAACGTCGGTAATTCATTCTTTAGCCATTCTGAAGGCCTCCATATTAATAATCATTGATATCAATCCCGGCTTTAAGCAGCCTTGCGTAGCGCTCGTTAGACATAACAACCACGATGGGCTTGCCATTCTTGAGAACGAATGCAGTTTTATCTCCGTCAGCTATTGCGGTCAGTATCTTGGATGACTGACCTTTCAAGAAATCACCAATATTGTGATGTTCCATCGGTTCTATCGGTTTTTTGTCTGGCACTTTCAGCCCCTCCTTCATCGTGCATAGTCATACATATAGTATTTTATCACAGAGTAATTACAATTGGAATGCCTTTTTCAATGTCTTTTTATGAGCAAATTGCAACTCAGTGCATATAATGGTTTAAAATCTTCGTAAAAAAAGATTCACATGGCGTGTGAGTTTTAGGCGGCGGTAGTGTGGCGGTAACGTCAGCACTGCTGCCGTTTTTTGTGTTCATAAAAAAGCCGTGAGAGTCCAGTATTACTGGGTTCTCACGACCTTTTGCGTTTTAGTACATCGGGCATTTCGGGGCTTGGTGTGGAACACCTCGACCGATACACAAAAGTAATCGTTAAATTTCAGGGTAGCGGTGCATTTTTCAGAGTAACCGTTAAAAGATAGTGGGTAATGGTTAAAAGTGAACCTCTCAATCGTGAATCTATACGTCTACGGCGTTATCCTCGCTGCGGACTTCATACCGCTTTTCGGGCTTTCCGTACACATTCATCAACTGGCGACTTGTTGCGAACGAGTTATCCTCAAGTTAGTTTTGCTTCCAAGCATTATTTCTTCGATGACCGGAGGTAGTTGCTCACTCCATGTCAGCTGTTCCATGCAGAGTCTTTCAATTTGTTAGGTAATCTGCATATACTAACAATCCATGCTTATTACAATAAACATATAGTTTACCGCCAGTAATTATAGGAAACCTACAACTTGGACTTTGTTCCGGGTACAAGCGATTCAGAAATACTCTGTCACTTTTAACAAAGGCCATAAAGGAAATATAATGTTCTTTGGTCATTGGATGGTCAAAGGTGATAAAGTAATCCGTATCCATTTCCTCCACTGTGATTTTGGGTGCAATAGTCGCATCCGTAGGGAGGATGCGTTCTAATTTTCTTCCGCAACAGAAAATAGAGGCACTTCCTGTGCTAACCAGAATATTTCCGCAGGAAGGACATACATAAAAACGTATTTTATCAATGTTGCCGCTATCTGGCTTGTTTGATGTAATTTCACCCTCCATCATCGGTTTCATATCAACGCCCAAAATAGCAGACAGTTCCGGCCACAGCGATAGATCAGGACACCCTAAACCACATTCCCATTTAGAAACCGTTTTATTTTGAATACCCAACGCATCTGCAATATTTTTCTGAGTAAGGTTTTTTTCTTTTCGCAGCTTGGCTATTAAATTGCCTATTTTCACACAATCCATGCCACCACCTCCATTTCTGCTTAGTATACCATACTACAGGAACCTTGCGATTACTTGTACCAATCTTGCCGGGAGCTGCTTCAAATCGGTAATATCCAATGTGTTTTCAGCACCGTAAAGTTCACGGATAGCCTCTTTATCCTGCCCAATAGCTGCAGCAAGGAACTGGATGCCTTTTCGCCTATATTCCTGCAAAGTATCTTTCATATCACGAGCTGCTTTTTCACCTGTATAATCGGGCATAGCCTTAGGCTGACCGTCGCTGATGCTGATTATTACTTTGGTTCTTTGCGGTGCCTTAAACAACCTATCGGAAATAATCCGTAGTGCCATACCATCCCGATTGTTGCTGCGAGCCTGAATGTTCATAAGAGCATATTTTTCATCTGCATCTTTGCTTTCAAAGTCTACATAGGCATAGACGGACATTTGCTCCAGCTTGGAGCGGTCTGCTGTATCCCCGTAAACCATGATCGGAATGCCGCACCCGGTGCAGAATTCATATAAAGCGACTGCGGCCTGTTTTGCTGCATCTAAACGGCCAAAGGCTGACATTGATGCTGATTCATCAATTCTGAGAGCAACTGCAAGGGAGGGTTCTTCCTCAGGTGGGCGCTTGCGGGCAAATACGCGGAAATCCAAAGAAGCAGCCTGATCCGCACAGAATTTTGTGCCATAAAGCTGAGATTTAGCAAATTCAGCGGAAACTTCATGCTCTAAAAGCGGGTTTGTTTTTCGGATTAGTTCCCGAATAACTGGCATCAAAGTTGCAATCATGCTGTTATATTCTTCTCTGTCCTGAGCGGCAGCTTCCGGGCGGTGGACAATAAGCTTAATATCTTCATGGCAGCTGCCTTGAACACTTTGCCGGGCTTCTTTGTTTAATTGTTTGCGAAATTCCCTTTTTTGTTCATTTGAAACGGGTTTATCCAGCTCATGGTAAACTGGAGTGCCATTTTCTCCATTATCATTGCTTGACACATCAGAATTCTTATCGCTGCTCGTATCCGAATGCCCCTCACTGTCTGCTGATTTTCTCAGACGGATTGCATTTTTATCAGCTTTATCTGTTTCTGCAGAGTATTCTCCGTTTCCTGAAATATGAAGTTCCATTACTTCCGAATTCTCCCCATCCGGATGAGAATGACAGATAATATCTAATTCTTCAAGCTTATCTGTCAAACCGTGGCTTACCAGTGCCTGCTCTAAAATGGCAAGCTCCTGTGGGTCAGTGGTAATTTTATAGAGCACCTTATGATATAGGGTACTTCGCACTGGTGCACCACTTGCGACAGCATCAACCCAAAAGATATAGGAGCGCATCCCAGCCACACCTTTAATTGCATTAGCCCGAGCTGTTTCATCCAGCAGCATA
Organism: uncultured Oscillospiraceae bacterium; assembly: GCA_963519235.1. Taxonomy (GTDB): domain Bacteria; phylum Bacillota; class Clostridia; order Oscillospirales; family Ruminococcaceae; genus Anaerotruncus. The sequence continues at coordinate 35,195 of CAUQLV010000004.1, forward strand.
ATTGTTTCGGCTAAAAGAGAAAGAACATTTTCAGATCGATAACCGGTCTTAGCTTCGGCCCGTTCCATCATAACTTCTTTGGGTGGTAAATCCAGTTTTTCTGCATGTTGCATTCTATCACGCAAAGCCTCATTTAAAGGGCGGTAGCCATTGTAGCCGCGGTTTGTTGTAATAACAGCAATAAAATCCGGATGCCTATGTGCGATACGGGTGGGTAAGTTTAGACTACCATCCGGTTCCAGTGCAGAATTTAGAGCCATTAAAACAGCGGCGTCCCGGATGACTGTCGGTTCCTGAATCTCCAAGAGCCATCCATTTTCATAAGCGCGGACAATTTCTGATGGATAATAGCAATATTCAACCGTATCTGATTTATCCTTTTCAGATAATACCGGTAAAATAGAGCCCAACACATCGGATTTATCCATATCTGCAAAACAGGTTATTTTCGTATAAGGCAGGTTAAAATCAGCAGAGAGGGCTTTGGCAAGCTGGGTTTTCCCCGATCCTGCATCGCCCTCCAGTAAAACTGTACTGATTTTCATTTCACCGCGGTTCCAATTCCTTACTACTTCTTGATATATACGTTTTTCTGCTTCACTTTCAATATGCGAAGGAGGTTTTTGCCAGACAAGGGATTGCTCCTCTTCTGTCAGCTGTCTGGCAGGTGACAAAACACAAGTCTGTTTCATATTAATATAACTCCAATTCTTCTAAAATGCGGCTAAGGACCCGCTTACGTTCTCCAACCAATTCCCCTAAATCATTCAGACTTTGGGCAAATGCTTTAATGTCCTCATTGATGTTTTGATTATCTACACAAACTTCTACAGGTAATACCCCACCTTGTACCCCAACTCGTTCCACTGTGGGTTTTTCCGGGTCATATAAAAGCGGAAGCCGGTAAGCCTCTTTAAAATAAAGCAATGTTCTGGATAAAAAGATCATCAAGTCAAATACTTGATGGATAGGTAGCTCCTGTGCCAAAAACAATTCGCCATCTTTACCGGTTTTCCAGATCTGTGCGGCAATCTGCATTTTTTTATTTTCATCCAGCATAGGTTCACCTAATGTTAAGCTTTTGATGTCAGATTGATAAGCGTTTCTACCGTCTATGAGGTCATAATCGTTCGACACCATAACAATTTTTTCATTCATCGCCATATCCTCCTTGCATTTGGATTAGCAGCGAGACACTGCTCTCTTAAACTTTCTAATTTTGCTGTATGATCTTCGCTTGGGTCATCATACTTTAGCACTTTGATAACTGATAGTTCAAAGCCTTCCGGGCCATATTTGTTCCAAAGTTCCTGTAATTTTTTATTAGGGTGCCAGTTGGCTGACAATTTCATATTAGTGCCGTTAAAATCCGCCTTTGTATCTTTGGAAATACCTAAGAATATTTCGCCGGTTTCTTTACAGCAGTAAGAAATTACACCCATTTCCGGATGCCTGTTTTTATAGGATTCCAAAAGTTCTTTTTTTCTTTTTATATCCATTGTTTTCACCTCGACTTTAGTATACACTTATATGCTCTAAAAAATAATCCACGCTCCGTAGACAAAACAGAGCGCGGGTTATTCAAAAGTCCCATTTGATCTTTTTTTGGAAAAGCAGTGCAATTGAAGTAATAAGGCAAATCCCAATGCCTGAAATGAAAAACCACTTACTAATACCGATAATTTCGGCCACCGGGCTTGCTATGGCAAGTCCAATCGGCATTGTCACAGATGAAGTTACTGATAGCAAAGAAAATGCTCTGCCCATTTTTTCGCGCGAAATGGTTTCGTGCATATAAGCCGTTAATGGTATGGTATGGATATTACCACCTCCGCCAATAAAAGCACAGGCAAAAATGAAAAGCCAGCACGCTATAAGCGATGATGGCAGTAAGCCACAGAACAGAACAGCAATTCCCATAATCCCAAGACCAACATAAGCCGTTTTCAGTTTGTTCTTTACTCTCAATCTGCTGCTAAGTAGTATGGCACTTGCCATCATACCCAGCGCACAGCTCAAAGACCCTGCACTGGCATACCATGCACCCGCGTGAAAATGGCTGCTGATCATTAGCGGGAAAAAAGTTGTCAAAGGCATATAGAAAATCAAACACAAAGTTTCGGCTATAATGATAACAAGCAGTTTTCTATCTGCGGCGTACACCGATAATCCTTCCTTGAAATCGTCTTTAAAGCTTTGCTTTACTTTGTTTTTTGCTATCAGCTTCGGAACTTTTACTACACCTAATAAACAACAAGCCACAATAGCTCCCGTAAGATCAGTAAGCAATATGGCATTTATGGGGAAAGCTGCATACATGGCTGCACCTAAAATAGGCCCAAGTATATAGGAACCAGACTGCATCATCTGATTCCAGCTGTTTGCCTGTACAAGCTGCTCCGCAGGAACCATTTGCGGAATAATTGAACGAATAGACGGGCAATGGAATGTATTCCCAATCGCTCGCATTAAAAGTACAAGCAACGAAATCCAAATTGGCATCTCATAAAGCCACAATAAAAGCGCAAATACAGCGGCAGACAGTCCTACAAACAGGTCAGCACAAATACAAATGACCTTTCGATTATACCGGTCAGCTATAACCCCGGCAGCTGGGCTGAATAAAACTACAGGAACATAAGCTACCATACCAGATAACCCCAAGAGCAATGCGGAATTTGTTTCGCTGGTAATCCACCAAATTAATGCAAACTGAACAGCGGAACTCCCAATTAGTGAAATAGACTGCCCAATAACAATCAGAAAAAATGGTAATTTCCACTTTTGTTCTGTTGTCATGGTTATTTTTGAATTATCCATAATCATTTACCTCCTCTTACTTATTGTAAAAGGATATGATATATAGAACAATCCACGCTCCGTAGACCATTTCAATGATACAGGGTTACGGAGGGAACTAAGCCGTTTGCGTAATATCTGCCGCCCACCGAAAAAGATGGGCATAAGGTGTACTGCCGCCATATCATCAGCGTGCTCAAGCTGGTGCGGGATTGGCTGACCCCCAGCAAGGTAAAGGGCAAAAGCCAGTTCCAGCTCCTCATGGAAAAGCTACCGCCCGACCACAAGGCCCGCTGGTTTGCGGGAACCGCTCTCAACTCCGCGGAGCAGGCCATGGTGTCGGTGCTCTCCACCGTGTTGTCCCATTTAAATGCCTTTCTTGACTCGAAAATGGAGCAAATCCTCTGCATTGAAACAACCATTGATACCGAGAAATTCGCAATGAAAAATCCGCGCTGATTATTGTACTTCCCGAGGAAGACTTGACTAAATATTTTATGGTCAGCCTTAAGTTATCCACTTTCTCTCTCCTCCTTTGGCTACATGAATTTCATGCCAGATTGATGTCCCTCATTGCCTATCTCGTCATACGCCTTATCAAACAAGTGACGAGTTTTATCCAATCGATCATCCGGTTTTCTGGCCTGAGTAAAGATTTCACCGGTGTTTTGCTGATACCCTGCCCGTTCTGTTAAAAAGACTCCGCGACCTTTTGTAAGCTCCGAAAGCTGCTCTTTATAAAATTGTGATGTGCGAGCCGGAATTTTTCCTGATACTACGATTTCGTTGTGCTGTGTCTTTATTGATACAATATCTGCATGAAATTTTTTCAGATCATTGTAAACACGCGCATTGCAATCTTGGGGGACATAAAGCTCAAATGACAGGCAGGGCTCTAACAACTCCGTACCTGACTGTTTTAGGGCTTGCTCAAATACAATAGGAGCTAAATGCCGAAAGTCAGCAGGGGTACTTACCGGACTGTAGTATACGCCATATTCAAAACAGACTTTGAGATCTGTTACTTCCCATCCATATAACCCCTGCTCACAACCATATCGAACACCTTCTTCAACGGCGTTCTGAAATGATTTATTTAAATATCCATAGGACACTTTGCTTTCATAGCGCAGTCCAGTTCCAATGGGAAGCGGTTCGATTGACAATCCTATGGATGCCCAAAAAGGATTAGGGGTGACCTCAATATGGGCAGTAAAGTCTGCCTTTTTCAAAGGCCGTTCTTTATAAATAGTTGTTACATTCTCGATTTTGACCTGAAGATGGTATCGGTTTTGTAGCAAAGAAACGATGACTTCCATTTGTACTTTTCCGAGGAACTCCATAATAATATCGTTGCTTCTGGAATCCAATTTATATTGCAAAAGAGGATCTGTTTCCGCCAGTTCCGATAAGGCTTCTAACAGAAAAGTTCTGTCGGAAGAAAGGACAGGGGAAATGTTCGCCTGCATGATCAGATTATTGTTGTGTAGAATCAAATTCCTTTCAGGAATTGTTCCTATGGAGTCCCCAATCTTTAGTCGCATTTCATTTGGAAAAATAGCAATATCACCGCATTCGACTTTTTCGGTTTCTACCATTTTTCCATTGCTTGAGGTCTCTAATTTTTTAATTTTTATATTGTCAGAATGATCTTGCAGGGTTAGTACGTCACGTGATTTAATGGAACCTCCAAAAATGCGCATATATGTGCGTTTGTTTCGATTATCATCTCTTTCAACTTTGTATACCAATGCAGCAAGATTAGAGTTGGGTGGGGACATAAATGGAGTGAATTCCATGAGAATCGCATCCATGAGTTCTTTCGTGCCAATATGTTTCAGAGCGCTGCCGTGATAAACAGGCAAAAGAGTACCGTCATTTATATTTTTTCTTCTGCTCTCTAACAGTTCCTCCGCCGTAATAGGCTGATCCATGACATATTTTTTTAGCAAAGCATCATCCGTTTCAATAATCGTGTCTTTAAATTCTTCAGACAACGGATTCAGAGTTTTGGGCAAAAGAGAGATTCCATTTGTAATGCTCTGCATGATAAGGATATGAGAGGACAATTTAGCTCTGATATCCTCATAGAGGGAATCAAGATCAATATCCGGTTGATCGATCTTATTAATAAAAATCAAAGCAGGAAGTTTCCTTTTTCGTATTGCATCGAAAAGGATACGTGTTTGTGCCTGAATGCCGTCTTTGGCAGAGATCAGCAAGATAGCGCCATCCAACACATTCAATGAGCGCTCTACCTCTGAATAAAAATCGATATGTCCAGGCGTATCAATCAAATTGATTTTGAAATGGCTCCATTGATAAGATGCTATGGATGCCTGAATTGTAATGCCCCTTTGCTTTTCAAGTGCCATAGAATCTGTAATCGTTGAACCCCTGTCAACACGCCCGGACTCAGCAATTGTACCGCTGGCATAGAGCATACTTTCTGTTAATGTTGTTTTTCCAGCATCTACATGAGCCAAGATGCCAATATTCATTATTTTCATAAGTCACACCTCATATAATCGTTAAAAGATAAAAGTCCCCTGTGATTGAAATACTTTCATCACAGGGGACTGCTATCATAACAATTATGAGTACGACATTAAAAGCTGTTAGAAAGAGAATTCTACAGCATGGCGGATCCATAAAATATGAAAGTATTCTTAAATTAAGGTACAAAAACCAAACCCATTACAACAGATGTAATAAGGCCAAATCATTCGTACCTACCATCATTCAGTTGATTGTTATTTAAGAATACCTTGCCGCATAGTAATTAATCTCCTTTTAGTGCTTTTCTTATGTTACCTTATGAACACTGGATTTGTCAAGTTCACTTATCGCTAACATCGCTACCAAAGTGGCTAAATCAGTGGAAAGGCTATGCTTTCGCAATTATTTTCAACGGCTCGTTTCAGCGAATTCGTGTATGCGGCACGGAGGTACTTCTCATTCTGCTCCTCATTCCAATGTCGATAAACCGGACCCGCGGCATGAATGACAAACTTCGCCGAAAGGTTAAACCCCGGCGTAATAACGGCTTCACCAGTCTTAATCGGTGCGAGTTTATCGCAGGCAACTTGAAGCTGTGTCGCTCCCGCCGCTTTAAATATCGCTCCGCAGACCCCGCCGCCCATTTGCAATTCGGTGTTGACTGCGTTGACGATGGCGTCAACTTTCAGCTTCGTTATATCTTGGCGGACAATAGTAAATGGCATTAACACACCTCCTCTTTTGTCATCAGCGATTATTCATTTACTTCTTTAACTTCGCTGAATTATATGATGCCTTTACTTCTGAAGGTGGGCAATACTGTTGGCAAGATATTCATCTACAGCAATTGAACCGGAGAGTTCTTTAATCAACTGATTGCCGAGAGAGAAATCTGACACCATCGCACATAATTTAATTAATTCTGCGGTACAGTTAGGATTTTTATTTGCCAGGGAATACGCCTTTTTCATTTCATTATAAGCCAATGTAATAAGTCCGCTATCCCTCAGAGCATCAGCTCTATTAAAGAGCGTATCGTAATTCAAATCTATTTTGCAAAGCGCATTTGCTGCCCATATTCCCCGAAACCCAGCTTCATTGACAGCTATCTCATATAATTCTTTGTACGGAAGCTGCTCATATGGAGCGGCTATCCCTATTGCGAAAGGAGCCATCCCCAATTCATAAAAGCCCTCGCAATATGAGTTGATATATTTTATATCTTCTTGTATTAGATCCGCTCCAATATTATAGACGCAAAACTTATCAGTCTCTAAAGAAGCAGGAAACGCATTTTTCCAAATCGCATAGGTACACGTTGTATCAAAAAGAATTTTTACATTGTCCCTCAAAGTCGAAATCCTATAAGAAAAGTCAAGCCCTCCGAAATCGCCATGAAGTATCTGCTTTTGCTCCTTAAAAAACTCTGCATTCTCCGCCCAAGCAACGATGTGGTATTTTTTCCCGTTGTCTATCAGAAAGATTGTCAAGTTGCTTTTTGAAACATTTGAAACCTGCGCTTCTGTGTCAATATAAATATTCCCATCATAAAAAGTAAAGGCGTTTTGAAAATCTTCCAGATAAGGAATGATAACAAAAGCCACCTCGTTTTTACCTTTTGAATAATCAGCTATTATTTTGTCATATTTCAAGTTAAGTGAGTAATCGCTAAGATATTCATCCAGTTCTTTTGCATATGTCTTGTAGTTAGGGAATCTATTTGCCCTCAGCATAAATTTGCGGTCATGATCTGCAAAATCTTGGTGCAGGCTTTCGTGATAAACGACGGACGCTAAGGCTTCATAAGAAATATCATTACTATTAAATGCCCGGCTGACAGTGATCTGGTTATTATACAAATCGTATTTGCCGTTGATGGCTGTCCATGTTCATCAGACCATAAGATATTAGGGCGCGGTAAAATCTTCGACGCATAGTACTTCGTGCGCACTTCATCCAGTATTTTATCTAAGTCGTACATAGTGTTGGCTCCTGTTAATCATTTTTCTATTACCCAGAACTTTCTTTCGGTTCCAAATGCGCCTTTATCTCGTGGCACAAAGCCCAATGCTTCGCAGTATCTTGCATATTCCTGATTTAAGATGGAATTAATCAAAGGTTTAGCGCCCAAAATTTTTGATATAGCCGGGTTAGTTTCTTTCCCGTCTTTCTCCACGTTGTTCAAATGAGCATCCATTGAATTGTCAGCGTAACCAATGAACCGACTGGGATAAAATTTATAAGCACCGGAAACTCCCACCGCAACAAAGCAAGTTCCTTTTTTGATTAAGTTAAGAGCAAAATCATATTCCGGGTCAACTTGAGAACGGAGGTATCCATCTAAAGTTTGGCTGTTTGTGATTAACTCATTAAAATTTGATACGATTTTCATGATTAGCACTCCTTTTACTTTATCCTGCAATAATTTTTTCTAATATTCCTCTTTCCAGCAAAAGCGAGCTTAAATCCGATTTTCGCTATGCCGTTTCAGATTCGGCTTTTCATCGATATGGGGCAGATTTTCACCCTTTTCACGATAGGCCCAGAGGATTTTATCAATTTTCCTTGGTGTCCATGTACAAGTCTGGAATATCCGATTCAATTCGTCTGCCTTTGCACGCAATAGTTGTTCAAGCACTACGCCATCTGCAAGCGTCAGTGCCTCTGGGCGCATCCGAACAATGCTTTTACGCTCATTTAACTCGTCGATACACAACAAGGACTTCACTACAAACTGGTCAACAGTTCCAAAATAATCAGGAAATAAAACTGAAAGTAATCCTGACGCTCCGGCGATACCCAAACCTCGGATTCTGCTTGCGACCTCAAGTCCAGTGCGAATTTGCGCCTTATCAAAAGAAAACAACTCTTTCTGTATCTCAGCCAGTGCCGTGATATCAATCAAATGCCTCTTTAACTGCATACGAGTGGTTGCAAGCCGATTTTTTGCAGTATATTTCCAGACGAAGTAAGTATCGTGGAGAAAGACATAAAATGCCTCAACCTTCATTTGATTTATATCATCTGGATTTAATGCCTCAAGCGATTTTTCCAGATTTCTATTGGCGTCAGAAACCTGATTCCAATAACAATCCTCAGCAATCAGCCAATCTTCTTGGCAGGTAGAATACCACAACTCCTCAATTTTCAGTTTCATCATCCATCCTTTTCTCACATACTATCTTTGCAGTTCCTTTTTTAACCTATCTATTATTAAAGCCTCACGGGCTTCTAAAAATTCCGGGAAGTTTGTAAACGCAAGATCAACACCATCGGGTATCAGATGTTTTTGACGATATGCAGTCTTTGCCTCTTCCGCAGGCAAATTATCCTCAAACCACTTCTTGAAATCCTTGTTGGTCTTTGATGTATTGTCCAGCCCCTCAAGTAATTGAAGGTTGCCTATGTAATTGAAGTTTTCCAAGAAATCCGAAATTCCATCTGAAGAAATTCCCATCTTGCGAAGCTTGCGCTCTGTGAATTCTGCTTTGGGGAAAATGTGATCAATATGAAATAGATTGTGCAAGTCCGCCCAAGGATAGAGAACCGACATTACTGTCAGCGTATCACCTTGTCCATATTTGAGATACAGCAGATTTTCAATGTCAGCATCAGTGAATTCATGCGTTCTGTTTGTTCCCTTAAACCGCTCGATAATCTGTTCAAGCGGAAAGATCGAACCATCACTTTTAGCGATTATCTCCCTGATGGGACGCAGGACACCATCTGGCTGGGAGCTGAATACACGCTTCAGCATGGCACTTACAAACCATTTTTTAATTATCCTTACGTTTTCAGCATTTTTGGGCGATGCCGCAAAATTTGCCGGTAAGCCTATGTGTTTAATATAATAGGCGATAGGTATGAACAGGTTATTTGATGTCAGGTTATCTCTGTTAAAACCCAATCTGGCAGCAAGGGTTACCGCTTCTCGCAGGGCAGCCATAATATTCGACCATTCCGACTGTATCTTCATCATATTAGTGTGATTAAAGTTATCGATTTTGAATGCTATGTCAGGGAAATCGCACAGAACCAAACAGGCTTTGAGTATAAAATCCTTGTTGACATTGAACCCTCTGCCGATGGCATTTATCTCGTCAACGGCGCTGTGGATTTCCTCCCGGGCATCCAGGTCGTCCCATTGCGCGGAAGCAATAGAAAGAAGAAGATCGGAGTAACTGAGCGGTGTTCCGCCGCTGTTCACACGAATAAAGATATTAAGGACTTTGTCCAGCTTATCGCTCTTTTCAAGATAGTAGCTAATCGTTCCATCAGCGTGAATCGCTTGCCACAGCTTACTAAGTGTTTCGGTAGCAAACTCAGCTTTATCCTCGTCATATGAGCCTTGCCCGATTTTAACAAGATAGCTGTTGACTTTCTGGAGGTACTTCATCGCATCGGACAGCTTGTCAAAACCCAATATATCCCCGACAAAAAACCAGTAGTGGCTATCGTCATTTTTACACTCATCAGAAGTAAGGAATGCAAAATCATAAAACCAGTCATCATCATCCGATTTTTTCAGCAAGTTCAGATAAAGTTTTCTCAGTGGGTACGCTTTGGGATTGTCGTATCGCATATACGGCTTTTTATAGGCATATGTCCCCATTAACCCTAAATAAAGCGAGGTCAATCGTTGCTGGCCATCAAGGATAGCAGTGACGGTCTCGCTGCCGATAATACTTGCTTTCGGATTGTGCCGACAATCCCGTTCGTGATAATTGCGGAGAAATTCGTAAAAAACGAATTCCTTCACGTTAGCAGGGCTAACCTCCCAAAACAGAAAGGAGCCTATAGGATAGCCAAGCATAAGGCTGTCAAATAGCTGGGTTATTTGGTCTACATCCCAGACAAACTCCCGTTGAATAGACGGCAGTAAATATTTTTTGCTATGAATGTTAGCAATCGTTTCCTTGATTGTTAGTGCAGTTTGAAAAGCCATAGAGTACCTCCAAATAATCTTATTGGTCTATTATTTAGTTTCTGATTTTCTTGCAATAGGCGCCTCTGCCAATGCGATCACTATGTCTCGCAATTTGGCAAAAGAACACTTCTTTGCACCAAGGGCCAACAGCGCATTTAACCCAATTGATTTTTGATTGCTAACGGCAGTGTCCAGAATTCCTGTGGCAATGGGGTAAAAATCCCACTGTGCTAAGTCAAGCGGGTTTACCGCTTTCTGTTCTTTGCAGTTTTCAACACAAAACACATAAACGTCCGCTTGGCGCATAGCGATTTCGGCATAAGCATTAGTGGCTGAATCCCAAGCCAATGTCTCCCGAACGCTGAAACGAATGTCGGAGATTTTCTTTTGCGCCCAACTCTGTAAATAGGCTGAGGTTTTCACTTCAATCTTTATACCTTCGGGTGACAACACGTCAAAGGCTCTCCAACCCTTACTAACACCATCGGCACAGTGCATCGCCAGAGAAACAATGTACTCGGCGAGTTTGCCTCGCTCCGTATTTCCCATTAGGTCGGAGTATGCCCATCTCCAAAAGTCTACAAGATGAGCGGAGCAGCCGCCGTTCAGGAAACACTCGTCACCATGCTTTCTTTCTACGGTCAGCGCCGGATATCGATATTCACAATTAGCCACGATGTTTCCTCCTTTTTGAAGCCTATTCCTCCGTTTTTGCATCCTCATCAAAAATTCTGTCGAGTTCGGCATTAGATGTCACACCGCGCACCCTATTCCTCACGCTCAGTTTTCCCATATCCAAGCGATAGAAATGATCTCGCCTATCCGCACCCTTTACCTTGCGGATCAATTGAATACGTCCGAAATGCTCTCCGTGTTTCTCTGCAAACTTAGCCAATCCAACGGCTTTCGGGTAATTATCCTTACGGCTTGGGTCATGCGGTTCAAGTACATCAAAAACATACCTGGCGCAGGGAACGGCTGTGTGGATTCATCAACTCTGCTGCGGAAACAGCGGGGCTGTCACAGGAAAAAGACCTTACCCTGCAGCACAGGATGTGGTAAAGGCGGTGGGTAAATGGAGATACAGGGTCAGAATTTCGGGATTGAAATTGAAATGACCGGGATTACACGAAGCCGCGCCGCCGAGGTGATTGCCGAACATTTCGGCACGACAAAAGAATATGAGGGCAGCTTCTACGATGCCTATTATATTTGTAAACTACAAATTATTGTGGCTAAGATGGAGTGAACATAGGTAATTTATTTATATTGTTCTTGTGTATTCTGCGCCATCTTGCGTATATTATCTCGCATTTCCAAAGGCAGTATAACTTCCGCTTCTATACCTAACCCCATAAAAAAATGACTGACATAATCAAAATCTGAACGGTCTATTGTTTGGTCGATAAACCCACCAACACCATCAGAATTATTGCAAATGCTTGTTTCAAAATATGGATTGTCTTTGCAGGCAATCATTCCTTCATCTGAAAGTTTCACATATATGTGGATAGGTTCCTTTATTACATACGAATGCAATATGTCATACAGCGTTGTATCGGGGGGAGAGAACTCCTTTTCTGAATCGTTAATCTCTAAAACCCTGTCTACTCTAAATATACGCATTTCTCCAATTTGACAGTCATACGCAGGCATATACCATTTTCCATGATTTGCGTATACGCCAATAGGGATTATTGTTCTGAATGTAATTTCTCTCTTTGATTGATACTTTATTTCGATTGTCTTTTTTTGAGATGCCTTTTGAATGGCTGTTTTTAGAAGTGGTGTATCCGTATCTCGTTTGTGATTCCAAAACAGCAAAGTAGATTCTAAATTTTCCACTTGCTTTTTTACATCCTCTGGCAGTTGCATAAATAGCTTTCTGGACGCAGATTCAATATCTACTTCAAAAGGCAGGGACTTAAAGTATTTGAGCGATTGAAATGAAAAAAAGATAGCAAGTGCTTCATCTTCATTAAAAATGATTGGGGGTAAGACCCTGCTGGATATAATGCGATACCCTCCATTTCTGCCCGGCTCTGTATATAAAGGTACGCCCATTTCTTCTAATTCTAACAAATATCTATGTGCTGTTCTGACAGAAATATCAAACTCTTCAGCAACATCATTTGCTGTAAAATATCGTTTTGTATTTACATAAAGCAACAAATCAAATAATTTCGTTGTTTTACTCATTTTCTACCTCTTTCTAATAAAACCATGACAGGTTTTGTCATGGTTTTATTATATAATACATTTACGAATAATTCAAGATTGGAGGCCATGTTATTTTGATGAATGAACTTATTATTACAGGAGCAAAAGAAAAGAACTTAAAGAGTGCAACTGTAACTATCCATAAAAACAAGATCACATCCGTTGTCGGCGTTTCCGGCTCTGGAAAATCGGCATTAGTATTTGATACTATCGCCGCGGAATCACAAAGACAGTTGAATGAAACATACACCAGCTTTATTAGGAGCCGCTTGCCCCACTATGGAAAACCTGATGTAGAGTCAATACAAAATTTATCCGTTTCTATCATTATCAATCAAAAACGGCTTGGGGATAATGTTCGGTCTACTGTTGGTACAGTTACAGATATTTATAGTCTGCTACGGCTTTTATTTTCAAGGGTAGGCACTCCATTTGTAGGCTATTCCGATGTTTTTTCATTTAATAATCCGCAGGGAATGTGTAAAGAGTGTCAAGGTCTCGGTGTAGTACAAGGTTTTGATATTGAGCAGTTACTGGATAAGGAAAAGTCTCTCAATGAGGGTACTATTCAATTTCCAACCTTTTACCCCGGTGGTGTACGTTGGAAGCGTTATATCCATACTGGCCTTTTCGACAATGATAAAAAGCTAAAAGATTATTCGCCAGACGAATTAGATACCTTACTATATAAATCGGGATTCAAGCCTCAAAACCCAACAAGCGAATGGCCCCCCACTTCTATGTATGAGGGAGTTATCCCGCGTATCAAAAGAACATTTTTATCAAAAAACTGCCGTGATGCAAAATTATATCAAAAGGATATAGATAGGATTGTGATAGAAAAAGATTGCCCAGTATGTCATGGAAGCCGATTAAATCCTAAAGTATCAAACTGCAAAATCAATGAAAAAAATATTACTGATTGTACCAATATGACAATCATGGAACTAATTGATTTTATAGAAACCATTCATGCTCACCAAGTGGACACCGTAACACAAGCTATTTTACAGCAACTCGCTTTTGCTAAAGATGTAGGGTTGGGATATTTGACATTAAATCGGGCTACATCAACTTTGTCAGGTGGAGAATCCCAACGTATCAAAATGATTCGGCAACTGGGGAGCAGCCTTAACGGACTGATTTACATTTTTGACGAGCCGAGCATAGGACTTCACCCGGCTGATATTCACAAAATCAATAAACTGTTTGTCAAACTTCGTGATAAGGGAAACACAATTTTGATTGTGGAGCATGATCCCGATGTTATTCAAATTTCAGATAACATCATAGAAATGGGGCCACGTTCGGGAAAAAACGGTGGAGAAGTTGTTTTTCAAGGAGATATTAAAACTTTTTATGCAACGCCAACATTAACATCGAAATATATATTACAAAAACACAAAATAGAAAACAGAAACAGAAAAGAAAGTGGTTGGCTGGAAATAAAAAATGCTTCCATGTTTAATCTCCACAACGTAAATGTGCGAATACCGAAAGGTGTCATGACGATTGTTACAGGGGTTGCGGGTTCTGGAAAGAGTACCTTATTCAATAAAGTATTGCCGAAACACTATCCCGACTGCATTGTTATAAATCAAAAACCTATTACAACAAATCGTCGATCAAATATTGCTACATTTACGGGTATTTTTGATAATATCCGAGAGTTATTTGCGAAAGAGAATCGTGTGAATAGTTCATGTTTCAGCTTTAATTCCAAAGGAGCCTGTCCGAATTGTAAAGGGCTTGGCTTAGTTGAACTGGACTTAGCTTTTATGGAAAGCGTCACTGATGTATGTGAGGTCTGTAATGGTAAACGGTTTACTCAGCAAATGCTTAAATATTCATATCATGGTAAAGACATCAGTGAAATACTTAATTTAAATGTTGATGAGGCAGTTGCTTTTTTTTCAGAACCGTCCATTACCAACAGATTGAGTCAGCTAAAAAAAGTGGGATTGGGATATATAAGTTTAGGACAACCACTTACCACATTATCAGGAGGTGAGTTACAACGATTAAAATTAGCTGCTGAATTAGAGCAACGTGGACAAGTATATGTATTTGACGAACCAACAACCGGACTTCATTTTTCTGATATACAAACCTTGTTGGCCGCATTTGAGGAACTATTAAATCATGGCAGTACCTTAATTGTGATTGAACACAACTTGGAGATGATTTGTCATGGGGATTGGTTAATTGATTTAGGTCCCGGAGCTGGTGAGCAAGGCGGAAAAATTATTTTTGAAGGCACCCCGCAAGAATTACTTAACTGCAAACAGTCCGTTACGGGTATCTACCTAAAACGGTATTTAGGTGATCAAAGATAAATATTTGGGTAGCAAACGAACAATTATGAACCGTTGTTGTGGCGATTACCGCAGGTACAGCTCCAAACGACAAGGCTTTTGACGAATGGATATCTACCGATAATGTTTGTCTTTGCCAACGAAAACGGTAAGGTAGCGACTGGTTGGCTTACAAAGGACGATGCCACATACTATTTCACCTCAGACGGTGTTCTGGTATCAGGCAAGTGGCTCCAGATTGTTGGCAAGTGGTATTACTTCTACTCCGCAGGCGCCAGAAAAACAAAATAGTAGCTACAAAATAAATACGGCCAAGGGCAAACCCGGCAAAAGCCGGGGACGCAAAGCTGAGGATCTAAGGCGCTTATGCGCTATGATAGTCTGGCTGCCAAAACCGCAAAGGGTCTGCCCTCTCCCAAGAGGGCAGGCCCTTGCCATCTTTTATGGCTTTTTGGGGTATCAGGATACCGGCTTTCGCTATACGCCGTGGTGAAGGGGGGTATCCGTATGGGCATTATCTGCATTCCCTTTTATAGGAGGTGGAACTAAAGACGGTGCAATCCGTACATATCACCCTCCACTCGTACAATTTTATAAGCCTGTTCTAAAAAAGTCAGTATTTTGCCAAGGGCAACGTACTGACTTTTTTCTTTCGACAAAAAAACTCATACAACGACTGAATTTTCCAAATAAAGGGGATTTGGGAGTTGTTTTATATATAAGCGTGTCGAACCCGCACTGCCGTTCTCCTCCGCTTCTGACATTTTGACTCACCATCAAAATCTCAGAAAACGGAGGACAAGCCATATGGCAGAAAAGAAGGAATATCGAATCAAGGTGCAGGGGCAGCTCGTCCCTGTCACCGAGGAAATCTATCTAACCTATTACCGCATGAAGCGCCGTGAACTACATCTGGAGGAAAAAGACACAGCACATGGCGTGTTTTATTATAGTGCCTTGGATACGGAGGAAACCAACGGTGAGGATGCAATCCCTGATTTGCTTTCGCCCCGTGTGGAGGATATGGTAGTGGACAAGCTCATGTCACAGCGGCTTCGTCAATGCATAGCACAACTTTCCAAAGAGGAACAGAATCTGATTTTTTCCCTGTATTATCAAGGAAAAACGCAGATGGAGCTGGAGAGAGAAACCGGAATCAAGCAGCAGACCATCAGCTATCGGGACCGTCAGATTCGGCTGAAGCTAAAAAAAATGATGGAAAAGTAAAAATATTTTTTGTAGACCCCCTCACGAAACCGGATTAGTAGTGAGGGGGTTTTTCCCATTCCCTCAATCGTACTTTGAAAATTTCATATCCGATGACCTGAATACATTAGCTGACGGACCCTGAAAGGGAAAAGCGACCCCGGAGGATGCGCCAAGACCACCTGTAGGCAGGCAGCAAGAAAAGTGAAATCACTTATTTTTTTGTTCGCTCGTTTCTTTCTGCTCCTATCAAAGACGGCCAAATAAGGTGCAGAGCGGTACCCATCCGACCGGAAAACAGGCTGTGGCAGCCTGTCTCGCAATGACTCCGTCAGCCTATATTGATACTTCTGTCCAGTCACAGCCCCCCTGACCGGGGGATCACGCAATGAGGGCAGCCGGCAGAGATCCTGGCGGGGGTGAGATTCCCATGATGCGGTGAAGCCAGCCGCAGTTCAGGCCGTCGCCTTTATTGTGCAAAGCACCATATGCTCTGTACAGAGTGCTTGGGGAGTAGTGTCGAATTAAGCACCGTTATTACAGAAAAAAGACTTAATGTCAGAAGCGATGGGGATCGCTCTGCCAGCGGAAAAGCTCACAGTAGAGCGATCCCTATATTTGTGCCATTAAGAAAAGCAGAGGAAACTCAAACCAAGGAGGTGCAAAATTTGAACATGATAAAACAAGGAATCAGCCGCGGCGATATTTACTACGCCGATTTAAGCCCTGTTGTGGGCTGTGAGCAAGGGGGCATCCGTCCCGTACTTATATTGCAAAATGACATAGGCAACCGCCACAGTCCCACCACCATCGTCTGTGCCATCACCGGCAGACCCAAAAAACCTCTGCCCACCCATGCAACTATTACTGGAGCGGGCAGATTGTCCAGAGAGTCCTTTGCACTTCTGGAGCAGATACGCACCATTGATCGGACACGGCTTCGGGGCTGGATCGGCAGGTTGGATGAACAGGCTATGGAAGAAATCAACCAAGCACTTTCTATCAGCGTCGGACTAAGTCCGGCGCTTTTATTATGAGGGGGAATTTTTATGAACAACAAAACAATCATGTTTGAAAAATACCCCGACGTAGTCGAGGTAAATCAATTACGAGAAATGCTCGGCGGCATCAGCCGGAAACTGGCTTATAAATTGCTTTCGGAAAAAGAGATACATAGTGTTCGCATTGGACGAACCTATAAGATTCCCAAAGCATGCGTCATTGAATATTTGCTGAGTGAAGAAATGTGCCATATCAAGATTGGTTGATATGGTTTTTTGCTTATTATTGACCCAAAACCGTAGAAAAATCCGTTGGATTGCTTCCGCGTAAAACAGTAGCTATCCTATGCCTTCTGTGGTATTGTGATGTTGTCAATGGTAGGCAAATACGCTGTTATTTCAAAGGAGGATAACAATGATAACAGGCTGCCTACAGCAAAAGAACAATACTTATTACGCCGTCCTTTATATCAAAGTAGACGGAAAAAGAAAAACCAAGTGGATTCCCACCGGACTGCCGGTAGCGGGAACCAGCGACAGGAAAGCTAAGAAAGCCTTTGACCAAATCCGGTTGGAGTATGAACAGGAGCAGGAAGAAAAGGAGCGTCGCGAAGCCGAGGAACGAGCCAAAGAACTGATCGAGGGCAAACGAAATCCTCAAGCGGATGTATTGTTTACCGACTACCTTCAAAAATGGCTGATTCAAGCAAAGCCGACGATAGCCAAAACAACATTTAAAGGCTATCAAACCATGCTGGATGGTCGAATCAATCGGTACTTTATCGAGCTGGACATCACCTTGGGGGAGGTTACCCCACAGCATATTCAGGACTTCCATCAATCAATTTTTGATGAGGGCCACACACCGAACACGGTTATCCATTATCACGCAGTCCTCCGCAGAGCACTACAGAATGCGGTGAAAAAGGAGATCATCGACAGTAACCCTGCTGACCGGGTAGACAGACCAAAAAAGAATATATATCAGGCTCAGTTTTATTCCGCAGAGGAAATGATGGCACTGTTTGATGCGATATCAGATGATCCCTTGGAGATTTGTGTGAAGCTGGCAGCTTACTATGGTTTACGCCGAAGCGAAGTTCTCGGATTAAAGTGGGATGCGATCAACCTCGAACAAAAAACCATCTCCATCAAGCACAAGGTGATTGAGGACACGGTAGATGGCAAAACCATAACGGTCGGGGAAGATGTACTGAAAACCAAATCCAGCTTCCGCACCCTTCCGTTGCTGCCATCGGTGGAAAAGCTACTGCTTGCAGAAAAGGAAAAGCAGGAAATGTACAGAAAGCTATTCAAACGCTCTTACTGCCGGGATTATCTCGACTACATCTGCCTCGACCAAACAGGGAAGCTCATGCGCCCTAATTATGTAACGGATCACTTTAGCTGGGTGCTTGAAAAAACCGACCTCAAAAAAATCCGTTTCCACGATTTAAGACATTCCTGCGCCAGCTTACTGCTTGCAAATGGGATATCAATGAAACAAATCCAGATATGGCTGGGGCATAGCACCTTTTCGACCACAGCAGACATTTATTCTCACCTGGACTTCCACGCACAGATCGAATCCGGATTGGTTATGGATGGGATGTTTGAAAGAAACCGAGTGGCAGAACCTACTGGACTTGCAGCAATCAACTAATTTTCTACGGACTGCCTTATGGGAATACGGAAAAGCCTTATAGGGCAAGGGCTCAGGCATATCCGTTTTCTACACAAACAAAAAAACGCCCTCAAAAGAGAGCGTAGAAAAGGCAAAAAAATGGAGGGCCTGTTGCGGACATTGACCGCAAACAGGCCCCTGGCGGAGGCGGTGAGATTCGAACTCACGTGCCCGTGAGGACAACCTGATTTCGAGTCAGGCTCGTTATGACCACTTCGATACGCCTCCATATTTATTTTAATACACCAAGCCCCGCGTAGAAGTCAAGGCAAAGTGTAGAAAAACCGTAGAAATCGCTAAAAAGCTAATTTTTTGAAATCCCGCAAAACCGCATAAACTCAAGGGTTTCCTGCATTTTCAAGGCAACTGACCGAGTGGATTTCGAGTCAGGGCCGTTATGACCACTTCGATACGCTTCCATATATTTATCAATTTGGGGAATAATCAACAAGTCGCATTAATCCGTGTCGAATTAATTATCAGCGAATTATAGAGATTATAATTATGAATGCAGTTGAGGATTTCACAAACGATGCCTCTGCAACAGGTTATTATTATACCCGAATCTTTAGGTAAAGTCAATCCCGCTTTTGGGCATCTGGCGCTAATCCTATAGATATTCCGGCATATGCTTGAAATTTCACAAACTGTGTATTATTATAAGGAATGGTTGAATGAAAGTATCCCATGATATGGGGGTTGTACATTCAAAGCAGGATTTTAAAGGTGAAAGGATGACCAGAATGGAGCAAAAACGCGCTAAGGAACTGGCAGTGACCGCTGCCAAAATTCGAATTGCTGCAATGGACGCGGTTTATACCGCAGCATCGGGACATATTGGCGGTTCGTTGTCAATTGCAGATTTGTTGACCGTGCTGTACTTTGAAAAGATGCATGTGGACCCCAAAGATTTAAAGAACCCTGACCGCGACCGTTTTGTCCTCTCAAAAGGGCACTGCACGCCCGCGCTGTATGCTACGCTTGCCCTGCGCGGTTATTTTCCTGAAGAGGATCTCAAGCTGTTTCGCAGTATTGAAGGGCACTATTCGGGGCATCCCGATATGGTGCATGTAAATGGAGTTGAAATGTCCACCGGTTCTCTGGGGCAGGGGCTCTCTATTGCTGTGGGCATGGCGCTTGCCGGAAAAGTCGACGGCAGCACCTACCGTGTGTTTGCCGCAATGGGCGACGGCGAGATTGAGGAGGGGCAAATTTGGGAGGCCGGAATGTCGGCTGCGAAATTCCAGTTGGACAATCTGTGCGGCATCATCGACGTCAATGGACTTCAAATCGATGGAGAAACCTCAGATGTTATGCCCTCGGAACCGCTTGACCAAAAATGGGCGGCATTCGGCTGGAATGTGATTAAAATTGACGGCCATAACCTGGCTGAAATTTCTGATGCTATTGACGCGGCGGAGGCCTGCAAAGGCAAACCGACGATGATTCTTGCCAAGACTGTAAAAGGCAAGGGTGTCTCCTATATGGAAAACAACGCGGGATGGCACGGAAAAGCGCCCAATGACGAGCAGTATGAAGTGGCGCATGCGGAACTGATGAAAACTTTGAGCGATTTGGAGGGAAAATAAGATGGGAGATGTGATTGCAACTCGTGCCGCCTATGGAAAAGCGCTCGTGAAATTCGGCGGCAGCAACCCGAAACTGGTGGTGCTTGACGCCGACCTTTCCTGCGCAACCATGACCAACGGCTTTGCAAAGGCTTATCCGGAAAAATTCTTTAACATCGGCATCGCTGAGGCAAACATGATGGGCATCGCTGCAGGTCTTGCTACCTGCGGGAAAATCCCGTTTGCCAACTCGTTCGCGATTTTTTCCGCCGGTCGCGCTTATGAGCAGGTACGCAACTCCATCTGCTACCCGCATCTGAACGTCAAAGTCATCGGCTCTCACGGCGGTCTATCGGTCGGCGAGGACGGCGCTACTCATCAGGCATTTGAAGATTTCGCGCTGATGCGCGTAATCCCCGGCATGACAGTTCTCTGCCCTTGTGATGGCAATGAAATGGAAGCTGCGGTGGAAGCGCTGCTCGACTATAACGGCCCCGCCTATATGCGTCTCGGACGTCTCGCAGTTGAAACTGTTACCGAGTCTATCCCGGGCTACCGCTTTGAAATCGGCAAAGGCGCAGTTCTTGCCGACGGTTCCGATGTCACCGTCATCGCCAACGGCATGATGGTGCAGGAAGCGCTGAAAGCCGCTGAACTGCTTAAAGCGGATGGCATCTCCGCCCGCATCATTGACATGCATACGATCAAGCCTCTGGATACGGATCTGGTGCTGAAAGCTGCTAAAGAAACCGGCTGTATTGTGACCAGCGAGGAGCACAGCATCATCGGAGGGCTGGGCGGCGCAGTCTGTGAGTTCCTTTCCGAGCATTATCCGGTACCGGTGGTCAAGCACGGCATTAATGATACCTTCGGGCGTTCGGGCAAAGCCCCTCTGGTACTGAAAGCCTTTGGTCTTTCTGCCGAAGGAATTGCCGAAAAAGCCAAACTGGCTGTCTCACTAAAAAAATAAAGATCCAGCCCAAAAAGTCGTTTTGCTGATACCAGCAGAACAGCTCAGACTGCTTAAGAACCCATCCGGTGCGTGACGCGCCGGGTGGGTTCTTTTTATCGCTGCATTCTGCTCTAACCTGCGTCGATTTAATTAAAAGTTTCCTCCTGCCGCGCACGGAGCGTCCAAAGGGTGCTGGCTGAGCGGTCTTCAATCATATCGTAAGTAATGATTTCTCCCTTTTTGATCTCCCGGATTGCAACATTTCCGGTAATCATATGACCGGGGACTGCGCTCGCGGGCGCACGGCGAGTAGCCGGAACAATCATAGCTTTCAGCTTCAGATCATGGTCGGTGCCAAGCGGCTCACCGGCCTTGATGTCGCGCTCGGCACGTTTTACCAAATCAAAGTAAGGCCTATATTCCAGCGTACCGGTATCCAGACCGAGCAGAGCCGCGGAAAGAATCGTAGTCGACACCTCGACGCCGCAGAGATGGTATGGGCGGTAGATGACCGCAGCGGAACAGTCGTAGTTCGGAATCTGACCTTTGGTGGTCAAAATATAATTTGAGTAAGCATTGTCACAGCGCACGACCATATATACACCGCCACCCATGCCGGATTCATCTGGCCGGCGTAAGTTTGTGTGTACATCAATAACGCCCTCATCTTCATAAATGCCCTTGTTCTTCGCGGCGCAGTAAGCGACCGGAAGTTCTGTGATGCGCAGCACAGCGTCGGTCAGATCCGGACAAGCGGGACGCATGCCGGTAGCGTTCGCAACCATGGTCATTTCACATAGGTCAAATGCGCCGGCACCGGGAAGATCTTTCAAAAGTTCAGCGCGCTTTTTAACATATTCTTCCGTCTTCCCCTCCGGAATCATGCGAAAATATTTCATATCTTCTGGAGCAAGGTGGGTCACATAATCGTCGTGCACGGTGATGCCGTCGGCCTTGATTGAAACGGTGCCGGCCTCTTCGTCCAGAATAAATTCTCCGTCCCTGGCTTTCCCGGCGCTGATCACCGACAGACCGATGGAGCGCGCCCATTCTACCATTGCCATCAAAAGGGCGGGTTGGTCGCCGTCGACAGGGGAATAAACCACACCGTTCTCCTTTGCCAGTTTCTTTAGTATGGGCCCCACCACACTGTCCATTTCTTTACTGATAGCGGCAACGCATTTGCCTTTGCGAATCGCATGCAGGCAGTTGACCGCGCCGACCTCCGGTACGCCTGTCCCCTCGCAAATTACACGGATAGACGGGATGTTCATGACCATTTCACTGCTGTCGGTATAAATATAGGTGCCGGCTGATATTAATCTCTGCGCTTCTTCAGCATCAGCCGTATACACAATTTTATCCTCTGGGATTCCGGCCTTCAGGAACGCGCTTTTGGCGCTTTCCAGATTTAAGTCGACTACGACGGGAACTCGCAGATGCGGGGTGTATAACTGCTGAGTCACAACAGCGGTGCCAAAATGGCCGGCACCGATAATGGCGGCTTGAACTTCTTCGCCCTGATGTTGCTGGAACAGATGATGATAAAGCATAGATATCCTCCTTTGAATCTGTTTGGAAGCTTTCTCCCTTTCTTATTATCACAGCAAATATGATGCCATTCTGCGAACTAAAACAAAAAAATGCGATATAAATTAAATTCTGGAAGAATCTACAACTGAAACTTGAATAGATTGTGAAAAAACCCGATTTTTTAATATGTATGGTTTTCACAGTTGACACCGGTAGTATACTTCCCTACACTTTGAGTGTTGCAACAATGTGCTTCAACAGTAAAGGAGACGTTATGATCCATCTATTATTTTTTGTTCCTTATCCCGAAATGAAAGAACGTCTGAAGCGTGTTTTAAAAGCCCACCCCGAAGCGGCTCGGATGGAAGCAACCATTGCGCTGAATACTGTTGATCAGACACCGGAGGTTGAAGAGGGCCGGTTTGACGTGGTGGTTGCACGCGGCTATACGGCGCTGAAAATTCAGAAACTGTATTCCTCACTGCCGTTTGTAGAGCTGTCGATTTCAGGTTATGATATCGTACAGGCGATTGCGAGATGTACGGAACAGTACCATCCTAAAAAAATTGCAATCTGCGGTTTCTTTTCCGAGCTGTATGAGGTCGAAGAGATTGCGCGGTTGTTCCATGTGGAGGCAAAGGTCTACCAAACCAAAAGTCATACCGATCTGGATGCCTCGCTGCGCAGCGCAAAAGACAGTGGCTGCGAGGCGGTCATTGGCGGCTATTTCGTGAAGCAGGCCGCCGAAGCCCTTGGGCTGCATGCCACGGTAATACGAGCCGGCGAGGATAACCTCCAGCGCGCGGTGAATGCCGCCATCAGCATGGCGGATTCGATGCGCGCCGAACGTGTGCGCGCCGAGACTTATAAAACGATCATTTATGCTTCGCGTGACGGGATTCTGTTTGTGGACGATCAGGGCATTGTTCAAGTGCGGAACCATGTCATGCGCGATATGCTTGGCGGCAATGTCAGTTTGCTTTACCGTCCGCTGGCTGAAAAGCTTCCGTTTTTGCGTCCAACATATCAACGCGTTTTAAAAACGGGGCAAGCTGAGCTGAATGAACTGCATAGGCTTGGAGGCGGTAAGCTGACGGTTGCCTGCAGCTTTTCTCCTGTTATTGTACATCAAAGCGTGACCGGTGTCGTCATCACCGTATCGGATATCACGGTTATTCAGGAACTAGAAGGACAGATTCGCCGCAAGCTTAGCAGCAAAGGCCTTTATGCAAAACATACTTTTGAAGATATTTTGCATAGATCGGCCGTGATGGATGAAACCATCTGTATTGCAAAACGCTATGCGGCGACCTCCTCTAACGTTATCATTGTGGGCGAAACAGGTACCGGAAAAGAACTGTTTGCACAAAGCATTCATAATGCAAGCCCACGATGCCGGGGACCGTTTGTGGCGGTCAACTGCGCTGCGCTTCCCGAAAACCTGCTGGAAAGCGAGCTGTTCGGCTATGTGGAGGGCGCATTTACCGGAAGCGGAAAAGGCGGCAAAATCGGGCTGTTTGAACAGGCGCACAACGGCACAATCTTTTTGGACGAGATTGGCGAGATTTCTCTTTCGATGCAGACGAAGCTGCTTCGTGTGTTGCAAGAGCATGAGATTCGCCGCATTGGCGACGATAAGGTCGTCTCTATCAATGTGCGCGTGATTACCGCCACGAATAAGAATCTGCGAGAAATCGTTCGTCAGGGTCTGTTTCGCCATGACCTTTTGTATAGGCTGGATGTTCTGCGTGTATTTTTGCCGCCGCTGCGGGAGCGTGAAGAGGATGCGGCGCTGCTGTTCAAAAATCAGTTGCAGCAGCTGGCGCAGGAAAACAATATGCCTTCGCCCCAGATTGAAAAAGATGCGCTGGCTACTTTGCATGAATATCCGTTTGAGGGGAATGTGCGTGAGCTTTGCAATCTGGCTGAACGTGTCTTTGTGCGTTGTGAAGACAACTGCGTTACCTGCAGCGATGTCCGAAAGGCCCTGCATATTGAAGACGTGCCGTTTCAACCCCTCGTGTCTGACAAAATTCCAGGCGCGTCGACGTCTGCTGCCAGTTCAGATGCCGATGAGGAGGGACGTATCCGCAGAGCTCTGGAGCAGTCCGGATATAACCGTAGTCGTGCCGCCGCAGTACTTGGGTGTGACCGTACAACCCTCTGGCGTAAAATGCAGAAGTACCCAAATCTGTGCAGAAAATAGAGCGTTGCATACGTTGCATCGTTGCAACCTGTTGCGTTTGAATCATTTGCAGGAAATACACAGAGAACTATTATGAAAAGAAAGCGGAAAAAGACATTCTTATTAGAAGAACCCTCATTCCGCTTTTGATGATTTGCTGAACTTTAAAGCAATTAATTGTCTAATCTCATCAAATCTACTGTATAAATTTAAACAAGTAGAGGATTTGCAAAATATGGCACAATATTTGCTGCTTGTTTTATAGAACGCATTTGTCGAAACGGCAGATGCAAAAACAAATAAGCAGGAGGGTTCGCTTATGTCTACCGCGTACATTTTGGTATCCTTTGCAGTGGTCATCGTACTGATGATTGTCTTGATCTCCAAATTCCACGTTCACCCAGGCATTGGTATTTTGATTTCTTCCATCGTTCTGGCAATTGCTCTCGGTTATAATTGGGCGGATATCGAGGGAAATATCAATTCCGGCTTTTCTGGCACGATTAAAAGTGTGGCGATTGTTATCTTTTTGGGCTGTATTCTCGGAACTGTGCTCGAAAAGACAGGCGCCGCTGTCCGCATCACGAAATGGGCGATTGACCTTGTTGGTGAGAAAAACATTATCTGGGCAATTGCAATCGCATCCTTTATCCTCGGCATTCCCATTTTTGCCGACAGCGTGGTAATCCTGCTGATTCCGATCGTTTCTTTGCTGGCGGTCAAGACCAACAAGTCGATGATGAGTTATGGCACGGCGCTGTACCTCGGTGCGCTGACCACCGCTTCGCTGGTTCCGCCCACGCCGGGACCCGTTTCCGCCGCAGCTCTGCTGGGTGTGCCGCTTGGCCAGGCAATTCTGTGGGGCTTTATCGTTTCGATTCCCAGCGTCATTGGCTCTACCATTTACTGCAAGACTTTGAAGGATCCTGTCCTTCCGAAGCAGGAATATGTTCTTGCTGCGCAAAACACAGATGAATCTAAACTGCCCAGCCTGACCCACTCCCTGATGCCGATTATGCTTCCGCTGGCACTCATCGGAATCAGCACGGTTTCATCCCTTCTTTTCCCTGAAAGCGGTTTTACAAACGTGATGGCGTTCTTAGGAAGCCCGTTGGCAGCGCTGTTTGCCGGATGCCTGATGTCTCTGGTTCTCACCGGACCGAGGTGGAAGACAAAGGAAGTACTTAATAACTGGGTAGAACAAGCGTGTCACAGCGCCGCAATGCCCATTATTGTTACCGGCATGGGCGGCGCACTTGCATGGTTTGTGAAGGATTGTGGCGTTGCGGACACGGTCGCAGGCGCTGTTGCAGGGTCGGGTTTTCCCGCAATCCTGATTCCGATTATCATTGCAATGCTGATTCATGTCATCACCGGGTCAAACTCTCTGGCTGTTATGACTGCCGCAGCGTTGGTTGAACCGATGCTTTCCACACTGGGGATCTCCCCCATTGCCGCCTTCTTAGCCTGCGGCACCGGTGCTTTGATGTTTAAACATACAAATTCTTCCGGCTTCTGGGTCACAGTTTCCATGTCTAATATGGATGTCAAGCAGGGCCTTCGTGCAGTTGGCGGCGCGTCCACCGTTTCCGGCTTCGTCGGCGCTACGCTTACCTGTATCCTGTGGGCTTTCCATGTGATCTAAGATTGAAAAACACCTAAGAGCCGTATTCCAAGGAAATGAAAGTGGGTATATAATGGAAAAGTATAGTACAAAGGCAGCCCGACTGAACGGGCCGTACAACATTGAACTGATTGAGCGGGAACTGATTTGCGGAGAAGACGATATTATCGTCAAAAATTACCGTATGGGCATCTGCGGTTCGGACAAGAGTTTTTACCGTGGCAACATGCCGCCGCAGACGGCGGAATTCCGCCAGCCTCCCGAGTTTCCGTTCCTGCTGGGTCATGAAAGCGGCGGCACGGTCGTGGCGGTGGGCAGCCGCGTTTCGGATTACAAAGTGGGCGATCAGGTCATAGCTTTCGGGTGGAATAACAACTTTGCCGAGTATTTCTGCACGAAAAGCTTTCAGCTTCAGCCGGTTCCGTTTGGACTGGATATGGACATCGCTTCCCTTGGCGAGCCGATTGCCTGCGCCATGTATTCCGGTTTGAACTGCGGCGTCAATTTGGGCGATTTTGTCGTGGTGATGGGCGGCGGCTTTGCGGGGCAGATCATCGCGCAGTGCGCCAAAAAGAAGGGCGCGGCCTGCGTGGTTGTTGTGGACGTTTTGGAAGGAAAGCTTCAGCTTGCAAAGCAGCTCGGGGCGGATGAGGTGATTTTGCTCGGCGAAGAGGACCCCGTCGAAAAAATTAAAAAAATGACCGGAGGCATTGGCGCAGACGTCGTAATAGAGGCGGCGGGGTCTGCGGAATCCTTTAACGCGGCAACGGCAATGATCAAGCACAACGGTAAGTTCGTGTTTTACAGCTGGGTCACACAGCCGGTAACACTGAATATCAGCCGTTGGCACGACGACGGAATAGAGTTTATCAATACCTGCCTTGTGCATCATACCTGGCAGCAGCGCTATGTTTGGTGCCCCGAAGCTCTGCGCCCCGTGGCGCAGGGGATGATTCAGATTAAGCCGCTGATTACCAACGAATTTAAGCTTGACGACATCAAGGCAGGATTTGATCTTGCCGATAAGGACGACACGGCAATTAAAATCTGCTTCCGTCCATAAGCGAAACAATACAGAGGAGGCATCGGACGTCGTGATTTTGGGATGCATTGCAGATGATTTTACCGGAGCGAGCGATATCGCGTCATTTTTTGCGAAAGGCGGTATGCGCACCCGGCTGTATAATGGTGTGCCGCAAAAAGGGTGTGACGCGGATTTTGACGCAGCGGTGATCGCGCTTAAAACCCGCACGCAGGAAACTGCTTTTGCAGTGGAAGAAAGTATGGCTGCCTTGAAATGGCTGCGTGACCAGGGTGCAGAGCGCTTTTATGTCAAGTATTGTTCGACTTTCGACTCTACGCCAAGAGGAAATATCGGCCCGATCTGCGACGCGTCGATGGAATTTTTGCAGACGCCCTATACCGTGCTTTGCCCCGCACTTCCCGTAAACGGTCGGGTGGTGCGGGGCGGCCGCCTGTTTGTAAACGGCGTGCCGCTGGAACAAAGCCCGATGAAAAACCATCCGTTGACCCCGATGTGGGCAAGTTCGGTCGAAGAACTGATGGCACCGCAAAGCAGATATCCCTGCCGCGCCATTGGCCATGTTTGCTGCGGGGCTTTCCCCGAACTGAACACGGCCCACGGCTATTATGTGCCTGATATGGAAACAGACGCCGATGCGGATGCGATTGTCGCCTGTTTTGGCAGGCTTCGTCTGCTTACAGGCGGAAGTGGTCTTGCGCAGCCTCTGGCGCGGATGCTGATGGAAGGCCGTGCGGTTTCCCAGCCCGATACCGGAACCGGAGGGCCCGCACTTCTGCTGGCGGGCAGCTGCAGCGTGGCCACGCGGGAACAAATTGAAGCGTATCGTGCTGCGGGAGGGGTTTGTCTGAAGCTTGATCCGCTGACGCTGCTGGACGGAACAGTCCATGCGAAACAGCTATGGCGGCAGGCGAAAGATTGTCTCGGAGAATCTGTTTTGATTTACAGCAGCGATACACCGGAGAATGTCCTCAAAATTCAAGCTCACGGGCAGCAAGAGACGGCTGCGCTGCTGGAAAATACATTCGCACAGCTTGCCTGCCTTGCTGTGCAAGACGGCATCCGGCGCATAATCGTTGCGGGCGGCGAAACCGGCGGCGCCGTAACGCGTCAGCTCAAGTTTGACGCATATGAAATCGGTCAAAGCATTGCGCCGGGTGTACCGGTCATGACACCGGTTGCCGACCCGTCGCTGCGGCTGGTGCTGAAATCTGGTAATTTCGGTCAGACGGATTTTTTCCGGCGTGCACTGGACAGAACCCGCCGCAAAAAGGAAGGTGAAGATTCATGACAGACGTTGAAGCACTACGCACAGAGGCCTGCCGGATTGCACACTCACTTTACGCCCGTAGAAAGACTTCTGGCAGCAGCGCCAATATGAGCTTTCGTATCGGTGACTGCGTGTATATCACAGCGGGCGGATGCTGCTTTGAAATCTTGCGCCCGGAGGAGTTTTCCTGCCTGAACCTACAAGGCGATCTTCTTGCGGGGCCGAAACCCAGCAAGGAATGGCCGCTGCATCTCAGCGTATATGCAGCGCGCCCGCAGACAGGAGCGGTCATCCATGTCCATAGCACCTATTCCGTTCTGTGGAGCTGTGTGCCCGGGCTCGCCCAAGAGGACTGCATACCGCCGAACACCCCTTATCTGCGTATGAAAGTGGGTAAAGTGAATTTGGTGAACTATGCAAAACCCGGGAGCCAGGAATTGTTTGATGCCTTTGCCGGACAGGCCGCCTGTGCCGATGCATGGCTTCTGCGCAGGCATGGCCCCGTTGTGCCGGGAGAAACGCTGGCGCAGGCTTATTACGGGTTGGAAGAATTGGAGGAGAGCTGCCGCATCGCGTGGGAGCTGCGGAATGCCGGAATCACTTTGGAATAAGAAGCGGAGGGGTTTTAATGATCGCCAACGCTGTTTATAGTGTGGCTAGTATGCTTGTGGTGATGGCAGTCGGGTTTTTCATTGCGGGCAGCAGGTTTTATCGAGATAACCGGGCTGAACGGGTACTGAATAAGTATCTGTCGGCGGTGGCCATCCCGATCTATCTTTTTTATAACGTCCTATCGGCGTTTTCGACCCGCGCCGAGTTGCTCAGCACGCTGGCGGGGTTGTTTGTACCGATCGCGGTGATTCTCGCGCAATATCTGACCGGTTTTGCATTATGCAGGGTCTTGCGCGTGCAGGAGGGGCGGCAGGGCGCATTTGTAGACGCCTGCGCGTTATCGAACATCGTATTTTTAGGCTTTCCTGTTATTACGAGCGTGTTTGGCGAAAAGGTTATTCCGGACGGAATGGTTTTCTATATTGCCAACACGCTGCTGTTCTGGACGCTCGGCACTTATTTGCTGCGTGTGGACGGCGGGCAGGAAAAAGGATTCTTTCGGAAAGAAAATTTAATCCGCATTTTCTCGCCCGCGATGATCGGCCTTCTAGCAGGGGTGGCAATCCGCCTGACAGGGATGCCGCTGCCGGGCTTTTTTACCGTAGCTGTAAAAAACATCTCGGCCACTTGCTCTCCGCTTGGGCTCCTGTTTGTCGGCGCTTCCATTCGCTGCGCAAAACCGTTTCAAAAAGGCTTTCTGCGCGACATTTTGGTGCTGTTCGCCGCACGGTATCTCGTGATGCCGATCGTGCTGGGGATTGTTTTTTATGCGCTACCCATCAGTGTGCAGAGCCGGCAGGTGTTTTATATTCTTGCGCTGATGCCTGCCATGACGCAGCTTGGCATCATGGCGCGCAGCTACCACAGCGATTCGGAATTCACCGGCACATGGATTGCGATTTCATCCGTAATCGGAGTTGTGACCATTCCAGCCTTTGCATGGCTGTTGCAGAATGTATTTGTCTATTCCTGAACGCGATTTGCACAAAAAAGTAATCGAGAAAGCCCGCCCGGAACGGCCAATGCTAGGCCTTTCCGGACGGGCTTTTAAAAATTCAGATCAGTTCTTTAAAATATTCAGGATGATCCTGCTGGATGGTCTGCTTATCCACCTTATACCGGGAAAGATGTCGTTCCATACTCGCCATGGCCGCCTGTTCGTCTCCCGCTGCAATTGCCTCGAGCACATCTCTGTGGTCGGCGACCGTCTTGTTATCCTTCAAACTATAAAGGCTCATGCGGCGCACCCGATCAAAGTGGATGGTGAAAGAATTCATCATCGCGTAAGTTTGCCGCTTTTCGCAAATGGTAAACAGCATCCTGTGAAAATTGTTGTCAAGCTTCATCACCATGGTTCCGTCCGGGTTCTCCAGATAAAACTCCTGCAGCTTGACACAGCGCTCCAGGGCGTCGATGTCTTTTGGCTTTGCCATGGAACATGCCAGCTGCACAATCGCTTTTTCCAGTACAAGCCGGGTGAAGCTTGCTTCCTCAACCAGGCTGTAATCTACCAAGGCGATCCGGCTGCCCTTTTGGGGATAAATCTCAACAATCTTGCTTTTTGAAAGCTCAAGCAGCGCCTCCCGCACAGGTGTCCGGGACAGACCAAGCTGGGCAGCCAACTCGCTCTCGCTAACCATACTGCCGGGAGTAAGCTCCAACCAGATAATATTCTGTTTGATTATGCGTAGCGCATAATCCCGCCCGCTCTCACGAGGCTCTCTCTCGGATACAATCATGCAGAATTCTCGCTTTCTATTTCAGGTGATCATAAATCATTGGATAAACTTCCCTAATCATACCAGAAATTCAACTGATTTTCATCAGGATCATCAAAGAAAAACAAAAATTATGCCAAATATTTTTGCAGGGTTGCACGCACCGCACCAGGCCCTTTTAGCTCTTCTACAAACATCGCCTCTATTTTATCGCTTAACCCGGCTTTTACTAGATTTGTTCCAAAAATGGCTTCGTTGCACAAAATCTCTTTCAGTTGGCCTTGGTAGGTTTCCGGTTTGCCGACTGCAATACCCTTCAGCTTCGCCTGCAGTTCCTCCTTCATGGGGTCACTGCTTACTTCCATAGATTCGCCTTTGTCATCCACTGCCAGCAGATAACGCAACCAGCCCGCCAATGCAAGCGGCACACTGACCAGTTCGTTCAGGTCCTTGCCTGCGGCAAGATAGCTTTTAATGGTCTCACCAAAGCGGATGCCGACCTTCTGGCTGGTATCGGTGGCAATACGCTGGGGCGCATCCGGCATAAAGGGATTGGGCAGACGTTGCTCCACAACTTCGTCGATGAAAGCTTTGGGGCGGAGAATCTTCGGGTCCACAACAACCGGAAGACCTTCCACATAGCCTAGCCGTTTGATGAGGGCGACGATGTCTTTGTCTTTCATTTCGTCGCAGATCAGCGTATAGCCGAGCATGCAGCCGTATACGCTCATTGCGGTGTGTAGCGGGTTCAGACAGGTCGTGACCTTCATCTTTTCCGTGTTGTTCACAGTGTCGCGGTCGGTCATGAAGACGCCCGCTTTTTCCAGAGCCGGCCGGCCATTCGGGAACTGATCTTCTACCACGAGGTACTGCGGCCGCTCCGCATTGACAAAGGGCGCGATAAAGGTGTTCTTGCTGGTAACAATGGGGGCCATTTCGGCTATGCCGGCCGCCGCAAGACTTTCCTCCACCATTTTATGGGGGCGGGGGGTGATCTTATCAATCATGCTCCAGGGGAACGATACCTGTTTTTCGTCTTCCAGATAGGCAACAAAACCAGCTTCTACAAAACCGTTCTTTTCCCAGCCTTTTGCCATGGTCAGCACGCTGTTGCGCAGTTTTTCACCGTTATGGCTGCAATTGTCCATGCTTACCAGAGCAAGCGGTGCCTTGTTGGCTTTATAACGCTCATGCATCAGCGCGGTTACCATGCTCATGGCGTGGCGTGCTTTATCCGGGCCTTCCTGCATGTCGGCAGCAACCACCGGAAACAGCTCGCCGGCCATGTTGGACAGCGCGTACCCTTTCTCGGTGATCGTAAAGCTGACCATCTGCAGCTTTGGATTTGTAAAAATCTCCTTCAGCCGTGCCATTTGACCCGCGTCGGAGCTGTCGGCCCGCAGACCCTCGGCAATGCTTGCCACGATCTCCCGGCTGGTAGTGCCGTCCGGATTCAGGGTAACGTTCAGCGTCATGTTATCATAGGGGACGTAAATCCGATCAATGATGTCGTAATCGAACGTTTCGGCTGCGATGATGCCGCTGTCGGCAAGACCATTGTTCAAAAGCTCCTGCTGAAGGCGGGCTATAAAGCCTCGAAAGATGTTTCCTGCGCCGAAATGGACCCATACGGGATGCTCTTTCGTGGTAGATCTCATTTCGTCCCAGTCAAATTTAGGCAGGGCCACGCCGGCGTCAAGCCAAGTCTGGGTATTGTTTTTTACGGACATTGCCTTCAGTTCCAGCATACAATCCTCTCACTTTCCTGCTTGGTGGACTTTCAAAAGAAAGTTACGCCTTGCTGTTTTTTACAATGGCTTCCCATAAGCCGTTCAGATAGGTGGCGCCCAGTGCGCGGTCATACAGACCGTAACCGGGACGTCCCACCTCGTCCCAGATCATACGCCCGTGGTCGGGACGCACATAGGTATCGGGGCAAGTTTCATAGATGGCTTTCATAATCTCGTACATATCCAGGTCGCCGGTGCTGGAAAGATGCGCACTTTCACGGAAGCACCGGTCACTTCCCAGATGCTTGACGTTGCGCACATGCATCGAACCGATGCGATTCATGCTGCCGAAATGCCGGATGAGCGCGGGGACATCATTGTTCACATTGCTGCCCAAAGAGCCGGTGCAGAGGCAAACTGTATTGCAGGGGCTGTCATGTAAGGCAACGATTTTATCATAGCCGGCCTGATCATGCGCCAGACGGGGCAGACCGAAAATCGGCCAGCCGGGATCGTCCGGATGGCAGGCCATTTTTACGCCCACTTCTTCGCAAACGGGAATGATGCCATCCAGAAAGTATTTGAAGTTTTCTAATAGCTTTGCTTCGTCCATGCTTTTGTACAGTTCCATCGTTTTTTCCAGCTCGGACAGACGCTCCGGCTCCCAGCCGGGTAGCGAGAACCCGTTGGACTGGGATGCGGTGCGCTTTACAATCTCGATGGGGGAAAGGTCGCCAAGCTCTTTTTCGTCAAAATAAAGGCTGTTGCTTCCGTCCTCGGGAATCTCACGTGCCAGGTCGGTTCGCAGCCAATCCAGCACCGGCATGAAATTATAAATGATCACTTTTACGCCATACTTCGCCAGATTGCGAATTGTGATTTTATAATTTTCAATATATTGATCCCGCGTGGGCAAACCCAGCTTGATATCCTCGTGAACATTGACGCTCTCGATGACTTCGCATTCCAGACCGGCCGCACGGACCTCGTCAACATATGCCTTGATTTCATGCTCTTCCCACACTTCGCCGGCAGCTTTATAGTCCAAAAGGCCCATAATGCCGCTCATGCCCGGGATCTGTTTAATCTGTTTGAGTGTAATAGAGTCGCTGTTTGATCCATACCAGCGGAATGTCATTTTCATAGTTGATTCTCTCCCATATTTTTAAAATAAGGCGCAGAATTCTAAGATGAATTTCTGCGCCTCATGATGCTACGAAAACTTGATCAGGCGCGATGGGTTACTTATGCGCCGTAAACCAGATTAGGCAACCATAATACTGCCTGCGGGAATAGCACCATAAACACGACCACAAGAATTACGGCCAAATAGAACGGCCAGCCATATCTTACGGTCTCCTCCACAGGACACCCCATGATATCCGAAGTGGTGTAAAGGGCTGTGCCAACGGGCGGAGTCATTACGCCGAAGGTGACGCAGGTCATCATGATCATTCCGAAGACAACCGGATCAACACCCACGCTCTGCATAACGGGAAGCAGAATGGGGGTAAGGATCAGGGCAATTACGGTAGTTTCCATGAACATACCGCAGAACAGAAGGAAAAGAATGACCAGCACCAGCAGCGCTGTGGGGTTAGAGGTAACAGAAACCAGACCGCCGGCAATTGTTGTGGTCAAATCATCATATACCACGCCGTAGCCGAAGATGCCGGAAAATGCCAGAATAATTGTGATTACGGTAACGTCCTTTACGGAATCCTTCAGGGTGATCATGAACGTCTCCCAGTTCAGTTCGCGATAGATTACCACACCTACGAATATGGCGTAGGCCACGGCAAACGCGCCGGACTCGGAAGGGCTCATAATGCCGAAACGGATCAGTACAATCAGCATGATGGGGAAAATCAGTGCCCAGATGCCGTCAATAATCGCCTTGATAATCTCCTTTAGGCTCGCACATTTGGCGTGCTCGGGCTTATAACCGAAATGCCGGGCAGACAGGCTGCACGCGATCATCAGGAAGATACACATCAGGACGCCGGGAACCCAGCCGGCCAAGAACAGTCGGCCGATTGAGACTTCTCCAACAGTACCGAAAATAATCAAACCCATGCTGGGCGGGATTGTTGCAACGATGAGCCCCGAAAGGCCGTTGATCGCCGCGCTCCAGCCCTTTGCATAACCAAGGCGGTTCATTTCGGGTCCCAAAATACGCGTTTCCATTGCGGCATCAGCCACAGCGGAACCGGATACGCCGCCCATAAGCGTGGACATGACGCAGGAAACCTGGCCCAGGTTACCGTACATATGTCCGGTACAAACATTGGCGATCTTCATCATGCGTTTGGTAATGCCGCTGCTGTTCATCAGGTTGCCTGCCAGAATAAACAGCGGAATGGCAAGCATTGTGAAGCTTTGGCTGGTAGAAATGGATTTCTGCACCAAAACGCTCATTGGCAGGTCACGAACAACAAAGAATGTGAAGCCTGAAAGGCCGATAGAAAAGGCTACAGGCATGCCCAAAATTAAAAATACTAAAAAGACTGCAATTGCAATGCCCATTATTCTGCCCCCCATTCATTAACTGGTGTTCTAATTGCTTGCATCATGCGGTTGGCCTGCGAGATAATCATCAGCAACGCGCCGACCGGAACCGCTGCGGTAACCCAGGCGTAGCTGATTCTCAGGGTAGAGATGCTGCGCTGCATGCCGGTCATGACCATTGTATAGCCATAGCGCACCAGTACGCACAAAAACGCAAGAATAACAATCTGGAACAGAATGCTTATCCATTTTTGAATGGACTTCGGCAGATACTTTACGATCACGTCAATTCCAATCAGGCGGGTGTTGCGGATTGCCAGATCGCTGCCCAGAAAAATCATCCAGGCAAATGCCACCAGGGCGGCGTCCTGCGCCCAGTTTAGTGGGTGTTTAAACGCGCGAAACATGGCAGATACGAAAACCAATGCCGCAATGCCGAAAAGAAGCACGATTGCAAATACCTGCTCAAACTTGCAGAATGCTTGATATAATTTTTTCATCTTCAATATCTCCCATAATTAGGTTTCGGTTTACTGAATTGGGAAAAGATAAAGAAAAGCTTGGGCGAGCGGCAGTGCCCGTCCAAGCTTTTGTCCCCTTGACTCGGGTTTTGTCAAATTTTGTTTACGGGAAACAAAATTAAGCTTCTTTGCCGATCTCAGCGTAGATCTTCTCGCGCAGTTCAGTCCAGCCCATTTTCTCGTAAGCGGCCTTGGCAGCTTCTTTGAAAGGAGCTTTGTCAACTTCAACAATTTCCATGCCGTTGTCTACAAGGGTCTTCTCCATATCGGGCTGCAGGCTTTCAACCTTCTTCGCGTTTTCATAAGCGCAGCCATAAGCGTCGTTCAGAACGATTTCCTGATACTCTGCAGGCAGGGAGGAGAACCAGGTCTCGCCAGTAATCAGGCAGTTAACCAGGTTGATGTGCTCGGTCTTGGCAACATATTTGCTGACCTCATAGATGTGAGAGGAAACAGCACTGGTGTTTTGCACTTCGCAGCCGTCGATGACTTTGGTCTGAATGCTGTTGTACACTTCGCTCCATGCGACAGAATAAGCGGTAGCGCCCATGCTCTCGATGCTGTTGACCCACGGGTCAGCGCCGGGTGTACGAATGACTTGGCCTTTCAGGTCAGCGGGAGAGGTGACTTTTTTGTTGGTCATGAAGGAACGTGCGCCGTCATAGAAGTTAAAGCACAGCACGCGGATTCCCTGATCAACCAGCTGATCCTGCCAGCTCTGGAAGGTTTCGGTATCCATGACTTTGCAAGCCTCGTCATAGCTGTCAACCAGATATGCCATGTTGAAAATTCCCATGTCATAAACATAGTTGCTCATACGGGCGGCGTCGGTCAGAACGGCAACGTTTATGCCCTGCAGCGCCTGATCAATCATATCTTCTTCCGCGCCCAGCTGGCTGGAGGGATAGATGGTGATCTTTACGCCGCCATTGGTATCTTCTGCGACTCTGTCAGCAATGGCCTGCAGACCCTGTACGATCGGAGCGGTTTCAGCCTGGGTGGTGGAAACCTTTAATTCATAGACCTTTTCGGGAGCGGCACCCTTATCGGATGCAACGCTTTCAGAAGCAGCCGGAGCAGCCGTAGAGCTGGCAGCGGAAGAGCTTCCGGTTGAAGAGCCACCGCAAGCGGCCAGGCTAAGAGACATTGTTGTAGCTAAGATAAATGCAAAAATCTTTTTCATTGTAATTAGTATCCTCCTTAATCATATCTGCAAACGGCAGAATGCCGTATACATCGTTGAAACAGTTTACCGACTTCGATTAATCAATTGCCGGGGGCAGACATTCTACCAAATGGAACTTTGCTCCGACCAATTGAAGGCTTTGCACACCAGCAGGCACAACAAGGTAGTCACCTTGTTTCAGGGAAAGTGTTTCTTCCCCATTGGAAGCACTTCCGCTTCCGCTTAGCACTGCGAATACCGAAAGCCTCTGCGGCCGATGCAGATTGCACGCTCCATCCACCAGCAGGCTGCGCATGGAAAACAACTTTGTGTAACGCGCGTCAATGAGCGATGTTATCGTGCAACCGGGCAAGCTGGTAACTTGCGGCTCCACTTTCCAGCGTTTCCGGGTCTCCTCGAGTGAAAGCCCTTCATAGTGAAAGCAATCGAGCATTTTTTCAAAGCCGACGCCCTGATGGCACTGGTTCAAATGGATATGCAGGCCTCCGGGGGTCACAAGCTCGGTGCGCATCGTGTAATCGGTGGGTTCCTGCACTTCCACCAAAAAACATCCCTGCCCGATGGCATGGGGAACGCCGCCGCAGATGAGGTAAGAATCGCCCGGTTTTACCGGGATACGATGCAGGCAATCCAGCATGCCGATGATATCCTGCTGATCAAACAGCTCTTTCCACCGCTGGCGGGTAACGCCCGGTTTGAACCCAAAGTAGATGCAGGCATCCTCGCCGCCCAGAATGTACCAGGCCTCTGTTTTGCCGTAATCCGATTGGAACACCTGTTTTGCGTATTCCTTGTCCGGGTGTACCTGAATGGTAAGCCGTTCACCCGCATCAATCATTTTTATTAGTATGCCCAGTGTGCTGCCAAATTTTTCAGCATGCGCTGTGCCAAACCAGCCTTCGGGGTCTTGTTTAAGCAGCGTTATCAGCTCCGGCTGTCCCGGAAGATTCTGCACACGGCTTAATCCTTCCGAAATTGCTTCCCGGCCGGGGTTGCTGGCCGTTACTGTGGACGCAATCCAATCCTCCGGAAAGTGGCTGTCGCTTCCGCCGGAACGGCCGCGCCATTCATCAATGCGTTTTCCGCCCATATAGGTACGCCAGACGCGGGTTTCGCCCACCTGCAACAGCTTGGTTTGTAATTGCTTCAATCTTGTGGGCTCCCTTCCAATCCATAGCCGTTATCAACGAGTTATGTCAATGTTGTGAACATACAAATGATAACACTAGTATACTAGAAAATCAATTATCCGTATACACAAATGTCTTTATGACTTTTAGTGCATTTTGCCTAAATATTAGTTAAATTTGTGGAGTCTGGCTCAATATAATCAGATTACGCTTTAAAAAATTTGATTTACAACGCGAAATGTGGAACAATGGCGACAGCTATGACGGATTGAGGGCCTATGTCTGAGGCCCATTCATTAAATACGCAAGTATTTTGTTGCCTCTTGCATGGATAGAACCCGCTCACGATAAAAGTCGTTCTGGTTTTATGAACTGAATCAGCGAATGATTGCCCCCAGCCGCAGGAAATCGAAACTGCGGCTGGGGGGCACGTTCTTATATTTC
Organism: uncultured Oscillospiraceae bacterium; assembly: GCA_963519235.1. GTDB lineage: Bacteria > Bacillota > Clostridia > Oscillospirales > Ruminococcaceae > Anaerotruncus. The sequence continues at coordinate 73,869 of CAUQLV010000004.1, forward strand.
CTCAGCGGCCTGTATGTTTGGACAGAAAAAGGCACATTTTATAAACTGGAAAACCAATTTACAGGGATCTTGCAGTGAAACTGCCAAAGGCTATACGGAAATGCAGGAAAACACTTGCAAAAACAGGAATGATAGATTAAAATAAGGGGTGGATTGATGCCAATTTAACAAGCGCATAAGTCTGTCAATTCCTGTGCATGATTTGATTCACATAAAACGAAAGGGTGGCATTCACATGACCTCTTATAACAAAAAATCCGTCGAAGATATTGCTGTGGCGGGTAAAAAAGTCTTAATCCGCTGTGATTTCAACGTACCCATTAAAGATGGAGTTATCAGCAGCGACAAGCGTATCGTAGCGGCGCTTCCGACCGTTAAGCATCTTCTGGAGCAGGGTGCTGCGGTAATCCTCTGTTCGCACCTCGGCAGACCCAAGGGCGAATTCATGCCTGAGTTTTCGCTGGCTCCTGTGGCCGCCCGTCTGAGCGAGCTGCTCGGCAAACCGGTTGCTGTGGCAAAAGACGTTGTCGGCGAAGATGCCAAGGCGAAAGCCGCGGCGCTGAAGCCGGGTGAACTGCTGATGCTGGAAAATGTCCGGTTTGAAGCAGGCGAGACCAAAAACAACCCCGACTTAGCCAAGGCGTTTGCTTCTCTCGCAGATATTTATGTCAATGACGCGTTCGGCTCCGCTCACCGCGCCCATGCGTCCACAGCCGGTGTTGCCGAATATCTGCCGGCGGTCTGCGGTTTCCTGATTCAGAAGGAAATCACCATTATGGGCAAAGCGCTTGCGGATCCAAAGCGTCCGTTTGTCGCCATCCTCGGCGGTGCGAAAGTCTCCGATAAAATCGGTGTAATCAAAAACCTGCTTGAAAAAGTTGATGTTTTGATTGTCGGCGGCGGTATGGCTTATACCTTCGCAAAGGCGCAGGGCTATGCAATCGGGAACTCCCTTTGCGAGGATGACAAGGTTGAACTCGCAAAAGAAATGATGGCGAAAGCCGCCAAATGCGGTGTCAAGTTCCTGCTTCCGACCGATACTGTCTGCGGTGATCGATTTGATGCGGCCTGCGAGATGAAGACAGTCGACGCGGCTACCGGAATTCCGGACGGCTGGATGGGCATGGATATCGGCCCCAAGACTGTGGAACTGTTCTGCAATGCCATCAAGGGCGCAGGTACCGTTGTCTGGAACGGACCGATGGGCGTGTTTGAATTTGAACGCTTTGCAAACGGCACCCTGAAGGTTGCTACGGCTGTTGCGGAAAGCGGCGCGATCAGCATCATCGGCGGCGGCGATTCCGCAGCGGCGGTCACCAAGCTGGGCTTCGGCAACAAAATGACCCATATTTCCACCGGCGGCGGTGCTTCTCTCGAATTCCTTGAAGGTCTGGAGCTTCCCGGCATCGCGGCTCTCAACGATAAATAATGATTTGGGGGCGGGGCGGCTTGCCCCGCCTTTCTTCATAAAAGCAGCCTTAACAAAACAGATTAAAGGAGCGTATGGAAATGAATAAAGCAATTCGTCAGGCAATTATCGCAGGCAACTGGAAAATGAACAAGACCCGCCCGGAAGCAAAGGCTCTGATCGGTGAGCTGATCCCCCTGGTGAAGGATGCCGGCTGCGGCGTTGTGATCTGTGTTCCGTTTACCAATCTGGAAACAGCACTGGACGCGACCAAAGGCACCAATATCAAGGTGGGCGCTGAAAACTGCCACTGGGCAAAATCCGGCGCGTTTACCGGCGAGATTTCCGCAGATATGCTCGTGGAAATGGGCGTGGAATATGTGGTCATCGGCCACAGCGAGCGCCGCCAGTATTTCGGCGAAACAGACGCTACCGTTAATCAGCGCGTGCGCGCCGCTCTCGACAGCGGGCTGAAAGTGATCCTCTGCGTGGGCGAACTGCTGGAACAGCGCGAAGCTGGCATCACCGAAGAAATCGTCGGAATGCAGACCAAAGCCGCTCTCGGCGGGGTTTCCGCAGATGAACTGAAAAACATCATTCTCGCCTATGAGCCTGTCTGGGCAATCGGAACCGGAAAAACTGCTACCTCCGAACAGGCCAATGAGGTAAACCATTATATTCGCACTGTCGTGGCGAAGCTGTACGGCGCTTCTGCCGCGGACGCCATGACCATCCAGTACGGCGGCTCTATGAACGCAAAGAACGCGGAAGAGCTTTTGGCTCAGCCCGATGTTGACGGCGGCCTGATCGGCGGCGCTTCGCTGAAAGCGGCTGATTTTGCAGTGATTGTCAGCGCGGCTTCCAAGTAAGCTGAGAGCGCTCGGTTCGTTTTGCCACCCCGCAGATTTGCCGGGGCGGCAATTTCGGGATTCGGAAATCTGCCGTTCCGCGGCGGTATCCGCAGATAGGGAGGAACAGTTACAGAATGAAAAAACCACTGGCTTTAATTATCCTAGACGGATTCGGTTATAATCCCTCTGACTATGGCAATGCAATCGTGGCGGCCAGCAAGCCGAATCTTGATCGGCTTTTTGCCACCTGCCCGCATACGATGATTGGTGCATCCGGAATGGATGTCGGACTGCCTGATGGGCAGATGGGCAATTCAGAGGTGGGACACACCAATATCGGCGCGGGGCGTATCGTTTATCAGGAGCTGACCCGCATTACAAAATCCATTGCCGACGGCGATTTCTTCACCAACGAAGCACTGACCGCCGCAATTGAAAACTGCAAAGAAAAAAACTCCGCCCTGCATCTGATGGGGCTATGCTCCGACGGCGGCGTTCACAGCCATAACAAACACCTTTACGGCCTGCTTCAGCTGGCAAAGCAGGAGGGACTTCATAAGGTCTATGTCCACTGCTTCATGGATGGGCGCGATGTGCCGCCCACCAGCGGACGGGATTTTATTGCCGATCTTGAATCGGAAATGAATAAAATCGGCGTGGGGCAGATTGCCTCTGTCATGGGCCGCTATTACGCCATGGACCGCGATAATCGCTGGGAACGTGTGGTAAGAGCCTATGACGCCATCGTAAACGGCGAGGGGAACTTTAACACCTCCGCGGTGGACGCAATGGAAAAATCCTATGGCGCCGAAGTCACCGACGAATTTGTGGAGCCTACCGTCTGCGTCAAGGGTGCAGGCGTGCAAAACGGCGATTCCATCATCTTCTTTAATTTCCGTCCGGACCGCGCGCGCGAACTGACCCGCACCATCGTGGACCCCGCATTTGCAGGATTTGAGCGCAAGGGTGGTAAAAAAGATACATTTTTTGTCTGCATGACCCGATATGATGCCACAATGCCCGACGTTCATGTGGCGTTCAAGCCGCAGAGCCTCGCCAATACGTTTGGCGCTTATATTTCGGGCAAGGGGCTCACTCAGCTTCGCATTGCGGAAACAGAAAAATATGCACATGTCACATTTTTCTTCAACGGCGGCGTGGAGACCCCCTGCGAGGGCGAGGATCGTGCCCTGATTCCGTCCCCCAAGGTTGCCACCTATGACCTCCAGCCGGAAATGAGCGCTTATCTTGTCACCGACGAAGTGGAAAAGCGGATTCTTTCCGGTAATTACGATGTCATGATCCTCAATTATGCCAACTGTGACATGGTTGGCCATACCGGCGTGTTCGACGCTGCCCGTAAGGCGGTTGAAGCAGTAGATACCTGCCTCGGACAGACAGTTGACGCCATCCTCAAGATGGGCGGCACTGCTTTAATCACGGCGGACCACGGAAATGCCGACCAGATGTATGAGGCGGACGGCTCTCCGTTCACCGCGCACACCACAAATCCCGTCCCGCTCCTCGTGGTCGGGCAGGGAAGCTGCAATCTGCGGAAAGGCGGGCGGCTCGCCGATCTCGCTCCAACCATGCTCAAACTTCTCGGGCTGCCGCAGCCGGCTGAAATGACCGGAACTTCGATCATTGAGTAATACCCGAATGACTGGGTTTCACTGAAATTTACGCTTTATTATTGAACTAAATTAAAAAAACACCCCCATCGCAGAATTTAAAAACTGCGAGGGGGTGTTTTTATCTGTCATTTGTTATTTCCGACTGCTGTACGCGTGCTGGCCGCTCAGCAGATAACCTTGCCCCTGCATAGAATATGCCTGATATTCAAGGCATCATCAAGCAGCACCACATTGGCGTATTTCCCGGCCTCCAAACTGCCGTAACGGTCAAAAATTCCAATTGTTTTGGCGGGATTGACCGTGGCACATTTTACTGCGCTGGAAAAGGGAACGCCCATTTCTTTGACCGCCACGCGGACACACTTCATCAGATTGGTTGCAGAACCAGCGATCGCGCCGCCGTCCCGCAGGACGGAACGATTCCCTTTTACCCGGATAGCAAGGCCGCCCAGCTCGTAATCACCGTCCGGCATTCCCGTTGCGGCAATGCTGTCGCTGACAAATACGATTCTGTCATCGCCGAACATGCAAAAAGCCGCGCGCACTACGCTGGAATGCAGATGCACACCGTCGGTAATCAGCTCTACGCGGCAGCCGGGCGCGTCGAACGCAGCGCCGACCACCCCGGGATTGCGATGGAGAAACGGCGGCATGGCATTAAACAGGTGGGTCACATGGCTCGCTCCTGCCATAAACGCTCTGGACGCGGTATCGTAATCCGCGGTTGTATGGGCAACGGACAGCACCACATCCTCCCGCAGCTCCGAAATCAGTTCAATGGCGCCCTCCTGTTCGGGAGCCAGGTCCAGCAGCCGGATCATGCCGCCGGAAGCCTTTTGGAGCCTGCGAAACATCGCCGCGTTCGGCTTGCAAATATAGGTGGGGTTTTGCGCGCCTTTTTTCTCCTCGGAGATAAACGGCCCCTCCAGATTAATTCCCACCAGAGCGGCGTCGGTTTCCGATGCCTCAAAGGCTGCCGCGCAGCGGCAGACACCGGCGAGCGTTTCTTCCGGCAGGGTAACGGTGGCGGGGCAGATTGCGAGAACTCCGTTGGCCGCCTGATAGTTCGCCATGGCGGACACCGCCTCTATGGTACCGTCACAGAAATCGTAGCCGACACATCCATGGAAATGGATATCGACCAGTCCGGGAATCGCATAGCACCCCCGCCCATCAATCAGCTCATCCTGCGTGCCCGACTGCGTGATATAGGAACCGGTAACAAAGAGGTCTCGCTCTTCAAAGGTTCCATTCTCCGAAAAAACCCTTGCGTTTTGAATTTTCATTCGTCAATTCCTCCGTCCGGAATCAGGGAAAGTGCGGCCTGATCGCCCACTAGCGTCACATTGTTGTGCAACTGGAGGGCGGAAGCGGGAACCTGAGGAGTCACCGGCCCGCAGAGCGCCTTTTTCACAATTTCTGCCTTTTCTTCTCCGCTGACAATCAGCAAAATCTGCTTTGACTGCATAATGGAGCGCATCCCCATGGTATATGCCTGCCGCGGCACGCTTTCCTCACTGTCGAAAAAGCGCTTGTTTGCCTCGATTGTGCTGGGGGAAAGGCTGACGCAGTGGGTGCGCTTTTCAAATGCTTCACCCGGCTCATTGAACCCGATGTGCCCATTGTGGCCGATCCCAAGCAGTTGGAGATCAATGCCGCCGCACGCCTGAATCAGCGCATCATAGCGCCAGCACTCCTCCTGCGGGTTGGGCGCCATCCCGTCCGGAATGTGGATATTCTGTGGGCAGACATTGACATGCTCAAAGAAATTCTGATGCATAAAATAGCGATAGCTTTGGGGGTCGCTTTTTGGCAGACCCCTGTATTCATCCAAATTAAAGGTAATCACTCTTCTAAAATCAACGTCGCCCTTCTGATACCAAGAAATCAGCTGGCGATATGCTCCGATCGGGCTGGAGCCGGTTGCCAGCCCCAAAACGGAATTTGGCTTGATAATCACCTGCGCTGAAATGATGTTCGCCGCTTTTCTGCTCATATCGGCGTAATCCTTCGCTTTGTATATTCTCAATGAAATCCCCCTCTTGCGCCGAATCAGTTTTGAATCGCGGGCAGATACCTGCCCGCGATTTCGATCAATATGCTTCTTTATCTGACGGTATACTGATCAACAAGTCTTTTCAGTTCATCCGCAACAAACTGAACCTGCGTGCCCACCACGACCTGCACACTGTTTTTGCTCGGACGGATGATGCCCGCTACGCCCGCGGATTTGATCTTCTTTTCGTTGACCTGCGTGTAATCTTTGATTTCAAGGCGAAGTCTGGTTACACAGCTGTCAATGCTTGTAAGATTGCCGATGCCGCCCAGACCTTCCAGAATCGTCTGCGCAATTGCTGTAAAGTTGTCGCTGGAAAGTTTCACATTCATTTCGTCTTCTTCATCGTCCTCACGTCCAATGGTTTTGAGGTCCAGCTTGACGATCAGGAAGCGGAAAATGACGTAGTAGATGACGCCGAATACCAGCCCGATTGGAATGAGCAGCCATGGGTTGACCGCCATTGGGGCTTTGAAGCTGAGCAGCCAGTCAACAAACCCGGCGCTGAAATTGAAGCCCGCGCGGATAGGCAGCAGTGCAACAATAAACGCGGAAATACCAGTTAAAAGTGCATGAACAACATACAGAGCCGGCGCGAGGAACATAAACGAAAATTCCATCGGCTCGGTAACGCCGGTGAAGAAGGAGCAAAGCGCAGCCGCGCCCAGCAGACCGGCAGCGATCTTTCTCTTTTTGGTCTTTGCGGTATGATACATTGCAAGCGCCGCGCCCGGAAGACCGAACATCATGACCGGGAAGAAGCCTGCCATATACATGCCGGTCTGGCCCAGAACGCCGGAGCCATCCCAGAATTTGGTGAGGTCGCTGATGCCCGCAACGTCAAACCAGAATACCGAGTTGAGCGCGTGGTGCAGGCCCACAGGAATCAGCAAACGGTTTAAGAACGCGTAAATGCCTGCTCCAAGAGCACCTGTGCTGACAATGCTCTCGCCAAAGATGACCAGTCCCGTATAGATAACCGGCCAAATAAAGAAGAGGACGAGCGAGACCACAAGCGATGCCAAAACTGTTACAATCGCGACGCTGCGCTTGCCGCTGAAGAAAGCGAGCGCGTCCGGCAGCTTGGTGCGTTTAAACTTGTTGTAGCAAATCGCACCGATCAAACCGGTGAGGATACCGATGAACTGATTGTTTATTTTGCCGAAAGCTGCGTTTGCTTCGGCACCGGTAAACATCTCGATGGTAGCCGGATTTAACATTGTCTGGATGGACAGCCACGAAACCAGACCGGCCAGAGCGGCTGTTCCGTCATTGTCATCCGACATGCCGACCGCTACGCCGATTGCAAACAGGATTGCCATGTTGTCAATCAGAACCGCGCCGGCTTTGATTAGAAACGCCGCTATGATGTTATTGGCTCCCCAGCCGGTAGGGTCGATCCAGTAGCCGATGCCCATGAGTATACCGGCGACAGGCAGGCAGGCTACCGGAAGCATTAAGGATTTGCCGAGCTTTTGCAGTTGCTTCATCATACGAATTTCCTCCTCTTTTTCTTGTGCGGCAACCTCATACCGCACGGTTTATAAAACCCGCCGGATGGTCGGGTTTAATACGGGTATTACAGGGAGTCCTTCAGATATGCCGAAAACGCGGCGGCCGCCGACGCCTCGTCAGCGCCCTCAAAGGTGACTGTCAGCTGGTCGCCCTGATGCACACCAAGCCCCATCAGCGCCATAATGCGCCTTGCATCCACCGTTTTGGAGGCAGTGGTAAATTTGATATCGCTGGAATACTGCGACGCGAGCTTTACAATCTGCCCCGCCGGCCTGGCATGAATCCCCAGTTTATCCCGAACAATGTGCAAAACTGTTTTCATTTCATTTCGCCTCCTTTTTGGGTCAGGTCTGCCGTGCTTTCCCTGATCGTTTTTTTCAGCTCCAGCAGATACGCCGGAGAAACAGACAGTTCCGTATACCCCATGCGCAGCAGCGTCTCGGTGAAACGTGTATCTGCCGCAAGCTCCCCGCAGATTCCAGCCCAGATGCCCGCCCTCTGTGCACTTTGCGCGACAAGCGACAACATTTTGAGAACCGCCGGATGTGCGGGGTCATAAAGCTTCTCTACCTTCGGGTTCTGGCGGTCAGCCGCCAGTGTGTACTGCGTGAGATCGTTGGTACCGACGCTGAAAAAATCCACCTCGCGCGCGAGTTCCTCGCTGAGCATCACTGCGGCGGGGGTCTCAATCATGATTCCCACTTCCACATTGCCGGTCGAGAGTTCCTGCTCTGCAAGCTCCTGTAGAACCTGCCGCAGAACCTCTCTGCACCGCCTTACCTCATCCACAGAAATAATCATCGGAAACATCACGGCGGCGGCGCCGAACGCGGCTGCCCGGCAGATTGCCCGCAGCTGGGTCTTAAACAGCTCGGTGCGATCAAGGGAAACGCGAATGCCCCGAAACCCGAGCGCTGGATTTTCTTCCGGCGCGAACCCGAAATAATCCGCCTTTTTATCCGCGCCAATATCCATCGTCCTGATGATGACCCGCTTGCCGCCCATCGCTTCGAGCACCTCGCGATAAGCGGAGAACTGCTCTTCCTCCGACGGGTAGTCCGTTCTGCCCAGAAAGAGAAATTCGCTGCGGAAAAGACCAATTCCCTCCGCATCATTCTCCAAGGCTTTTTTTACATCGGAGACACTTCCGATGTTCGCGTACAGCTCTATTTTTTTACCGTCCGCGGTAATGCTTTCCGTCCCGCGCAGTTCTTCCAGACTGCGCCACCTGCCGGACGCGTCAATTTTTTTCTGCCGCAGCCGGTTAAGTGTCTGCGCATCGGGATCTATGTAAAACTGCCCATCGCAGCCGTCGATGATCATGATTCGCCCGTCGAGCGGCTGGCCGTCCGGCAGTTCTGCCTGCACAAGCGTCGGGATTCCCAGTGTGCGTGCCAGAATGGCAGCGTGGGAATGGCTCGAGCCATTGCGTATCACAATCCCCAGCACCTTGCTTTTATCCAGCTGGACGGTTTCGCTGGGGGTGATGTCCTCCGCAACCACAATGCAGGACTCTGTCAGCTGGGGGCCAGCAGTTGTCCCGCCGCCCAGAATATGCCGCAGGCGGTTCGCGGCGTCCAGAATATCGGCGGAGCGCGCCTGCATGTAGGCATCTTCCATTTTGCTGAAGAATTCCGCAAACTGCTTTCCCGCATTTTCAACCGCCTGTTCGGCGCTGTTTCCGGTCTCAAGTCCCGACAGAACGGCATCATTGAAATCCGGATCGTCCAGCATCATCCGCTGCACATCAATAATCATGGATTCCTGTTCGCCCACTTCCGTTCGCGCCTTTTCAAACAGTTTGGCCAGTTGCTCGTCAGCCGTTTTCCTGGCTGCCGAAAACCGTGCCAGTTCCAATTTCGCGTCCGGAAGGGAACGGGTTTGTTCGGTTATAAAAGCTTGTTTTCGCAAATAAAAGATTCCGCCTATGGCGATGCCGGAAAATACCGGCAGACCTTTGCCTGTTATCATTCACCGTACCCCTTTACGTTGCTATTGCGCACAGTTTATTTCTCAAGGCGCATGAGAAAATCCAGCTCTTTGACAGGGCCGCCATGGAACAGTTCAACGGCCGCATACGCATTGGAATTCAAAATTACAACAGGCGTAATGATATCATAGCCGGCTTTCTGAATTGCAACCGGGTCAAATTCCAACAGCAGGTCGCCCGTTTTGACCTGATCGCCAACCTTGACATGCGCGGTGAAAAACCGCCCTTCCAGTTGGATGGTGTCTAACCCGACATGCACCAGAATCTCTGCGCCCTTGTCGGTCAAAAGACTGACCGCGTGGCTGCTTTCAATCAGAACCGTCACTGTCCCGTCGGCCGGGGCAACTATCCGCCCCTTAGAAGGCTTAATCGCGATTCCTTTCCCCAGAATCTCTTCTCCGAACGTTGGGTCGCTGACCTCCGTGATTGGAACGGCTACCCCTTCAACGGGGGCACAAATCTTCTCCCGATTGGGATTCGTGAATATCTTTTTAAGTGTTTGAAACATGGTTTAACCTGCCCTTATGATTGTTTATTCTTTTTCCTGCTCCTCAGTTTTGATTCTCCTGATGTGCAGGGCCAGATAGGCTTTTTCCTCATCGGAAATGCGGTGACTGTACCGCTGCTCGATTAAATCGGCAATCTTTTCGCTGTGGTGGAATTCCTCCGGATACTGGCTTGATGTCATCTTCACCAGATCTGGGTCATGCACCTTTAGTGTTTCGGACTTGAGTATCCTCTGTGCCAGAAATTTCAGATGGATTACAAATCGCTCATAGCAGGAGGACTGCTCGTTCAGTTCTACGCCAAGCGTGCCTCTGACAAACTCCAAAATCGTTTGAATCAGCCGGGTGATGTGGATGGTCTCACTGATGGATGCGTCATATTCCGCGTTGACAATGTGCAGCGCGATGGATGCCGCCTCATCGTCGGGGAAACGGATTCCAAGCTGCTTTTCAATCAAATCCAAAGAATATTTGCCAATCAGATATTCCGGATTATAAAATCTGCGCACCTCCATCAGAAGCGCATTGTGAAATTCCATTCCATGCTCTTGCCGATATAAAGCAAAACTGATGTGGTCTGTCAGCGTTATGTAAATGTTCTGGTTCAGGCGTTTATCCAGGCTGTTTTTCGCATAGGTGATAATGCTGTCGGAAACCCGCACATGCTCCATTGGCAGACTTGCGAACAAGGTTTTGAGCCGATCCGTTTCGTCCTGGCTATCCATGCGGAAAATCTTCTCAATCTGTTCCCGCGGAATCGCTCCTCCACCCTTGGCGCGGTAGCCGATTCCTTTTCCCATCACGACAATTTCCCGGCCATCTTCGTCGTATGCACTGACAATGTTATTATTGATTGGTTTGAGAATTACCATAGTTTTCTCTGCTCACCTCCTTGAAAACAAAAAAGACCAAATTCCGCAGAGAGATACATCCCTGCAAAATTTGGTCTTGCCTGACTAAACAGTAACAACCCAACACTTATTGCCTTTAATATAGCATTGAACCTATATAATGTCAATATAAAATTTATTCTTTGTGTATAAAATTTATAGGAAAAATAACGAATACAACTAATGTGCAGTCGACTGGATCACAAAACAGCAGCTTCAAGCACCGCCCCATGAGCGTCAGCAAACCCCAGCCCGTTATCTTCCGCGAAATTGCCTCATTTTTTTCGTTTCATGTTCTTTTCAGCTTACTCAACGCCAAAATCCCCGATAACGCCAAAACGCCGCCAAGATATTGGCGGCGTTTTGACAGGAGGATAAGAAGAAAAAACTTTTTTCGACCATTTTTGATTCTTAATTACTATATCGACCAAAAACTGTAGCATCAAAGAAAACTATCTTCTATGAAATGCCTGCAAAATTTGCTTTTGCCTTACCCAATATGAATGTTCAAAATTACGCAACCATGATTACGGCGTTTCGCTGTCTAGTTGTCTTTATTTTTCACTTTTCCATTTCTGACATAAGCAGCACGATATTGCAGCGGGGTCAGCCCGGTTGCATGCTTAAATAAAACAAAGAAGTATTTTAGATTTTCATAACCGATTGAACGCACAATTTCCGTCACAGTTTGATCGGTATCAATCAGCAACTTTTTCGCGTGCTCAATACGGATCTCATTAATATAATCGCTGATTGCTTTTCCATTGATGGCTCGGAATATCCTGCCAAGATAGATTGCTGACATTCCCATTTCCGCGGCAATCTCCTGGGCGGAAAGCCTGGGGTCGTCAAAGCCGGATTCGATGCGCCGTACAATCTGCTGAGCGGTCAACTGCATCTTTTGTTGTTTTTGCGCTGTTTGCAAATCTGTAATCTTCGCAAACAATTCTTTGAAATACTGATGAAGCTGGTCGCCGCTTTCTATATCACGCAAGCGGTCTTCCATAGGGGTCTGTTCTGTGCAACTCAGATCGAGTTTTCTCAAGAACTCCAAAGTAAGTTGCTGCAGCTTATTCAAGGCCAGACAAAGGTCTGCATAGCGATCGCTTTTTATAGACTCGAAAATTGCATAATAGGTATCAACTGCTTCTGTTAAGTTTCCCGCGTGCAGGGCATTTATCAATGTGACGGGGTCTTTTTCTGAAAATCCTGAAACCTGATTACGGCTCTTTATCATCTCTTCAAAGATGACGTGTTGTTCGGGAAATAAAAAATGAAGTTTTCGCAGCTCCAGTAAATTATTGTAATGAAAATAAATATGATCCGGATGATCAATTATTTTGCTGTAGTAACAGGCGCAGTTGAGGTAGGATGATAATTCGATGCATACGGAGCACGGAGTGCCCGGAACCGGAAGGTCAATAAGCAGAATCGCCTGAACGCCGCCGATGGTTGTTATAACAGCGTTTAGCTTCAATGAAAACAGGAAGGAGCGCAATTTATTTGAGTCTGTGCATTCTGCCAGCACCAGCACCATTTTTGTATCCGGTTCTATCTGAAGAGATACAGGCTTCCCGTTCAGCAGTGAAATCAACGCCCGTTCCTGCGTCAACTTTAATGAGCTTTCAATCAGCTGATCCATCTGATCCGTTAGAGAGGTCTCCTTCGCGGCAATGGGTGAATCGCCTTCCTTTTGAACGAGCTTGAGAGAAGAAATCATGTCGCGGAAAGGGAAATAAATATAAATTAGCACGGCAATAATGCCCATCACAAAAAAGGTAAGCACTACCGCAAGGATAGACAATGCTTTATTGCGTAGCGATACAAGGCCTGGCAAACAATCGTCGTATGTAAGCACGCGGATAAAAAACCAGTTATTGCTTTTCATTTGTGTATATAAACACACCATGCGGTCTGTTCCATGACCTTCTCCAACCAGATATCCGCTTTCATTCCCGTCTTGAACGCTTTCATATATTCGGTTCCAAAAAACAGCGGCCTGCACTGCTCTGTCTTCCGATTTTGCCGCGACCAAACCGCCATTATGATCCATAATAACGTATGATTCCGCTGAATCGTATCCAAAAAGCTGCGACACATACCAATTGTAAGGGATATTAATCATAATTGCGCTGTCACCAGGATTTCCGCTATTGTCTAGTTCATAAAACATAAAGGAATAGCAGCCTTTTACAGTCGCGTTTTCATTACTGGGCAGCGGCCTCCAAATAGGGCGCAGACGGGTTTGTGCGGTTCGGTTTAAAAAAAGCTGTGCCGTCTCAATGTCGTAAAACTGATCCGCAGGCGCGCTGACATTCTTGCTTGAGGTCGTATAAATATATTGATTCTTTTGATCATAAACCGTAATGCAGTCGGCAAAGACACAAGAGCTCATGTAAGAGCCGAGTTCGCGCAAAGCAAACACACGGTCATTTTGCGTCAGCAGTCTACTTTGTCTCAATTTAGTTGCAGCAGAGGAGTAAAAAACCTGCATGCTGAAATTGCAAAGAGTTGCCTGCAAGGAATTGGAAATCGCATCAACCTGGATGGAAAACTCTTTGTTCAGCTGCGCAACCGCCTGCAGCGAAATCGACTGAAACACATGATAAAGAGAAAACAGGATGGCATAGGAAATGGAAAATATGACAACCGATATGCTCACCCAACGCCACAAATGCAGCACACCGCGCCTCTTCTTCCGATTTACCGTTTGCATGGCATATATACAGCTCACTTTCTAAGACAACTGAATTTTTATTATAGCATATCAAGATGATTTTTAAAATATTGCGTGCCGCTTTACTTTCTCTGTCAGAACGATTAAAATAGTATAAACAGAAAAAGTGCAGGTGAGAGTACCATGAAACATATCGCAAAAAGTTTGATTTTTGCAATAATTCTTATCATATCGCAGACCAGATGTATTTCTTCGACCATCCAGTTTATTGCAACAGAAGCACCGAAAGATACAATAAAAATAGTACGGCTGTATTCATCAATGCAGGAAGAGATTCTTATGGACATTAAAAAAGGGGTTGAATCACAGAACGCAGGGTTGACAATGGAGTATTACTTTGCAAGCACTCCGAAAATACTTAAAAAAATCACCACAGAAAGGCAATCAGGCCAGATTACTGCCGACATCATATGGCTCTGCGATGCTGCAGACGGCCTCTTGCTAAAATCTGACGGTGTCCTTCAAAAATACAAGTCCCCGGAGTCGGAATCGATTTCGCCCGCTTATCTTGATCCGGATGGTCTTTTTGCCGGTACCGCGCTTGTCACGGTTGGCATCGGATATAACACGGACGAGGTGGCGGAAAAAGATGTCCCGAAAACATGGGAGGAATTAACCGACACAAAATGGCGCGGTCAGATAGCTATGACCGACCCCGGTTCTTCCGGGCCCACCCTGTATGCGGTAAGCAGTTTGATGCAGAGCGACCAATACGGGCCTGCTTATTTTAAAAAGCTCCACGAGAACCAGCTTACGCTGGAATGCAACACGGCAGCCACACATTCTGCTGTTGCAAAGGGAGAGTTCAAGCTTGGGGTCATGTTAAAACATACAACAGAGGAGTTGTCCGCGCAGGGTGCGCCTGTTGCTTTTCAACCCTTACAGGAAAACTGCCGCATTACAACGATCAGTCCGGTTGCTTTGATTGAAAATGGGGGATTGAACGAACAAAACAGTAAACTGTTGTATGACTATATCCTGTCTGAAGATGGTCAAAAGATCTTGGCAGATCACCATATGATTCCCGCGCGGGGGGCATACTCCAATGATCCGGGAATGGTGCTTGACAGCAATGAACTCATGAAAAAATCAAATGATTGTATCAATGCGTTTGATGAAATTTTCGGATAAAAGACGGGCAAAAGGCATTCGAAACCGCCGCCAGGTAGTTTCGAAATGCCTTTTTTCTCCCTATAATTCTTCTGCAAACTGCACGCATTTCAGTTCGTGAAGGGTGTTTAGAATATAAGGTCGCCCATTTGAAGTTTCGAGCGTAATCAGAGCGGTAGGGCCTTCCCCTTTCAGCTGAGGTTTATTTAGCTCCATGTTTTGAATTTTAATATTTCTTTGCCGCATTTCCCGCACAAAAACTGATACATTTTTGCTGGTATCAAATTCCAGGTAAAGATCAAAGACCTTCGCGTGCTGGTATATTTCGACATCCAGCTTTGTAATCAGTTTAAGTGTTAATAGAACCAACAGGAGGCAAACAACTGCGCCTTCAATAAACCCGATTCCAATGGCCAATCCGATGCAGGCACATGCCCATAGCCCGGCAGCGGTAGTAAGTCCGCGAACTTGATTTCGGCCGGTTACCATAATCGTTCCGACTCCCAGAAACCCAACCCCGCTGATTACCTGCGCACCTAAACGGGAAAGATCGGTGCCGCCGCCAAAGCGGCGGTAAATAAACTCAGAAGTCATAATCACCAGCGTGGACCCCAGGCATACCAAAACATGGGTCTTGATACCTGCCCCTCGTCGCTTCATTTCACGGTCGATGCCAATTGTCATGCCTGCAATCAGCGCAAACGTCAGCCGGAAAATAATTGCAACATGTCCCCAAATGCTTAATTGATTCACAATGTTTTGATATGGCATGGTTTGCTACTCCTTTTGCGGTACCTTTGAATCATTTAGTTGCTGGATGCAACATCGGTCACGGCATCTTCTCCAAGAGCCTGCTTTTCAAATTTCTTCATGAAAATAGGGCTGAAAATTCCGAATATGCACAAAATAATTAATACAATGCTGACAACGCTGGAGCACAATATCATCGGGTTGCCCCCGCTGAGCGCCAATGAACGCCTTAATCCGCTTTCCCCTGTTGGCCCGAGAATCAGCGCCAGAACAATAGCGGCAGGATTCAGATCAAATTTTTTAACGAAGTAGCCAATAATGCCGAACAGGGACATGACAATTACGTCAACCATATTGTTGCGGATTGCATAGGAACCCACGACACTTAATGAGAAGATTGCGGGAATCAGGATACTATCGGACAGACGAGAAACCTTGGCAAACCAACGCGAACC
Source organism: uncultured Oscillospiraceae bacterium (assembly GCA_963519235.1). Classification (GTDB taxonomy): domain Bacteria; phylum Bacillota; class Clostridia; order Oscillospirales; family Ruminococcaceae; genus Anaerotruncus. The sequence goes on from CAUQLV010000004.1 coordinate 89,771, forward strand.
AAACAATCCCAATGCCGTCATAACAAACTGCACCAGTACAAAGCCGGCAAAAAATGTATAGGTCACGTTTGCATATTTGTTAAAGAGATCAGGCCCGGGCTGCATGCCTTGAATCAGCAATCCGCCCATTAACACCGCCGTTACGCTTTCTCCGGGGATTCCCAGCGTAAGAGTCGGTATCAGCGACCCGCCGGTAACGGCGTTGTTTGCTGCTTCCGATCCGGCAATACCTTCAATACTGCCGTGCCCGAAGTCTTCCTTGTGTTTGGAAAACTGGCGCGCTTCATTATATCCGAGGAAGGAAGCGATGCTGGCTCCCGCACCCGGAAGAATACCAATTAGATTTCCTATGATCCACGAACGAATGATCGTAGGGCAGATTAGTTTGAATTCTTTTTTGCTTAGCATGACACGGTCGTCAAATTTAACGAGACTTCCCTGCTTTCGAATTTTATTTTCAGCAAGGATTAAAACCTGAGACATGGAAAACAGGCCGATCAGCGTCGCGGTAAAGGGTAGACCAGAATAGAGAGAAGCGCTGCCCAGCGTATAGCGCATGACTCCTTGCATGGGGTCCATGCCAATGCACGCGAAAAGCAGCCCCAATGCGCCTGACATCAGCCCTTTTAGGATAGAGTTTGTGCTGACGCCCGCAATAATTGTCAGACCGAACAGCGAGAGCCAAAAATATTCCGGTGAGCCAAACGCCATAGCCAGCTTGGCCAGAACGGGAGCAAAAAAGTATACGGATATACAACTCAGCAAACCTCCGATACCGGAAGAGATTACAGCGGTGCCGAGCGCCTTGCCCGCTTTGCCCTGCAATGTCAGCTGATAACCGTCGATGGCGGTAGCGGCAGATGCCGGAGTCCCCGGTGTATGGATTAAGATAGCGGAAATCGAACCGCCGAAAATAGCGCCACAGTACATTCCTCCAAGCACGATTAATCCCGTGCTTGCTGGCATGCCAAAAGTCAGCGGAATCAGCAGCGCAACTCCCATTGCGGCTGAAAGACCCGGCATGGCTCCTATAATAATGCCACCAGCTGTGCTGAGAATCATTGCCAGAATATTGACTGGAGTCAATGCATTCACAAAACCATTGATAATTTCTGTTGCCATTTCAATCACTCCTTTACATGAGAATTCCAGTTGGCAGCGGAACATTCAGAAACACCGTGAATGTCGCATACACCATTGCCATAAAACATACCAGTGTGATGATTAGAGGCTTCTTGGATACTTTTAAGAATAACATGGTACCCAACATATAAAGAAATGATGCTGAATAAAATCCCAGTACCGACATCAAGATAATGTACAGGATGCAAAGGCCCAACACAACAAAAAACTGCTTGTGCTGAAATGACGCAAAAATAGTTGGATAATCGTTTATGATTTTCTTTTCTTTTGTATACTTCATGACACATTTTATAAGGTACAGCGTGTTTAAGAGTGTTAAAATTGCCATGACGATCATTGGGTAAATCTGCGCTTCAGAAGGGAAAGCCAGCGTGGAAATAAAGAAAGCGAGTGTGATCACATAGATTACAACAATTACGCTAATATCACTTTTTTTCATGAAAGACCGCTCCTAATGCGTGATAAAGGAAGGGTGTCATTGCAGATGCAGATGGCACCTTCCCTTTTCCATTAAACCCGTTAATTAAAATAAGTCCGGCAAAACTGTATTGACGAAATCAAATTGGGAATGGATAAAGGCTGTCAGGTCCTCTTGGCCCATATAATTGACGGTAAGACCCGCATTCTTGGACTTTTCAATATTATCCGGATCTTCCATTGCATCTTTGAATGCTTTCGCATAGAAATCGACCATTTCCTGAGGCATTCCTTTCGGGCCGACCAGGGCGCGGTAAGAACCATAGATCAGATCGTATCCCTTTTCCTTAAGGGTTGGAACATCCGCATAATCATCAAGACGTTTTTCTGTATAAGTTGCCAGCATCTTCAATTCGCCGTTTTCTCCAATCAGACTGGAGACATCGCCAACTTTGGGTATAGAAATATCAACTTCACCCTGGCGTAAAGCGAGCAGCTGGTCGGCTGTGCCGCCGTAAGGAACATTGGTAACCTCGAAGTTTGCCAATTTGGCAAGCAGCTGAACTCCAATATGGTTGGAGGCTTTTTCTCCGTTTGTGGAGCATTTTATTTCATTGGGGTGTTCCTGACAGTATTTAACCAGATCTTCAATTGTATTGAATTGACTGTCTTTGCGCACTACAACGCAGGATGGCTCAGCCAGATGATTACAGATCGGTGTAATGCTGTCCTCTTTAAAGGGAGAGTTGTCCTCTGTTGCAAGGCTTGCATAAGTAGGAAGATTAATAAATCCAATTGTATAGCCGTCGGGCTTGGCATTTGCAAGTTCCGTATAACCGATTTTGCCGTCGGCGCCTTCTTTATTGACTACTACCAGTGTTTTTCCGGTGTATTTTTCTGCTGCCGCACATAAAATCCGGGCTCCGGTATCGGTGCCCGAACCGGCCTTATAAGCAACCACAACATTAATATCCTTGTCGGGTTTCCAACTGGTCGTTTCCGTTTCGGAACTTGTTGCGGAGCTGGGAGCTGTGGGATTGGAAGCGGCAGCCCCTTTTTGATTCGGAGCTGTGCTGCTGCAGGCAACTGTTGATGCCAGCAGCAAAGTTGCTAATGAAAGGCTGATTAGTTTTTTCATGCTATTTTCCTCCTTCAACTTAATAAAGTGCATGCAAGTGATTGACTTGTGCAATTTATACAGTTCATAATATATTTATAGCTTAAAAAAGTAAAGTTTAAATAGTTTAAACTACTTATATGTGCATATTTTAAACTATTGATTTTCAATAAACTGCATTAAATGACGTTTGCGAAAGCCTAATCTGTTTCTTTGAGATTCTATTTTTGCTTCTAAAAAATCCAGAACGGCTCAATTTATAACATGCCCATGATTGTGAGCTGGCTTTTCAGTCTGATGATGAATAGAGAACGATTTGCGGTCGGGCTTGAAAAAAGGCAGCTTGTGATACTTCACAAACTGCCTGACGTATTTGTATTTTTTTGCTATAAAAGGTGGGACCGCATCCATAGGTAGAAGGTGAATCACAATTACGGTTTTGGAACCTCTTGGTGAAATAAAAGCAAAAAAATCATAAAGTATGAAAGGTTAAAATAAATCATGACCACCCGAAATCGGGTGGTCATGACTGCATTTATTAGAATTTTTCGCGCTCCACATAGGAGGTGTGGAGAATTTTATGTGCCAGATGGCTGCCAAATTCCCCGAAATACTCCTCATAAATCTTGAGCAGAGCCGGATTTTCGTGGCTCTTGCGGATCGGGTTACTGGCGTCGGCGTCATAGAGCGCCTTGGCGCGCATGCTTTTGAGATCGGCAAAGTTGCGTACACTGGCAGGCTGGACAGGCTGTCCGCCACCGTTTACACAGCCGCCGGGGCATCCCATAATCTCAATGAACTGATAGTTTGCCTCGCCGGATCTAACCTTCTCAAGCACTTTCTTAGCATTGGCAAGCCCGGATGCGACCGCGACATTCACCGTCAGATCGCCGAGCTGGTAGCTTGCCTCCTTCACGCCTTCGATGCCGCGGACTTCCTTGAAGTCGACGCTATCGAGCGGTTTTCCGACAACCCATTCGGCAGCGGTACGCAGTGCGGCTTCCATCACGCCTCCGGTCGCGCCGAAGATCACGGCGGCGCCGGTGGATTCGCCCAAAGGATTATCGAATTCCTCGTCAGGCAGCGTGTTGAACATGATGCCGGCACGTTTGATCATGCGGGCGAGCTCGCGGGTCGTCAGGGCAACATCCACGTCCGGAACCCCTGCGGCTTCCTCGTTGGGGCGTTTTACCTCGAACTTCTTCGCGGTGCAGGGCATGATGCCGACCATGAAAATATCCTTCGGATCCCAGCCCATCTTCTCCGCATACCAGGTTTTAGCGGTCGCGCCAAACATCTGCTGCGGGGATTTGCAGGTGGAAAGGTTGGGGATCATATCCGGATAATAATGTTCGCAGTAATTGACCCAGCCGGGGGAGCAGGAGGTGATCATGGGCAGAACGCCGTTGTTCTGAATGCGCTCCACGAACTCGTGCGCTTCTTCCACGATGGTCATATCCGCTGCAAGGTCGGTGTCAAATACCTTTTCAAAGCCCAGTCTGCGCAGAGCGGAGACCATTTTGCCCTGAACATTGGTGCCGACGGGATAGCCGAACGCCTCGCCCAGTGTCGCGCGGATGGAAGGCGCAGTCTGTACAATCACATGCTTTTTGGAATCTCCAAGAGCGTCCCAGACCTCCTGGGTCTGGTCTTTTTCTGCAATCGCGCCGGTCGGGCAGACAACGATGCACTGTCCGCAGGAAACGCAGGCAACTTCGTCCAGGTTCTGCTCAAAGGCGCAGCCGATGTGGGTATTGAATCCACGCTCGTTCGGGCCGATGACACCGATTCCCTGCCATTTGGAACAGGCAGCTACGCAGCGACGGCAGAGGATGCACTTGTTGTCATCACGGAACATATGCACGGCGGAATCGTCCACCTGGTAACTCGGATTGCTGCCGGCGTATTTATTTTCATCGTCCACTTTAAAGTCGTGGCAGAGTTTTTGCAGTTCACAGTTGTCAGAACGCACACAGGAGAGACATTCCTTTTTATGCGTGGAGAGAATCAGCTCCAGAGAGAGCTTTCTCGCTGTGAATACGCGGTCGGAATTTGTGACGATTTCCATGCCCTCCGCAACCGGATAGACACAGGCGGAAACGAGGCTTCTTGCACCCTTGACCTCCACAACACAGATGCGGCAGGCGCCGATGGCGTTGATTTCTTTCAGGTAGCAAAGGGTCGGAATATCAATTCCGGCAATTCTTGCGGCTTCCAGAATCGTACTGTTCTTCGGCACGGACAAGGGCATACCGTTGATTTTAATATTCACCATTTCCATTTCAGGTACACTCCTTTCTTATTTCTTCACAATCGCGCCGAACTTACATTTTTCCATGCAAGCGCCGCACTTGATACACTTGGTCTGGTCGATGGCGTGCGGTGTCTTCACCGCACCGGAAATCGCGTTGACAGGGCAGTTACGGGCGCACAGGGTGCAGCCCTTGCACTTATCGGTGATAATGCTGAAGCTCATCAGGTGTTTGCAGACGCCTGCAGGACAGCGCTTGTCAACCACATGCGCCAGATATTCGTCACGGAAATAGTGCAGGGTGGAAAGCACCGGGTTCGGCGCTGTCTGCCCAAGCCCGCACAGTGCGTTATCCTTAATATAATGGCAAAGCTCTTCCATCTTATCCAGGTCTTCCAGCGTTCCCTGTCCGCGGGTAATCTTATCCAGCATCTCATAAAGACGCTTCGTGCCGATACGGCAGGGGGTGCACTTTCCGCAGCTCTCATCAACGGTGAATTCGAGGAAAAACTTAGCGATATCCACCATGCAGTTATCCTCGTCCATGACGATCAGCCCGCCGGAGCCCATCATCGAGCCGATGGCAATCAGGTTGTCATAGTCGATCTCGGTGTCGATGAGCGAAGCGGGGATGCATCCGCCGGAAGGACCGCCCGTCTGAGCCGCCTTAAATTTCTTGCCATTTGGGATACCGCCGCCGATTTCCTCAATGATCTCCCGCAAGCTGGTTCCCATCGGAACTTCAACAAGTCCGGTGTTGTGGATCTTGCCGCCCAGCGCGAACACCTTGGTGCCCTTGGACTTTTCGGTTCCCATGGAAGCGAACCATTCGGCACCCTTGAGGATGATCTGCGGGATGTTGGCATAGGTCTCCACGTTGTTGAGGATGGAGGGGCGTCCGAACAGACCCTTGACAGCCGGGAACGGCGGGCGGGGACGTGGCTCACCGCGGTGGCCTTCGATGGAGGTCATCAGAGCGGTTTCTTCGCCGCAGACGAACGCGCCGGCGCCGAGGCGCAGCTCTATATCAAAATTAAAGCCGGAGCCGAGGATGTTGTCGCCCAGCAGACCGTTTTCACGAGCCTGCTTGATGGCGATCTCAAGGCGTTTGACCGCGATCGGATATTCCGCGCGGACATATATGTAGCCCTGATCCGCGCCGATGGTGTAGCCGGCAATCGCCATGGCTTCCAGAACGGCGTGCGGGTCGCCTTCGAGCACCGAACGGTCCATGAACGCGCCCGGGTCGCCTTCGTCGGCGTTGCAGCAGACATATTTCTGTCCGGCAGGCTGCGCCTTGGCGAACGCCCATTTTCTGCCGGTCGGGAATCCTGCGCCGCCGCGGCCGCGCAAACCGGAACGCAGCAGAATGTCAACCACATCGTCGGGGCTCAGCTCGGTGAGCGCCTTGCCGAGTGCCTGATAGCCGTCATAAGCGATATATTCGTTGATGTCCTCAGGATTGATGACACCGCAGTTGCGCAGCGCTACGCGCTTTTGCTTTTTGTAAAAGTCGGTATCGTTGAGGGATTTGACCGTGTCCTCCTGAACCGTCTCGGTATACAGCAGACGTTTGACGATACGGCCCTTCAGCAGGTGTTCGTCCACGATCTCCTTGATGTCCTCGGGTTTCACGCGGGAATAAAATGCACCTTCCGGGTAGATAATCACCACAGGGCCAAGTGCGCAAAGACCGAAACAACCGGTTTTGATCACTTTTACCTCGTCAGTCAGTCCTGTCGCCTGAATCTCATCTTCAAAAGCCTGGATGATTTTCTCAGAACCGGAAGATGTACAGCCTGTACCTCCACAGACCAACACATGGGAACGATACATGATGTTGCTCCTCCTTCTCTTTATTTGGCGGCAGCGCCGATGGTGTATTCCGTCATGACATTGCCGTTCACCAGATGGTTGGAAACCACCTGAGCCGCCTTTTCAGCGGTCATTTTGACATAAGTAACCTTTTCTTTGCCCGGCTCCGTAATTTCCACGACCGGTTCATATTGACAGATGCCGATGCAGCCTGTCTGCGCAATTGTTACATTGTGCAGCCCGCGCTTGGCAACCTCGTCTGTAAGTGTCTGCAGAACAGGGCGCGCGCCCGCCGCGATGCCGCAGGTGGCCATGCCGACCACGACGCGGATGTTGCCGGAATCATCGGCCCTGATGCCCATGGTGTTTTTCATCTTGTCTCTGAGAGCCTGAAGCTCTGCCAAACTTTTCATTACGATTGACCTCCATCCAGTTACGGGTAGGGCGTCGCCCCGGCCCGGATTAATTGCACTGTGTTTGGATTTCCGCCGAATTTTCCCGGATGAATTCCCCGATGAAAGCAAGCACCTCGGGGGTTTGCAGCGGAATTTCCCCAAGCGTCTTCCGGAATTCGCGGGTGTCGGCGACGAACGAATGTTCCCCATAGCGCCGTGTATAAACGAAATCAATTGCGGGATTGCACTGTATCAGCGCGCAAACCGTGCCAGCCATATCCCCGAGGGGCATCCGGTCGATATGCGAAAGACCGAACAAGGCAGTAACCGTTGTGCCCCGCCCCGATTGGGATTCAATGTGCAGCGAACCGCCCGTCAGCTCAGCGGCCATTTTGAAAAAAGGGACACCCAAGCCTACCTTTCGGGTGGTGCGGGTCGTAAAAAACGGGTCGGTTACATGGGCGGCCTGCTCGGCAGTCATTCCGCAGCCGTTGTCAGTAATGAGAATGGTCAGCCGGTCGTCCTTTGGCTGTTCATCCACTTCAATACCGATCAGCGTTGCGCCTGCCTTCACAGAATTTTCCGCCACATCCAGCACATTCAGCGACAGTTCCTGCATCATGGCTTAATCGTTATACTTCGCCAAAATCGTTTCCACATCATCCACTGTAAGCCGACCGTAGACTTCGTCATTAATTGTCATAACCGGAGCAAGGCCGCAGGCGCCGATGCAGCGGCAGGCATCCAGGCTGAATTTGCCGTCCGGGGTGCACATGCCGCTGGTGATGCCCAGCTTTTCAGAAATCCGGTTGAACACATCGCCAGAGCCTTTGACATAACAGGCTGTGCCCAGGCAGACGGAAATTTTATATTTTCCTTTGGGGTTGAGGGTAAACTGAGAATAGAACGTTGCAACGCCATAGATCTCCTCCAGCGGAATGCTCAAGCCTTCGGAAACTATTTTTTGCACTTCGATCGGCAGATAGCCGTAGAGTTCCTGCGCCGCTTGCAAAACCGGCATCAAAGCACCCTTCTGACCCTTATGCTCCTCGATCACTTCCAGGAGCCGCTTCTCCTGTTCTTTCGTGCCGGAGAAAGGAACCACTGTTTTGGTGTTCGCCATTCGCTTATAACCTCCTTGGATATATTGGGTGCATAGAGGACGGATTGCCCCTTTTGCACATCAATCCAGTTTAATTGTTATAATTATATCAGATTCTTTTTCAATAGTCTATATCATTTACGTCAAAAAGTCTAAAAAAACGCAGGATAATTTTAGTTTTTAAGTAAAGTGAACAAAAATTGTATAGTTCTATTCCAATTTCACATGGCTCCTATTCCATTTTACATATTACACACCTTTTATTGCTTTAATTGTTGCCTTTATCCATTGCACAGGCTTTTGCAGTTGTGGTATTATAGAATTTACACAGAAGAGTCCCGGGAATGCCCGGATTTTTTGGAACGACCGCTGTTTCTGACACAAAAGGGGGATGGCAGAATGCTGATTAAAGAAATCGAGAAAATTCTCAAGGCCAATGTGCTCTGCAAAGGGGACTCGTATGAGGGGGAAGTGCACACTGCGTGCGGAAGCGACCTGATGAGCGATGTGCTGGCTTTCGTAAAGGACCAGTCGGTACTGCTCACCGGGCTGGTGAATTCTCAGGTGGTGCGCACCGCCGATATGATGGATATGCGGTGCATTGTTTTTGTACGGGGGAAAAAGCCCGACCAAAGCATCATCGACCTGGCAAACGAGCGGGACATCGCTCTGATGACTACCCCTTACCGGATGTTTACCGCGTGCGGGCTTTTGTACCAAAACGGGCTGAAAGGTGGCTGCGAATCCGATGCCTGAACCGATCAAGATGGAATATGATGTCCCCGGGGACGATTTCACCCGTGCCGGTGCGGCTTCGGGCAATGTGAAGAGCGTTCTGAAAAAGCTGGGACTTTCCTCCGAAGTGGTGCGCAAAGTGGCGATCTCGATGTATGAGGGCGAAATCAACATGGTAATCCACGGGGGCGGCGGAAAAATTTTTGTGGAAATTACGCCGGAGGCTGTGCGGATGTCGCTGGTAGACCATGGGCCGGGAATCAAGGATATTCCCCTGGCAATGCTGGAGGGATGGTCCACCGCTCCGGAATCTGTGCGCAACCTCGGCTTCGGCGCGGGCATGGGCCTGCCAAATATGAAAAAATACAGCGACCATATGGAAATCCAAAGTGTGGTCGGCGAGGGAACCACGGTGGACATGACGGTGCAAATTATTTGACATCCGCCCCGTGGCCCCCGGCAGCGGGAGGAACGACATGGATACAACCAATTTTTTTCATTCTGTGACGCTCGACCGTGACAAGTGCCACGGCTGCATCAACTGTGTGAAGCGATGCCCCACCGAGGCAATTCGTGTGCGCAACGGCAAAGCGGTGATTATTAAGGAACGCTGCATCGACTGCGGCGAATGCATCCGTGTCTGCCCGCATCACGCCAAACAGGCGCTGTTTGACCCGCTTTCGGTGATGGATCGCTTTTCCTATAAAATTGCGCTGCCGGCGCCCGCGCTTTACGGGCAGTTTAACAATCTTGACGACATCGACCTGATTCTGGGCGCGCTGATGCGCATGGGCTTTGACGATATTTATGAGGTGGCAAAGGCGGCGGAGCTGGTTTCGGACGCAACCCGCAGGTATATGCAGCGGGAGGATATCCCGCGTCCTGTCATCAGTTCGGCCTGTCCCGCGGTTTTGCGGCTGATTCGTGTGCGGTTCCCGCAGCTGCTGCCCAACGTGCTGCCCCTGCACGCGCCCATCGAGGTGGCGGCGCGCATGGCAAAAACAGCCGCCGCACAAAAGACGGGGCTTCCGATGGAACAGATCGGCGCGATCTTTATCAGTCCCTGCCCAGCAAAGGTGACAGCGGTCAAGATGCCGCTCGGCTCTGAAAAAAGCTGGGTAGACGGCGTGCTCGCCATCCGCGAGGTTTACCCCAAGCTGATCTCGCTGATGCGCGATGTGCCCCCGTCGGTCGAGCTGGCAAATGCCGGACGGATGGGGGTCGGATGGGGAAGCAGCGGCGGTGAGGCTGCCGCCGCGCTCAAGGAACGGTTTCTCGCTGCCGACGGGATTGAAAATGTCATCCGTGTGCTCGAAGACCTTGAGGATGAGAAATTCTATGACCTCGATTTTGTGGAGCTGAACGCCTGCTCGGGTGGCTGCGTGGGCGGCGTGCTGAATGTGGAGAACCCTTATGTGGCGAAAGCCAAGCTTAAGCGTATCCGCAAGTACCGCCCCGTATCCTGCAACCACCTGCCCGAGGACGACACCCTGTCCCGGCTGCTCTGGGATGCGCCGGTCGAATATGAGCCGGTGATGGAGCTGGATGCGGACATTAAGGTGGCGATGAACATGATGAACCAAATCAAAGAGATTGAAAGCCGTCTGTACGGAATGGACTGCGGCTCCTGCGGCGCACCCTCCTGCAAGGCGATGGCAGAGGACATCGTGCGGGGTTTCTCCTCGGAGGAGGCCTGTATTTTCAAGCTGCGGGACGAAATGCGCAGCCTTGCCAACGGGCTGACCCGCCTGTCGCACTTTATGCCGGGCCCGAGCACCGAATCTGACGAGGAACAGAAAAAATAGAAACCAGAGGGAACGAACGATTAGGAAAAAAGGTGATTCGGTTGACCACAGAACAGATGGCGAAAACTCTAGGATATGAAATGATCGGGGAGAGCGGCGCGTTTTCCCGGGAAATAGAAAGTGTCTACTGCTGTGACCTGCTCAGCTTTGTTATGGGCAGGGCACCGGCGGGGTGCGCGTGGGTCACGGTGATGGGCAACGTGAACGCGGTTGCTGTCGCGCTGCTGGCAGATGTTGCCTGCGTGGTATTCGCGGAAGGCGTCACGCCCGACAAGGACGCTATAGAAAAAGCGCGTCAGAATGGCGTGGCGCTGCTGTGTTCTTCTGCGCCGGTGTTCGATACTGCCCGCGCCATTGCGGAGGCGGCGGGGCTGTGAAACCGGTTTTCTACGACCTCCACCTTCATTCCTGTTTGTCTCCCTGCGGAGACAATGACATGACGGTCAATAATCTTTTGAATATGGCGCTGCTGAAAGAGTTGGACATGGTTGCGCTCACCGATCATAATTCCTGCAAGAACTGTCCCGCTCTGATGGCGGCGGCCAAGGATGCCCCCATTACGGTACTGCCCGGCATGGAGCTGACCACCGCAGAGGAAATTCATATGGTGTGCCTTTTTTCCTCGCTAGACGGCGCAATGGGGTTTGACGCCTATGCGTGGGAGCGCCTGCCTGATATCCAGAATGACACGCGTATCTTCGGCGACCAGCTGATCCTGAACAACGAAGATAAAGTCATCGGGCAGGAGGGCAAACTGCTGGTCAACGCAACTTCTATTGAAATCGGGGAAGTGCCCGGTCTGATGCAGCGGTTCGGCGGGCTATGCTACCCCGCCCATATTGACCGCAGCAGCTACAGCATCCTTTCGAACCTTGGGTTTATCCCGCCGGAATACGGATTTCATACGGTCGAGGTAGCAAATCCCAGCGGGTTTTTCGCCGACCGACACAATTTATCCATAAAAGAATGTTATACTGTCATCACCAGTTCGGACGCGCACTATCTGGAGCAGATTTCCGAGCGGGAGCACTGTATTCATTTGGATACGGCAGATTTTTCGGGATTGGCGGCTCGTCTTTTATGAAACTGAAAAAGCAGGAACTGCTTCTGATTCTCATTTTATTACTGGCCTGTATCGGGTGCGCCGCGTGGCTCTACCGCCCGCGCGCCGGACATAGCATTGCGGTGATTACGGTTAATTCCAAAGAATACCGGCGCATTGATCTTGAAACCGCTTCCGATGAGCTGTTTTCAATTTCTGACGCCACGGGAAAACCGGTCAGCTTTGAGGTGCAGGATGGGAAAATCCGGTTTATGAATGTGACCTGCCCCGACCATATCTGCGAAAAGGCGGGATGGTGCGAGGATCCGGGCGACCGCGCGGTTTGTCTGCCAAACCGCACAACACTTGTTTGCTATGATGCTAAAGATTTAAAATAGTCTGCTGTCATGCTGCTGCAAACCAGCAGAAAACCGTCCTGCCGGTTTCGCAGAACGGCTCATTTTGTCAAAAAAGCCCAGCTTTCGCTGGGCTTTTTTGTTGTAAGAAGGTGTAACAAAGAACCTCTAGGCGCTTGCAGTTACATCTTAATGATCATCGCCGGTTAAGATAATTTCCGAATGTGGGCCTGCGGCAGCAATGATATACCTGCGTTTCAATCGTCACTTTGTCTCCGATACGGAAACCTTTTACGTTTTTTCCGGCCTTTTCAATAACCGCGCACACCTCGTGCCCCATTACAACCGGCATGGTTTTGCATTGTTGGGGAATCGTTTATACGCGGCTATGAATTGCAATTTTAGCTGAATGACCTTGGGGCGTTCTATTCCCATCTGAAAAAGCGGATGGAAACTCCAATGCAGACTGCGGCGAGCGCAATCATCACGATAACAGGAATTAAAACGCTGTCAACCGGCTGGTCCAGTGATGCCGCCTTAAGCAGTTTTATGCCCTGCGTCAGCGGCATAAAGTTCGAAATCTTTTGAAGCGCCGCGGGCATGACCTCATATGGCAGGGTGGCGCCCGAGAAGATGAGCATCGGGAAATACAGAATACTTGCTAAAACACTTGCTGTTTTTATATTCGGCGCCACTCCGCCCACCATCATGCCGATGCTGAACATTGACAGCATGACCAGAAAATAGGCGCCCAAAAACCGAAGCCATGAACCGCTTAACTGAAATCCAAAGAAAACGGAAGCTGTCAGATAGACCAGAAGCAGCGAGACAGCCGCATAAAGCAGATAGATTGCAACCTGCACAGCCAGAATGAGCGCGGGGCTGGTCGGCGTAACCTTGAGCCGTTTCAGGATTTTTTTGTGCCGGTAATCGGAAATGACCAGCGGGAGCCCCATAACACCGCCCGCACAGATGGAAATGGTTGAAACGGCCCCGAAGGATTGCTCCAGAAAGGTGTAATCCGCGCCGTCAAACGCAGGCCGGTTCCCATAAATGACGCCGAGAATCGCCATTACAACAACCGGCATGCAGATGGCAAAGATTAGCATATCCATGCCGCGCAGGGAAAGCTTCAATTCTGTTTTTAACATGGTGCTAAATGCTTTCATGCTCCTTGACCTCCTCGTCCGTATACCAAAGGTACGCATCTTCAAACTTCTGATAAGGGCTGGCGGCAATCGCGTCCCGCACGGTTCCGCAGAAAATGCTTGCTCCGTTTTTTAAAATCATGATTCTGTCGCACAGGGCTTCCACTTCGTCCATAAAGTGGGAGGAAAGAAAAATAGTCAACCCTTTTGATTTTAGATCAGACAAGCATTTCCAGACGTCGCGCCGGGCCCTGGTGTCGAGCCCTGTGGTCAGTTCGTCCAGAAACACAACCTCCGGGTTCGGGATAAGCGCGAGTACGATGAATAAACGCTGCTTTTGGCCTCCCGAAAGGTCGCTTACCGGGCTTTTCAGCTTGTCCGAGAGGCCGAATTGCCCCAATAAGCTCCGATCATCGGAAGCTGTGCTGTAAAGCGCCCGAGTGACCTCGCAAAGCTCTCCAACCGTGATTTTGTCCTGATAATTCGCTTCCTGAAACTGGACTCCCACTCTTTCAAACAATTTTTTGCGGTCGGTCTGCGGATGCATCCCTAAAATGGACACCGTCCCGCAGTCCGGCTTTTTTGTGCCCAGAATACATTCGATGGTGGTGCTCTTTCCCGCCCCGTTGGCTCCGAGCAAACCGAAAACCTCGCCCTTCCGGACTGAGAGATTGATCTGGTCGACTGCTTTGATGCCGCCGTAGGACTTGCTCAACTGGCTCACTTCAATGGTTGTTTCCACGCTGAAAACCCTCCTGTTCTTTCTTTTATAAAAAGAATAACACCAGAACCAGGTCTGGTGTTAAAGTGTAGGGTTTGTTTGGAACCGATTTTTCATTAGTCGGAGCTGTTTGAGCATCTGCCGGGCGTTTTCTTCCGCGTTTTGCAGGGAGGTAAGCAGTTTGTCGCAGACAGAGATCACATCCTCCTCTTCTCGGGGGGTATCAATCACTTCGCGGAGGTTCGCTTTGGGATCGCCCGACAGCGCGCAGAGCATCCGCAAAATTGCCGCAAGCGAGTAGTTCGCACACCGCAGGGAACGAATGATTTTGAGCAGCTGGATATCCTCCTGCGCATAGACGCGGTAGCCATTTTGCTTGCGCTTGACCGTCAGCAGCCCGTTCATCTCCCAGTTGCGTAGGGTGTCCATCGAAATTCCCAAAAGCGCGGATGTTTGTTTTCGGGTAAAGCAAGCGCCGTTCGTTTCCCGCTGACCGCCCGAAAGCAGCTGCTCCGCGATAGAGATGGCTTCTCCGGCATTTTTACGCTCCGTTCCAATCTGCCGCAAATACTCTTTTGTGAGCCGAATTGCTCTGTCAAAATCACCGGCCGCGGAAGTCTTGATGATGTCGATGGCTTTTTTCCGGAGGCTGTTTTGCAGAACTTCCACTTTCAAGGCCGCCCTCGCAAGTTTAAACTGTTCCAGATGAAACTCTGTAAAAACGCGGTAGCCGTTTGGTTCCCGCCGCGGTTTGGGGATGAGCCCGAGTTCTTCATAAAGCCGCACGGTATTGGGATGAATCCCGATGAGGCGCGCGATTTGCGATGTTTGATAGGTGCTCATTTGATCCCCCATTTCTATTTTTTCCAATTATACCACAGGGAACAAGTCTGGTGTTATAGTGGAGGGTTTTCTGCTTTTTCTTCTCATGGCTCTTTTTGAGGGCTGACTGCCAATCAAAGGCTGTTTTGGCAGATATTTCACGGGAAAATGAAGAAGACCGCATACTTTACCTTCAAATGATATAATAATAGAAAGGATAAGCTGGTGTCACACCCGTACATATAAGACGGTAAAGGAGGATGATTTCATGAATCATACTGGGCTATTCTGGGTTTCGGCGCTTCTTTCTTCCGCTTTTTCCTATCTGATCGGAAGCATCAGCTTTTCAATTCTGTTCACCCGTCTTTTTAATCATAATGTCGATATCCGAACGCTTGGGAGCGGCAACGCGGGTCTGACCAATGTCCTGCGTTCAGTCGGATGGAAAGCGGGCATTTTCACATTTCTGTTTGATTTTTTAAAAGGAGCAGCTTCTGTCATGGCCGGCAGGGCGATTTTTCAATATTATAGCCAGCAAACCGGTGCTCCCGCTTATTTTCAGCAGTATGGCGCGCTAATCGCCGGACTGCTGTGCGTAGTCGGGCATGTCTATCCGCTTTACTTTCACTTCAAAGGCGGAAAGGGCATTTTATCGTCCGCCGCAGTAATCGTATTTTTTGACTGGCGGCTGTTCGCTGTGATCTTTATTGTATTTGCCGCTGTGTTTACGGCCTCAAAAATTGTATCCCTTTCCTCCATTGTCGCGGCATTCAGCCTTCCGTTTGTGCATTGTCTGATGCTTTCTTTTTGGGATTACCGCACCGGCAATTCGCCTTACGGAACACTCCCGATTTCCTATTTGTGGAGTACAGCCGCCCTAATAACCGCCCTTTCCGCCTTGTTAATCTACAAGCACAAGTCCAATATCGTGCGCCTGAAAAACAAAACCGAAAAAAAGTTCACCTTGAAACGGCAACCATAAAAAAAGCGGTCTGCATTTTGCAGGCCGCTTTTTTGCGCCTTGTCACAGGAGTTCTTTTGTCGCGATGATATTTGCAGGGGACCCGCACACGTTGGGGAGAACGACGTCTCCGATATGCACCGGCAGGGTGACCGAGTGCCCCGCAATCTCATTGAGGCAGTCAACTATTTTTTGCTTATCAATCGGCTGGGAAGTCCTGACCGGCAGCGGATGGCGGCAGCCTCTCACAGGCATGAGCGCAGTGACCATTCTTTTCGGAGCGGTCAATTCCTCCTGCGCGTATTTTTTCCCGACGTTGCAGGTGTACCCGCTAAGGGAGCAGATTTCCCCGTCTTCCAGAATTGCCGTAATACGGCAGCCGATCGGACATCCGATACATGTAATTTCTTTTACCATATCACGTCGCCTCCACTTTCACGGTAAGATCAGCAGCAGCCGAAATCTGCGCGAGCGCTTCCGACTTCAGCTTGAGGCTGACCATTTCTCCCGGGGTGAGGATGCGGCTGGTATGTCTGTAGATCTCTTTTCCGCCCGCCGACACACAGACCCTTGCGTTTTGGTAGACATTTTTGGGGCGGAACATAATCGTGACAGGCTGGCTGGCTTCTCCCACATGGATTTTCTGCGGTACGGCGCCCGAAACGCCAAACCCGCTGATGACCGGCACGGTCTTCAGCTCCCGGTCAAGTGAATTGGTGATAGACTGCCATGCTTTCGCGCCGGCCTTTTCGGCCTCTTCCGAAACAAAGTCCACCAGATCATGCACATGCAGGACATTGCCGCAGGAAAAAATGCCTTCCACAGAGGTTTGCAGGTTTTCGTCCACCGTGGGGCCGCCGGTCGCGCCGCTCAGCTCAATTCCCGCCATTCGGCTGAGCTCGTTTTCCGGAATCAGCCCGACGGAAAGCAGCAGCGTGTCACATGCGAAATACTGTTCGGTGCCCGCAATGGGTTGTTTGGTCTCGGGGTCGACTTGCGCGACTGTTACGCCTTCCAGCCGTTCCCGTCCGGAAATATCCACAACCGTATGGTTGAGCAAAAGCGGGATGTCATAATCGTCCAGACACTGCACGATGTTACGCTTGAGGCCGGAGGAAAACGGCAGCAGCTCCACGCAGGCGAGCACTTTTGCGCCCATAAAAGTCATTCTTCTCGCCATAATCAGGCCGATATCCCCGGAGCCTAAGATTACGACGCGCTGTCCGGGCATGATCCCTTCCAGATTCACAAACTTCTGCGCAGTACCTGCCGTATAAATGCCCGAGCATCTCCAGCCCGGAATGGCGAGCGCTCCGCGGGGGCGTTCTCTGCATCCCATTGCGAGAATGATTGCTTTTGCCTGAAACTGTTGCAGTCCGTTGCTGCGGTTAATGGCGGTGACCTGCTTGTCTTTGGTCACTTCAATGACCATTGTGCCGCACTGATAGGGAATTTGCTCAGCAATGACCCGGTCAATATATTTTTGTGCGTATTCCGGCCCGGTCAGCTCTTCCTGAAAGGTATGCAGGCCGAACCCGTTGTGGATACACTGCCGGAGGATTCCCCCCAGCGTATCTTCCCGTTCCAGAATCAGAATATCCCGGCAGCCCTGCTCGCAGGCGGAAACAGCGGCAGCAAGCCCGGCAGGCCCGCCGCCGATTATCAGCAGATCAACATTACGCATGCTGTTCCCCTCCTTCAAACAAATAGCTACGCAGAAGTCTTGACTCCTCGCCAAACTTCGTAATTTCCAGCGGCGACAACTTCAGCTCCTCACATAAAATTTGAACCGTTCTGGGCGTGCAGAAGCCCGCCTGACACCGGCCCATTCCCGCTCTTGTCCGTCGTTTGATGCCGTCGACCGTCCGTGCTCCCACCGGCCTGCGAATGGCTTCCCGAATTTCCGCCTCCGTCACGGTTTCGCAGCGGCACACGATTTTGGCATAATCCGGATTAGCGGCGATTGCCTTGAGCCGCTGGAGGTCATCCATCTCCCGAAATTTTGGAATCGCTTTCCGGATTGGGTTAAAGTTCGGATTTTTTTTGGCTCCCAGACGCTTTGCAACCAGATCGGAGAGATCCAGCGCGATTGCGGGCGAAGAGGTGAGGCCGGGGGATTCAATGCCTCCCGCGTTGAAGAACAGCGGAGCGTCCGGCGCTTCTCCCAGAATAAAATCGTTTTTATCGCTGTGGGCACGGATGCCGGAAAAGGTCGTAATCACGTCGCGCAGCGGGATATTCTCCCAGGTCATGCTGCCGAATTTCAGGGCTTTTGAGAGTCCTTCAGACGTGGTGCGGCTATCTGCTTTGTCCTCGATGTCTTCCGCGGTCGGGCCTACCAGAATCGTGCCGTCGACGGTCGGGCTCACAAGAATCCCTTTTCCCAGGTTGGTCGGCAGCTGAAACACCGCAGCGTGAAACACATCGGCGTATTTTTTATCCAGAATATAGTATTCCCCTCTGCGGGGCAGGATTTTGAAAGCATGTTCGGATACCATGCTGTTGATGACGTCGGAATAGAGTCCCGCGCAGTTGATGACGGCTTTTGTTTCAAAAGTGCCCGCCCTGCTTTGCACAATCCAGCAGCCGTTTCCTCTTTCCATTCCGGTGACTTCGGCGTTCCGGTAAAACTGCACGCCGTTTTCCGCCGCATTTTCGGCGTTTGCAATCGTCAACTCGTAGGGGCATACAATTCCCCCCGTCTCCACAAGCAGCGCCGCGCAGGCGTTTTTGCTGAGGCTGGGCTCCCGCTTTTGCAGTTCTTCCCGGCCGATGACGCTGAGCTTCGGAACTCCGTTGAGTTCCCCCTGTTTTTTCAGCTCCTCCAGCTTGGGAATTTCATCCTCTGAAAAGCAGACCACCAGGGATGTGTTCCATTTAAGCGGAACATCCAGTTCGGAGCAAAGCTCCTGAAACATTTGGTTGCCTAATACATTATACTTTGCCTTCAATGTGTGCGGCTTTGCGTCATAGCCTCCATGCACAATTGCCGTATTTGCCTTGCTTTGTCCTTCGCAGATATCGGCAGCTTTTTCCAAAAGGGCAATTTTCAGGTCATATCTGGCCATGCTTCGCGCGACAGAGCAGCCGATGATCCCGCCGCCGATTACAATGACATCCAGCATCTTCTTGCACACCACCTTTTCATTCCCCGTTTTCGTGAAACTAAGGAATCTGATGTTAAAATCGAAAAAATTCCATAAGAATGCAGGGGCATACAGGACGATGTTTGCCCCTGCATATCAACGTGTTGCTCGGAGTTACCAGGGAATAACGTTAAACAGAAGAACCGCGAGGATTCCGCCGACAATCGGGCCAAATACAGGAACGACAAGGCCGTAGCTGAAATTGGATCCACCTTTGTTTTTAATCGGCAGCACCGCATGCGCAAGGCGCGGGCCGAGGTCACGGGCAGGGTTGATCGCATAACCGGTCAAACCGCCGAGAGACATGCCGACTGATACGATGATGCCGAAAACAAGCAGGTAGTTCAGACCTACGGTGCCTGCGCCCGTAACGTTGCCGACACCAAGGATTGCAAAGATCAGCACAAAGGTGCCAACCAGCTCGGAGAAGAAGTTCCGCGGGGTGTTCGGGATGGACGGGCCGGTCGAGAAGCACCCGAGGATGGTTCCCGCGTTCTCCGTCGCGTCGAATTGGTCTTTAAAGAGCAGATAGACAATGATTCCGCCGCAGAATCCGCCGAGCATCTGGGAAATGATGTATCCCGGAACCATGCCCCATGCAAGGCCTCCGTTCATTGCGATCGCAATGGTTACCGCCGGATTAAAATGCGCTCCGGACGCCGCCCCGAAGATAAACGCGGGCAGCAGTACGGCAAGGCCCCATGCAAACGTGATTTGAATAGAACCTGCGCCCTTCATGCCGGACTTTGTGAGTGTAACATTTGCAACAACACCGTCGCCTAGAAGAATCAGGAGAGCTGTTCCAATAAATTCCGCAATAAATGGCAGCATGCGATTACACCTCAATTCTTAATATTTATGGTTAGCCGAGCTAATTTTTTGCCCAGCCCATTGCACATTTGACTGCTTTGCTCCAACCCGCAATCAGGCCGGCGCGCTCTTCTTCTGCAAGAGAAGGTTTGAAAATCCGGGAAATCTGCCAGTTTTGGATGACATCTTCTTTGCTTGCCCAATATTTCACCGCGAGACCGGCCAGATAAGCGGCGCCCATTGCCGTTGTTTCCACGCACACCGGGCGGTGTACCGGCGCATTGATGATATCTGCCTGGAACTGCATCATGAAGTTGTTGGCGCAGGCGCCGCCGTCAACCTTGAGCGCGTTCAGCGTGATTCCCGAATCCTGCTGCATCGCCTTGAGCACGTCATGGGTCTGATAAGCCAGCGATTCCACAGTGGCTCGGATGAGATGATACTTATTTACGCCTCTTGTCAGCCCCACAATTGCGCCTCTCGCATACTGATCCCAATAGGGAGCACCAAGGCCTGTAAATGCCGGGACAACATAAGCGCCGTTTGTGTCTTTTACTTTTGTTGCCATATACTCCGAATCCGGCGCGCTGTCGACCAGCTTCATCTGATCGCGCAGCCACTGAATAGCGGCGCCCGCCACAAAGATAGAACCTTCCAGCGCATAGTTGACCTTTCCGTCAAGACCCCACGCAATGGTGGTAACCAACCCGTTTTTGGAGTAAACAGGGGTTTCTCCCGTGTTCATCAGCAAAAAGCAGCCGGTTCCGTATGTATTTTTCGCTTCGCCCGCGTTAAAGCAGGTCTGCCCGAACAACGCGGCCTGCTGGTCGCCTGCGGCGCCCGCAATCGGGATGGGGCTTCCGAAGAGGGAAGCTTCTGTCTCTCCGTAGATACAGCTGGAGGGTTTCGCTTCCGGCAGCATGGATGCGGGAATATTCAGTTCTTTCAGGATTTCCTCGTCCCACTTCAACTCCTGAATATTAAACAGCAGCGTGCGGGATGCGTTGGAATAATCGGTGACATGAACTTTACCCTTGGTCAGCTTCCAGATCAGCCAGGTGTCAATGGTTCCGAACAGCAGGTCGCCCGCTTCGGCTTTTTCGCGTGCACCCGGAACATTTTCAAGAATCCATTTCAGCTTCGTGCCGGAGAAATATGCGTCGATGACCAGACCGGTCTTCTGGCGGAAGCTGTCCACCAGACCTTTGTCCTTCAAGCTGTCGCAATATTCCGAGGTGCGGCGGCACTGCCACACAATTGCATGATAGACCGGCTCGCCGGTATTTTTGTCCCAGACTACGGTGGTTTCACGCTGATTGGTGATTCCGATTGCTGCGATATCCCCTGCAACAGCGTTAATTTTATGCATGGCTTCCTGCGCTACGCCAATCTGCGTGGACCAGATTTCCATGGCGTCATGTTCGACCCAGCCGGGCTTGGGGAAATACTGTGTGAATTCTTTTTGGGCCACACTGATCATTTCACCCTTCTCATTGAAGAGAATGCAACGCGAGCTGGTGGTTCCTGCATCCAATGCCATAATGTACTGTCCCATTTTAATTCCTCCCAACATAAATTTACCTAGATTCGTCCAACATTTTGTGCAAATAGTACAAAATATTTTACAAAAATATCGTAGCATTGATTAATATTTGTGTAAATGAACAAACCAGAGGTTTTGTCTATACAGTTTTTTGTTTTGTATGACCCATAAGCACCAAGCCCCGATGAACAGGCTCTCTGCACAAATTTCGGCGTCTTAATCGCTGTACGGTTCATGGATTTGACTGATAGGCATTACCATAATATGTTCGCAATCGGAAAAATAGTAGAATAAGCAACCGATCTTTTTGAATAGAATTAGACAAGGTCGGGTTTCTCAAATTTGGCATCTGCCTGCGGATGAATTTCGGACATACCTTTTCGAGGAAAACGCAGTTCAGCGGCTGGACTTCTGATTGACAGACTGTATGCAAAAAAACAGGAGGCGATTTTTATGGACAAATCCTTTTTGGGCGCAATAGGGGCAATCAACGAAACCATTCATGATAACAAGGAATATTTGACCGATCTGGACAGGGTCATCGGGGATGCCGACCATGGCCATAATATGGCGCGGGGGTTTCATGCCGTTATGGAAAAATTAAAGGCTTCACCCCCCGCCGATCTGTCAACAGGGCTGAAAACGACAGCCATGACCCTGATTTCCACCGTCGGCGGAGCCTCCGGCCCGCTTTACGGAACCGCTTTTCTGCGCTGCGCCAAGGTCATGCAGGGGAAGGATACAATTGAAAGAGAAGACGCCGCACGGCTTTTGGGGGAGGCGCTGGATGGAATCGAATCTCGCGGAAAAGCACAGCCCGGCGACAAAACGATGATTGATGCGCTCAAGCCCGCCTATGATGCGTTTGTCGCCGCCGCAGAGCAGAACCAAAGTTTTCCGGAATGCCTGGAAGAAGCGTGCAGGGCCGCGGAAGAGGGAGTCAACTACACCAAGACTATCGCGGCCAGAAAAGGGAGGGCAAGCTATCTGGGGGAGCGGAGCATTGGGCATCAGGACCCGGGCGCCACTTCCGTTCTGCTGATCCTGACTGCGCTGAAGGAATATTATCAAAACCTGTAAAAAAAGCCGGAATACATTCCGGCTGCCAAGTGTATTGCCGGCAATCGCCGGCGGAACGGAGAATCTTATGGTAGGGCTTGTCATTGTGTCCCACAGCGCGAAGCTCGCGGAGGGGGTTGTGGAAATCGCCGCCCAGATGGCGGGCAGAGAGTTGAAGCTGGTCGCGGCCGGTGGTTTGCAGAATGGCGGAATCGGTACGGACGCCATGCGCATCGGCAATGCTGTTTTAGAGGCCGACTCCGGGGATGGAGTGGTCATTCTGGCGGACTTGGGGAGCGCGGTTCTCAGCGCTCAAACAGCAATGGATTTTTTAGAGGATGTGCTATCCGCCCGCGTCCGGATTGCGGATGCCCCAATTGTGGAAGGGGCGGTCAGCGCGGCAATTCAGGCAACCATCGGCGCGCCGCTCGGGGAAGTTGCGGACGCGGCCGAGCAGGCGCGCGCCATGTGCAAATTGTAAGGAATGGGGGCAATGGAATGAAACAGGTTACGTTGACAATTACAAATTCGATCGGGCTGCACGCAAGGCCCGCTTCAGAACTGGTGAAGACGGCAGCCAAATTTAAGAGCAAAATTATTCTGGAGGGGAACGGAAAAACGGCGGATGCCAAAAGCATTATTCTGGTGCTGGGGCTTGGGCTGCGGCAAAACGATTCTATTCTCATTCGCGCGGAGGGTGAAGACGAGGAAGCGGCTATCCAGATGCTGACGGACTTGGTAAAACAGCGGTTTCATGAATAGGAGGGCTCGGCATCGTGACTGAACTGAAAATCATTCGGGCAGCTGGAGCTGTTGCGGGGGTTGCGCGGGGATATCTTCATTTCCTGCGCAGAGAGCTGCAAAAGGAGCTGGATTCTTATCACCAGCAGGAGCCTACGCTGGAATTGCAGCGGTTTTATTACGCGCGAGGTGTCGCCACCGCGCGTACCGACCGACTGATTAAAAAACTGCGGCAAGGGCACCAAGATGGGCAGGCGGCAATTCTGGAAACGCGAAGCCTAATCCTTTCGGATTCCTACTTTGGGTCGCTGGTGCGTGAAAAAATACAAGCTTCCGGGCTGTCCGCCCCTGCGGCCGTCCTGCAAAGCAGCGAGGAGATGTCCGGCCCGATTCTCGAACTGGAGGACGCCTATCTGCGGGAAAGAGCCCTTGACATTCAAAATTCCGGGATTCAGATTGCTGAAATTCTGCTCGGCATTCAGGAAACAGAGCTGAAAACGCCTGCAATCCTGTTCGGGGAGGAAATTGACCCATCCCTGATGATCGGACTGTCGCAGGAAACGGCGGGGCTCATCATTGGAAGCGCCAGCAAAACCTCGCACGCGGTGATCCTCGCAAAATCCAGAGGAATCCCAACACTGGTGGGAATCACAGACCTGCGCGGGCAGATTCCGGACAACACCCCCGTCATTCTGGACGGTGGGGAAGGGCTTTTGATTGTCGACCCCGATGAGCAGACGATTCAGCGCTATCAGTTGAAGATGGAAGAACAGCAGCGAAAGGCGCGGGAATACCGCCGCCTGGCAGCGGTTCCGGCCCGCACAAAGGACGGATTTGAAGTCACGCTTGCCGCCAATATCGGGTATCCGGAGGAGCTTGAACAGGCGGAACAATCTGGTTACGAGGGGGTCGGGCTTTTTCGGACGGAATTTCTGTTTCTGGGGAAAAGCGGCTTCCCGACGGAGGAGGAGCAGTTTTCCGCATACCGTCAGGTGATTGAACAGTGCAATAACCGCCGCTGCATCATTCGCACGATGGACATCGGCGGTGACAAACCGCTTCCGAGCCTGAAGATTCCGCCGGAGCGAAACCCGTTTTTAGGCTGGCGGGCAATCCGGATCAGCCTCAAGCGGACCGATCTGTTCCAAACCCAGCTCCGCGCAATCCTGCGCGCCGGCGTTTACGGAAAAGCGGCAATTATGCTGCCTATGATTTCTGGCATTGAGGAACTGCGTGAGGCGAAACGGCTGATTTCCCAGACGATACAGTCGCTGAAGCAGAAAAACATCCCATGCGCAGAGGACCTAGACGTCGGAATCATGATCGAAACCCCCGCGGCGGCAGTTATGGCGGATGCATTCTCGGAAGAGTGTGATTTTTTCAGCATCGGAACCAACGATCTGACACAGTATACTTTGGCGGTGGACAGGGGCAACCCGCTCATCAGCAATCTTTACAGCTATTATCACCCTGCGGTTCTGCGGTTGATTCACGATGTCATCGAGCAGGCACACAGCCGGGGAAACTGGGTTGGCATGTGCGGAGAAATGGCGGGGGACCCCGCCGCCGCAAGGCTGCTGTGTTCCTGGGGAATTGACGAACTGAGCATGAGCCTTCCACAGATTCCATTGGTGAAGAAGGCGGTGCTCGCATGCGAAACAGACCGGCGCTGGGCCGACGCGGTTCTTTCGCTTCCCGGGGCGGAACAGGCGGAAGCTTATCTGAAGGCACAACCAAGGTAAATCCGAATCAGCCAACATGTATGTGAAAGCAATTCATTTGCTGCTCATAAATGAAAAAATGAAAGAGAGGCTTTTATGATGAAGAAAATAATCAATCAACCGGCAAATGTGGTTGACGAAATGCTGGAAGGGCTTACCTTGGCATACCCGCAATATGTGCGCCGCCTGGAAGGGCTGAATGTGATTGTGCGCGCCGATGCCTCGAACGACAAGGTTGCGCTAATCAGCGGCGGCGGCAGCGGACATGAGCCGTCCCATGCCGGATGGGTCGGAGAAGGCATGCTGGACGCGGCGGTCGCGGGCGCGGTGTTTACCTCTCCCACCCCCGACCAGATCTATGAAGCGATTAAGGCGGTGGATTGCGGGAAAGGTGTTTTGCTGGTTGTCAAAAATTACACCGGCGATGTGCTGAATTTTGAGATGGCCGCCGAAATGGCCGAAGCGGACGGCATCCAGGTGGAGCAGGTTGTGGTAAACGACGACGTGGCCGTGGAAAACAGCACCTGGACCAGCGGGCGCAGGGGAATTGCGGGCACCGTGCTCGTACATAAGATTGCGGGCGCGAAGGCGCAGGCCGGCGGGACACTGGAAGAAGTGAAAGCTGTCGCCGAAAAGGTGATTGCCAATGTCCGCTCGATGGGCATGTCCATTTCTCCCTGCACAGTACCAGAGGCGGGAAAACCCAGCTTTGAGCTGACAGAAAATGAAATGGAAATCGGCATGGGAATTCATGGCGAGCCGGGAACCCATCGCGAAGCCATTCGTCCGGCGGATGAAATTACCGACCTTCTGCTGGAAAAGCTGTTTGCCGATCTCCCGCTGCAAAGCGGCGATGAAACCGCCGTCCTGGTGAACGGCCTTGGAGCAACCCCCCTGATGGAGTTGTTCATTGTCAACCGCAGGGTCGCGCATGTGTTCGCAG